>NZ_BAAAYB010000162.1:0-40356 GCF_039535905.1 Kitasatospora albolonga | reverse complement strand
TCGCAGCTCGACGCCCAACTCACCCGGCCACGCACCCCTGTTCGTGGCATTCTCGGTGCAGACCTGGAGGATGTCGTAAATTGGCCCCTGCGCCGTCCGACCTGCATGGTCTTTTCGCCGAGAGCCACTCTGAGGGCGAGGCAGCCCCGCTTCCTTCCGCACGAAGTCCCTTGCGCGTGGTCGAAGGTTCGTACCCTCCCCCTCCTTCCAACCCCGAAACGACTTACTAGGCAAGTCCACACGCGACTACTCCTCGAAATTGGGGGGCGCCTGCACTACCTGCTGTCGAACCCCCGGGATACTCACACGCATCTTGCACTCGCAGCCCGGCTATCCTCACGCGGAACGGTTTCGATCTTCGGCGACGAGTGTACTACTCGTCACCGTGGTCCCCCTTGCACCAAAATCGACACCCGGGCCTGCTCACACTACTCCTGACGGACGCTTGAGGGCCTCATGGCTGAGCCCCCTCCACGGCGGTTGCCCGGCCCCTCCGGTGCAACGGTCAGGCGATGCCCTGTTCCATGGACGATCGGGTTGGGCTGTTAAGGTGGGTGCCCTTCGGGGGGAAATGTGGACGCCCGACGGTGAGGCCGCATTTCTGAGTCCCCCCCTATCCTCGGGGCTTTTCGGTGTGCGATGGTCCAGCAGGTCTGAACCGCCGTCGACCTGTTGCCCCGGGCTGGCGTGCAGCCGTCGACGCCGGCGCCAGGCCTGCCACGCGGGTCCCTCCTTTCGTGCCCGCCGGCCGCCGTGGCGCCAGGGCGCAGACGCCGACGGCGTAGGGCGTCCATGGCCTTTGAAAGGCTCCCGAGGAGATTGCTGCGGTGATAAGACGTGCCTGCGCGCTACCTCGCGTACGACACGACGAAGCGGGGGGCGTCGACGTCCGCCGCCACCTGGGCCGTGATCATGCGGCGCCCATTGTCCAGTCGCGGAGCCGTCGCGCACGCCTCGGGCCGGGTTCCCTTGCCCGTGCAACGCCCGCGGCGCGCAGCATCTCGCGGGCCCGCGCGAAAACTGTCCAGCTCGACCACGTGTCGGCGTTGCCCGCCGCGCCCGTCCCGTATCACCCTCGACTGAACTCCCTGACCTCCAGCGCCTTTGCCCGCGTTGAGGCCGAGCGGGGTGGACCATGTCCCGGTGATACCAGGGGCGAACGGTGTTTTAACCTCCGGCGTTGGTGCCCAGGCCGACCATAGTTGCGGGCCGCTCGCCGCGTCTTCTAGGTTTTCTTCATGAAGTTCGCCGCTGTGAAAGCCGACCTACTGAACTTCCATGGGACCAGCGCGCCCGGTGCCCTCGCGATCTTCTTGTATGACCATGATCGGAAGGAGGGCGATCAGCGGCTATGGCCTCGAACGGGCCTGGTCACAGTACCGCGCAGGGCGTAAGAGACTTCTTGTCGGCGAGGGGCCAATGCGTCGCCGCCCGGCGCAGATGCCTGGCGCCCCTCCTTCGCCCGCAGCACGGCTCATCATCGTCCTCGTTGAGATCAGCGCGCCCTCCAGCCGGGGATGGACTCCATCTTGGTCCAGTGTACAGCCGGTGTGTCGAAGTGTCCGGGCCCGAGAGCTGCGTGACGCTTCGCCGCAGCGGCGACCCAGCGGGGCCAGCGGAAGGGTGAATCTTGTTCCCGGCCCGACGCCACGCAGGTGGAAGTGCTTGTCGGAGGTGGGCAGCGGATGAGGGCGGAGAAGGTCCATCCGGACCCGGAGCGATCATCGCGTCGGTCCAGCGGCTGAATCTCACGGAGGTTCATGCCGTTCAAGCAGGATCGACATGGCCAGCGCGGAGACAGGTCTATCTCGGTTCGGCGACACCTCGCCCGCGGGTTTAGAGGGAGGAGGGGGCGTCGATCACAACCAGTCGATCTGTAGCGTCGTCAGCTCGCCCCCCCCGGTCACGCTTGGTCCCGGATTACGGAGATGGCGTACCATGAGGGTTTCTCCAGGTGGCATCTTGGTCAGGAAATCGAAGGAGTGTTCCGGGGGAAGCACCTCCCCCCCGACACTCTACGCGCGTAACAAGCTATCCCAGCTAGAGCCGTTTCCGGACCCAGAAGGCGTCCGGCAGGACTTCACTCACGGCCGTACCCCGGAGGGAAGCTCGCGAGCAAGTTTCGGCCCCGCCTGCTCGAAGAGCCCAGTCTGCGGCAGCGCCCGCATGGCACATTCAGCAACTGCCCCGGGGCCTGCCGTCCCACGCAGGTGGCTGGGGGCCACCAGCCTCCGCGGCGCCGCTCAGCTGCAGCGCCGAGAACATGCCGCACTCGGCGCACATCGAGAGCCCGTTAGTGCGTTCTCACGTTGCAGCCGGTCACCTGCCGGCCGTCGGTCCACCAGGGCCGAGGCGCCGACCGGACTTGCTGTAAGGGGGGGGGAAGGGGGGGCGCGTCTCGTGCCCCATCGCTCCCGGCGGCGCCCGCCAGTTGCCTGCCCAGTCGATCTCCTGGCCGTCCCGTCCACTTGCCCCTGGCCCCGGCGGTATCTGTCCGTCGGCCTTCGGCATCACGCAGGTCGCCTGGGAGGCCATGCGCGCAGACCACCAGGTTGATCACGATAACGGGGTGTCCACATCAGCCGCGCGCCGGCACCGTGTCGTTGGTGGCGAACCGAATCGCCAGTAACCGCCGGGCCACCACGAAGGTGAATCGCGTCGCCCTTGAACTGACTGGCCGGTACAGCTTTCCAGAGCGCCATCAAGGGGGGGGCCACGGTGAATGGAGAACCGTCCAGGATCAGCACTGCACCGATCCGGGGTCCACGAGCTAGGGCGGTCGGTGAAGCCGCACAGGCCCGCGCCCCCATGGCCAGAACGCCGGGAATCCATTTACGAAGATCATCGCGGCCTAGAAACCCGAGTGAACCGCGGCCCTGGGTCTGCGTCCTTGAGACATGTGGCCGCGACCAGCGAGAGGTACTCAACCTGGCCCTAGGCTCCAGCGGAAGGCCACCGGAGGTGATGACTGCCAGGTACTTGTACTTGTAGACGTTGACGCCCCAGACGACTCGGCGGCGTCCGGGTTCGCAACCGCAGAGCGCAGGCCGCAGGCCGAAGCCGTGCCCGCCGAGGACGAAGTAGCGAAGGCCCACCAGGAAGACCCGCGCGATCACACACATACCACCGACATGTTGGGTGACCATTCCTAGTGCCCAGGATGCCCGGTCCCACGTGCCGGAGAACCAGACCATTTGGTGCGTCCTCGATCTTGGTCCCGCCAATCGGACAGGCCGGGGACGGTGATGTTACCGGCAACGGTCGGCCGGGCGGGGATGGGTTGGGCCCCGCGCCGAATGCCTACGTAGTCGCGGTAGTCGATCCGGTGACGTACCTCCGCAGATGCCGGGGATCGGAGCAGGTTGAAAGTGCCGACGCCCGGAGACGCTGTGGTCCGACGCCGAGGTCACCGTCACCGAGCGCGTGCAGCAGAACCGCCGAGCGCGCCGCCCGCCATGGCCTTCGCAGCAGGCCGACCCACGGGTTTACCAGAGTGAAACCGGCCCAGGCCCCGCAGAAGGTGCCCGCCACCAATCATGACCTTTCGAGGCCGATGTTGACCACGCCGGCCCGCTCGGACCAGAGACCGCCGAGGAACCCGCCCTCGCGAATCGGCACTCGCGCGCCGAGCGGCGGGCGTGGACCTGCGGCCGAGGGAGGTCGGGATTCCGAGTGCCCGTGGGGTTGCCGTGGTGGGCCATAGGCCGCGCTGGGAGGGACAAGGACAGGGCGACGGCCGAGGAGAGACGACCGGCTGATCACATGGCAGATTCAGGCACGTAACGCGGGAAGCCAACAGAAGATGTCCCGCTAGTGGGGAGCTTCATGGGCGGGGGCGGTTGTCGGCGGCGCGGCGGAGCGTTGCGGTGCCTGAGGGGGTGGAGGGGGAGGGGGGGAGGGGAGAGAGGGGAAGAGAGGAGGAAGGGAATGGGGGGGGGGGTCGGCAGAGTGGCTGTGCTCATGGGGGGGGGACGTGCAGCGAGAGCCTGGCCTTCTTGGCAGCTGCGGGGCCTTGGGCGGAACGAAGCCGTTCGGCGCGACCTTCTGCATGGCGTGCTAGGAGCGCCTTACCCGCCAGAAACCTAGCGGCACACCAGCTCGTAGGCGGAACGCCGCGACGGGCCAAATGATGACGATTGGTGCCGCTTGGCATGAGACATTGACGAATGCTCCTGCGGGTAGTCAACTGGAAGGGCAGCTGGGGTGCGCGGGGTCGACGGTCGAGGGAAGTGCGAAAGACAAGCGATGCGGGCCGAGATGTCACGCACGATCGTGGACAGTTTGCAGAGGCCAGTAGGCCGGCGGAGCCGAAGATGTGCCGAGTAGGTGAAGGGTCCGTACTGGGTCCGAGGGGGAGAGGGCTGAGATGTTCCCTGCTTCTGCCGCCGCTAGTAATTGAGGCTGGTACCAATCAGTTCGGTCAGGCCGATGAGTCCGGCCGATGGCACCGAGAGTACCACCATCGTGTGATGGATCATGCGCTTGACGGTCACAGCCCGAGGCGGTGGCGGCGGACCCGAACGCCCGTGCGCCAGGTCCGAAGCCGAACCGGTGCCCTGTCAGGGTGAACTGTAACAACACGCCCACCACGATCCCCACGACGATGAACCCCAGAGGGTTTCCGCCGGCGGGTCCCTCCATCGTGAAGAAGTGGCTGGACTTCGAGATCGGCTCGTTCTGGATCGAGTTTGGTGGTGCTGCCCTTGTTCGGCGCGAAGGGACGCCCGGCACCAGGCAGCAGACCGACCCACCGCGGTGGCGATGGCGTTCAGCATGATGGTCCGAGATGACCGCGCTGACGCCCCCCGGTAAACCTTACAGAAAGCACCGGACGATGCTCGCCCACATGCCGCCGACCAGCATCGCGGTCACCAGCAGCAGCGGGAATACTGCAGGAAGGACGGCAGGTCGACCTGGCTGCCGACGAAGGCGGCGAACAGCCAACGCCCAGCTTGTACTGGCCGTCGAACGCCGTGTTGAAGAGGTTCATCCGGAAGCCGAACGCGGCGGCGGCACCGGCGAGGTAGTACACCGGGGCGCGGTTAGCGTCACACCTGGCGTCGGAGGCCGGTGCCGTAGTCGAACATCACCTGGAAGGACCTTGAACGGCTCCTTGCCGGAGACCGCCAGCAGACGACGCAGATCAGGCATCGACGCAGGATGCCAGCACGGGGGCGGCCAGGCCGAGCAGGATCTTCTCGGCGTCGAACCGCTTGCCGCGGGCCTTCGCGGCCACGGGTTGGGACTGGTCATGTGGGATTTACTCCCCCGCCTGCGCGGCGTCGTCGGTGGCGCCGTCGTCGCGGGCTGTGCTTGTGGCCTGGGCGGCGCGGCCTCGGTGATCTCGGCGACGAACGCCTGGGCCCTCAGTCGACGGCCTCCGGGTCCGACTCGAATGTGGCCCGCTGGCCGCACCGGTCATCGCGGTGCCCAGGTCCTCGGCGGTGACGGTTGGGCCCGAGTCGGCGTCGCGGCGACCAGACGGGCCGCGGTAGATCACCGCGGAATGTGGTTGGAAGAGGCCGATCAGCTCGTCCAGGTCCGGCGGAGATCAGCAGCACCGCGAGGCCCTACGCGCTGGGCGGAGCGGATCTGCTCCCAGATCTGCGCCTGCGCGCCGACGTCCACTCCGCGGGTGGGGTGGGCGGCGATCAGCAGCTTGGGGTGGTGGCTCATCTCGCGGCCGATGATCAGCTTCTGCTGTTGCCGCCGGAGAGCAGGCCGCGGTGACACTCGATGCCGTGGTTGCGGACGTCGTACTCCTCGACGATCCGCTGGTTTCCCCTTGCGGGCGGGCGGCCGGGTCCAGCAGCCACGCCCTTGGAGTTGGGGGCCTCGGTGACGTGCGCGACGGATCCCGGTTCTCCCAGAGCGGGGCCTCAGCAGCAGGCCGTGCTTGTGCCGGTCCTCCAGGATGTATCCGATGCCGCCTCTGCGGCGGGCCCGGGTCAGGGTCCGGCTGAGTCCGGCGCCCCGTCAGCGTCACGGTTCCGCCGTCCAGCGGCAGCATGCCCATGATCGCCTCGACCAGCTCGGCCTGGCCGTTCCCTCGACGCCCGGCGATGCCAGCACCTCGCCCTTGCGGATGGCGCAGCGAGACGTCGTCCCAGCACCACGCGCTCGATGCCCTCGCGTCGCGCTTGGCGATCCGCAGGCCCGTGGTCTCCAGCATCACGTGTCGGTGACGGTGGACTCGCGGCTCTCCGGGAGGGCATTTCGGCGCCGACCATCAGCTCGGCGAGCTGACGGGCCGTCACGGTGCGCGGGTCGGCGTCTCCGACGGTGGTGCCGCGGCGGGGATCACGCTGATCGCGTCGGCCACCGAGAGCACCTCGTGCAGCTTGTGCGAGATGAAGATGACGGTGACGCCCTCGGCCTTGAGCTCGCGGAGGTTGTCAAGAGAACGCGTCGACCTCGTGCGCCACCAGGACGGCGGTGGGCTCGTCCAGGATGAGGATCTTGCCGCGCCCGGTAGAGCACCTTGAGGATCTCGACGCGCGCTGACAGGTGCCGCCACGCCGAGGTCCTCGACCAGCGCGTCCGGGCGCACGCCCAGGCCGTACTGGGTCGGAGATCTCGCGGATCTTCGCCTTGGCCTTGGCTCCTATACCCCTTGCAGCTTCTCGCCGCCCAGGACCACGTTCTCCCACACCGTCAGGTTGTCGGCCAGCATGAAGTGCTGGTGGACCATGCCGATGCCGCGCGCGATGGCGTCCCGGGAGTGTTGAACTCGACCTGCTCGCGCCGTTGTGGCGATGGTGCCCTCGTCCGGCTTCCGCATGCCGTAGAGGATCTTCATCAGGGTCGACTTGCCCGCGCCGTTCTCCGCCATCAGGCGTGCACGGTGCCGCGGGCCACGGTGATGTCGATGTCGTGTTGGCCACGACGTAAGCTCTATAAGGTAAGCGCAAGTTCGGGCCGTGGAATGGGA
This sequence comes from Kitasatospora albolonga, assembly GCF_039535905.1. GTDB lineage: Bacteria > Actinomycetota > Actinomycetes > Streptomycetales > Streptomycetaceae > Kitasatospora > Kitasatospora albolonga. The sequence goes on along the minus strand of NZ_BAAAYB010000162.1, from coordinate 33,425 downwards.
GAAAGGAGGCAGGGTCGCGAAAGGGTGAAGGCATCTCCTGTTGTCCACAACGGCGCTCCTTTGCCTGGAGATGGACGTGCGTACGCGGCGGGGGCAGCGCGTAACGTGCCGGTGGAACGGGACGAGGGGGTCTACCCGAGCTATCGAGGTACAGACGTGGCGTTGAGTTGGCGAGAAGAAGAGGGTGGGAGAGGAAGCGAGGCGAGAAAGATCGGAGAGAAGGGGTGGACATGGAGAGTGAAAGAGGGGGTCACTATGATGGATAGGCCGGGACCGATCTTGGGAACGAGGCGAGGAGACGAGCGAGACTGGGAGGGAGACAGGGGGAGAAAAAAGTAAGAGACGAGAAGCAGATGCTGCTGAAGGGAGAAAGATGGAGCGAGAGATAGCGAGACCGCAGGCATAGAGGAAAGGAGGATAATGTGTCAAGAGGCGATGAGCGTTAAAAGGGTGAACGAAAACACGTGGTATGGAGGTCACGGAAGGGAAGAGACGAAAGAAGTCTGTATGCGGAGAAGCGAAATAGATGCCGTAGCGGGACGGGTGATCGAGATGATGGCAACAATGTGGCAGATCTCATATCAATACTTGCGTGAAGAAGCAAAAGGCGCGGACGATTGGCGGTGAGATGCGTAGGACGAGAGCGAGGCGAGTGGGGAATGAAGCGCGTAGGGCACTAACAACAGCGACATGGAGAGAGACGGAAAGTAGAGTAGGAAGTGGCAGAGTGATAGTAGTGAAGTCAAAGGATATGTGAGAAGGAGAGACACAGTTAACATGAAAACGGACTGATCAATGGGTGAAGAACGCGAAAACGTGCACGTAGTAGCATCCAAAGGAGGAGCATGAAATGATTTAGATAGATTGAGCAAAGCGACGAAGGAAATTCATTAAAAAAGCTGTGACTCGAGCTCATCGAGACAAAGGGAAAGAGCGTATGACAGAGCAGCTCGCTATAATTAGTATCGCGGTTGTCGTGCAGCAGTAGGAGAGTCGCAGGGAGGACGGATGTAAGGATGACTGCAGACGGCGAGAGGGGGTAGAAATCACAAATGGCGTGACACACGACGGTGCTTGGGAGTTGGATATGCAGCGAGGATCCAGCTGTGGCGTGATAGGCGCGCGTTTGACGGCGTATAGGCGCATTAGGGAAGAAGCAGAAACCGAGTAATCCTGGCGGAAGAGTGAGGCAAGAGATGAGCAGAGTGCACAGACACAGAAAGAGCAGACAAGACAAGAGAGAGAAAGTAGAGAGACAAGAAGGACGAAAAATGGGAGGGAAGGTAGAGGATGAGGGGAAGAAGTGTCAAAGTCACTAAGGTCGGCAGAAGCGGTAAGTGCCTCTGGGAGAAAGCTTGGCATTGGTCATCAAAGAAGCGGGGAAGCGGGCAGATAGTAGATGGAGGCTGGGTCAATAGTGGTCGGATAGATAGAGAAGGAGAAGATAGAAGAGAGGGAGAGGAAGAGGAGAGCGAAGAACGAGAGGAGTTGTGGTGTGTGAGTGCGACGGAATGGAATCCAGGAATAGGAGCCGAGAGTAATCATAGTGTAGGGGCAGGCGGGGGAGAGGAATGAGGAGAAGGTGAGAGAAAGGAAGGAGAAAATCAAAAATCGAGGGACATGAGGGAGATAGGAGAATTGATAACTGGATACTAAGATGAAGGGGCGAGTGTCTGAAGAGGACGGGTCAGGTCACAGAGAGGCTGACTGACCAAGAACAAGATAGACCATGCGAGAGGCGGAGTATTGGTGATAAATAAAGGTAGACGCCGCTGAGGCGAGTATCCTCAATATTGTAGATAGCCCTAGACAGCGCGGAAAACGATGGCGCGGACGTCAGGGCTAACTAGTCGCTGTGCCGCCTCAGTCTCCGTGCCGGCATGCTCAGCGTGCCAATGCGATACTCCGTCTTCACGCTAGTAGATGGCCAATGGCGCGTAGACCTTCGTAGACCAGCCTTGCCCAGTTTCTCGACTCCCAGTTCCCGCCCCTGGCCCAATGTTATGAATCAAGGACCGCATCCTCACCTCGATGGTGAAGAACGTCGACACCGCGGTGTTCTCCTACGTCAAGTCGATCAAGGACGGTTCGCCGCTCACCGGCACCAAGAACTTCGACCTGAAGGAGAAGGGCGTCTCGCTGGCCACCACCGGCGGCTTCATCAACGACATCCAGGCGAAGCTGGACGCGGCCACCGCGCAGATCACCTCGGGTGCCACGAAGATCCCGACCACCGTCGGCTGACACCCCCTCAGCCTGCCGCCGGTCCACGCGTCCGGCGCGCATGATTGAGCATCAGGGTGGGGCCCGGCGGGGCGCGCGAACGCGCTCTGCCGGGCCCCGTCCCGTTCCACCCGCACGTACGCGCGCCCCCGCCCGCGTACGCACGCCATCTCCAGCGCAACGACGCGCCCTGTGACCACCAGGAGATCGCCATCACCGCTTCCGACCCCGCCCCGACCCCCCAGGGCGGCAACCCCAGCGCGGGGACGGCGTCACCGGCCGTCGAACTGCGCGGCATCACCAAGCGCTTCCCGGGCGTCGTGGCCAACCACGACATCGACATCACCGTGGCCCGCGGCACCGTGCACGCCCTGATGGGCGAGAACGGCGCGGGCAAGTCGACCCTGATGAAGATCCTCTACGGCATGCAGAAGCCGGACGAGGGCACCATCGCCATCAACGGCGAGCAGGTCGAGTTCAACACTCCCGGCGACGCCATCGCGCGCGGCATCGGCATGGTCCACCAGCACTTCATGCTGGCCGACAACCTGACGGTGTGGGAGAACGTGGTCCTGGGCGGCGAGAAGCTGCACGGGATAGGAGCCAAGGCCAAGGCGAAGATCCGCGAGATCTCCGACCAGTACGGCCTGGGCGTGCGCCCGGACGCGCTGGTCGAGGACCTCGGCGTGGCGGACCGTCAGCGCGTCGAGATCCTCAAGGTGCTCTACCGGGGCGCCAAGATCCTCATCCTGGACGAGCCCACCGCCGTCCTGGTGCCGCACGAGGTCGACGCGCTCTTCGACAACCTCCGCGAGCTCAAGGCCGAGGGCGTCACCGTCATCTTCATCTCGCACAAGCTGCACGAGGTGCTCTCGGTGGCCGACGCGATCAGCGTGATCCGCCGCGGCACCACCGTCGGAGACGCCGACCCGCGCACCGTGACGGCCCGTCAGCTCGCCGAGCTGATGGTCGGCGCCGAACTGCCCTCCCCGGAGAGCCGCGAGTCCACCGTCACCGACACCGTGATGCTGGAGACCACGGGCCTGCGGATCGCCAAGCGCGACGCCGAGGGCATCGAGCGCGTGGTGCTGGACGACGTCTCGCTGCGCATCCGCAAGGGCGAGGTGCTCGGCATCGCCGGCGTCGAGGGCAACGGCCAGGCCGAGCTGGTCGAGGCGATCATGGGCATGCTGCCGCTGGACGGCGGCACCGTGACGCTGGACGGCGCCGACCTCAGCCGGACCCTGACCCGGGCCCGCCGCGAGGCCGGCATCGGCTACATCCCGGAGGACCGGCACAAGCACGGCCTGCTGCTGGAGGCCCCGCTCTGGGAGAACCGGATCCTCGGCCACGTCACCGAGGCCCCCAACTCCAAGGGCGTGCTGCTGGACCCGGCCGCCGCCCGCAAGGACACCCAGCGGATCGTCGAGGAGTACGACGTCCGCACCCCCGGCATCGAGGTCACCGCGGCCTCGCTCTCCGGCGGCAACCAGCAGAAGCTGATCATCGGCCGCGAGATGAGCCACCACCCCAAGCTGCTGATCGCCGCCCACCCCACCCGCGGCGTGGACGTCGGCGCGCAGGCGCAGATCTGGGAGCAGATCCGCTCCGCCCAGCGCGAGGGCCTCGCGGTGCTGCTGATCTCCGCCGACCTGGACGAGCTGATCGGCCTCTCCGACCACATCCGGGTGATCTACCGCGGCCGCCTGGTCGCCGACGCCGACCCGGCCACCGTCACCGCCGAGGACCTGGGCACCGCGATGACCGGTGCGGCCAGCGGCCACATCGAGTCGGACCCGGAGGCCGTCGCCGAGGCCCAGGCGTTCGTCGCCGAGATCACCGAGGCCGCGCCGCCCACCACAGCACAGCCCAGCGACGACGGCGCCACCGACGACGCCGCGCAGGCGGGGGAGTAACCCACATGACCAGTCCCAACCCCGTGGCCGCGAAGCCCGCGGCCAAGCGGTTCGACGCCGAGAAGATCCTGCTCGGCCTGGCCGCCCCCGTGCTGGCCATCCTGCTGTCGATGCTGATCTGCGTCGTCCTGCTGGCGGTCTCCGGCAAGGAGCCGTTCAAGGCCTTCCAGGTGATGTTCGACTACGGCACCGCCTCCGACGGCCAGGTGCTGACGCTGAACCGCGCCACCGTGTACTACCTCGCCGGTGCCGCCGCCGCGTTCGGCTTCCGGATGAACCTCTTCAACATCGGCGTCGACGGCCAGTACAAGCTGGGCGTGCTGTTCGCCGCCTTCGTCGGCAGCCAGGTCGACCTGCCGTCCTTCCTGCAGATCCCGCTGCTGCTGGTGACCGCGATGCTGGTCGGCGGCATGTGGGCGAGCATCGCCGGTCTGCTCAAGGTCTACCGGGGCGTCAGCGAGGTCATCTCGACCATCATGCTGAACGCCATCGCCACCGCGGTGGTCGGTCTGCTGCTGGTGCCGGGCGTCTTCGCGCCGAACAAGGGCAGCACCACCAACTCGATCCAGACCGAGCCGATCTCGCAGTCCAGCCACTTCTTCACGCTGGAGACCGCCGGCGGCACCCTCTGGGGCTTCATCGTCGTGGCGATCGTGGTGGGCGTGCTGTTCCAGTTCACCCTGAACCGCACCCGGTTCGGCTTCGACCTGCGCGCCACCGGCCGTTCGGAGTCCGCCGCCACCGCCTCGGGCGTGAACGTCAAGCGCATGATCATCACCTCGATGGTGGTCTCCGGTGCCATCGCCGGACTCATCGGCCTGCCCGAACTGATGTCCAGCTCCTACTACTTCGGGCAGAACATCCAGCCCGGCCTCGGCTTCATCGGCATCTCGGTCGCCCTGCTCGGCCGCAACTCGCCGATCGGCGTCGCCTTCTCGGCGCTGCTGTTCGCCTTCCTCGACGTCGCCGGCACCCAGCTGCCCCTCCAGGGTGACTACCCGCAGGAGATCGTCAACGTCATGCAGGGCACCATCGTCATCTGCGTCGTCGTCGCCTACGAGCTGGTGCGCCGCTACGGTCTGAAGCGCCAGCAGCAGAAGGTCGGCGCCGAGCTCGCCGCCCAGGCCGCCGCTGCCAAGAAGGAGGTGGCCGCATGAGCACCGCCACTGCCGCCCGGCCGAAGTCGCCGGGCGCCCCGCCCGCCAAGAAGTCCAAGCTGACCTGGCCGGTCGTGCTGCTGCTGATCGCCGGCGTCCTGGTGCTGTTCTCCGCCGTGGGCATGGCCACCGGCAACCACGGCCTGACCTCCTCCGGGCAGGTCACCGCCGCGCTCGGCGCGGCCGTGCCGATCGCGATGGCCGGTCTCGGCGGTCTCTGGTCCGAGCGGGCCGGCGTGGTCAACATCGGCCTCGAAGGCATGATGGTGGCGGGCACCTTCTGCGGTGCCTGGGCCGGTTACCTGGTCAACCCGTGGGTCGGCCTGCTGGCCGGCATGGCGGGCGGCGCGCTCGGCGGTCTGCTGCACGCGCTGGTGACGGTGACCTTCGGCGTCGACCACATCGTCTCCGGCGTCGGCATCAACCTGCTGATCCCCGGCATCTGCGCGTACGTCAACCGGATCTACTACCGCGACTACGTGGCATTCGGCGCGGGCGCCAACCAGTCCCCGCCGGCCGACCCGCTGCCGTACATCACCGTCCCCGGCCTGTCCGAGTGGCTGGACAAGATCGAGGCGCACCACTGGTTCCTGGTCTCCGACGTGGCCGGCATCCTGGGCGGCATGGTCACCAACCTGTCGGTGGTCGTGGTGATCGCCGCGGTCTTCCTGGTGGCCTCGTACTTCGTCCTCTGGCGCACGGTCTTCGGCCTGCGGCTGCGCTCCTGCGGTGAGAACCCGACCGCCGCCGAGTCGCTGGGCGTCAACGTCTACAAGTACAAGTACCTGGCGGTCATCACCTCCGGTGCCTTCGCCGGCCTGGCCGGTGCGTACCTCTCGCTGGTCGCCGCCCACTTCTACAAGGACGGCATGACCCAGGGCCGCGGCTTCATCGGTCTGGCCGCGATGATCTTCGGTAACTGGATGCCCGGCGGTCTGGCCATGGGCGCGGGCCTGTTCGGCTTCACCGACAGCCTCCAGCTCCGTGACCCGGACTCGGTGCACGTGCTGATCCTGACGGTCTCCATCGCGATGGCCCTGCTGACGCTCTGGAAGCTGTACCGCCGTCAGTTCAAGGGCGCCGCGATCACCTTCGTGGTGGCCGGCGGTCTGGCGCTCTGGTTCGCCACCACCGACACGGTGCCGCGCGCGCTGATCGTGGCCACCCCGTACGTGATCACCCTGGTGGTGCTCGCGATGGCCTCCCAGCGACTGCGGATGCCGAAGGCCGACGGCCAGATCTACCGCCGGGGCCAGGGCAAGTGACGACGGCCCAGGAGATCGACTGGCAGGCACTGCGGGCGGCCGCCCGGGAGGCGATGGGGCACGCGTACGCGCCCTACAGCAAGTTCCCGGTCGGCGCCGCGGCCCTGGTGGACGACGGCCGCACGGTGACCGGCTGCAACGTGGAGAACGCCTCGTACGGGCTCTCGCTGTGCGCCGAGTGCGGCCTGGTCTCGGCGCTGCAGCTGAGCGGCGGCGGCCGGCTGGTGGCCTTCACCTGCGTGGACGGCGCCGGGCAGTTGCTGATGCCCTGCGGGCGCTGCCGCCAGCTGCTCTTCGAGCACGGCGGGCCCGAACTGCTCGTCGAGCTGCCCTCCGGGGTACGCCCGATGAGTGAAGTCCTGCCGGACGCCTTCGGTCCGGAACGGCTCTAGCTGGATAGCTTGTTACGCGCGTAGAGTGTCGCGGGGGAGTGCTTCCCCCGCGACACTCTTCGCATTTCCTGACCCAGAACCACCTGGAGAAACCCTCATGGACGCCATCTCCGTCATCCGGACCAAGCGTGACCGGGGCGAGCTGACCGACGCTCAGATCGACTGGGTGATCGACGCCTACACCCGCGGCGAGGTCGCCGACGAGCAGATGTCCGCGCTGGCCATGTCGATCCTGCTGAACGGCATGAACCTCCGTGAGATCAGCCGCTGGACCGACGCGATGATCCGCTCCGGCGTCCGGATGGACTTCTCCGCCCTCCCGCTGCCCACCTCCGACAAGCACTCCACCGGTGGCGTCGGGGACAAGATCACCCTTCCGCTGGCCCCGCTGGTCGCCGCCTGCGGCGCCGCCGTCCCGCAGCTCTCCGGCCGCGGCCTCGGCCACACCGGCGGCACCCTGGACAAGCTGGAGTCCATCCCCGGCTGGCGGGCGCTGCTCTCCAACGAGGAGATGATGGCCGTGCTGCGCGACGCGGGCGCCGTCATCTGCGCGGCCGGCGACGGCCTGGCCCCCGCCGACAAGAAGCTCTACGCCCTGCGCGACGTCACCGGCACCGTCGAGGCCATCCCGCTGATCGCCTCCTCGATCATGTCCAAGAAGATCGCCGAGGGCACCGGCGCGCTGGTCCTGGACGTCAAGGTCGGCTCCGGCGCCTTCATGAAGAACCTCGACGACGCCCGCGAGCTGGCCCGCACCATGGTCGGCCTGGGCACCAACGCCGGGGTCAACACCGTCGCCCTGCTCACCGACATGTCCACCCCGCTCGGCCTCACCGCGGGCAACGCGCTGGAGGTCCGGGAGTCCGTCGAGGTGCTGGCCGGCGGCGGCCCCGCCGACGTGGTCGAGCTGACCGTCGCGCTGGCCCGCGAGATGCTGGCCGCCGCGGGCGTGCACGGCAAGGACCCGGCCGAGGCGCTGCGCGACGGCTCCGCGATGGACCACTGGCGCCGCATGATCACGGCCCAGGGCGGCGACGTCGACGCCCCGCTCCCGGTCGCCCGCGAGCAGCACGTCATCACCGCCGACTCCTCGGGCGTCCTCACCGGCCTGGACGCCTACGCCGTCGGCGTCTGCGCCTGGCGCCTCGGCGCCGGCCGGGCCCGCAAGGAGGACCCGGTGCAGGCCGGCGCCGGCGTCGAGCTGCACGCCAAGCCCGGCGACAAGGTGACGGCCGGTCAGCCCCTGCTGACCCTGCACACCGACAGCCCCGAGCGCTACGACTACGCCATCGAGGCCCTCACCGGCGGCGTCACCATCTCCCCCGAGGGCACCCCCTTCACCGCCAACCCGATCGTCCTGGACCGCATCGCCTGACCGTGCACCGAGGCCGGGCACCCCGTGGAGGGGTGCCCGGCCTCACGCGTCGTCAGGAGTAGGTGAGCAGCCCGGAGGTGTCGAGGCGCCAGGGGCCCACGGTGACGGTGTCGCCGAAGACGAACTTCTCGCGTGAGGCGTAGCCCGGCTGCGAGTGCACGATGCCGGTGCCGTCCCGGGGGTCGACCAGCAGGTAGTGCGGGATGCCCATCGCGGCGTAGTCGTGGACCTTGTCCTCGTAGTCGTTCTCGGGGTTGGAGCGGGAGACGACCTCGACCACGAGCAGGACTTCGTGCGGAAGGAGCGCGGGCTGCTCGCCCTCGAGTGCCTGCTCGGCGAAGACCATCAGGTCCGGACGGCGCAGGCGGCCCAATCCGACATCCTCCAGGTCTGCACCCGCGAATGCCACGAACCCGGGGTGCGTGCCGGGGAGTTGGGCGTCGAGCTGTCGTGCGAGCCGGAGCACCGCGAGCTCGTGCCGCCGCACCGGCGACATCATCATGACGATCTCGCCGTTGGCGATCTCGATCTTTCCGATCCCGGGCACCTGCGGGAGCTTGTCGGCGATCTCGCGCAGCCGGGCGTACGTGGCCGGGTCGATGCTCATACCTGGACTGTACTGGCCGCGATCGCCCGGCGGGTGGCGTAGAGGGTGACGCCGGCGGCCAGGGTCATCGCCGTCAGGGCGACGGTGGCGGCGCCGGGCCAGCCGGTGGCGTGGTAGGCGTCGGCGCCGAGGGTGCCGCCGAGGCTGTTGCCGAGGTAGTAGGCGATCAGGTAGAGGGCGGTGGCCTGGGCGCGGCCGGTGGTGGCGGTGCGGCCGACGGCGGCGGAGGCGGTGGCGTGGCCGGCGAAGAAGCCGGCCGTGATCAGGACCAGGCCGAGCAGGACGGCGGCCAGCGAGTCGGCGAGGGAGAGCAGCAGGCCCGCCGTGGTGGTGCCGATCGCGACGTAGAGGGTGCCGCGGCGGCCGAGCCGGGCGGTGAGGCGGCCGGCGGTGGCGGAGGAGACGGTGCCGACCAGGTAGACCACGAAGATGGAGGCGGCCACCGACTCGGGGAGGTCGAAGGGTGCGGCCACCAGCCGGTAGCCGACGGTGTTGTAGACGGCGCCGAAGACGGCCATGAAGAGCAGACCGAGCAGGTAGAGCCGCAGCAGCAGCGGGTTGCGCAGGTGCCCGGCCACGGTGCGGGCCAGCGCCCGGGCGTCCACCGGGCTGCGGCGGAACTGCCGGGCGGCCGGGATCAGCAGCCGGAAGACCAGCACGGCCAGCAGGGCCAGGACGGCCGAGACGGCCAGCCCCCAGCGCCAGCCCCAGGCGGCGGCCGCCCAGCCGGAGACCAGCCGCCCGCCCATCCCGCCGATGCTGTTGCCCGCCACGTACAGGCCCATCGCGGAGCCCAGCGCGCTCGGGTGCACCTCCTCCGCCAGGTACGCCATCGCGGTGGCCGGCAGCCCGGCGAGCGCGGCGCCCTGCAGTCCGCGCAGCACCACCAGGGTGGTGAGGTCGGGGGCGAAGGGCAGCGCCACCGCGAGGAGGGTGGCGGCCAGCACCGAGCCGGTCATCACGGCGGTCCGCCCGTACCGGTCGGAGAGGACGCTGGCCGGGAGCAGCGCCAGCGCGAGCCCGAGGGTGGCCACCGAGGCGGTCCAGCTGGCCTGACCGGGCGTCAGGTCGAGGTCGCCGGAGAGGATCGGCAGCAGGCCCTGGGTGGAGTACAGCAGCACGAAGGTGGCGACCCCGGCGGCGAACAGCGCGAGGTTGGCCCGGCGCAGCGTGCGGTCACCGGGGAGCAGGCGGGTGTCGGCGGTGGGGGACGGCTGGGGGAGGGCACCCGGCAGCTCGGCTGCGGATGCCCCGGTACTGGCAGGCGGCATGACGACGACGCTAGACCCGCCCCGTCTGATGCGTCCAATGCATGGAACGGCGAGAATCGATGCCATGGAGCATGAGCGCAGTTCACCGCCCACGGCCCTCGCCGAACTCGGCCCGGAGAGCGATGTCGCGGCGCTGGCACCGCAGTTGACCCAGTTCGCGGCGGTGGCCCGGCTGGAGCACGTGACCAGGGCGGCCGAGCTGCTCGGCATGCCGCAGCCCACCCTGTCCCGTTCGGTGGCCCGGCTGGAGGCCGAGCTCGGGGTGCGGCTGCTGGCCCGGCAGGGCCGGACGGTCCGGCTGACCAGGGCGGGCAGGCTGCTGCTGGGCTCGGTGGAGCGGGCGTTGGCCGAGCTGGAGCGCGGCGCCGAGGCGGCCCGGGCCGAGGCCGATCCGGCGGCCGGGCGGGTGGCGTTCGGCTTCCTGCACACCATGGGCTCGGACGCGGTGCCCGCGCTGCTGCGCGGCTTCCGGGCCGGGCATCCGCAGGTCCGCTTCCAGCTGGTGCAGGACTACGGTGCGGCGATGCTGGAGCGGCTGCGGGCGGGCGAGCTGGACCTCTGCCTGGTCTCCCCGCTGCCGGACGCCCCGGATCTGACGGCCCGTCCGCTGGACGAGCAGCGGCTGCACCTGGTGGTCCCGGCCGACCACCGGCTGGCCGGGCGCCGGCGGATCCGGCTGGCCGAGGCGGCGGAGGACCCGTTCGTGGTGGTGGAGCAGGGGTACGGCCTGCGGGTGATCACCGAGGGGTTCTGCGCCGAGGCGGGCTTCGCGCCCAGGATCGCCTTCGAGGGCGAGGAGGCGGAGACCCTGCGCGGCCTGGTCGCGGCCGGCCTCGGGGTCGCGCTGCTGCCGCCGGCCCTGGTCCCGAGGCCGGGCGTGGTCGAGCTGGAGGTCAGCTCGCCGCGCACCCGCCGCGCGATCGGCCTGGCCTGGGTGACGGGCCGTCCGCTGACCCCGCCGGTGGCCGCCTTCCGTGACTTCGTGCTCTCCCGCCGGGGCAGGCTGCTCGACCACGACTGACGACCGGTCCGATCCGGCCGCGCGGCGGGGCCGGCGGCTACCCTGGGAGACGGGGGTGGTGGGGGTGTCCCAAAGCTGGCCGGGGCAGGGCGAGTTGACGGACGGGCTCCGTTTACCGTGGCCGTTCCGTCGCACGGTCGTCACCAGGTCTTCACCGATCCGGTCCAGCCTGATCAGGCCCGGCCCGGATCGTTCCCGCACCTCAGTGCGGCGGCATCGGATTTCGGTCAGGAGCGATTGAAGTTCCCGAACTTATACCGCTCTTTACCAAACTGAGGGATATTGATGGGGGGAGGCAGCCATGCCCGCGGGGAACGGATCAGGGGGAAACGTGTCGGAGCAGGACACGGCCACGCGCCTCGGCGCCAAGGTCGAGCCGGGTGAGGCCCGGCGGCAGCGGATCGACACCGTGCTGCGGCGCTCGCCGCTGCAGCCGCTGTTCCGCGCGCGGGCCGCGCAGCGGCTCTCCGTCCTCGCCTACCACGGCGTGGACGACCTGCCGAGCTTCACCGCCCAGATGGAGCGCCTGGTGCGGACGTCCGTGCCGGTCTCGCTGGCCACCGTCGAGCGGGCGGTGCGGGAGCGGCGCCCGCTCCCGCCGCGCAGCGTGCTGGTCACCTTCGACGACGGCGACCGCACCCTGCTCACCCGGGGAGCCCCGGTGCTCGCCCGGCTGGGCATCCCGGCCGCCGCCTTCGTGGTGGCCGAACTCATCGACGGGGACCAGCCGTTCTGGTGGACCGAGGCCCCCGCGCTGGCCGCCCGCGGCGGCACCGCCGAGGCGCTGGCCGGCCTGGCCCCCGGGGCCGTCGTCCGCCACCTCAAGACCCTGCCCGACGTCGAGCGGCGGCGCAGCATCGAGGAGCTGCGCGACACCGCGGCCGTCCAGGCACCGCGCCAGCCCCAGCTGAGCTCGCTGGAGCTGCTCGACCTGCTGGCCGCCGGGATCGCCGTCGGCAACCACACCCTCGGGCACCCCTGCCTGGACCGCTGCGAGGAGCCGGTGGTCCGGGTCGAGCTGATCCGCGCGCACCAGCTGCTCACCGGCTGGCTCGGCAGCGAACCGACCGCCTTCGCCTACCCCAACGGCAACTTCGACCCCCGGGCCGACGCCGTGCTGCGCGAGCTCGGCTACCGGCTGGGCTTCCTCTTCGACCACCGGCAGGACCAGCTGCTCCCCGCGAACCCGCTGCGGATCAGCCGACTTCGGGTGAACTCCGACACCAGCCCGGCCCGGTTCGACACAATCCTCTCGGGGCTGCACCCGGCGGTGCACCGGCTGCGCGGCGGCTGCTGACGCCCCGGGGGTTCGGAGGGATCGTGGGGGTGGGGCTGGTGCCGGAGCTGTACGCGCCGGGGGAGCTGTCGGGTGAACTGATCGACGGCTGGCTGGAGTTGGCCGAGGAGGATCCGGGGGCCTCGTGGTTCGCCACCCCGGACTGGGTGCTCGCCTGGTGGGAGACCCTCGGGCGTCGCGGCCCGGCCGAGATCGCCGTCTGGCGGGCCGCCGACGGCACCGTCGAGGCCGTCGCCCCGCTGCACCGCACCAGTCTGCGCCTGCACCCCCGGCTCCCCGCCGCCGTCCGCTGCCTCACCCCGCTGGGCAGCGGGCCCGGGGCGGCGGACCACGGCACCTTCGCCTGCCGGCCCGGGCGGCGGGCCGAACTGCGCGCCTGGCTGGGTGTGCTGGCCCGCCGCGAGACGCTCTGGCTGCCCGACCTCGACCCCGGCGCGGCCGACCTGCTGCCCGGCGGGGCCCGGCGGGTCGCCGGGCAGTCCTGCCCCCGGGTGGGGCTGGCGGACGGCTTCGAGGTGCTCGGGTCCAAGCAGTTCCGCTCCGATCTGCGGCGGTACGGGCGGAAGTTGGCGGCCGCCGGGGTGACGTTCCGCTGGGTGGCGCCGGGGGAGGCCGACGCCGGGCTGCTGCCCGCGATCGTGCGGCTGCACCGGCTGCGGCGCGACGCCCTCGGCAAGGGCACCACCTTCGACGAGGACCGGCTGCCACTGCACCGGCTCCTGGTCTCCCGGGCCCGCCCCGGGGCCGGGCCGGCCTTCCTGGTCGCCGAGCACGAGGGCACGGTGATCGGCGGGCTCTACGGCTTCCTCTGGCGCGACACCTTCGCCTACTACCAGATCGGCTGGGACCCGTCCTGGGCCCCGCTGCGGCTCGGCACCGCGATCATCGCGGAGGCGGTCCGCGCCTGCGCCGACCAGAAGCTCGCCGTCTTCGACTTCCTCCGCGGCACCGAGCCCTACAAGTACCGCTTCGACGCCACCGACCGCGAGGACACCACCTGGCTCGCCCCCCACGGCCCCACCGGTGCCCTGCTCACCCTGAAGCACCGCCTCAAGGGCTGACCACCCGCAGTGGGCTCCGGTCCGGCCGGGCGGCCCGTCGGCGTGCGGTGCCCGGCCCGGTGTGGGCTCGCCGCCGGGCGTCCCGTCTGTCCGGGCGGCCCGTCGGCGTGCGGTGCCCGGTCCCGCGCGGGCTCGCCGCCAGGCGCTCCGCGCTGCGCCGTTCGATGGAATCCGGGATTCTGCGTGGTGGATCTACGCGCGTAGGGGCTACACTCCCGCAATGGAGAAGCAGACTGCCATCACGGGCACCACAGGCCCCCGCATCCCCACCGCCGACCAGATCGCCCGCGCACCGAAGGTGCTGCTGCACGACCACCTGGACGGCGGTCTGCGTCCCGAGACCATCGTCGAGCTGGCCGCAGCCGTCGGGTACGAGGGGCTCCCGACCACCGACCCCAAGGAGCTGGGGGTGTGGTTCCGCGAGGCGGCCGACTCCGGTTCGCTGGTGCGGTACCTGGAGACCTTCGCGCACACCTGCGCGGTGATGCAGACCCGCGAGGCGCTGGTGAAGGTCGCCGCCGACTGTGCGGAGGACCTGGCCGCCGACGGCGTCGTCTACGCCGAGGTGCGCTACGCGCCGGAGCAGCACCTGGAGAAGGGCCTGACCCTCGACGAGGTCGTGGAGGCGGTCAACGAGGGCTTCCGCCTCGGCGAGGCGAACGCCCGCGAGAAGGGCCACCGGATCCGGGTGGGCACGCTGCTGACGGCCATGCGGCACGCCGCCCGCTCGCAGGAGATCGCCGAGCTGGCCAACCGCTACCGGGACCAGGGCGTGGTCGGCTTCGACATCGCCGGCGCCGAGGCGGGCCACCCGCCGACCCGGCACCAGGGCGCCTTCGACTACCTCAAGGGCGAGAACAACCACTTCACCATCCACGCCGGCGAGGCCTTCGGCCTGCCGTCGATCTGGGAGGCGCTGCAGTGCTGCGGCGCGGACCGCCTCGGCCACGGCGTCCGGATCATCGACGACATCACCGTCAACGAGGACGGCTCCGTGGAGCTGGGCCGGCTGGCCGCGTACGTGCGCGACAAGCGCGTCCCGCTGGAGATGTGCCCGACCTCCAACCTCCAGACGGCGGCGGCGAGTTCCTACGCCGAGCACCCGATCGGCCTGCTCAGCCGGCTGAAGTTCCGGGTCACCGTCAACACCGACAACCGCCTGATGAGCGGGACGTCGATGAGCCAGGAGTTCGGCCACCTGGTGGACGCCTTCGGCTACACCCTGGCGGACATGGAGTGGTTCACCGTCAACGCGATGAAGTCCGCGTTCCTGCCCTTCGACGAGCGGCTGGCGATGATCAACGACGTGATCAAGCCGGGCTACGCCGAGCTCAAGGCCGAGTGGCTGTTCAGCGCCAAGGCCTGACATCTGCTCGGATGGCCGAACGGATGAGCGCGGAACCGTGACCACTGGTTCCGCGCTCATCTGACAAATGGGCCAAGTGAGTTACGCGTCTTTGATCCGCGTGCGACGCAGTCACTACGGTGTGCCAGTCACAGCTGACACGGCGTAGCGGTGGGCACTCCATGGGTGCGTGCCGTCGCGTCGGCCACCGACGAGGACACGAGGACCAACTCATGAAGCAGGCCACTCTGAAGGCTGCCGGGACCGCTGCGCTCGGCGTCGCGATCGCGGCCGTTGCTGCCGGTTCCGCCTCCGCTGCCGCCCCGGGCGGGCTCGGGGGCCCGACCAGCTTGCTCACCAACTCCGGTGCGCTGACCGGTGCCGCGACCAGCACCGTCGGCAAGCTGCCCGCCACCGCCCCGGTCACCGAGGCCGTCGGCAACCTCAACCCGGACGTGGCCGGCCCGGTCGCGCAGGCCCCGGAGTCGGCCCAGCCGATGACCGCCCCGGTCACCGACCAGACCGCCCCGATGGTGGACGGCGCCGCCGCGCCGGTCGCCGACGCCGCCGCGCCGCGCGCCCTCCCGGTCCCGCTTCCCGGCGCGGAGGGCCTCGACAAGACGCCCGTCGGCAGCGTGACCGGCCTCGTCGGCGGCGGCCTGCCCGGCGGCGGCCTCCCGGGCATCGGCGGCTGACCCACTCCGTCCGGCTTCCGGGCCGTCGTCCGCACCACGCGTGCGGGTGGCGGCCTCCGGTCCGGCCCGCTCCCCGTCCGGGGCGGGCCGTTCACCGTTTCCGCGCCCCGGCCGCCGCCTGACGCCCCGTCGCACGCGGGGCCCCGTCACGAGGGGAGCCCCCGGCCGGCCCGCGAAGGGCCGGCCGGGGGCTCCCGGCGTTCGGTGGACGGTCGGTGCGGGGCGGGTGCTCACGGCTCCTGGGGGAGCAGCAGCCAGAGCGCCAGGTAGATCAGGAACTGCGGGCCGGGGAGCAGGCAGGAGGCGATGGCGATGATCCGGACCGTCCAGGGGGCCAGCCCGAAACGCTTGGCGAGCCCGGCGCAGACGCCGGCGATGACGCGGTTGTGGCGGGGGCGGGCGAGGGCCATTCTGATCAGCTCCGTCTGACTGGCGCCCGGTCCGGCCTCTCCGGCGGGCATGACTCCATACTCCCGTCCCGATCCCGTCGGGCCGTCCGTCTGGATGCCGATCCCCGACCCCGCCTTCTCACCGGGCAGGAGTACTCCCCGGGTCAGGGTTCCCCTCGGGGTTACCCCGAGTGCACCGGCCGCACGGCCGGGCGACAGCAGCGCGTCGCCGTCCTCGACGGTCCGTCAGCCGAAGGCGAAGGCCCGGCCGGAGGGGCCGACGAACGGGCCTAGCGGGAGGGCTGAGCCCCCGTCAGGCCGCCGCGCCGGCCGGCCTCCCGTGGCCGGAGCGGGCGCTGGCCCTGGAAAGGCGCCTGGAACGGGGTCTGGAGCGGTGACGGCTCCGCCGCCGGGCCCGGAGCGGCGCCGGACGTACGGCCGGGGCGGCCGAGCGCGACGGTCCAGGCCCGGGCGGCCGGGACGACGGCCAGGTGGAGCAGGCCGGCGCCGAGGGTGCCGAGCATCAGGTCGTCCACGTTCAGCACGTGGCCGGGAGCCCAGCCCTTGAGGATTTCCAGCGCGGTGGCGATCAGCGCCGTGGTGCCCGCGGTCCGCAGCAGCGAGGGCAGCCAGCGGGCCCGTACCCGGCCGCCGGCCAGCGGCAGCAGCACCCCGAGCGGGGCCAGCGGCAGCAGCCCGCCGGCCAGCTGCCGGGCGCCCTCGGGCCAGCCGAGTTCGAAGGCGTACCGGACCGAGCCGAACGGCGTCAGGTTGGCCGGGCTGGTCCAGCCGACGTCGACCGGCCGCAGCACCACCCACCCGACCAGTCCCAGGTACGCCGCCAGCAGCAGCACGCCCACCAGCCGCAGCCGGGCCGACACCGCCGGCCCGCCACGCCCCGTCTCCGCCTGATCGGTCACACCCCCCACGACGTGGGCTCCGGACCGAACGGTTCCACGGCCGGCCGGGTGACGCCCGTTACGGGCAGCGCGAGGGATTCGCGGTCGGTGTGGGCGTGGGCGTCGGGGCCGGCGTCTGGCTGACGCTGAACAGCGGGGCCGGTGTCGGCGAGACCGCCGGTGCCTTGGCCGCCCCGGAGCCGGAAGCGGAGCCCGAGTCGGACCCGGAGCCGGCGGAGGAGACGGAGGGCCTCGGGGCGGGGGCCTCCGGGATGTGCACCGGGCTCGGGCAGGCGGTGCGGACGGCCGGGGCGCCCGCGTCGACCGGGACGGCGGTGGGACGGATGCCGCAGCCGGTCAGGGCGAGGGCGAGGAGGGCGCCCGCCAGGAGCTGACGGGGGGTCACTGGGTGGCCTCCTCGGGGCGGATCGGCAGGGTGAGGGTGAAGACGGCGCCGCCGTCGGGGGAGTTGGCGGCGGTGATGGTGCCGCCGTGGATCTGCGCGTTGGCCATCGCGATGGACAGCCCCAGACCGCTGCCCTCGGACCGGGCGCGGCCCTTGTCGGCCTTGTAGAAGCGGTCGAAGACGTGCGGCAGCACGTCCTCCGGGATGCCCGGGCCGCTGTCGGAGACGTCGATGACCACCTTCTCGCCGTCCTGGCGGACCTTCACCCGCACCGGCGAGCCGCCGTGCTTGAGGGCGTTGCCGATCAGGTTGGCGAAGACCACGTCCAGGCGCCGGGGGTCCACCACCGCGAGGATGCCGCGCGGCGCGTCCACCTCCACCGCGTCGTACCAGGCGCGGCCGTCGATGCAGGACATGATCAGGTCCGCCACGTCCACCTCGTCGGCGACCAGCTTGGCGGTGCCCGCGTCGAAGCGGGTCACCTCCATCAGGTTCTCCACCAGGTCGGACAGGCGCCTGGTCTCGCTGACCACCAGCCGGACGGCGGGCTCGATCATCGGGTCCAGCGACTCGGCCTCGTCCTCCAGGATGTCCGTGACGGCGGTCATCGCGGTGAGCGGGGTGCGCAGCTCGTGCGACATGTCGGCGACGAACCGGCGGCTCTGCGCCTCCCGGGCGCTGAGCTCGGCGACCTGCTCGGAGAGCGCCTCGGCGGTGCTGTTGAACGTCCGCGCCAGGTCCGAGAGTTCGTCCGCCCCCTCGATCTCCAGGCGGGTGTCCAGGTGGCCCTCGCCGAGCCGGCGGGCGGCCTCGCCGAGGTGGCGCACCGGCCGCAGCACGGTGGCGGCGGCCGCCTGGGCGATCAGGGCCGAGCCGATCAGCGCCAGCAGGGTGGCGATCGCCAGCGACCAGCCCAGGGTGTTGAGGTCGGTCCGCTCGTTGGCCAGCGACTTGAACATGTAGGCGGTCAGATCGGTGTTCACCACCCGGCTGCCGCCGACCAGGTACGGGCCGTCCAGGTTCAACCGCTGCCAGTACAGGTGGTACTCGTACGGCTGGGCGGCGCTGACCTGGCGCGGCGTGTCGACGATCGACCGCAGTGAGGCCGGCACCTGCGCCTCGGTGAACCGGGTCGGGTTGGAGGAGGCGACGCAGCCGGTCACCTTCGGATCGACCACCACCACGTCGTAGTTGAGCCCCGAGGCGGCCACCTGCTGGGCGAGGTAGGTGAGTTCGGCACAGGCCGGACTGCCGGAGACGGAGCCGACGTTCCGCGAGACCGATCCCCGGAAGTCGTTGAGCGCGGTGTTCTGGGCGCGCTTGAGCACGCCGTCGCGGTTCAGCCAGTAGGCGATGCCGGAGGCCGAGCAGGCGGTGGTCAGCGCCACCACGGCGAACACCGCGACCAGCCGCACCCGGAGCGAGCGCAGGTGGAGGCTGCGCCCCGGGCGGCGGGGCGCGGTCTGGGGGTCGGTCACGTCGGCTGGTCTCCGGTCGGTTCCGGTCCGGTCAGGGGGAGGGGCGGGTGCTGAGCGGCCGTCAGGGTTGGGACGGCGGGTCGAGCCGGTAGCCCACCCCGCGGACGGTGCGGATCAGGGTCGGGGCGGACGGGACGTCCTCCACCTTGGCCCGCAGCCGCTGCACGCAGGCGTCCACCAGCCGGGAGTCGCCCAGGTAGTCGTGCTCCCAGACCAGCCGCAGCAGCTGCTGGCGGGACAGCGCCTGGCCCGGCCGACGGCTCAGCTCCAGCAGCAAGCGCAGCTCGGTGGGCGTCAGTTGGAGGTCCGCGCCGTCCTTGGTGACGGTCATCGCGGAGCGGTCGATGACCACGCTGCCGTAGGTGGAGGAGTCCGAGCTCTCGCGCTCGCCCCGGCGCAGCACCGCCCTGATCCGGGCGTCCAGCACCCGGGGCTGCACCGGCTTGACCACGTAGTCGTCCGCGCCCGACTCCAGGCCGACCACCACGTCGATGTCGTCGGAGCGCGCGGTGAGCAGGATGATCGGCAGCTGGTCGGTGCGCCGGATCCGGCGGCAGACCTCGAAGCCGTCGATCCCGGGGAGCATGACGTCGAGCACGATCAGGTCCGGACGCTGCTCCTTGAACAGCTTGAGGCCGTCCTCGCCCGAGGCGGCGGCGGCCACGCGGTGACCCTGGCGGGTGAGGGCGAGTTCGAGGCCGGTCCGGATGGCGTCGTCGTCCTCGATCAGAAGGAGGAAAGGCACGGGCTCATTCTGGACCACGGGGCGCCGGGCTTCACCCACCAGGGGAGGTCGTGCAACTCCTCTGCAACCGGAACCTCCGCTTCTGGCGTCCCCCTCCGACGGGCCGAAGGTCCCGGTGGCTGTGACAGCCCTGTGACAGTCGGCGGACACCCCCATCACAACGGGACGGCAGGATTTTCCATGTCGCCGCAGTTCCCGGGCGGCAGGAACCGTACCGACCCACGGGGGTGCACGATGAACGCCACGCTCAAGACCCGCAGCAACGCGGCAGTCAACCACGCGCGTTCGTCCCGCACGCACTTCGAGGTGAGGACGGACGAGAACTCCGGTGCCGTGATCGTACGGGGGTGCGCACACAGCACCGGGTCCCGCCGCCTCGGCGGGACGAGGGGGGAGCTGTACGGAATCGGTCGCATGGGGAGTGCGACCGAGTCCGCGCAGACCCTGACGCTGCGCGGGGTGCTCCCCGTCGTCGGCGGACAGGGTCGCGAGAGCGCCGGTGCCACGCTGCTGCGGCTCGCGCCGCAGCCCGTGGCGCCCGCCCGGCCGGCCGAGGAGCCGGCGGCCCCGGCCGCCGCGTTCGAGCCGGCGAAGGCCGAACCCGGCGACAACATCGCCGAGTTCACCGCCTACGTGCAGGCCCGCCGGGCCTCGCTGTTCGCCACCGCGTACCACCTGACCGGCGACCGGTACGAGGCCGAGGACCTGCTGCAGAGCGCGCTGTTCTCCACCTACCGCGCCTGGGACCGGATCACCGACAAGGCCGCGGTCGGCGGGTACCTGCGCCGCACCATGACCAACCTGCACATCTCCGCCTGGCGCCGCCGCAAGGTCGCCGAGTACCCCACCGAGGAGCTGCCGGAGACCGCCGGCGACACCGACGCGATGGGCGGCACCGAGCTGCGCGCCGTGCTCTGGCAGGCGCTGGCGAAGCTGCCGGAGAACCAGCGCACCATGCTGGTGCTCCGCTACTACGAGGGCCGCACCGACCCGGAGATCGCCGGCATCCTCGGCATCAGCGTCGGCACCGTCAAGAGCAGCATCTGGCGCGCGCTGCGCCGCCTGCGCGACGACGAGCAGCTCAACCGCAACGGCGACACCGTGCACGCCTTCGGCGAGCTGGTGGCGTGACGCCGCAACGAGACTCCCGTCGGGGGACGGGAAAGGTCACGTCAGGGAACCGGTAGCCGACTCGGGGGAGCGGTGGCCGGAAGGAACGTGGCCGTAACGGAAGGGCCCGGTGCCGGGGAGCGGCACCGGGCCCTTCTGCATGCACGCGTACCGCGTCGTCCCGAGCGGGGCGGAGCTGACGGAGCGCCACCGCTCGGCCCGGTGCCGAGCAGCCCGCTCCGGCGGCGCGGGGTTCGAACCTCGGACGTCGGACGGTGGCAGGAGCCGGGCTGCGGGCGGCCTTCGTCGTGCGGCCCGCCGAGGGTCCGGCCTTCTCGGATGTTCGGGGCCCACGGGCGTGCCGTCGGGCCGTGGCGGGTGCAGGTCGGCAGGCGGCTGCCAGGGCTCGGCCCGGTGCCGGTACGGCCGCCCGGGTGTCGGGAGGTTCGTGTGGCCGGGCGGCCAGGGCTTCGGATCCGCCGTCAGACCGTCGCGGGAGTCAGGCTGCGGGCGACCACCGCGCGGACGCGCTGCTCGGCCTCCGGGCCGGCGCAGGCCAGGGCGCCGAGCTCGACCTGGCGGGCGACGATGCCGCGCTCGGCGCGCATCAGGCGCCAGCCGCGCCGGATCAGCAGCGGCACGGACTTGCGGCCCTCGCGGACGTCGCGGCGGAAGCGCCGCCAGGCGGTGGTGGCCGGGCGGTTGCGCAGGCAGATCGCCTCGCCGAGCAGGCCCTGGTCCGCGCAGAGGTTCGCCAGCTCGGCCGCGAATATCCCCTCGGCGATGAAGGCCGGGGCCCCGTTCAGGTCCAACTCCCGGCTGCCGGCCCGTCCGTTGGCCGGGATCGAGTACACCGGGACCTCGGCCCGCCCGGTCTCCGCCAGCCGGCGGACCGCCTCCAGGGCCTGGTCCAGGTGCCAGGAGAGCGGCGAGTCCCAGTCGGTCCCGCCGCCGGCCTCGGCCGGGAGACGGGGCAGCGTCGGGTCGTCGCCGTCCTTGTAGAAGTCGTCGAGCTGGAGAACCGGCAGTCCGGTCCGCTCGGCCAGCGAGGACTTGCCCGATCCGGAGGGCCCGGACAGCAGGACGACCAGCGCACGCGCCGTCGGGGCGGGGTTCATGGGGGAGTCACTCACGAGACACCAGTCTGACGCACTCCCGGGCGATCCCGAAACCGACGGGACGTCAGTTCTTCGACGGGGGCGAGACGAGCGCCACACCGAGCGCGGGCAGGTACCGGCTGTGCACCTGGACGTACACCGGGCCGCCGTCGGCGGGCTCGTACCGCTTGGCCGCCCAGTCCTCGTCGTGCCAGACCCCCGGCTCCGGGTCCAGCAGCTCCCCGCCCACCGGGAACTCCAGGTACGGGTACGCCCGGGACCCGAACGCCGCCTCCGCCCGCCCGGGGGTGAACAGCAGGCTCCCGTTGGTGTACTCGGCCGGCCAGCCCGGGCGTCCGGAGCGCACCGCGCAGGGCAGCCTGGTCTGCTTCCCGGCCCGCAGCCGGCGCATCGCCCGCCGCGCCCGCAGTGCGCGCAGCGGCCCGTCCCCCAGCAGGACGGCGAGCTCGCCGAGGATCTCCCACACGTCGTTCCCCCCAAGATCGTTCTCCTGTCCCGACCCTATCGACGCAGGTCAGTCGGGGTGTACCACCTCTCGGAGGGTCCGCCCCCTAGGGGCCCGGAGCGCCGTGTACGCCCGCAGGGGGAGCGCCGGGGGCGCCGGGCCCCGCCGCCGGGAAAGGGCGACGGGCCCGCGCAAGGGGGGGAGATGCGCGGGCCCGTCCGTGGCCCGTCCGGGCCCTGGGGGGGGTGAGGGCACGGGGGACGGGCCAGTCTGTGTGGAGTTGTCCCTGACGGAAGGTCAGATACCCATCGGGTGCCAGACCGTCTTGGTCTCCAGGAAGGAGAGTAGCCGCTCGGTTCCGGGCGCATTGGTCCAGGCCAAGTCGGTCTCGCCGAGCTCCGGGCGGAGCACTCGCTTCAGGGTATCCGCGGCCAGCACCTCCAGCTCGGTCGCCGCGCCGGGCCCGTCCGAGGCGATCGCCCCGGCCAGGTCCAGCCCGTTGACGTCCTGGTGCGAGGCCAGCGTCGGCGCGATGTCGGCGGTCCGGCCCGAGATGACGTTGACCACGCCGCCCGGCAGGTCCGAGGTGGCGAGCACCTCGCCCAGCGAGAGCGCGGGCAGCGGGGCCTCGGCGGCGGCCGCGACCACCACGGTGTTGCCCGCCGCGATCGCCGGGGCGATCACCGAGACCAGGCCGAGGAAGGAGAAGCCCGTCCCGGACTGCGGGGCGACCACGCCGATGACGCCGGAGGGCTCCGGGGTGGAGATGTTGAAGAACGGCCCGGCCACCGGGTTGGTGTTGCCCGCGATCTGGGCGATCTTGTCGGTCCAGCCCGCGTACCAGACCCAGCGGTCGATCGCGGCGTCCACCAGCGCGGCGGCCTTCTTGGTACCGATGCCCTCGGCGGCGGCCACCTCGGCGGCGAACTGCTCGCGGCGCCCCTGGAGCATCTCGGCGATCCGGTACAGCACCTGGCCGCGGTTGTACGCGGTGGTGCCGGCCCAGCCCTTCACGGCGCCGCGCGCGGCCTGCACCGCGTCACGGGTGTCCTTGCGGGTGCCGAGCGGGGCGTTGGCGAGCCACTGGCCCTTGGAGTCGGTCACCTCGTACACCCGCCCGCTCTCGGAGCGCGGGAACTTCCCGCCGACGTACAGCTTGTAGGTCTTGAAGACGCTCAGGGTGGTCTCAGACATCGAGGTACGCCTCCAGGCCGTGGCGGCCGCCCTCGCGGCCGTAGCCCGACTCCTTGTAGCCGCCGAACGGCGAGGTCGGGTCGAACTTGTTGAAGGTGTTGGCCCAGACCACACCGGCCTTGAGCTGGTTCGCCATCCAGAGGATGCGCGAGCCCTTCTCGGTCCAGATGCCGGCCGAGAGGCCGTACGGGGTGTTGTTGGCCTTCTCGACCGCCTCGGTCGGGGTGCGGAAGGTCAGCACCGAGAGCACCGGGCCGAAGACCTCCTCGCGGGCGATCCGGTGCGCCTGGGTGACGCCGGTGAACAGCGTCGGGCGGAACCAGTAACCGGCGCCCGGGAGTTCGCACTCCGGGGCCCAGCGCTCGGCGCCCTCCAGCTCGCCGATCTCCGAGAGCTCGGTGATCCGGGCCAGCTGGGCGGCCGAGTTGATGGCGCCGATGTCGGTGTTCTTGTCCAGCGGGTCGCCGACCCGCAGGGTGGCCATCCGGCGCTTGAGGGCGTCCAGCAGCTCGTCCTGGATCGACTCCTGGACCAGCAGGCGCGAGCCCGCGCAGCAGACGTGGCCCTGGTTGAAGAAGATGCCGTTGACGATGCCCTCGACCGCCTGGTCGATCGGCGCGTCGTCGAAGACGATGTTGGCGGCCTTGCCGCCGAGCTCCAGCGAGAGCTTCTTGCGGGTGCCCGCGACCTGCTTGGCGATCGCCCGGCCGACGGGGGTGGAGCCGGTGAAGGCCACCTTGTTGACGTCCGGGTGGGAGGTCAGCGCGGCGCCGGTGCGGCCGTCGCCGGTGACGATGTTGACCACGCCCTTGGGCAGACCGGCCTGGCGGCAGATCTCGGCGAACCGCAGCGCGGTCAGCGGGGTGGTCTGGGCCGGCTTGAGCACGACCGTGTTGCCGGTGGCCAGCGCGGGGGCGATCTTCCAGGCCAGCATCAGCAGCGGGAAGTTCCACGGGATGACCTGGCCGGCCACGCCGAGCGGCTTCGGGTTCGGCCCGTAGCCGGCGTAGTCGAGCTTGTCGGCCCAGCCCGCGTAGTAGAAGAAGTGCGCGGCGACCAGCGGCAGGTCGACGTCCCGGGTCTCCCGGATCGGCTTGCCGTTGTCGATCGACTCCAGCACCGCCAGCTCGCGCGAGCGCTCCTGGACGATCCGGGCGATCCGGAAGAGGTACTTGGCCCGCTCGCTGCCCGGCAGCGCCGACCAGTCGGCGAAGGCCCGGCGGGCGGCGGCGACGGCGCGGTCCACGTCCTCGTCGGTGCCCTGGGCGAACTCGGCCAGCACCTGCTCGGTGGCCGGGTTGACGGTCTTCAGCGCCTCGCTGCCGGAGGAGTCGACGAAGGCGCCGTCGATGAAGTGCCCGTAGGAGGTGGCGATGTCACCGGCGGCGGCCGGGGACTCGGGCGCCGGGGCGTACGTGAACAGGCCGCCCTTGGGGGCCTCGGCCTGCTGCGGCTGGGGGGTGTTCTTGTTCTTGGCCACGAGGATCAGTCCACCGTCACGTAGTCGGGACCGGAGTACCGGCCGGTGGTCAGCTTCTGACGCTGCATCAGCAGGTCGTTGAGCAGGCTGGAGGCGCCGAAGCGGAACCAGTGCGGGGTCAGCCAGTCGTCGCCCAGCGTCTCGTTCACCATGACCAGGTACTTCATGGCGTCCTTGGTGGTCTTGATGCCACCGGCGGGCTTCACGCCGACCTGGATGCCGGTCGCCTGCTTGAAGTCCCGGACGGCCTCCAGCATCAGCAGGGTGACCGGGGGAGTGGCGTTGACCGTCACCTTGCCGGTGGAGGTCTTGATGAAGTCGGCCCCGGCCAGCATGGCCAGCCAGGAGGCGCGGCGGACGTTGTCGTACGTCTGCAGCTCGCCGGTCTCGAAGATCACCTTGAGGTGGGCGGCGGTGCCGTCGGGGCGCTTGCACGCCTCCTTGACCGCGACGATCTCCTGGAAGACGTCCATGTAGCGGCCGGAGAGGAAGGCCCCCCGGTCGATCACCATGTCGATCTCGTCGGCGCCGGCGGC
Source organism: Kitasatospora albolonga (assembly GCF_039535905.1). Lineage (GTDB taxonomy): Bacteria > Actinomycetota > Actinomycetes > Streptomycetales > Streptomycetaceae > Kitasatospora > Kitasatospora albolonga. Next base: position 8,000 of record NZ_BAAAYB010000162.1, on the reverse strand, counting down.
CACCGCGTCGGCGGTGTCGGCCAGCTTCACCGGCAGCGCGGCGCGGCCGGCCGGGAAGGCGGTGGCCACCGAGGCCACCTGGATGTCGGTACCGGCCAGGGCGGCCTTCGCGGTGGCGACCATGTCCGGGTAGACGCAGATCGCGGCGACCCGGGGGGCGGTCGGGTCGCTCGGGTCGGGGTTCCGGCCCTTGGTGCACAGGGCGCGCACCTTGCCGACCGTGTCCGCGCCTTCCAGCGTGGTCAGGTCGATCATCGAGATCGCCAGGTCGATGGCGTACGCCTTCGCCGTGGTCTTGATCGAACGGGTGCCGAGGGTGGCGGCGCGGGCTTCCAGGCCGACGGCGTCGACGCCGGGCAGGCCGTGCAGGAAACGGCGGAGCGAGGCCTCGGACGCCGCAACGTCCTGAAGGCCGCCGCCCGCAGCGCCGGGGGCATTGGCTGCAACAGTGGACATGGTCACCAGCCCAGCATATCTACGCGCGTAGCAACGCGCCAGACCCAGCCACGTTCGATGCACGACCGATATCTCCCGCGCCGGGGGCGCTCCCGCCCCGTCCCAGTGCCCCCACCTGCCCCGCGAGCCCCGTCGATGCTGCCCGCGTGCCTGCCCGGGCCTGCCCCTGCGGCCCCCGTCGGGCGTCCTGCGGGGCCCGCCGACGGGCTGTCCGCACCGCCAGGGGTGCGGGGGACTGCGCGAGGCGGAGGGCGCTGACCCGCGTGCCGGGTGCGGATGCTCACCTGCCCGCAGGGCTCCGTGCCCGGCACACGGGTCTCTTGCCTCCGCCTCGCGCAGTCCCCCGCGCCCCCGGCCCGTGCCGATCAGCGCCGTCCTTCCATCCCGCCCTTCCGTCCCGTCCTTCCGTCCGTGCCGCAGGCCTGCGACGTAGGGTGGCCCGGTGACCTCGGGAGACGAAACGGAGCGGCCGAAGCGGACCGGGCGGCGGCCCGGTGGGGCCGACACCCGGCGGACGGTGTTGGAGTCGGCGCGGGCCGAGTTCGCCGCGCGCGGGTACGAGAAGGCGAGCATGCGGGCGATCGCCCGGGCCGCCGGGGTGGATGCGGCGCTGCTGCACCACTACTTCGGCACCAAGGACCAACTCTTCCTCGCAGCCCTGGAGTTGCCCGTCGACCCGCGGGCCGTGGTGGAGCGGGCGCTGGCCGGCGACCAGGCCGGCGTCGGTGGCCGGGTGGCCGATTTCCTGCTGGCGCTCTGGGAGCAGCCCGGCGTGCTGGACCGTCTGCTGGCGCTGATCCGGGCGGCGGCCACCACCGAGCAGGTGGCGGCGCTGATGCGGGGCTTCGTCGCGGCCGAGCTGATCGACCGGATCGCCTCCCGTCTGGAGGTCGAACAGCCGGAGCTGCGCGCCGAGTTGATGTTCTCCCAGATCGTCGGACTGGCGATGGCCCGCTACGTGGTGAAGGTCGAGCCGCTCGCCTCCGCCACCCGCGACGAGCTGCACCCGCTGATCGCCCGCACCTTCCAGAACTACCTGGTGACGCCGTGACCGGGGCGGACGAGCCGACCCTCGACCTCTGGAAGCAGCGCCTGGGCCACGTCCCCGAGGAGGTCTGGCGCCGCACCGAGCTGCGCGTCCTGATCCTCGCCGACAACGACCTCACCGAGCTGTCGCCCGCCGTCGCCGCCCTCCGGCGGCTCCGCACCCTCGACCTCGGCCACAACCGCCTCGCCGAAGTCCCGCCCGAGCTGGGCGAGTTGACGGATCTCTCGGACTTCCTCTACCTGCACGACAATCACCTCACCGCCCTCCCCGATGCCCTCGGCCGCCTCGCCGCGCTGCGCTACCTCAACATCGGCGAGAACCGCCTCTCCCACCTCCCGGACGCCCTCGCCGGCCTCACCTCGCTCCGCGAACTCCGCGCCGAGCACAACCGCCTGACCGCCCTCCCCGCCGCCCTCGGCCGGCTCCGCGCCCTCCGCGAACTCCACCTGCGCGGCAATGCCATCACGGAACTCCCGTCCTCCACCGCCGCGTTGGCCGACCTCCGGCACCTCGACCTGCGGGACAACCGGCTGACCGCCGTCCCGGAGCCGCTCGCCGCCCTGCCCCGGCTGCGCCACCTCGACCTGCGCTCCAACCAGCTGGTCACCCTTCCCGACTGGGTCGCCGAACTCCCCGCCCTGGAGAAGCTCGACCTGCGCTGGAACGCGGCCCGCCCCTCCCCGGCCGCCCTGGCCGAGCTCACCCGCCGCGGCTGCGCCGTCCTGTACTGACGGCCCGCCGCCACAAGGTCCGCCGCCACCGAAAGCCCGCCGCGCTCCTTGACGGCACCCGTCCGCGGCGCAAAACTCATCACATGATGAATTCAGCGGTCCGGGTCGCCGGACTGACCGTCGTCCGAGGCGGGCACACCGTGCTGCACGGCCTGGACCTGGACGTCCCGGCCGGGAGCATCACCGGCCTGCTCGGCCCCAGCGGCTGTGGCAAGACCACCCTGCTGCGTTCGATCGTCGGGGTGCAGAAGACCGCCGGTGGCCAGGTCGAGGTGCTCGGCCGGGAGGCCGGGGCGGCCGAGCTGCGCCACCGGATCGGCTACGTCACCCAGGCTCCGGCCGTCTACGACGACCTCACCGTGGCCGAGAACCTCCGCTACTTCGCCGCCGTGCTCGGCGCCCCGCCCGCCGACCCGGCCCGGGTGATCGAGGCCGTAGGCCTCACCGGGCACGGCGACGCCCGTACCGCGCACCTCTCCGGCGGTCAGCGGGCCCGGGTCTCGCTCGCCACGGCGCTGCTCGGCAGCCCCGAACTCCTGGTCCTGGACGAGCCCACCGTCGGGCTGGACCCGGTGCTCCGTCAGGATCTCTGGCAGCTGTTCCGCGGCCTGGCCGACGGCGGCGCCACCCTCCTCGTCTCCAGCCACGTGATGGACGAGGCGGTCCGCTGCGACCGGCTGCTGCTGATGCGCGAGGGCCGCCTGCTCGCCTCCGACACCCCCGACGGACTGCTCCGCCGCACCGGTGCCGCCGACGTCGACGCCGCCTTCCTGACCCTGGTGGGGAGCACCTCGTGAACACCGCCCGGACCTTGGCCACCGCCCGCCGCGTCCTCGCCCAACTCCGGCACGATCCCCGGACCTTGGCGATGCTGCTGGTGGTGCCCTGCCTGCTGCTCACCCTGCTGCGCTACATGTTCGACGACCAGCCGCAGCAGTTCGACCGGGTCGGTGCCGCCCTGCTCGGGATCTTCCCGTTGCTGGTGATGTTCCTGGTCACCTCGGTCGCGATGCTGCGCGAGCGGACCTCCGGCACCCTGGAGCGCCTGCTCGCCATGCCGCTCGGCAAGCTCGATCTCCTCCTCGGCTACGCCCTCGCCTTCGGCCTGGTCGCCCTGGTCCAGGCCGCCCTCGCGGCCGGCCTCACCCTCGGCCTGCTCGGCCTCGACGTCCAGGGCCCCACCTGGCTGCTCTTCGCGGTCGCCCTCGGCGACGGCCTGCTCGGCATGGCGCTCGGCCTGCTGGTCTCGGCCTTCGCCCGCACCGAGTTCCAGGCCGTGCAGTTCCTCCCGGCGGTGATCCTCCCCCAACTCCTGCTCTGCGGCCTCTTCGTGCCCCGTGACGCGATGGCCGCCCCGCTCCGCTGGGCCTCCGACGTCCTCCCGCTCTCCTATGCCGTGGACGCCATGAACCGCCTCACCACCACCGCCGGCACCAGCGGCGCACTCCTCACCGACCTGGCCGTGATCGCCGGCTGCACCCTGCTGGCCCTCACCCTCGGAGCGGCCACCCTCCGCCGTCGCACTGACTGACCGGACGGCACGGTGGGCCGGTGGCCAACACCCCGCCGAAGCCCGGCTTCCTGGTCCTGCACGACCGACGAGGACGGTGAGACCGTCACGAACCTGCTGGAGGTCGACGCCTCCGGCCGAGCACGGAATTCGGCGCGGACCGCGAGCGACGCCACCTCGGTGGGCCGGGCGCCCTGACCCGGCCTCAACCTGCCTGGTACGGCCAGTACCCGACGCCCGGAGCGCCGCCCAGGTCTCCGGAGCCGGCCTCCACCTTGGCGACCAACTGGCGTAGAGCATCTGCCAGTAGCGCGTGCCCTTGCTCCAACGTCTTGGGTTCGGACCGCAGATCAACCTTCGGCCGTTCCGACTCCGGGGGGATCCTTTGGAGCCCCACCTCTGACGCCCTGACACTCACAGGTGCTGTCCTCGATACCCTGATTGCCCAGTTGTTCAGGTATGACGGCAGGGCCCTCCGATCAAGGGTGCGCACCATGAGGTACAGCTCGTCGAAGTCACGGCGTGTCAGCTGCGAATGCCGACCCTTCAACCTGATCGCTCTGGCCATCAACTCGATCATCGAATCGGTTTCCACGCGTTGATCCGCCGCAATGGGACGGGAGAAGATGCGTTGCCACGCGTGTCGCCAGGCCGCCAGGTCCGGCTCCCGTCGAGGACGGCAGGCGATGAGGAACGCCTCAACCTGCTTCCAGTCAGGAGGCATCCCAGCCAGCAACCGGTAGCTGGTGCTACGGGGTAGGTGGAACCCGGTCTCTCGCGCGTTCCTCTCCATCTGCCGCAGCGAAGGGTCACCACACTCCCGCCGGTGCACCTTCAACCCGTTCAACAGGTCCAACGGTGTCTGCATGTAGTCCGGGTGCGGGGCCACCGCCGGGTTTCGGCGCCGCGCGATCCGCATGCCCCTCCTGACGTCTCCGTACTGGGCCGCTCCATCCTGGATCAACTTCCGCCGTGCGGCCGCTGACCGCAGCCGCGTCGCGTGGACACCGCTGACCCCACAAGCCCAGGCATATCCACGCACGGTCTCGATCCGGGGCACCCGGTCCCCGCGGTCCGCCCGAGACAGCGTCACGGCAGAGCAGTACCGCTGCCCGCCGAGTCGCTGAGCCATCTCCGTATACGTCAGTACCGTGCCGTCCGGGCGCACCCGCAGCGAGCGAAGGTACTCCGCGAGCTCCCGAGCTGCCCCGTTCTCGGGCAGCTCCGACTTCTTGCGGCCCGCCACTATCGGCCCAGCCGCCAGTACAGGCGGACCTTGACCCGCAGTGCATGGTTGACCAGCCACGTGGTCATCGCGCCCGCTGTGGCGGTGACGACGCCCGCTCCCACCTGCGTGGTCATCACGGGCGGCCACCATGCCGCGACCGTCACGATCACTACGATCACGGTCACCACTACGACCGCGCCCACTGGCACGCTGCGGCCCCGGCGCCTTCCCCTGCCCCTGGACATGCTGTCCCCACTTCGTTGTTGACGACTGCTCAGCACAGGCCCGGGAGACTTGCCGGTCTCCGGTGGGCCCAGAGCTATGTTCGGGAGCCAGCATCCCCAACGCAAACAGCGCGAGGCCATTACTTCACTCCGTCCCGGACCTATCCGTGAATCAACGCACTCGGCGTGAGCAGCGGAGTACGACGAGAAGCGCGTCGGTGCAGGTCGGCCGGTCAGTGCGCAGGACACATAGATTCACCGAGTATTTTTTGTCCCAGCCTCACTTGAAGGATCGTCAGCTCCGATAAGACACTGACGACGATGAACAGGGCTTCCCCGCCCCGCCGACTGCTCAGCGCACCAGCGAACAGGGATGACCGGAGCACTGTTGCCGCAGTCCGGTCCCGGCCCGGACCAGCGTCCGGGCCTTCGTCGTACCCGTCGGTGCTGGACACCTCGAAAAATGCCGTTCCTGACAGGTGACCGAGCTGGCCATCCGTGCCGGTAGTGGTGGTGAGTGACTGTCAGCGACGCGGGCGTCCTATGCCCCCGGCTTTCCGGTGATTGACCCCCGGCAGTGACCACCATCCGGGAGGAGCGGCGCATGTGCCTCGCTGTGTGCCGATGATCGTGGACCTGGCCGATTGCCGGTTCACCTGGACTGACCTCAACGCTGGCTTCCACCACGTGTACCAGCGCCGGGACGAGGTCGGCGCGCTCAGCCGACGTGCTCGCCGGGAAGCGGGCGGGTGTTCACCACCCTGGTGGACGGCGACGTTCCCGCCCCCGGAGGGGCTCTCCGGGGCGCTCTACCGCCTCTACCCGGGCCCGGTCGACGCGGCCGGCGAACCGGTGGAGCGTCTGACGGCGGGTGACCTGGTCGCGGCACTGGCACCACGCCCTGCCCAGGCCGGTCCGGTGGCGCGGACACCGGCCGGGGCGGATGGGGCAGAATCGGCCCCATGACCGAATCCGACGGCAAGCCCGACCCGGGCAGAGCCGCCTCCGAGCCCCAGTACGCGGACCGCGTCTACCGCTCCGTCCCCGGCGTGATCTCCGGGATCATGCTGCTGGCCGTGGCCGGGTGGCTGATCATCGACGCCGCGCTCAACGGCGGCGGCCGCACCCCCTGGATCGCGCTGGCCTGCGCCCCGGTCTTCTGCCTGCCGGTGGTCGCGTACACGCTTCGCCCCGCCGTGCTGGCCAACGACCGGCGGCTGCTGGTGCGCAACCCCTTCCGCACGGTGCACGCCCCCTGGGCGTCCGTGGAGGGCCTGCGCGCCGGGTACTCGGTCGAGCTGTTCGCGGGCGGCAAGAAGTACCAGGTCTGGGCCGTCCCGGTCTCGCTGCGGGCCCGCAAGAAGGCCGGCCGGGCCGCCGCCCGGGCCGCCGCCGGCGGCGACCCGCGCGCCTCCCGGACCGCCTCGCTCACCAACCCGCTGCGCAGCGGCAACGCCGGCGAGGTCGACCCGACCAAGGCCTGGTCCGACCAGGTGGTGATCACCCTCCAGGAGATCGCCGAGCGCAACGCCGCCCGTCCGGAGGCGGCGGGCGAGGTGACGGTCCGTTGGTGCTGGTGGATCATCGCCCCGGCGGTGGTCGGACTGGTCACCCTCGTCACGCTGATCGCGGTCACCTGATGACCGCCACGGGGGGAGCGGCGGAAGCGGGCCAGGGCCCGGACCAGGACCCGATCCGCCGCAGCTACGACACGGTCGCGCAGGAGTACGCCGACCGCATCGGCGACGAGCTGGCCGGCAAGCCGCTTGACCGGGCCCTGCTGACCGCCCTGCTGGAGCAGCTGACGGACCCGCGGGCCCCGGTCGCCGACCTGGGCTGCGGGCCCGGCCACGTCACCGGCTGGCTGGCCGACCACGGCGCCCGGGCGGTCGGCATCGACCTCTCCCCGGCGATGGTCGAGCTGGCCCGCCGGGACCACCCGTCCGCCGAGTTCCGCGAGGGCGACCTGCGCGGCCTGCCGGCCGTCGACGGCGAGTTCGGCGGCGCCGTCGCCCTGTACTCGCTGATCCACCTGCCCCCGGCCGAGCACCGCGCGGTCCTCACCGAGGTCGCCCGCACCCTCCGCCCGGGCGCCCCGCTGCTGCTCGCCTTCCACCGAGGCAGCGAGGCCCGCCACCTGACCGACTGGTGGGGCCACCAGGTGGACGTGACCTTCCACTTCCTCGACCCGGGACGCGGTGACCGCCGACCTCACCGCCGCCGCTTCACCCTCCGCGCCCACCTCGACCGCGCCCGTACCCCCACGAGGCCGAGACCGACCGCAGCTACCTGCTGGCCGTGCGGTCGTGACCACCGCGGTCCATCCGGAGTCGGGTCTGGAGAAGAGCGTCTGGAGCGACGCGGACTTCGAGTCGATGGGCTGGCACAACGCGGACCGTCCACGGGCTGACGGTCCAGCAGGACGAGTGTCCCCGCGCCTGCTGCTGGACCTCGACCACATCGTCCGCTGGGTCCACCCGGTGCGGCCGGCCAAGACCTTCTCGTTCTGGGTGGCCCGGCCACGCTGGTCTTCGAGGACAGGTCTGGGGACGTCCAGGGCGGTCTCGACTTCAAGGACCTCTGGCTGGAGCTGGAGCTGGACGAGGTGCACCGGCTCCCGGCGCCGGACGGCCGCGCGCAGTGGCCGCAGTGGCACCTCCAGGGCCACTCCTTCGATCTGAGGTTCCGGGCGGCGGGCTTCCGGCAGTACGTCGCCAGGCGCCCCGTGCTCCCCGGGCCCGGCCTCACCGCCGCCGAGCGCGGCGGCTGCGCCTTCACCGAGCTCGGCTTCGACTGAGCGACG
>NZ_BAAAYB010000161.1:0-124206 GCF_039535905.1 Kitasatospora albolonga | reverse complement strand
CCGCTGGTGGCGCACGAGGCATGGGCGTTGGGGGGTGCCGGTGTTCTCCTCGGCCGTGCCGTCCATGCGCCACCTCGCGGACGACCAGGGCCTCCACCTCGTCGACGACTACCGGTCTCCGGCCGCGTGGACGCGGGTACTTGAGGACGCGTCCCGGCACCGGGTGCCCAGGGTGCCGTCCTTCACCCGCCGGGTGGAGGACTTCGAGCTCTTCGCCGACGAGATCGTCTCGGTCTACCGGAAGGTGGTGGCCTCGTGATACCCGAACACGGGTCTGCGGTCGTCGTGCCGGAGCGCTTCCGGAAGTTCCTCGTCACGGACGACTTCGACCGCTACGGCCTCGTCCCCGGACAGCCCACACCCACCCCGCAGTACCTCCAGGTGGAACTCACCGACCTGTGCAACCTCGCCTGCGCCGGCTGCCTGCGGGCCGTACACGAGAGCAGTGGCCAGCACCTGTCCTTGGAGGCGTTCGTCGCGCTTCTCGACCAGCTGCCCGACCTAGGCCACGTCTCGTTCGTCGGCGGGGGAGAAGCACTGATCGTCCGCGACTTCGCCGCCTACGTCCAAGCCTGCACCGACCGCTCCGTGTTCACCTCGACGAACACCAACGGCCTGCTCGTGCGCCGCCGCCTCACACCCGTCCTCGACGCCGGGCTCGGGCTGATCGCGATCAGCGTCGACGGCGCGGACGACGCCACCCTCGGCCGGATGCGGTCGGGGCTTCGCCTCATCCAACTGAGCGCCGCCCTGCGCGAAGCGGCCTCCCTGACCAAGGGACGGGAGACCGGGCTGTCCGCCGCGGTGACGCTGTCTGCGGCGAACCTGGAGCAGTTCCCGGCCATCGTCGACTTCGTCGCCGACCACGGCCTCACCCGCGTCAGCGTGGAGAGCCTGCACCACTGGGGCGAGGACAAGACCCTCAACGCCGAGTCCCTGTTCGCCCTCCCCGCAGGTGACGTCGTCCCGCACCTGGAGGCCGGCCTCGGACGGGCCGACGAGCGAGACCTCCGGCTCTCAATCTTCGACTACTCCCGCCTCACCTCCCCGGCCGCCGCCAACGCCGTGTGCCCGTGGCCGTGGGACGCCGGCTACATCACCAAGGACGGCGACGTCACGCCGTGCTGTGTCCACATGGAGTCCTCCCCGGGCAACGTGCTCGGCAACATCCACCAGGCGCCGATAGCCGAGATCTGGACCTCGAAGCCGTACCGGTCACTACGGGACTCCTTCCTCCAAGGACCGGTCTGGTCCTCCTGCGAAGGCTGCGTGTACCGAATGGAGTTCGGACGTGTCTGACCCCCAACCGCCCGCCCTGCTGAGCCACCGGCCACCGGACGACAGCCGCGCGCTGCTCCGCCGGGCCCTCGACCTCGGCCTCGACTTCACCTCAGGGGAGCTGCGGGACGGCCTCGTCCTGCGGCACGTGACGCCTCGCGAACTCATCGACCGCTTCGCCGAACCCATCCCCATCGCGGGTACGGGCGACGAACAGCTGCTGAAGTCCCTGGCAGAGATCGCCAGTTGGTCGATCTCCCAGGCCGACCCCCGCTATCTCGCGTTCCCGGACACCGGCGACAGCATCGCCGCCCTCGCGGCCGACATCGTCGCCACCTTCCTCAACCAGAACCTGATCGCCTTCGACCGCAGCGCACCGGCCGCCAGCGTGATCGAAGCCCAGCTGATCACCTGGCTGCGAGAACTCATCGGCTACCCGGTCACACCACTCACCGACTACCAAGGCCTCGCTGGGCTCGGGGGAATGTGGACCTCCGGTGGGAACATGAGCAACCACATCGCCATCGCCGCCGCCCTCACCCACACCTACCCCGAGGTCCGCGAGCACGGCCTGCGCGCCGTGCCCGAGCAGCCGGTGATCCTCCTCGCCAGCGGGGTCGAGCACTTCTCCTACCTCGCCGCCGCCCAAGCCCTCGGCCTGGGATCGGACGGACTGCTGTGGGCGGCAGCCACCGCCGACTTCACCAGCGACCCCGCCTCGGTGGCACGGCTGCTGGCCTCGCCACCGCCCGGCAAGCGGATCTTCATGGTCGTCGGAGTCGCCGGGAACTGCCGCACCACCGGCATCGACGACCTCCAGCAACTCGCCGACCTGTGCGAGCAGTTCGGCGTCTGGTTCCACGTCGACGCCTGCCACGGCGGAAGCCTGCTGTTCTCCGAGAAGCTCAAGGGCCAGCTGGCCGGCATCGAACGCGCCGACTCGGTCGCCCTCGACCCGCACAAGGGCCTGTTCGTCTCCTACCCCTCCAGCTACGCGCTCTTCCGCGACCCGAACGCGCTCGGCCGCTTCGCCCGCTACCCGGACCGCGCCGACGACCCCGACTGCCTCGACCTCGGACTGATCACCCCGTTCTACGGCTCCCGCGGCTTCGAATCCCTCAAACTCTGGGCCCTGATGAAGCACCAGGGCACCGACGGCATCGGCCGGCTCGTCGACGACCGCCATGCCACCTACCAGCAGATGGTCGACCTGCTGGAGCGCACCGGCTGCTTCCGCATGCTCGGCACCTCCGACTTCTACCGATGCGCGTTCGTCTTCCTGCCCGACGAAGTCGCCCACGCCGTCGAGGAGGCGTACAGCCGGCCCGAACTCCGCGAGGCGGTGCGTACGCTCGTCTCCCGCTACACCGCGACCTTCGCGGACCGCCTCTACCGCAGCGGCACCGTCGTCTTCGACCTCTTCGCCCTCCAGGACCTCGCCGACCGCATCGGCCTCGGCACAGATGCCAAGTACCAGGTCATGGGCATGTGCGTCGGCCACCCCCACATCCCCGACGACATCGAGCACGGCATCGAACAGGCCATCCACGACCACGCCCAGGAACTCACCGCCACGATGCTGACCGACGCCCGCGCCCTGCTCACCACCGCGGCCCCGCCCGACGGTGCCGCTGCGGCGGACGTGACCGGACCGGCAGGGTGGTGACCCCAGTGGCCTACCCGCCCGCTTTCACCATCGCCTGCCTCGTTCACAGCGACGTCGAACTCCTGCGCCGCACCATCCCCATCACCCTGGACGCCCTGTGCCGGGGCACTCGCCACCCCTACGACCTGGTCCTCGTCGTGGACGGCGCCGAGAGCGCCCCGGTCGCCGAGATCGCCGAACTGGCCCACGCCACCTGGGGATTCGACGAAGTGCGCCTGCGCTGGCGCACCCGCCACCGAGCCTCTGGCGACCAGGCCAACAACATCCACACCCACTTTGTCACCGACAAGAGCCGCTTCCTGATCACCATCGAAGGCGACGTCGTCGCGTTCCGCGACCCCGACACCGCCGACGTCCTCGCCGAGATCGCCGACACCTTCGACAACTGCCCCCAGCTCGCACTCGCCCAGCGCATCGACGACCACGACTGCTGGCAGTGGAAACTCGAAGACGCCGGCCCCGCCCTCAGCGCCAAGGCCCGCTCGGTCAACCGGGTCTCCTCCCACTTCCTGATCTACGACACCCACCGAGCGCGGCCCGTCATGGCCGCGGCCGGCGGCATCCCCGGCGACCGGTTCCACGACGACGGTCAGAGCTGGCTGAACTACGAGGACTGGCTCTCCCACACCTTCGCTTACCCCACCGGGCCCGGCATCGGCTACCTCCACCAGCTGCCGCTGCGGATCTTCCACTGCGACGAGAAGACCGAACCCGGCTCCGCCCACTACCGCCGCGACCTCACGACCCGCCTGCGCGTTCTCGCCGAACGCGAGCAGCAGGTGAAGGAGGAGTTCCGTGTCTGACGACCGCCTCGTCCCCTCGCCCGTCTTCGTCCTGTCCCCGATCCGCTCCGGATCGACCCTGCTGCGCTGCCTGCTCGGCTCCCACTCCAAGGTGCACGCCCCGCACGAACTTCACCTCGGCGGCCTCAACGTCACGGTCGCCGATGAGTTCACCGAACTCGCCACGAGCACCCTCGGACTCGGCCGCCAGGACCTCGAACACCTGCTGTGGGACCGGCTTCTGCACCGCCAACTCACCCAGGCGGGCAAGAATGTGCTCGTCGAGAAGTCCCCCGGCAACGTGTTCATCTGGCGGCGGATCACCGAATGCTGGCCGGACGCCCGCTACATCGTCCTGCGCCGCCACCCGGTGGCCATCGCCGACTCCATCCGCCGTGCCGGCGACGCCAACGACCTCGCCGAAGCGGCCGTCACCGTCGACAAGTTCGCCTCCGCCCTCGACGAAGCCGCCGCCAACCTGCCCACCTCCGTCAGCGTCACGTACGAGCAGCTGACCGCCGACCCGGAAGCCACCTGCAAGGCCCTGTGCGAGTACATCGGCATCCCCTGGGAGCCGGCCATGCTCGACTACGGCCGCCACGACCACGGCCCCTTCGTCTACGGCATCGGCGACTGGTCGCCCCAGATCGCCTCCGGACAGATCCAGTCCGCCACCCCGCCCCCGCCGGACGCGGACATACCGCCGCTGCTCAGCTCCTGGTGCGAGAAGTGGGGCTATACCCCGTGAGCCGCCCACTCGCGTCCCCGGTCTTCTGGCTCCTCGGCCTGCCGGCCTCCGGCAAGACCACCCTCGCCCGAAGCCTCCTCACCCACCTCCAGCCCGAACACGGCGAGTACTGCGGGCTGTACGACGCCGACGAACAGCGCGCCACCGGCGTACTCCGCGACCTCGGATGGTCCCCCGAAGACCGCATCGCCACCATCCACGCACTCGCGCATGCCGCCGGCCGGCACCGGATCGGCATCGTCACCCTCGTGACCTCCACCCCCGCAGAGCGCCGGCTCGCCACCGAACTGCTCGGCAAACGGCTCCACCTCATCCACGTCCGCGCACCCGAGGACCTTCGCCACGCCCGCGACGCCCTCCGGCCCTCACCCGCCTACCGAGCCAACCCCGCGCCCGACGCACCCGAACTCTCCTGGACCGAACCCGAGCACCCGGCGCTCACTCTGGACACCGCGGCTCCGCTCGGCGTCTCGGAGAAGACCCTCTGCTCGTTTGCCGACAATGTGCTCTGGGGACGCCTCGCGTCATAGCCGCCCGTCATGCGGCATCGGACCGCCCCGGTGCCCAGCGGCCATCCCGCCCAAGCACCATGTCAGCGCGAGTCGGCTGGACGGTGCCGCCGGCCAGGCACTCACCGCTCGGGCGCTCGGCGACCGCAATGAAGGTCAGCTCGGAGAAGAAGAACCCGCCCAAGCGATCCGCCTCCTGCACCGACGCGTACCACTTCTCCACCTCGGCCGCACTGACCGGGCTGCGGCCGTGCCTGTCCGCAGACAACAACGCCTTGCGGATCTCGCCGATCCGGGCCCCAGCGTGCCCCGACAGCTCGGTCGACCACGTCAACAGCGGCTCGACGCTCACTAGCCTCAGCGAACTCCGCGCCAGCAGCAGCCCGAGCTTGCGGCCGATTCGCCCATCCGCGTGATCCATCCAGCTCTGCACATCGTCCGCGAAGGCGTGGCAGACCCGTCGATCAAGGTCCGCATCCGCGCCGGCGATCACCAGAGAATCGAAGTCGACGTGCGCAAGGACCGCCCTCCCCCCCGGCCGAAGAATCCGAGCGACCTCTGCCACCAGCTGCCCTGGATCCGGCAGGCACTCGACGGTGTTGTACGACAGGACGACATCCGCGCTCGCGTCCCCACACGGCAGCGGGGCACGAAGGTCCGCGATGACGGCCATGACGGGGCCCCGGTGTCCCCGAAGCCCCTGCCGTGCAAGTTGAAGAAACTCGTCCGACCGGTCGATACCGACCAGCGCCGCCTTGGGAGCCACGCGACTCAGTGCCACAAGGGTCGGACCCGCCCCACACCCGAGATCGACGATCCGGCTCTGAGCCCTCGGTGCAACGAGCTCAGCGAGTCGGGAGTGGATCGCTTCCGCACTGTCAGACACAGCCCGACCCCTTCCTTCTCCTCGCCCGGTGCGCCAGGGCCGGCCGGCACCTCACCTGGGCATACACGAACAATATGCGACAAATATGAAGAATTCTCTCTAAATAGGGCGTCTCGGCAAACGCGAAGAGGTGTCACGCGTCCCCTGCCGGACATACGCCACTTGCGACCGCTCCCTCACGGCAAGAGCGAAGCGGGGCGAGAAGGCCCGGCGATCCGGGGGCCACGGTCAAACAGGAGGAAGGATGTCCGACAACGACACCAGGGAGCCGAAAGCCCCAGACGCCACCCGCCCTGCGGGATGCCCCGCATGGTGCATCAGCGACCACAAGGTCTCGAGCACCTTCCATCACGGACCCGACGTCCAACTGGACCTGCCGGCTGGCCCGTACACACCGGACGGGCCGCTGCTGATGGCCGCGATCATGCAGCTGATCGAATCCGAGGAGGAGGGAAGGGGGGAGCCGATCGTCAGCATTCAGGGTGCCACGGAGCGCGACCTCGATCTGCCGGGCCTGGACCAGCTGATCGAGCGGCTGGATGACTACATGGGCCGACTGCACCGCCTCCGTCAGGACTACGTGCAGGCCATCGGGGTCGGGCGCGTTTCGAGGGCCTGATCGAACACTCCGAGATGCGGTCCAGGGCCGACCAATCGCTGGGGCCGGCACTCGCATCGAATCGATCATGATTGCAGCGACGTCGACCTGACAACGGCGGATCCGGGAGCGGGGGGCTGACGGACGCACACTGCCGTGCCGATCCGCCCAGGCTTGAACGTGACAGCTCTGAAACGATCCCTGCGCCCGTGTCCACGCGAGCCGGCCAAGGTGGGTGTTCTCGCGGCGAGAGTTGCCCGAATGAGGCTGCGAAGGAGGAAGTCTGACGTACTGTTGCCTACGGACGGTTGACCCGGAGGGGGAGTAGTGTCTGACGAGTTGGTGACGTTGGCGCAGTCGGGGGCCGGTGTGATCGTCTCGCTGATGGCGAGCGATCTGTGGTCGGCCTTCCGGGGCCGGGTGGTGGCGCTGTGGTCACGGCGCGGTGGCGAGTCGGCTGAGGAGCAACTGGACGTCGAGCGGGACGAGGTCCTGGCGTCCGGTGATGCGGGTAGTGAGTGGATGGCGGAAGGCGTGGAGGCCGCGCTGAGGCTGCGTCTGGCCCGGCTCCTGCGGGAGGATCCCGAGGTGGCGGCCGCACTGCGGGCGCTGGCCGAGGAGGCGGAGGCCGCTTTGCCGGACGCGGGCGGGCGCGGCCGGGTGGTGAACACCATCAACGGCGACGTGCGGGACTCCACGGTGCTCCAGGGCGAGCGCTTCGGCGACGTCCACATCAACTGAAGGGTTCCATCCGGTGGAGGGCTTCGGGAACCGGCTCGACGGCAACGTCAGTGACAGTACGGTCGTCATGGGCGAGTCGGTCAGCGTCCACTTCCACGCCCGCCGTGGCCCGACCCTTGGCTTCGGCATCCTGGCACCGCGGATCCGGGTCGATCACGACGACGAGTTCGCGGCCATCGACGCCAGTTGGCAGGCCAGCAGGCGTGGAGGCCATCCGATGCGCCTCGGGCTCCGCGGAATCCGGGGCGTTGGCAAGACCGCGGTGGTGGGACGCTGGCTGAATGAGCGCGCCGAGCAGCTGCCGCGAACCTGCCTCCAAGCGACACTCGGCCCGGACGCGCACGGCCGGCCGGTCGACCCGGTCGCGGTGCTGGAGGGCTGGCTGGACCTCCTAGAGGTCCCGCGCGACGGAATGTCGCGTGGGCCCGCCGCGCTGCGCGACCTGTTCCGATCGGTCACCGACAGCAAACCCGTCGTCGTACTGCTGGAGAACGCGCAGACCGCCCGACAAGTCGAAATGCTGCTCCCCGGCTCCCACTTGAGTGTCGCCATCGTGACCAGCGCGGTACGCCTCGGCGGTCTGCGGAGCCGTTTCGACGTGGAAGACATCGTGGTGGAGCCACTTACCACAGTCGAGAGCGATGAACTGCTCTGCAGAGTAGGCGAGTTGGACGCCACCGTGGAGGCCGACCGCGAGCCCTTCGTCCGCTTGTGCGGCGGAAACCCTTTGGCGCTGCGGATGGTGGCCGAGCGGTTGGCGGAACTGCCGCCCCAGCAGTGGCCCGATCTGGCGCTACGGCTGCGGCAGCCAGTGGGCCGCTGGGAGCTGATGCGGATGGACGACTTCTCGTTCGAGGATCTTCTTGACGCCTTCTACCGTTCGCTGCGGCCCGACCAGGCGTTGGTCTACCGCAGGGTCGGCCTCAACCCGGGGCCGGTGCTGGACCGAGGAGCGCTGCAGGCGTTGACGGGCGTCGACGCCGGCCGGGTGGACGGGTTGCTCGCCGACCTGCGGGCGCTGCACGTGTTCGAGCGTGAGGAGCCGGGCTGCCTGTGGCTCAACGACCTGATCCAGGCCCATGCCTGGCAGAAGGCCCAGGAAGACGAGACGGCCGCTGCGCGGGAACGCGCGTTGGACAGCGTGGTCGAGTACTACACGACCTGCGCGGAGGACGCGGAGGCCGCTGCGTCGAGTCGGTGGCGTACCGATCCGGCGGGACGTTACCGGGCATTCCTGGGCGCCGCCCCAGGCCCGACCGAGCGGGCGGAAGTCGCGTCCCGGATGGCCCGTCTCGGCCCCAGCATCGTCGCAACCGCCGAACTCGCTCTGGAGACCGGCCGCTTCGGTCACGCGGTTCGGATCGGGCAAGGCATGTGGACGTATTGTCTGCGCAACGCTCTGCACAGCGAGTGGATCCGGGTGCAGGGATTCGCGGTGACCGCGGCCGAGACGGACGGCGACGCCCTGACGATCGCCCGAGCCCGCTTCGAACGCGGATTCGCCCACCAGGACCGGTTCAGCAGTGATCATGACGACGCACGGCTGGCCGAAGCGGACCTGATCGCCGCGCTGGAGATCTGCGACCAGGTGCCCGACCCGAAGCCCGAGGGTTTCCGCAGGACGCGGTCCTCCGTCCTGGAGGCCATGGCCCTGCTCGCGGTGCGCAATCAGCAGCCCCTGCGGGCCGAGCAGTTGGCAGTGGAGGCACTGCGGGCCCTGGATGGGGTCGACCACCTGCGAGGAGCGGCCCTTCTGGGACTTCACCTGGGCCACATCCGCACTGCGCTGGGGCGGTACGAGGACGCTGGGGCGGCTCTGAGCGCGGCCTTCGACCAATTCGGCGGTCTGGTGCCGCCCGACCGCTACAACCAGGCTCGTGCCCTGACGCGACAGGCAGAGAACGCACAAGCCGCCGGTCGGCTGGACCTTGCCTTGGGGTTCCTCGCGGATGCGCTGTCGCTCATGCTCGAGCACGGCACGTCCTACCAGTGCGCGGCGATCCTGCTGCTGCGAGGTGACGTGCGGCGTGGCCTTGGCGACGATATCGGTTCCGCCGAGGATTGGGCCGAGGCCCAGGCACGCTTTGCGCAGGCGCGCAGCCCCCGCCAGTCGGAGGCCGCTGACCGGCTCACCGGCGGTCGGCCGCCGGAGGTCGACGGGTCAGCGGGCCTGGATCAGCAGTAGCCCGGCCGGCTGGTTCGGCCCGCCGTGTACGTGCACCCGCAGGCCACGGCGGCCGCCGTCGGGGTGGTGGGCTTCGGCGGTGAGGATGGCGAACGTCACCGAGGCTGCGATCTCGAAACCGGCCCAGTCAGCCTTTTCCAGCCAGTGGGAGCGGAGTTGACGACCGGTCGGCAGCAGCACGGTGCAACCGTGGTCGGCACTCTCGATGCCAGTTGCTGCTTCGTGCCGGGCGACGGCTTCGATCTGTGCTGCTTCGTCGAGTGGCGTGTCGGCTGCCAGCCTGTCGCGGGGGACCAGCAGGAGGTCGGCGGCGTGTCGCCAGCGCGGATCCGGGTCGGCGTGGTCGCAGGTCAGGTGGGCGTCGGCCAGGTGGCTGCGGTCTGCGCGTTGGAGGGAGGACGGGCGACGCTCCACCGTCACCGACCAGTGGGCGTCCGATGCAGGAGGCTCCAGGGTCACTGTGACGAACATCGGCGGGAGAGTGGCGGGTTGGTACTCGTTCCGCAGGGGCGGCGGCGGGAGCGCGACGATGCGGGTCGTTGCTGGCGTCTGCGGTTCGGGGAGGTCAAGGTGCCGGTAGAACAGGCTGCGCAGTTCCGCGGCGGCGCGGCCGGGGCGCGAGGTCACCAGGCCGCGCAGCGTCCGTAGGTGGGACTCCTCCTCGGCTTGGCTCCGCGCGGCGGCACGCAGTTGGTCGCGGAGCCCGGTGCGGCCCAGACGCGGGACCAGCCGGCCCAGTTCGTCCATGGGTGATCCGGAGGCGACAGAGCTTTGCCCGAAAGACCCCAACAGCGTCGGAATTCCCAGGCAGAATCCATAGAACGTCACTGAACCATGGTCTCCGACAAGGTAGTCTGCAGCGATGAGTGCGGCCTTCCAGACCTCCGACTCCGGGGCGGGGAGCAGAAGACCGTAATCGACCAACGGAGCGAGCCACTGGCTTATCTGCCATCCTCCGTGAAATGCCCATGCATTGGGATGGACTGCGGCGAGAAACCGATACTCGTCCGTCGGCAGTTCCGCGAGCAGGCGACGCATCGCGTCCCCGCCAGCGGATGCGAACAGCGACTCCCGTCCCCATGTGGAGGACAGTACAACCAGCCGCTGGCCGGGCAGTAGCCCCAGAGCGCGGCGGTACGCGGCACGAAGTGGTTGGCTGGCGCACAGTTGGTCGAAGCACGGGTCGCCGACGACTACGCTTCGCGGCAGTGCATCGGGGCAGCTCGCAGCTAGTCGGCTGCGCTGCTCCTCGTGAGAAAGGGTGATCGCGGCGTGGATCAGCCGACCCTCATGAACGAGCCATTCCGGGGTCAGGCCGAAGGCTCCCGGCTCCCGGCTCCCGGCTCCCGGCTCCCGGCTCCCGGCTCCCGGCTCCCGGCTCCCGGCTCCCGGCTCCCGGCTCCCGGCTCCCGGCTCCCGGCTCCCGGCTCCCGGCTCCCGGCTCCCGGCTCCCGGCTCAGCGTCTTATTATATCCGGCACCATGTGGCGCGCCAATAAGCGGAGCGTTGATTTTATGCAGGTCGCCGCCGCGATTGGTGGCGATGGCGAGATCGAACTTCTCCGATATCGCGCGAGTCCAGGGAATCCACAAGGCGCCTCTGCTGGACAGGAGTTCCATGGTTCCGGCGTCGAGTTTGGATGAGCCGGGAGATGTGAAAACGACCTGGATCCTTCTGTCTCCGGTGAACGCGTCCAGCAGGTCGAGCAGACGGGTGGCGGCGGTGATGTTGTGCACGACGCCCAGCACGTGACGCTCAACGTGCGCGGTGGTCCAACGGGCGCGGCTGCTTGCACAGGTTGTCTGGCTCGGTCCTGCACCATTCACGTGGGTGCTCTCTCCTCCGGTCGACTGTAGCTACTGGTGGTGGGCGAGGCGCCGAGCACGATAGTGCCCTTTGGCCAGCATCCTTGACTGTCAGTTTCCGTCGTTACTCTGCCCTTCATGGTCCAGGGGGAGTCAACGAACTCGGTGCGCGGTCGGTTGGACAATACAAGGTTGGTGCAGGCGAAGGAGATTCACGGCGATGTCTGGATAGGCAACCCGGAGCGCGTGGTGAGGTCGGCGGCCCGAGGGATCCGGGCCGCGACGGTACTGGGTGCGTGCTATCGGGCGGTGGCATCGCTCGTGGGCTGTGCGGCTCTTGCTGGCTTCGGTCTTGGCAGCGATCCAGTGACGCAGTTGGGAAGGATGTGCCAGTGGGCAGGTCTTCCGTGGCGCTGGACGCTGAGCGTTGAGCACTGGACCCAGGTCCGGGCTGAAGCGTTGGGCGGGGTGGGCTTGCTCCTGTTGTTGGGAGGCTTGCTGACGTTGCCGGCGCCGCATCGCTTCGGAGGAGATATCGGTGCGGTGCTGCGATGGCGCGGGCCGTCGACAGCTGTTGTGGGCGCGGTGTTGATGTTGCAGTGCCAGGCGTCGTTTGCCTCCTGGGTGTCTGTCGCGGTCACCGTTGGCGCGGTGGCGTGGATACGGGGGCGGTCAACGTCCGGTGGCTACGACAGCATGGGGCAGGTTGTTGCGGTGGCGGTGATCGCCCCGATATTGGCAGCTGGGTTCTTGCCGCTGCTCGCGGTGGCGATGCTGCTGGGGCGAGACGACGCAGAAGGGCCTGACGACTGGGAGTGAAGCCTGCGGATCGCCGACGCTTTGTGACCGGGGTGCTGGCCCCTGGGATTTGCGGACCGTTCGCGGCAGCTCGGGCGATGGCTCAGCGGTGGCCGAACTCGGGTTCACGCGTTGCGTCGGCCAGGCACGGTGCTGCTCCCGGCGCGTACGGCGGCTGATCATCGGCTCGCGCCGGACAGGCAGAGCTGCCGGGTGGTGCTGGCGGGCGCCATCTGGATCCCCTCCTCAGTGTGATCGCCAAGGTGCTCGGCTACGTCGATCGCCTCGGCAACCGGAGAGCCCGTGATCCTCAGCATCTTTGTGCTCCGAAGACACCTGGCGAGGGTCGTCCCTCTGCCGATCCTCGCTGCATTGCTGGTGGGCGCCGGCCTCCTGGCCAGCAGCATCCCCGTGCCACCGTCGGCGCGGTCCTGTTCGCCGCCCTGCGCTGCTCGCGCTTCGTTTCCCACAATGGATGGCTCGGACGCTCAGGATTTTCGCGGCTTCGGGGGTCAGGTGGATGACCGCCCTGGCATGTTGAAGGTGAGGTTGGAGATGTCACGTGCTTGCACGATCGTCCCGCTCCGTGTTCCGCCGCTGACCGTGTTGTGAACAGAGCCCGCAGACTTGGCGGATGTCCGTGTCCACCACTCATCGAGGAGCACTCGGAACTCCGGGTCCAGGGCGGCCCGCACGCCTAGTGCGGTAGCGAGGGCCTGTGCCCGGCCGGGGTCGGCGGGCAGTGTCTCCAGGGCTGCGCGTTCCGGCTCGCCAGAGCTCAGGCCAGCCGGCTCCTCCTGCCCCTGGCTCGTACCACGACTGAAGGGTCTCCTGACCAGCGTGGTGAGTGCTTGCCAAGCCTGATGCCCAGCCTCGCCGGCGACTGTTCCCGCGAGTGCCGTGAGCGCGGCGGCAGTGATCGGGTCCAAGGCAGTTCTCCTCCGTTCGTCGTTGCCGCACCTCTACGCCCCAGGAGCCGGCGGCCAGGCGCGAGCGAGCGCGTACCCGGTTCAGGGGAGCTGGGCTCGGCGCCGTTCGCGCATCACTGTATTGCCGCCGCGACGCCTGAACCCCCTTCTGGATCCTGGCCTGCGCAAGCGACTGGCGGTCCGGTCTGGGTACCGGCGATCAGTCTCTATGGGAGGACCCCAGCCCTGTGACGTGCTGGAGCGCCGTGCCACGCTGCCGATCACCGGCGCAGGGCCGTATCGGTTGAATCATCCTCACCGAGGTGGTCCGTCCAGTAACGTGAGGTCGTCGGCGATCCGGAGAGGCGGTGGGCTGCGTGAGCGGGTGGGAGAGCGAGCAGAGCCCTGCGCCGCTGCATGTGGTCAACAGTCTGCCGGGGACTGTGCACGGCCAGCTCGCCCAGGTGGGCAGCGTTCACGGCGGCATCACCTTCAACTACCACTCGGCCCCGCCTCCCGGGGCCGAGCCGCGTCGGCCTGACCAAGTACCCCGTCCGCCCCGCCGGTTCGTCAACCGCGAGGGTCCGCTCGCGGAGCTCGACGCGGTGTTAGCGGGTGGTCAGGGCGCCGAGGGCTGTCCCGTTGGCGTGTTCAGCGGTCTGCCCGGAATCGGGAAGACCGCAGCCGCCTGCCAGTGGGCGCACCGTCACCAGGACCGCTTTCCGGACGGCCAGTTCTTCGTGGACTTCGGGGCGCTGGGCGAGGGTGCGGGCCGGGATGTCTCGGAGGCGCTGGCGATGTGCCTGCGCGGACTCGGCGTGCACGACCCGTATCTGCCGGCCAGGCTCGCCGACCGCGCCGCGCTCTACCGCACCATGTCAGCCGACCGGCGGATGCTGGTGGTGCTCGACCATGTCAGCCGTCCAGCCCAGGTCACGGCCCTGTTGCCGCAGGGGGACGGCAGCGCGGTGCTCGCGACCAGCACTTGGCGGCTGGGGGAACTGGCCCTGGACGGAGCTGCGTTGCTCCATCTGGATGTGCTGGACCACAGCAGCTCACTGGAGCTGCTGGCCGCGCTCTGCGGACAGCAGCGCATCGAGGCGGAGCCGGAGGCTGCAGCCGCGTTGGCAGGGTTGTGCGGCGGCCTGCCGATGGCGTTGCGACTGTGCGCAGCACGTTTGACGA
Organism: Kitasatospora albolonga; assembly: GCF_039535905.1. Lineage (GTDB taxonomy): Bacteria > Actinomycetota > Actinomycetes > Streptomycetales > Streptomycetaceae > Kitasatospora > Kitasatospora albolonga. Next base: position 110,117 of record NZ_BAAAYB010000161.1, on the reverse strand, counting down.
TCCACCGGAGACTGTCGATCGGATCGCTGGTCGGCGAACTGACCGACGAACACAGCCGTCTCGGTCGGATCACCGTGTCGTCGGGACCCGAGGAGCGCACGATGGCAGCGGCACTCGAAGTGGTCTACCGGGACCTGCCGGCTACCGCCGCGAGGATCTACCGGACCCTGGGCTTGATGCCCAACAGGGCCTCCGACCCCGCGCTGGTAGCGCTCGCCTCAGGATTCCCGGTGCAGGCGGTGCAGGCGGCGCTGGACAGTCTCGAGGCGGCGAGCCTGCTTACCGGGACCGAAGACGGCCGGTACGTGATGCACAGCCTCGTCCGGCTCCACTCACGCGAGCTGGCCCGAACCCTCGATCCACCGGACGCCGAGCGGGCGGTGGTCTCACGGGTCACCGGTCACTACCGGGCACTGGCTGTCCTGGCCGACCTCGCGATCAGAGCTGACCGGCTGAGGATCACCGTGCCGTCCGAGGCCGTGGGCGCCGAGGGGCTGGCGACGGATCCCATCGGCACCGGGCCGTTCGGGAGAGCAGGAGATCCCCGGCAGAACGCCCTCGACTGGCTGGAGGCCGAGCGGGGCAACATCCTCGCCGTGCTCAAGGCCGCCAGCACGTTCGGCTTCGACCGCCAGGTCTGGCAGTTGTCGGAGGCGTTCACCGTCCTCTTTCTTCACCACCGGCACCTGGCAGACTGGCGCGAGTCGCTGGAACTGGGGGCCGACGCCGCGGCACGCGACGGACAGCCGGCGGCCGAGGCCCGGCTGCGCAGTCTGCTCTCACGCCCCCTCCTGGACCTGGGTCGCGACGACGAGGCGCGGGCCCAGCTCGAGGCCGCAGACCAGCTGGCGGTGGAATCGGGCCACCTCGCTCTCCAGGCCTCGGTACAGGAGTTCCTGGGCCGGTACTGGGAGCGGCACGATCCCGCCCGCGCGGCCGACGCCTACCGCGCCTCCCTCGCGCTCAACGTCCAGGCAGGGGAAGGTCGCGGCGCGGCCCTGGCCCGCTATTTCCTCAGCTGTGCCCAGAGCGCGGGCGGCGACTACACCGCAGCCCTGGCCGGGCTCGCCGAGGCGAGGCAGGATCTGCTCGCCCGGGGCGACGAGCGGATGGCCGCGCGGGCGCTGGCCGACATGGGCCGCGCGAGAGCACGGGCGGGCGACCGCGCGGCGGCGGCGGACAACTTGCGGCAGGCAGTCACGGATCTGCGTGGCGAAGGAGCATCCCATTACGAGGCCCGGGCGCTGGAGGATCTCGCCGACGTGCTGGACACTCCCGCCGAGGCGCGTGAGTGCCTGCGCAGGGCACTCGTGATCTACGAGGAGGCCGGCAGCCCCCGGGCGGTGGAGGTCCTCGCACGGCTCGCCGGCGACTGATCGGCTCCGGCAGGCCCCAGCGCGCGCAGCGACAGCTCCTGAGCGGAGGTACCGCTGCGCAAGGTCACAGTGATGCCGTGTGGTGCGACCCCCAGGCGCAGGCACGTGTACACCGCCGCGGCGGCCGCCCCGGGATCGGGGCAGGGACGGGCCGGGCTGCTCACCTCCAGCGTCGTACCATCGCGCAGGCCGACCAGGCATCCGTTCTCCGAGGACACGGCCGCGAGCCTGGCGCCGGGGAAGTCGGCGAGCAGTTCGATGGTCCGCCGTCGTCCGTCGTCGGAGGCGAAGACGCAGGAGCGGACCAGCAGGACCGTCGCGCTCTCGGTGAGCCGGGTATCCGGCTCGTCCACGTCGCAGGCAAGGTGCTGGAACGAGTCCTCCCGCTCCACGGGTTCACCGGCCAGTACGGCGGGGAAGCGTTGCAGGTCCACCTCGAACGCTTGGTCCTGGCGTCCGGTGAGCGTGGTGCCGACGATGAGGGAGCGGGGTGGGGCTGCCCCCGGGGCGGGCAGCCCGAACGCGCGGGCGGTTCGGGCAGGCTGCTTGGGCTGGGCCAGGTCGAGTAGGTCGTACACCGTCTCGCGAAGCCGGGGAAGTGCCTGCCCGCGGACGCCGAACGCCTCGGCGGTGACCGGCTCGTAGCGGTCCGGGCGGTGATCGGTGAGCGCGGTCTCGATCTGCGCGGCCAGGGGCCGTGCGGTGTCCAGCCACGGTGCCACTGTGCGCAGGGCCCAGCCCGCCGTGTTGGGGACGGCCTCGGGACCGAATGCGGCCAGTAGGACGGGGCGGCCGATCGCGGCCGCGTAGACGGTCACCGAACCGTGGTCCCCGATCACCAGGTCCGCGGCGGTCAAGGCCTGCTGCCAGCCGTCGGCCGGATCGACCGTGGTCAGTCCGGCCTCCACCGCGGTCCGCTGGAGAACCCCGATCTGCCAGGCGCCGTGACCGGACCACACGTTGGGGTGCAGGATGAGCGCGACCCGGTACTCGTCCACCGGGAGCTGGGCCAGCAGCTCGGCGGGCAGGCCCGGGTGACGTCCGGCCAGCGACTCGCTGCCCCAGGTCGAAGTGATCACCACGAGGCGCTGGCCGGGTAGGACACCCAAGGCGGACCGGTAGCGCTCTCGCCAACGACCGCTGGCGAGGAGCCGGTCGTAGCAAGGGTCACCCACCATGAGGGTGCGGCCCACCGTCGCCGGGTGCGAGGCCGCCAGCTGGGCATCCTGGCCAGGATGGGACACCGCGAGCCACGCCCGGCGCGTCTCCAGCAGCGCGTCGGGCACCATGCCGGACAGCCGGGTGCCCGGGCCGGCAGAGTCGGGGACCTGCTTTTGGAATCCGATGCCGTGGGGGAGGACGAGGACAGGGTAGTCGCCCGGCGGGAGGGTGAGATTCTCAGACGCGGAGATCACCAGGTCGGGGGCGCATTCGGCCAGCTGTGGCCACGGCATGGTCCGGCAGCCTTGCGAGCGAAGCAGGTCGAGGACGCCGTCATTGAAAGCCGAGGTCGGGTCGTACGCGAAGACGACGGTGACTCGGGCGTCATCGCGGAGTACTTCGGGGACCACATCCAGTACACGTACGAGTGAGGTGACGGTCCGCGCGGCGACGACTACGAGCCGTTCTCCGGCGAAGGTGCGCCAGCGGCCGGCGGCCGTTCCTACGGGGACGTGTATGCGCTCATCGGGACCCATCCTGCACCTCCGCCTGGCTGCAGGATCCCACACTCCCAGTCAGAGGGCTCGCGGCTCGCGGCTCGCGGCTCGCGGCTCGCGGCTCGCGGCTCGCGGCTCGCGGCTCGCGGCTCGCGGCTCGCGGCTCGCGGCTCGCGGCTCGCGGCTCGCGGCTCGCGGCTCGCGGCTCGCGGCTCGCGGCTCGCGGCTCGCGGCTCGCGGCATTGTCCCTACCGCAAAATAGAGCGTTGAGCAACCCGTTCGACCTCCCCGTCAGCAGAAGCGAGCAACGCCTGGCCGTGAAGAGGCTCAGTCCGAGAGCGCCAGCTTATCGCCTGGGGTGTGTGGTGACGGGTCGGCGGGAGTGGATGTGCTCAGGTTGGAAGGCGGGTCGCCCGGGTGGCCGTGATAAGTCGCTGGTGTCGGCGCGAGGGTGGACGGTATTGCGAGGGACGAGCTTCACCACGGCTTCGGCGGCCTCGTGGGCGATGTCGTCCAGCACCGACTGATAGATGTCGCGGGTGATGGTGGAGGTGCTGCTGTGGCCGAGCATTTCCGAGACGATGCGGGGGTCGACACCTGCGGCCAGTGCGAGTGTTGCCGCGAGGTGGCGTAGGTCGTGGAGCCGGACCGGGGGCAGATCGGCTTCCTCGATCAGCTGGGCGAACAGGTCACTGACCTTGGCGGGGTGAAGCCAGGTCCCGTCCAGTTCCACGAAGATTCGGCCGGTGTCGGCCCAGCCCGGGCCGTAGGCGAGCCGTTCCTCCTTCTGGCGTTTCTCGTGGCGGATCAGGGCATCGGTGGTGCCGTGGTCCAGTGCGAGGAAGCGGGTGCCGTTTGCGGTCTTCGGTTCGCCTTCGAGGACATCCCAGCCGAGTTGGACGAGTTGGGTCTGTACGGCAAGGGATTCGCTGTCCTTGTCGAAGTCGACCCACCGGGTGCCGATACCTTCTCCGCGGCGGGGGCCGCGGAAGCAGTACAGGTGCCACAGGGCGTAGAGCCGGTGCTCGGCGACGTGGTCGAGGAAGAGACCGGTCTGGGTGGGTGTCCAGACCATGACTGGTGAGGGCTTCTTGCCGGTGCGCTGCCACTCGGCGACGCGGGCCGCGGTCCACACCAGGGCCGTCGGCTTCGGTGCGGTCTCCAGTTCGACGTATGCGGCGGGGTTGAAAGTGATCAACTGCCGGGCGATGGCTGTGTTGAGAGCGGCACGCAGTGTGGCCTTGATGTGGTGCTGGGTGGCCAGGCCGGTGACGCGACGGAAGGGCGGCATCGCGGCGATGGCCGCACGTGCGGTGCGCCGAGCGGCCCGCCCGCGAATCGACCGGAGATCCTCCAGGGCCTGCCGCCGCTGGTAGTTCTGTTCGAGGATCTCGACGTTGGTTGATGCGATTTCCTCGAACATCGCATCAAGGTGATCCACGCGCAGTCGGTCGAGGCGGATCTGGCCGATGTGTGGCCGGAGATGACAGCGGATGTCCACCTCGTAGCGTGCAACTCCGGTCGCCCGCAGCGCCTTCTTGCCCTTGAGCCAGGTGTCCAGCCACTCGCTGACCGTCACTCGGGTGGTCAGGCTGTGGCCGGCCTTGAGAAGGCGGGACGTGGTCTCGACGTCGGGGAGGGCGGATCGCTCCTTGGCGCAGAGCATGATCATGTCGCTGATGCGCCGGCTGTCCTTCGGGTCATCGTCGTCCGCGGACGCGAGCAGTGCCTGGACGAGAAGCAGCTCCCGCCGGGCGCCTTGCGCGTTGGTGAAGCCGGTGCGTCGGAACTGGCGACGCCTGCCGTCGGCGTCCGCGGCGAGTTCCTGACGCACCGACCACTGGCCGTGCTTCGGGTTGCGCAGCCTCGGGCATGGCGAGGAGGCTGGGTAGGGGATGCCGGTTCGCGAGTTCCGGCAATGGCAGGTATGGGAGATCGAGCCCTTCATGACGTCCTTGTCCTCGGCCAACGGAAGGTACGACTTCAGCCGGCGGGGCAGCCGGCCTGGGCCTGGAGGCGCGCGTTCGTCCGTAAGGCTTCGCGGGGAACGGTCCTGACAGCGGGGTCGGCATGTTGCCGGAGATAGTCGCTGAGAGTGACAATCGTAGTCCGGCCTCGTCGAAGCTGGAGTGGATGACTCTCATCGGGCCAGGGGTGCCCACAAAGTGCCCGGGACGTTCGGGCACCCATGGGACGGGTGGCACCGCTTGGGACTCACTGGCACGCTCAGAAGCGCTCTGATCAGGCAAAACTGGGACTGCGGGCCGCTCGTTGGGACCGATGGGCACGTGACTGATCCCACTCGTAATGCGTAGGTCATGGGTTCGAATCCCATAGGCGGCTCCGGAGTCGAAGAGGCCCGGTCAGGGAAACCTGACCGGGCCTCTTCTGTTGTGCCCGGGGCCCGGATTCACCCGTGCGGGCGGCGACGGGGGTGGGTGGGGGCGGATAGCTTCGTGGGCGAACTGCGGGTGGCGAGCCGTGCTGCCCGTGACGTCGTCGAGGGAGAGGCCCGTGAGGGTTCCCGTGGTGGTGGCTGCTGTGGTGGTGGCGGCTGCGCTCGTTCCGGTGGGTGCGCAGGCGGCGCCGGCGGACGGGCCGCCGTACGTGCGTGATCTGGCGGTGTCGGTGGCGGCGCCGGAGCCGTCGGCGCCGGGGGAGGTGGCGCCGTTCACGGTGGTGGTGTGCAACCAGGGGAGCGAGGCGCCGCAGGAGGATGCGGTGCTGGTGGTGAACGGGCCGCCCGGGGAGGGGATGGAGCTGACCTCGGAGAGCTTCGGTGTGGTGGACGGCGGGTGGAACTGGATCAAGTTCGAGCTGGGGAAGGGGCTCTACCCGCACGACTGCACGCACGTGAAGCTCCGGGCCCGGACGCTGGCCGGGATGGACGGGTCGAGGACCTTCGACGGCGGTACGGCGGAGGTGAGTTGGGCAGCGGACCAGGACCAGTCGGACAACGCGGCGACGTGGAGTTCGGTGATCACCGGGCCGGTGACGGGTGCGTTCCTGGCGCTGTCGAAGCAGCCGCTGCCGACCGCGCCGGGCGGGACGGCGGAGTTCCAGGTGGAGGAGAGCAACCTCGGCCCGTCGGTGGACTACCCGTGGCGGGGCCGGGTGGTGGCCCAACTGCCGTCCGGGTCGCGGTTCGTGCCCACGGCCGAGGGGAGCCAGTGCGAGATCTCGGCGGACGGCACGACCGCTGTCTGTCCGGACGACATCGTCAGCAACACCTGGCGGTCGGCCAAGCGGGACTTCGCGGTGCGGGTCGGGGAGGGCTGCCAGCCGGGGAGCACGGTGCGGGCGGTGATCACCTACGAGGCGCCGGCGAACCCGCCGCCGCACCGGTCCGTGCTGAACGTGGACATCCCGGTGAAGTGAGGGGATGAAACGCTGAAGGCGGGCCCGGACCGAGGTGGACTCGGCGGGCTCGCCCAGCAGCATCGGGGGTGGTGACGACGGGTCAGCCGTGGCGGGGCTCCCAGCGGAAGAGGCGGCGGGCGAGGACGGTGGCGCCGGCGGTCCAGGCGGCGGCGATCAGCAGGGACGTGGCGGCGTGCTGCCAGCCGTGCACCAGGTCGAGTTCGGGGAGGGCGGCGCCGCTCCAGGACTCGTGGCCGAAGCCGCGGCCGAACCAGGCGGTGCGCAGGGTCTCCACCACGGGGGCGAGCGGGAGGTTGTGGGCGGGGTCCTGGAGCCAGCTGGGCATGGAGCTGAGCGGGGCGACCACGCCGCTGGCGAACATGCAGATCAGCAGGACGGGGGTGGCGACCATCGGGGCGGACTCGGCGCTGGGGGTGATGCCGGACAGCGCCACCGCCAGGATCGCGAAGAGCAGGAACCCGAGGGTCAGGGTGAGCAGGAAGAGCAGCGGGTCGGCGGGCAGCGGGGCGCCGAACCAGAGCACCGCGGTGCCGCCGAGCACCAGCACCTGGAGCAGGACGACGGCGGCGGCCGCGCCGAACTGCCCGGCGAAGATGGCGGTCGGCGGGACTTCGGTGCCGCGCAGCCGCTTGAGCACCAGGTCGTCGCGGCGGGCGACGATGCCGTTCAGCAGGTTGATGAACGTGGTCACCAGGGCGAAGCCGATGAAGCCGATGGTGCTGTAGGCGGCGGCGTTCACCCCGCCGATCTCGCGCTCGCGGAGCGGGGCGGCGATCACCAGGTTGAGCAGGACCGGCAGCAGGAAGCCGATGAAGGTGGAGCGCCGGTTGCGCCAGAACACCCGCCAGGAGAGCAGGAATTGGCCGCGCGCATAGGCGGGCCAGCTGAGCTCGCGGACGGTGGTGGTGGAGCGGGGCAGGGTGGTGGTCAGGGCGCTCATCGGGTCTCCGCCTTGTCGTGGGCCAGCTGCAGGAAGACGTCCTCCAGGGAGGCGTTGCGCGCCTCGATGCCGTCCAGCTCGACGCCCAGGCCGGCGGCCCAGCCGTGCAGGGAGGCCAGGGCGGGGGCGGTCTTGGCGACGGTGTAGACCACGGTGCCCTCGTCGAGGGTGGGCGACTCGCCCAGCACGGTGGGGAGTTGGGCGGGCAGCACACCGGCGGGCAGCGGGAAGGTGACCCGGGTGCCCTGGCCGGAGAGCACCTCGTCGACGGTGCCGACGGCGGCGAGTTGGCCGCGGTCCATGATGGCCACCCGGTCGGCCAACTGCTGGGCCTCCTCCAGGTAGTGGGTGGTCAGCAGGACGGTGGTGCCGGCCGCGCGGAGCTCCTTGACCAGGCGCCAGGTGGTGCGCCGGGCCTCCGGGTCCATGCCGGTGGTGGGTTCGTCGAGGAAGAGCACCTCCGGGGTGTTCAGCACGGCCAGGGCGAGGTCGAGCCGTCGCCTTTCGCCGCCGGAGAGTTGGGAGACCCGGATGCCGGCCCGCTCGGTGAGGGCGACCCGGTCGAGCACCTCGGTGGTGGGCCGGGCGCCGGAGATGAAGGTGCGCCAGGAGTCGACGGTCTCCTTGACGGTCAACTCCTTGAAGAAGCCGCCCTCCTGGAGCATCATGCCGGTGCGCCTGCGCACCTGGGCGCCCTGGGTCCAGGGGTCGAGGCCGAGCACCCGGACGGTGCCGGCACTCGGGGCGCGGTACCCCTCCAGGACCTCCATGGTGGTGGTCTTGCCGGCCCCGTTGGTCCCCAGCAGGGCGAACAGCTCGCCCCGCGCGACGGTGAAGGAGACTCCCCGTACGGCTTCGTAGTCCCCGTAGCTGCTGCGCAGACCGTGTACCTCCACGGCCGCCTCCCCGGTATTCCCCGGGCCTGTGGTGAGTGTCATGGGACATAGGGTGAACCGGCCCGCCCCTATAAGGCAAGTGCACGACATAACCGCAGGTCAGAGGGTATGCAAAATGTCATGGGTGCAGGTGTGGCATTTTCGACGGATGGGTTTCTTACATTCCCTACTGATGTTCGAGCGGCGGCCGGGTGCATAGTTTCCTCATCGCCGAGAACGAGCCGGAGAAAAAGACCGGAAAGCGAATCGGCGGAAAGGGTGACCGGCCCCGACGGGGCAGGCCCCACGACCCAAGAGGGAGCTTCACATGGCTGAGAACACCACCCCCGCGAACGACCAGTTCGACATCGAGATCGAGGAGCTGGACAGCGTCAACGCCGGCGTCTCCGTCTCCTCCCTGGCCTGCGCGGCCTGCCCGGTCTCGAGCTTCAGCTCGATCTCCAACGCCGCCGCCGAGGTTGCGGCCGAGTAATTCGGGACCTGTGCCGCGGTGAGTCCGCCCTCGGGCGGAGTCACCGCGGCACCCTCGTCTCTTCCCCCGTCTTCCCGCCCACAGACACGAATTGACCGACGAACAGCAGTGAAGGAGAAGCCGGGTCATGGAGAACCTCCGGCAAGAGCTGACGCGGTTCATCCAGGAACCCGCCGCTCAGCAGGACCCGCCCGCGCTCTACCGTCGACTGCTGGCCGAGGAGCCGGTGCTGGATCTCGGACGGGTGCACGTGGTGTCGGGCTACCAGGAGATCGTCACCGTACTGATGCACCCCGGCACGGCGGTCGATCCGACCACCGTCGGTCTGCCGAGCGCCGGTTCGACCGCGCTGGCGCGGATCGTCAACCGGATGCTCCCGATGCGCGACGGCGCCGACCACACGCGGTTGAAGCGCCTCGCCACCACCGCCTTCTCCGCCCGCCGCCTGGAGCAGATGCGCGAGCGGATCGAGAGCACGGCCGCCCGGATGCTCGAACCCCTGCTCGCCGCAGGTGAGTTCGACGTGGTCGCGGACCTCGCCGTCCCACTGCCGGTGGCCGTCTCCTGCGCCATCCTGGACATCCCCGACTCCGAGCAGGAGCGCGTGGTCGGCTGGGCCGGCCTGGTCGCCCGCTCGCTGCTGGACGACTTCGGCGGCCAGGGCGCCTCGGCGGACGCCGCCACGATCGCCGAACTCGACGCGGAGTTCGAGGAGTTCCGCGCCTACGTCGAGGAGCTGTGCGCCGCACGCGCCGCCGCTCCGGGTGACGACCTGATCAGCCGTCTCACCGTCGCCCGCGCCGAGGGCAAGCTCGACGACGAGGACCTGCTCGCCTTCGTGGTGATGCTGCTCGCCAACGGGCTGGAGACGCTCACCTCCGGACTGGCTCTGGCCGTATGGCAGTTGCTGCGCGACCCGGAGCTCGCCGAACTGATCCGGAACCGGCCCGAGCGGGCCGAAGCGGTGTTCGACGAGGCCCAGCGGCTCGGCAGCCCCGTGCGCGCCAGCGCGCGCGCCCTCACCCACGACGTGACCCTCGGCGACACCGTGATCCCGGCCGGCCGGGTCGCCCTGCTGCTCTACGCGGCCGCCAACCGGGACCCGCGCCGCTTCGCCGCCCCGGACGCCTTCGACCCGGACCGGGCCGAGACCCGTCACCTGGCCTTCGGCCACGGTCCGCACCACTGCCTGGGTGCGCCGCTCTCCCTGATGGCCGGTGCCGCCGTGCTGCGCGGCCTGGCCGAGGCGGGGCGCACGCAGGAGCTGAGCACCCCGCTGACGGAGGAGACCGTGCGCTGGAGCACCCAGTTCGTCTTCGGCGGCATGCGTGAACTGCCGCTGCTCTGCGTCCCCGTGGCGCGGCCCGAGCCCCAGCCGGAGCCGGAGCCGCAACTGGAGCCGCAGCCGGAGTCCGAGGAGTCCGCGGCCGCGCTGGTGGGGGCGGTGCGGTCATGAGCCTCACGACGACCGACGCGTCCGCACGCACCACCGGGACCGCGGAGGAGGAGCGGAACGGCCGGGCCGTGGCCGCCGCCCCCGCCAAGGAGTCCACCGCCGTCGCGGCCGCCCGGGCCGCCGCCGTCCTGGAGCCCGGGCTGGACCGCCCGGTGGGGCTGGTCGGTGCCCGGCTGCGGGCCGCCGCCGCGGCGCTGTTGCTGGTGGTCGGCGCGGGCGGCGGCTGGCTGGCCTTCGGCACGCTGCCGCACACGCTCGCGCTCCCGGCCCTGCTGGCCCACGGCGCGGCCCCGGAGACCGTCCGGGCCGAGCAGGCGGGCGCGCTGCTCGCCTACCAGGTGAGCCCCGGGTCCGCCGTGACGCAGGGTCAGACCCTGGCGCTGCTGCGGACGCCGGCGGGCGAGGAGCTCGCCGTCCGGGCCCCGCAGGCCGGCACCGTCACCGCGCTGCTCTCCGCCCCCGGCGCCACGCTCGCCCCGGGCGCGGCCGTCGCCGCCCTGGACGCGGCGCAACTGCCGGACACCGTCCGACTGTTCGCCACCTCGCTGCGGGAGGCCGGGGAGCTGGTGCCCGGCCGGACGGTGCTGGTCCCGGTGCCGGGCGGGGGTACCGTGCAGGCCACCATCACCGAGGTGGACCCGCTGCCGGTCCGCGCCGAGACGCTGGACGGGGCGTTCTCCGTACCGCTGCCCGGTGTGCCCTCCGGCGCGGCCCCGGTCTGGACGGCCCGGGCCCAACTGCCGCCCGACACCACCCGGCTGCGCGGCCCGGTGCCGCTGACCGTCTCGGTCGACCTGGGTGCCCGGCACCCGTACGAGGCCGTGTTCGGGACGGGGGCCGGCCGGTGAGCCTCGACGTCCGGGAGGCTGCTGCCCGGACCGCACCGGCGGCCGCGGCGAGCACCCCGGCGCCGAAGCCGGAGCAGAGCAGGACCAAGAGGACCAACAAGCCCCGCCGCTACCTGCGCACCCCCGTGGTGCCGCAGATGGAGGAGCAGGACTGCGGCGCGGCCTGCCTGGCCGTGGTGCTGGGCGCGCTCGGCCGCCGGGTGACGCTCCAGGAGGCCTCGCGCTCCTGCGGGGTGAGCCGGGACGGCGTCAGTGCGGCCGCGGTCGCCCGGGCGGCCGGCCGGTACGGCGTGATCGCCAAGGGCCGCCGGATCGTCCGCACGGAGGAGAGGCTGCAGGGCCTGGAGGCCCTCCAGGTCCCGTCGATGGTCCTGGTCACCGGCCCGCACTTCGCGATCTACGAGGGCGTCAAGCGCGGCCGGGTGCACGTCAACGACCCGTCGATGGGCTCCTACTCGGCCACTCCGGCCGAGTTCTGGGACTCGTTCTCCGGGATCGCGGTCGGCTTCGAGCCGGGCCCGGACTTCGAGCCCGGCGGGCAGCGCTTCCCGCTGCTGCGGGCCCTGGGCGGCCGGATGCGGGCGTTCGCGGCCCCGCTGCTGCTGGCGGTGCTGCTCTCGGTCGCGCTGGCGGTGCCGGGGGTGGTCGCGGCCTTCCTGCTGCGGGCGTACCTGCGCTCGGTGGTGCTGGGGGGGCCTGGAGTCCTGGGCGGTGCCGCTGGCGCTCGCCTCGGCCGCCGTGGCCGGCACCGTGGTGCTCGGCACCTGGCTCCAGCAGACCCTGGTCAACCGGGTGTTGGAGGCGATGGCGGCCCGGGCGTCGTCCGGCTTCCTGTGGCGGCTGATCCGGCTGCCCGGCTCCTTCTTCCACCGGCGCCAGCTGGGCGGCCTGGTGACCCGGGTCCAGATGAACGACGGCCTGGCGATGCTGCTCTCGCACCGGGTGGCCTCGGCCTCGGCCCAACTGGCCGCCGCCGCCGTCCACCTGGGGGCGCTGGCCTGGCTGGAGCCACGGCTGGCCGTGGTGCCGGTGGTGGTCGCCGGGCTGGACCTGCTGGCCCTGCGGGTCGCCGACCGGCGGCGCGGCGGGCTGGTGCACCGGCTGCACGCCGAGCAGCACAAGCGCGACGGGGTGGCCTTCGCCGGGGTGTCGGCGATCGAGACGCTCAAGGCCGAGGGCGCGGAGGACTCCTTCTTCCGCTCCTGGGCGGGCTGGCAGGCCCGGGCCATGGAGACCGGCCAGAAGGTCACCACCGCGGTGATCGTGCCGCTCTCGCTGCCCGGCGCGCTCAACGCGGCGGCCACCGCCACCGTGGTGGTGGCCGGCACCTCGATGCTGCTGGGCGGCTCGCTCTCGATCGGCACGCTGCTGGCCTTCCTGCTCCTGCTCAACGGATTCCTCGGCCCGGTCGGCCAGTTGGTCAACGCGGCCTCGGAGCTCACCATGGCCCGGGCGCAGAACGCGCTGCTGGAGGACGTCGAGAGCAGCGAGCCCGATCCGTACCTGACCCCGGTGCTGGACGCGCCGGCCGAGCCGGGCCCGCGCCTGAGCGGTGAACTGGAGCTGCGCGACGTCGAGTTCGGCTACGACCCGAACCGGCCGCCCACCCTGGCGGGGATCTCGCTGCACATCCGCCCGGGGGAGTGGGTCGCGGTGGTCGGCGGCAGCGGCAGCGGCAAGTCCACGATGGCCAGGCTGGCCGCCGGGGTGCTGCGGCCGTGGTCCGGCCAGGTGCTGCTGGACGGCAGGCCCAGGGACGACTGGCACCGGGCCGTGGTGACCGGTCAGGTGGCTTACGTGGAGCAGCAGTTGAGGCTCTTCGAGGGCACCGTCCGGGAGAACCTGACGCTCTGGAACCCGGCCGCCGACGAGGACGCCCTGCGCCGCGCGCTGGAGGACGCCGAGGTCGCCGACCTGGTCGCCCGCCGGGGCGGCCTGGACGCCGGGCGGATCGACGAGGACGCCCGCAACCTCTCCGGCGGCGAGCGCCAGCGGCTCGAACTGGCCCGCGCGCTCGCCCTGGACCCGGCCCTGCTGGTGCTGGACGAGGCCACCTCCGCGCTGGACGCGCACACCGAGGCGGCGGTCAACGAGCACCTGCGGCGGCGCGGCACCACCTGCCTGGTGCTGGCGCACCGGCTGAGCACCATCCAGGCCGCCGACCGGGTGGTCGTGCTGGCCGGCGGACGGATCGTCCAGCAGGGCACCCCCGCCGAACTCGCCGCCGTCCCCGGCCCCTACCAGACCCTGCTCACCGAAAAGGCCCGGCGCACCGGGACCCATGAGCCGTCCGAAGGCACCGCGCTCACCGAAAAGGCCCGGCGCACCGGGACCCATGAGCACTCCGAAGCCATCGCGCCCACCGAGAAGGCCCGGCGTACCGGGACCCATGGGCGGACCGAAGGCCCCGCGCCCACCGAGAAGGCCCGGCAGACCGGGACCCATGGGCGACCCGCCGGATCCGAGATCCCGAAGGAGGAGAAGTCATGACCGCCACGGCCACCGCCGAAGCCAACCGGGCCGCGCTCGCCGCCACCGTCGGCGTGCTGCACCCCGGCCGTGGCGGACGACAGACCCGTCCGCAGAACCTCACCCACCCGGCCGAGCAGGCGCACGCCGTGCTCGTCGCGCTCGGGGCGCTCCCCGCAGACGCCGAACTCCCTTCCACGGTACGGAGCTCCCGCGACCCGCTGACCGCGCTGCTGCGGTCGGCCGGGCTGCGGTACCGGCCGGTGACCCTGCCCACGGCCGAGGACGGCCACGGCGACCCGGCCGGTACGGCCGGGCCGATGGTCGGCTTCGCGGCCGAGGACGGCCGCCCGGTCGCCCTGGTGCCGCGGCCGGCCGGCGGCCACCGCCACCACGACCCGGCCGGGGCGTCCGCCCCGGTCGCGCTGCAGGAACGGGCGCTGCTGCTCTACCTGCCGCTTCCCGCAGGTGACTTGGGGCCGGCGGACCTGGCCCGCTTCGTCCTGCGGGTGCCCGGCGCCCGCCGCGACCTGGGACGGCTGACCGCAGCCGGCCTGGGGGCGGCGATGCTCGGGCTGATCGTGCCGCTGAGCGCCGGTGTCCTGATGCCGGAGCTCATGGCGGCCGACCGGCACCCCGTCCGCTGGCTGGCCCTGCTGCTGGGGTCGGCCGTCCTGGCGGCCTGGCTGCTGGTGATCGTCCGGAACACCGCCGCCGTGCGGTTGACCGGGCGGGTGCAGAGCGCGTTGGAACCGGCCGTCTGGGACCGTCTGCTCGGTCACGACGCCCGGTTCTTCCGCGACTTCAGCACCGGAGACCTGGTCCACCGCGCCAATGCGGTGGCCCAGGCCCGGGCCGCGCTGTCCGAAGTCCTGGTCAGCGCCGTCCTGGGGGCGGTGTTCGCCACCTCGGGGCTCACGGTCCTGATGCTGGTGGACGCCTGGCTCGGCGGGCTGCTGCTGCTCGCCGTCCTGGCGGTGACCGGGCTGCTGCTGTTGCTCGGTCGCCGTCGCCAACGCCACGAGAGTGCCGTCTTCGAACTGCACGGCAAGCTGAACGGCGTGCTGTACGGGCTGCTGCTCGGCATCGACAAGATCCAGACGGCCGGCCGGGAGATCCAGGCCTTCGCCCGCTGGGCGGTGCCGTTCGCCGCCCAGAAGCGGGCCGACGCGGACGCCCAGCGGGCCGACGCCGCGGCCGCCGCGCTCACCGCAGGGCTCCAACCGCTGCTGCTGGCGGTCCTGTTGGCGGGTGCGGTGCTCGACGGGAACACCCTGCCGGGCCACCTGATGGCCGCCGGCGTGGCGGCCGGCCAGGTCGCCGCGGCGCTCGGCCAGGTCACCCACGCGGCGGCCAGTGCCTACGGGATCGCCCCGGTGCTGGACCGGATCCGGCCGATCCTGGCCGAGGTCCGGGCCTCGGACGGGGCACGGGAGTTGAACGATCCCGGCGAGCTGCGTGGGGCGGTTTCGCTGGACCGGGTCACCTTCCGCTACCCGGGCACGGCCGCCCCGGTGCTGCACGAGGTCTCGCTGCGCGCCGGGCCCGGCGAGATGGTCGCCGTGGTCGGCCCGTCCGGGGCCGGAAAGTCCACCCTGGTGCGGCTGCTGCTCGGCTTCGAGACGCCCGAGTCCGGCGCCGTCCGCTACGACGGGCAGGACCTGGCCGGGCTGGACGCGCGGCTGGTCCGGCGCCAACTCGGCGCGGTGCTCCAGCACGGCCGGATGCTGCGCGGCTCGCTGCTGGAGAACCTGGCCGGCAGCGATCCGGACGTGACCGAGGACCGGATCTGGGAGGCCGCCGAACTGGCCGGGATCGCCGAGGAGTTGCGGGCCCTTCCGCTCGGTCTCGGCACCCGGGTCGGGGAGGACGCCGCGGGCTTCTCCGGGGGCCAGGTGCAGCGCCTGCTGCTGGCCCGCGCGCTGGTCCGCCGGCCCGCCGTCCTGCTGCTGGACGAGGCCACCTCCGCGCTGGACAACGCGACCCAGCTGCGGGTCGCCGAGGCCGTCGCGGGCCTGGACCGCACCCGGCTGGTGATCGCCCACCGGCTCAGCACCATCCGCACCGCCGACCGGATCCACGTCCTCTCCGGGGGCAGGGTCACGGCCTCCGGCACCTACGACGAACTACTAGGCCACGACCCGCTGTTCACCCGACTCGCCCGACTCCAGGAGATGTGAGATGCCGCTCGACCTGCAGACCTGGCTCCCCGTCGACGGTGCCTCCGCCCCGACCACCGACGCCGACGCCCTCGCCGATACCGACACCCACCACGAGCCGGGAGCGCTGCTCCCCGGCCCCGCCCGCGGCGACGAACGGCTGCGCGCCGTGGTGGCCGCCGCCGCCTCCTTCCCGGAGCGGGCCGAGGCCCGTGCCGACGGCTCCACGCTCTTCGCCCCCGACCCGGACGAGGACCGCCGGGGCCGCACCTCCGCGGTGGACACCTGGCTGCGCCGGGCGGCCGGCGAGCGCGGCGGCGCCGGGGCGCTGCTGGACCACCTGGCCGAGACCGGCCGCCCGCTCGGCGACGGCCTGCGCCCGGTGGTGCTCGCCGATCCGGCCAAGCTGCCGGACTGGGCACTGGCGCTGGCGGTCTTCCTGCGCACCCTCCCGGTCTCCCCGGCCCCCGAGACCTCCGCGCCCGGCGCGCTCACCGCCGCCTTCGCCGCTGCTGCCGAGGCCCTGCTGCCGCACTCGGGCGGGGCCGTGCTGGGCGTCCCGGTCACCGAGGCGGCCCGCGCCGACCTGGCCGGCACCCTGACGGCCCGTCTGGTCGAGGCCTGCAAGCTGGCCTTCTGCCACGAGCAGCAGACCGCCACCGGCCGTCCGCGCGCCACCGACTGGGACGAGGTCGGCGGCCTGGACACCTCCCAGGAGGGCTGGCTGGCCCGGCTGGAGCGGCTGCCCGGACTGGCCTTCCTGGTCGGCACCGTCTGCCGCCAGTGGCAGCACGTGCAGGCCGAGATGTTCGCCCGGCTGGCGGCCGACCGCGCGCTGCTGGTCGAGCGGATGTGGGACGGCGAGGACCCGGGCGCGCTGGCCAAGGTGCGCGGCGAGGCCGGCGACCGGCACGCCGGCGGCCGCTCGGTCGCGCTGCTGTACTTCGAGTCCGGCGCGGCCGTGGTCTACAAGCCCAAGGACATGCGGCACGTCTCGGCGTACCTGGAGCTCTCGGCCCGGCTGAACCGCGAGCTCTCGCTCGACCTGCCGCTGCGCACCGTGCTGATCCGCAGCGACCGCGGCGACGACGGCCACGCCGCCTCGCTGACCGCCGACTGCGAGAGCGACTACGGCTGGGAGCAGCTCGTCCCGCACCGCCCGGTGGCGGACGAGGGCGGCTTCGGCCGGTTCTACCGGCGCCTCGGCATGACGATCCGTCTGGTCCAGCTGCTGGAGGGCCGCGACCTGTGGGCCGACAACCTGCAGGCCGACGGCGAGTACCCGACGATGATCGACCTGGAGTGCCTGCTCTACCCGCGGGTGCAGACCCCGCCGAGCATCAGCGCGGACCAGCACGGCCTGCTGGACGCGCTGGAGTCGACCGTGGTGCGCACCGCCATGGCCTTCCAGCCGTGGACCCCGGCCAAGCACTCCGCCACCCTGGACATCGGCTGCCTGTCCCGGATCGGCAGCCTGGAGGTCACCCCCGGGGTGGCCGCCCTGCCGCTGCCGCCGTACCGCCCGGTGCGGGTGGACGAGAGCGGGGCCACCGTCACCGCCGACCCGTGGCAGTACACCGAGGAGGTGACCGAGGGCTACCGCGAGATGCACCGGGCGCTGTACGCGCTGCGCGGTGAACTCGCGGACGCCGAGGGCCCGTTGGCCGGGTTCCGGGGCATCTGGGTGCGCTACATCTGGCGGCACACCTGGGACGGCTACAAGATCATCCGGGCCTCCACCAGCCCGCTCGCCCTGGACAGCGGCGCGACCCGCGAGACGGTGATCGCCGGCGCCCTCCAGGGAGCCATCACCGCGCTGGCCGGCGACCCGGGCCGCGGCGACCTGCTGGAGGTGGTGCTCGCCGAGCTGGACTCCTTCCGCCAGCTGGACATCCCGTTCTTCCGCTCGCTGACCTCCTCCTCGTCCGCCTACACCGCCGACGGCCGGGAGATCCCGGGCCACTTCCGCTCCACCGGCTGGCAGCGCCTCCAGGACCGGGTCGCCGAGCTGGAGGGCTTCGACCTGGAGGCCCACCTCGCGGTGCTCACCGGCTGCGTGGACTCGGCCCGCTCGGGCACCCTGCTGCCCGTCCCGGTGGTGCCGCGCTCGGTGCGGGCCCGCATCCCCGGCAACACCGAACTGCTGGACCACGCCGTGGAGATCGGTGACCAGCTGCTGGCCGACCAGGTCCGCGCGGACCGGCAGGGCGCCGGCTGGCTCGGCCAGAGCTGGTACCCGGGCAGCGGCCTGCGCCAGGTCGAGGTGCTCGGCCCGGACCTGGTCAGCGGCACCGCGGGCATCGGCGTCCTGTTCGCCGAGCTCTGGGCCGCCACCGGCGAGCCGCGGTTCCACCGCGCCGCCCACCAGACCATGGCCACCGCCGCCCGCCTGATCGACCCCGAGGCGCCCCGGGCCTTCGCCTTCGCCTCCGACAACCGGCTGGCCGGCGGCGCTCCCGTCCCCGGCGGCTTCTCCGGCCCCGGCGCGCTGATCCACGCCCTGGCCCGGGTCGGCACCCTGCTCGGCGAGCCCGGGCTGATCGCCTCCGCCCAGGCCCTGGTGCCCGGCGCGGTAGGCGTCGCCACCCCGGTCGCCGCCCGCCCCGGCCGTCCCGTCCGGCTGCCCAACCCGGACGCGCCGCTCGGCAGCGCCGGCCTGCTGCTCAACCTGCTGCGGCTGCGCCGGGTCACCGGCCCGGGCCACGCGCCCACCGACGACGGCATCCGCACGCTGGCGGCCACCGCCCTGGAGCAGCTCGGTGCCGAGCTGCCCGAGGGCGAGGCGACCGACGACAACGGCTTCCTCGACCTGGTGCCCTCCGGCCCCGACTCGATCGCCGCCGCCCTGGCCCGCACGGTGGCCGAGGCGCCCGGCCTGCTCGCCAACGCCGAGGCGGTCCGCGAGCGGCTGCGCGGCCACCGCTTCGCCACCGCCACCCGGGCCGGCCGGCTGGCCTGCCTGGACGCCGCCGTGGCGCTCGGCTCCGGCATCGTCGACCCGGCCGAACTCTCCGCCCTCACCCCGCCGGTGAGCGCCCGGCAGATCGCCGGCCGCTCCACCCGCGACCTGGTCGCCACCGCCGGCGAGGCGCTCAGCGCCGCCGAGGCCGGCCTGCTGCACACCGTCCCGGACCCGCTGGACTCGCTGCTTCCGGGCCCGTTCTACGACGGCAGGGAGGCCGCCGCCCTGCTGGTCGGCGAGCTGATCGCCCGTCACGAGGCGACCGGCAGCTGGTACCCGGACCGGGCCGCCGCCGACCGGATCAACGTCGGCGTCCTGGACGGCTCGGCCGGCGTGGCGCTGCTGCTGCTGCGCCTGCTGGACCCGGCCACCGCCCCGCTCGCCACCCTCCGCTGACCCGCCGACCCGCGTACGAGACCCGAGGGACCGTCATGTCCGAGATCACCGCGGCCGACACCACGGCGGCCGAGCCCGCGATCGGCTTCAAGCACCACTACACCCCGTACGTCGTGGACGGCGAGGCCGTCTACCTGGTCTCCGAGCGAGGCGTCTCGGTGGTGGACGGCGGCCTGGCCCAGGCCCTCGCCCCACTGCTGGACGGCACCCGCACCGCGGAGCAGATCGGCGAGGCGCTGCGCGGCACCGTGCCCGCCGAGAAGGTCAGGCTCGCCGTCGACCGGTTGCGCGAGCGCGGCTACCTGGCCGACAGCGGCCCGGTCCGCGAGCCCGCCGAGGCCGCCTACTTCGAGATGGCCGGCCTGGACGGCGCCACCGCGAGCGCCGCGCTGCGCTCGGCCCGGGCGCGGGTCGAGGTCTACGGCGAGCTGGACCCGGAGCCCTTCCTGGCCGCGCTGGCCGGGGCCGGGGTGACGGTGGACCAGGACGCCGAGTTCACCATCGCGCTGACCGAGGACTACCTGCACCCCGGCCTGGCCGAGCGGGACCGGGAGGCCCGGGAGAGCGGCCGCCCGTGGCTGCTGGCCCGTCCGGTCGGCTCGATCCTCTGGGTCGGTCCGGTCTTCGTCCCCGGTCCGGCGGACCAGGAGGGCACCACCGGCTGCTGGGAGTGCCTCTCGCACCGCCTCTCCGCCAACCGCCAGTCGCTCAGCTACCTGCAGCACCGTCTGGGCCAGGACACCCCGATCTCCACGGCCGGCGCCCGCCTCGCGCCCTCGCTCGGGACCGGCGTCCAGCTGGCCGCCCTGGAGGCCGCCAAGTGGCTGGCCGGGGTCCGCCCCGCCGAGCCGGTGGTGCTCACCCTGGACACCGTGCTGCTGGAGACCGAGCGGCACCGGCTGATCCGCCGCCCGCAGTGCGCGGCCTGCGGTGACGAGGGGCTGGTCGCCAAGCGGCAGTCGGAGCCGGTCCGGTTCGAGAGCCGGCCGAAGGCCTTCACCGCAGACGGCGGCCACCGCTCCGCCTCGCCGGAGGACATGCTGGAGAAGTACACGCCCCAACTCTCGCCCGTCAGCGGCGTGGTGACCTCGCTGGTGCCGGCCGGGCGGACGCCCACCGGGCTGCGGG
Organism: Kitasatospora albolonga; assembly: GCF_039535905.1. Lineage (GTDB taxonomy): Bacteria > Actinomycetota > Actinomycetes > Streptomycetales > Streptomycetaceae > Kitasatospora > Kitasatospora albolonga. Next base: position 89,976 of record NZ_BAAAYB010000161.1, on the reverse strand, counting down.
TCTACATCTCCGGGCAGAACCTCTCCCGCCGCAGCGGCGACCTGAAGCAACTGCGCACCGGCCTGCGGTCGGTGAGCTGCGGCAAGGGCCGCACCGACGTGCAGGCCCGGGCCAGCGCGCTCGGCGAGGCGATGGAGCGCTACTCGGGCGTCTTCCAGGGCGACGAGGCCCGCCGCCGGGCCAGCTACGCCGAGCTCGGCGACGCGGCGGTCCACCCGGCGAGCTCGCTGCTCTACAGCGAGCGGCAGTACGCCGAGCGGGAGAGCTGGAACGACCAGCCCTCGATGTTCAACACCATCCCCGAACGGTTCCGCGAGGACGACCAGTTGGAGTGGTCCCCGGCCTGGTCGCTGACCGAGCAGCGGACCCGCTGGCTGCCCACCATGTCGCTGTACTACGGCTACCGGCACCGCGACGGCTTCTTCGCGGCCGGCGACTCCAACGGCTGCGCGGCCGGCACCTCCTTCGAGGACGCCACCCTGCAGGGCTTCCTGGAGCTGGTGGAGCGGGACGCGGTCGCGCTCTGGTGGTACAACCGGGTGCAGCGCCCGGCCATCGACCTGGACGCCTTCGGTGACCCGTACATCGGTCAACTCCGGGAGATCTACCGCGGGTTGAACCGTGAGATCTGGGCGCTCGACCTGACCTCCGACTTCGGGATCCCGGTGGTCGGGGCGTTCTCCCGGCGGACCGACAAGCCGGCCGAGGACATCCTGATCGCCTTCGGCGCCCACCTGGACCCGCACATCGCGCTCACCCGCGCGCTCACCGAGATGAACCAGTTCCTCGGCCCGGTGGCCGGGGACGAGAACGGCCACGTCAGCTACGCGGGCGCCGACCGCGAGCAGAAGCAGTGGTGGCTCACCGCCACCGTGGCCAACCAGCCCTACCTGCTGCCCGACCCGGCCGCCGAGGCGGCGGGCCCGGACCGCTGGGAGCCGCTGGCCGGCGCCGACCTGGCCGAGGACCTGGCCCTGGTCCAACGCCTGGTCGAGGAACGGGGCATGGAGTTCCTGGTGCTCGACCAGACCCGCCCGGACATCGGCCTTCCGGTGGCCAAGGTGATCGTCCCCGGGATGCGGCACTTCTGGGCGAGGTTCGCGCCCGGCCGGCTGTACGACGTGCCGGTGGCGCTGGGCTGGCTCGACGCGCCCACCCCGGAGGAGGACCTCAACCCGATCCCGATCTTCATCTGATCCACCCGCCCGGCCGCCGCCACGATCCACGCGGCGGCGGCCAGGGCTGGTCGTCCGGACCCTTCCGTGCGGCCGCCGGAGCCGTACGGCGGGGCCCGAACGACCAGCCCAGACCCGGAAAGAGGTTCAACCATGACCGTGACCGAACAGCTTCCACCCGACCTCGCCGCCGAGGGCGGGGCGCCGCGGACGCTGCTGCGGCTGCGCCCCGAGGTGGAGGTCACCGCCCAGGGCGACGACCTGGAGCTCAGCCACCCGTGGGGCCGGCAGCGCGTGCACGCGCTCGGCGCCGACACCGTTCAGCGGCTCGCCGCACTCACCCGGGACCACCTCGACGTCGGTGAACTCGCCGACGGCGGAAGGCTCTACCACCTGCTGAGCCGGTTCCCCTACCTGGTCTCCACCACCCTCGCCGACCCGCTCGGCGAGCCGATGGCGACCGCCGTCCCGATCGCCCGGGCCGCCGGACTCCCCGGTCTGGTCCGCGCCCCCGCCTCGGTGGTGCTGTCCCGCTTCGCGTACCTGCGGCGGCTGCCGGAGGAGCACGCCGGGGCCTGCGTGCTGGAGTCGCCGATGGCACCGTTCCGCCTGACGCTGCACCAGCCCGCGGCGGGCGCCTTCGTGGCGGCCGTCACCGCCAACCGCTCGGTGGCCGAGGCGGCCCTGCTGGCCGGGATCAGCCAGCCGGCCGGACAGGCACTGGCCGGACTGCTGGCGGGCGCCGGCTTCCTGGACGACGGGGCGACCGGCGAGCCGCCGCTCTGGGACTTCCACGACCTGCTGTTCCACGCCCGCAGCCGCCCGGGGCGGCACGACTACCCGAGCGGCGGCGTCTTCGCCCACCCCGAGGTGGAGCAGCTCCCGGCGCTGCCGGGTGTCGGCGCCCGGGAGGACGGCACCGGGATCGACCTGCCGGTGCCGGACTGGGACGAGGTGCTGGCCCGCGACCCGGCGCTCAGCGAGGTGCTGGAGGGCCGCCGGTCGGTCCGCAGCTACGCCGATACCCCGGTCACCCTGGCCCAGTTGGGCGAGCTGCTGTACCGGGTGGCCCGGGTCCGCCGGATCATCCCGGGCGACCCGTCCGACCCGCACGGCTACGACATCGTGGACCGGCCCTACCCGGCCGGCGGCTCCACCGGTGAACTCGAGGTCTACCTCTCGGTGGTGCGCTGCGACGGACTGGTGCCGGGCGTCTACCGCTACGACGCGGCGGCCCACCGGCTGCGGCCGCGGCCGTTCTCCGGCCCGGCCGACGAGTCGGCCTTCCGCGAACTGATGACGGCGGCCTGGCGGGCCACCGGCTGCACGGTGGACCCGCAGGTGCTGCTCACCGTCACCTCGCGGTTCGGCCGCCTCTCCTGGAAGTACAGCCAGATCGCCTACGCGCTGACCCTCAAGCACGTCGGCGTGGTCTACCAGACGCTGTACCTGGTGGCGACGGCGATGGGCCTGGCCCCCTGCGGCCTCGGCTCCGGCGACACCGACGCGGCGGCCCGGGCGCTCGGCCTGGACTGGACGGCCGAGTCCTCGGTCGGCGAGTTCCTGATCGGCAGCCGGCCCGCGGACGTGCCGCGCACCGCGCACGGCTTCCACGACATCGTGTCGACCTCGCGCGGAGAGTGACGCACCGTCAGGCCCCGTAGGTCCCTTTTTCGCAGCAAAGACGTCCGGACATGCCGATGCCCCGCCGTGGAGTGGCGGGGCAGCGGCATGTCCGTGGGTGTTTCCGGGGTCGGCCCTAGAGCCAGCCGTTCTCGCGGGCGATCCGGATCGCGTCGCAGCGGTTGCGGCCGTGGGTCTTGGCGATCGCGGCCGAGACGTAGTTGCGCACCGTGCCGGGGGAGAGCGACAGGGTGGCGGCGACCTCCGAGATGGTCGCCCCCTCGGCCACGTGGCCCAGCACCGTGAGCTCGCGCGGGGTGAGCGGGACGGCGGCCGGCCGGACCACCTCCGCGAGCAGCCGGGGATCGTAGACCCGTCCGCCGGTGGCGAGTTCGCGGACCGCGGAGATCAGCGCACCCGGCGGCACGTCCTTGAGCAGGATCCCCGCCACCCCGTCGGCGACCGCCCGCTGGAGGTCGGAGGAGCGCGGCACCGCGATCAGGAGCAGGACGGCGGTGTCGGGGGAGCGGTCGCGGATCAGGGCGGCCGTGGCGGGGCCGCCCGGGCCCGGCAGGTCCAGGTCGAGGACCGCGACGGTGGGCCTGGTCCTGGCGGCCTCGGCGGCGGCCTCCTCGGCGGTGTTCGCCTCGGCGACCACGGCGAGGTCGGCCTCCCGGTCGAGCAGGGCTCCCAGTCCCGAGCGGAACAGGTGGTGCCCGTCGGCGAGCAGGACGTTCACGTTGGTGGTCCCGGGGGTGCGGTCCGGGGCCGAGCGGTACGGCGGTTGGTCCAGCAGAGGGGTGATCATCCGGCTACCTCGGTGACAGGGGAGTCTCGGGTGGACAGGCGGACTGACGCACGGTCAGACGGTCTGGCGGGTGGAGCTGGTCGAGCGGGTGGAGCGCTGGTCAGTGGTGCTGCTCACCCCCAGCCCCAGGTGCCCTGGGTGCCGGTGGGGATCGGAGCCGGGGTGGTGGTCGAGGCGGGGGCGGGCTGGCCGGTGGTGACGTTGTTGGCCGTGTCGGCCGGCGCGCCGTCGGCCGTCAGGACGACGGCGGCCGGGGCGGTGTCGGCCAGCTGGAGGGCGGCCGTGCCGGTCAGGATGCTGAAACCCAGGGCGACAATCGTGATGAAACGGACCTTCTGCGTCATGGGTGTGCCCAAACCTCTCGCGTTCGACTTGAACCCCGGGCTGCTTCCGGAGATCGAAGGGTGCGGCTGACGGTCCCACCGGGCCCCCTGGGGGGCTGCTGTCCCGGTTTCCGGTCCGTCGTTCTTGCCGACACCATGAGATTGGCCGCCCGGGGTGGTCCCTGTCAGCACCCGGAGCTGGCACCAGAGTGCCGTGACACCCTGAGGCCAGCTCGGGCCGGTTGGTGCCAGGGCCGTTGAATCCGGGCTGACCTGCGGGAACGCCCGATCGGGGTCAGGGGAGGCTGGGCAGCTCGTACAGGCCGAGGGCGAGCCGGGAGTCGGCCTCGCAGTGCAGAAGGTGCCACCCGCTCAGCACGCTGTCCGGGGTGGTCAGTTGCTGCCAGGCCTCGCGCAGCCCGTCCTCGGCGTCCAGCAGGCTGCCGGCCACCACGAAGGCCACCGCGTCCACCGCCTGCGGCGTCACCCGGATCCGCGCGTGGCTGAGCCGGGCCGGGCCCCGGAAGCCGTGCTCCAGGCCGTCCCGTACGACCGGTGCCGCCGGAGGGCAGACCACGGGCCCGCTCGTCTCCAGGTGGGCGCGAATCGCGTACACACTCATAGCCTGGGGCACCGTCGGCCCGCCGACCGGCAGTTGGCGGTGGCATTTCCCCGCCTGGCACCAACATGTCGCGGTCCGCGCGGACGCCGTCGTCTTCACGGTTCATCCATCGGATCGCCGCGATTGTCCGGAAGACTGTTCTAAGTTCCGTCAAGTGACGCTACGCTGACCGCCTGTCAGTATCGGTGAACGGGCACGCCGGTCCGATGTCCGGTCCCGCGGGGGAGGGTGTGATGTGCTCCGACCTTCTGGTGAGGGAACGTTGACCGAGTCCCGGCCGATCGGGCTCGACCCGTTCGGCGAAGCGGTGTACCGGACGATGCTGCTCCACCCGGAGTTGGACACCCAGGGCATCGCCATCCGGCTGGAGGCCCCCGAGGCCGAAGTCAAGGCGGCACTCGACCACTTGGCGGACCTGGCACTCACCAGACCCACCGGTGCCGAGGACCGCTGGCGGGCCGTCAACCCGGAGCTCGGCCTGGCCACCCTGCTCGCGCTCCAGGAGGCCGAGGCAGCCCGCCGCCAACAGGAGATCGAACGCAGCCGGGCCACCATGGCCGGCCTGATCGCCGAGTACGCGAGCGTGCGCACGCCCACCAGCCAGACCGGCGTCGAGCTGATCTCCGACCTCGGCGAGGTCCGCGGCCGGCTCGTCCAACTCGCCTCCGACGCCACCGTGGAGGTGCTCGCCCTGGCCCCCGGCGGCCCGCAGCCGCCCCAGGTGATGGAGGCCAGCCGGGCGCTCGACCAGGAGACCCTGGAGCGCGGCGTCCGGATGCGCACCATCTACCAGGACAGCGTGCGCAACGACCCGGCCACCGTGCAGTACGCCCGCTGGCTGCACGGGTTGGGCGGGGCCGTGCGCACCACCCCCACCCTGCCGCTGCGGATGATCCTGGTCGACAACGCCACCGCCATCGTCCCGATCGACCCGGAGGACGCGCGCAAGGGGGCCGTACTGCTGCACAGCCCCGGGGTGATCGCCGCGCTGCGCGCGCTCTTCGAGCAACTCTGGGACCAGGCACGCGTGCTGGGCGAAACGGTTCAGCGCGACCCGCACGGGCTCACCGCCCAGGAACGCGAACTCCTCCGCCTGCTCGCCGAGGGCCTCACCGACGAACGGGCCGGCCAGCGGCTCGGCGTCTCGCTGCGCACCGTCCGCCGCATGATGGCCGACCTGATGGTCCGCGTCGACGCCCGCAGCCGCTTCCAGGCCGGCATCCACGTCGCCGCCCTCGGCTGGCTCGGCGAACCCACCCCCCGCTGACGCCTCTGGAAGTGATCACACCGGGGGCGCGAGGAACTGCGCGAATCGGAAGACACGGACCCATGTGCCGGGTACGGACAGCCACTTGCAAGTTAATGTCCGTACCCGGCACACGGGTCAGCTCCTACCGCCGCGCGCAGTTCCCCGCGCCCCCGGCCTCACCAGTCCGTGCGCCCCGGCGTCAGCCTCGTGCGTGACCCCGCCGGGGGAGGGCGAAGACCAGGGCGAAGACCAGCAGCAGACCGGCCGCGACCCACCAGAGGGCGTGCTGGAAGGCGTCCACGAAGACCGGCCCCATGGCCTGGACGGCCGGGTCGGCCGCGTCGACCACCCGGAAGAAGGCCACCGAGGAGAGCCCGAGGCCGAGCGCGAAGCCCAGCTGCTGGGTGGTGTTGACGATTCCGGAGGCCGAGCCGGAGTGCTCGCGCGGCACCTCGGAGAGCACCAGGTCGGTCAGCGGGGCCACGATCAGCCCCATGCCGAGGCCCATCACCACCAGGGGGAGCGCCATCTGCCATGGGGCGATGGCCAGTCCGTACCGGGCGGCCTCGGCGAGGTAGAGCAGGGTGCCGGCCGCCATCACCAGCGCGCCCGCCTGCAGGACCTTGCGGCCGAACCGCGGCACCAGCACCTGGACCGAGATCCCGGCCGCCACCGACACCGCCACCGAGAACGGCACGCCGCTCAGGCCGGCCTTCAACGCGCTCCAGCCCAGGCCGAGCTGCAGGTAGAGGGTCCAGACCAGGAAGAAGATGCCGGTGGCCAGCCCGAAGGAGAGCTGGACGCCGATCCCGCCCGCGAAGCTGCGCACCCGGAACAGCGCCAGCTCCACCAACGGCGAGCCGTCCCGGCGGGTCTTGGCCTTCTCGTACGCCACGAACAGCGCCAGCACCGGGACGCTCAGGCCCATCGAGACGAAGCCCCAGAGCGGCCAGCCGGCCTCCCGGCCGTGGGTGAGCGGGTAGAGCAGCATCAGCAGGCCGACGGCGCCGACCACCATGCCGACCAGGTCCAGCTTGAGCGCCTTCGGAGCGCGGGACTCGTCGACGTACTTCAGGCCCATCAGCAGGCCGGCCACCCCGATCGGCAGGTTGACCAGGAAGATCGGCCGCCAGCCGAGGCCGAACAGGTCCCACTCCGTCAGCAGGGCGCCCAGCAGCGGGCCGAGCACCGCGCCCATCCCGACCATCGCGCCGAACATCCCGAAGACCTTGCCGCGCTCCTCGGCGGGGAAGGAGACGTGGATGATCGAGAGCACCTGGGGCACCATCAGTGCGGCCGTGGCGCCCTGCAGCACCCGGGCGGCGACCAGGACGTCGGGGCTCCAGGCCAGGCCGCACAGGGCCGAGGCCAGGGTGAAGCCGGTGATGCCCAGCAGGAAGAGCCGCTTGCGGCCGTGGATGTCGCCGAGGCGCCCGCCGGTGATCAGGCCGACCGCGAAGGCCAGTGCGTACCCGGCGGTGATCCACTGGAGCGCGCCGAAGCCCGCGCCCAGGTCCTGCTGGATGCTCGGCATGGCGATGTTCACGATGGTGACGTCGACCAGGTCCATCAGGCTGGCCGTCATCACCACCGCCAGCGCCAGCCAGCGCCTGCGGTCGGGTGCGACGGGAGGCGTCCCGGCGGCATCGGCGGGCGGCGCCGCGAGGACGGCACCGGTGTCGGTGGCGGATGGCATGGTGGGGACTCCTTCGGCAGGGACGCCGCGCGTCGGCTGGGAACGCTCCGAAGGTAGTGGCCATCTAGGTCAGATCCTGGCCGCTTGGTCCGCCATGCTGGATCCCATGACGGACACCCCGGCGAGGCTGCTGAGCCTGCTCTCCCTCCTCCAGACCCCGCGCGAATGGCCCGGCAGCGAGCTGGCCGACCGCCTGCGGGTCAGCCCGCGCACCATCCGCCGCGACATCGAGCGGCTGCGCGAGCTCGGCTACCCGGTGGAGGCCACCAAGGGCGCGATCGGCGGCTACCGGCTGGTGGCCGGGGCCGCGATGCCGCCGCTGCTGCTGGACGACGAGGAGGCGGTGGCCATCGCGGTCGGCCTGCGGGCCGCCGCCGGGCAGGCGGTGGAGGGCATCGAGGAGGCCTCGGTGCGGGCGCTGGCCAAGCTGGTCCAGGTGCTGCCCGCCCGGCTCAGGCACCGGGTCGGCTCGCTCAACGCGGCCACCGTGCCGATGGTCGGGTCCGGTCCGCGGGTCGACCCTGAGGTGCTCACCGTGCTGGCCGCGGCCGCCTCCGGCCGGGAGCGGCTGCGCTTCGGCTACCGGGCGGGGGACGGCGCCGAGACCAGGCGGCTGGTCGAGCCGCACCGCCTGGTGGCCGCCGGGCGGCGCTGGTACCTGGTCGCCTTCGACAACGAGCGGGACGACTGGCGGATCTTCCGGGTCGACCGGGTGAGCGGGCCCCAGCTCACCGGTGCCCGCTCGGCTCCCAGGGAGCTGCCCGCCGAGGACGCGGGCGAGTACGTCCGGGCCCGGCTGCACGCCCGCCCCCGGACCTACGAGGCGGTGGCCGTGCTGCACGCCCCGCCGGAGCGGGTCCGCGAACGCCTCGGCATGGCGGAGGACGAGCTGACCGCGCTGGACGGCGGGCGCACCCTGCTGCGCACCCGGTCCGACTCGCTGGAGTGGATCGGGATCCGGCTGGCCACCCTGGGCTGCGAGTTCGAGGTCCGCGAGCCGGCCGAACTCGTCGACCACCTACGCGAACTGGCCGCCCGCGCGCTGCGGGCGGCCGAGGTGTCCGATGCCGGCTGAGGGCGGGTCAGATCACTTGCCCAGCGCGGCGACACCGGCCTGGGCGAACTTCTCGTCCAGGTCGCCGGAGGGCGCGCCGGCCACGCCGATGCCCGCGATCGGGGCGCCCTTGTCGGCGACGGGGGCGCCACCGCCGAGGAAGAGGGTGCCCGGGATGTCCTTCAGGTTCGGGGCCTGGGCGAGACGCTTGGCCAGCTCCGAGGTCGGGGCGTTCCAGGAGACGGCGGTGAACGCCTTGCGCTCGGCCGACTCGTAGGACTGCGGGCCGGCGCCGTCGCCGCGCAGGGTGACCACGGTGTTGCCGTTGCGGTCGACGACCGCGACGGAGACCCGCTGGTTCTCCTTCTTCGCGGCGTCCAGCGCGGCCTGGGCGGCCTTGGTGGCGGCCTCGACGGTCAGGTGGGTGCTGGTGAAGGTGTCGTTCTTCTTCACGTCGGCGGCCTGCACGGCCTGGGTGGTCTGGGCGCTGTCGCTCTTCGGCGCGGCGGTCGCGGAGAGCGCGCCGACGGTGCCGGCCCCGGCCAGCGCGAGGACGGCGGCACCGGTCAGGACGCGGACCCGAACAGTCTTCTTCTGCATGCCACTTGCTCCACTCAGGATCTGGGGGGAACCACCGGCTCCCGCTCTCACCATCGATCCTCGCCCCGGAACCGCCCCCTCCCCGTCGACGCCCCGGCCGACCCGGGGGTCATCCGATCGGCTGACCCCCCACCACCCACCCGGCCTCCGGGGGACACGCCGCCGGGCGGGCGAGGGTACGCACCGGCGCCGCGCCGGGCGGATACTTCTAGAGGCCCCTGGGCCTCAACGGCCCTTCGAACCAGCAGGGACGGAGCCATGCGCGAGAACCCCGAGAATCCCGAGTTCCCCGAGGACTACGACGACTTCGAGGCGGAGGCGGCGCCGGCCGTCCAGGAGGCGGTGGACGCCGAGCGCGACGCCGCCGACCACCTGGGGGACGACTACGAGCAGCTGCGGGAGCGCCGGGCGCTCGGCCACGAGGACGCGGACGACGCGGACGCGGCGGAGCAGAGCCGGGTGGTCGACCTGGACGAGGAGGAGTACCGCTGACGGCCTGCGGTACGGACGGCGGTACGGCCTGGGGTGTGGCCTGGGGTGTGGCCGACGACGAGTGGTCATAACGGGTCGGAAGGTTAGAATCCGGGCATAACAGCCTGGCGCACGGATCGCCGCGCACACCGGCGGGGCGACCGTTCGCCGAACGGAGGTCGACGATGACCAAGCGATCCACGGGCTCGATGACCAAGCTCCGCACCGGCATGCAGGAGATGCTCCAGCGCCGGTCCATGACCGCCGATCCCGGCATGCGACCGCCGGTCACGGGCGGTGGCCCGATGGCCGGCGGCGGCACGTCCGCCCCGCACTTCGGGGACACCGCCTTCAGCCACGGCGGGCGCCGCTCCTTCGCCGCCCCGGCGATGGCCTCCGGCCCGGCCCACCACGCCGAGCTGCCCGGCCACCGGCACCGGGGAGCGGAGAAGCACTCGGCCCACTGATCCCGGCCCACGCGACGGCGCGGGGGCGGTACCCGGCAGGACCGGGTACCGCCCCCGCGCCGTTCCGCTCCCCGCGCGACGGCCCCGTGACGGTAGGGTCCGAGCGGACCCCACGACTGAAGGAGCGTCATGCCGGAGGAGCTCAAGCCCCGCGAGGAGTGGCTGGCCTCGCTGCCCAGGTCCTACACGGGGTCGGGCTGTCTGCTCACCGACCCGGACGGGCGGGTGCTGATCGTCAAGGCCGGGTACCGGGAGCACTGGCAGTTCCCCGGCGGCACCGTCGACCGCGGTGAGGACGGAGCCCGCTGCGCCGCGCGCGAGCTGGAGGAGGAGACCGGGATCGTCCGGGAGGCGGGACCGCTGCTCGCGGTGGCCTGGACCCACCCCTCGGAGGAGCTCGACCACCCGGCCGTGCACTTCCTCTTCGACCTGGGCACCATCGCCGCCGACACCCCGGTCGTGCTGCCCGAGGGCGAACTGGACGACTGGCGGTGGGCGCCGGTCGAGGAGGCCCTCGAACTGCTCGGCCCCAGCCGCTCGGCGCGGCTGGCCGGCGCCCTGGCGGCCCGCGCGGACGGCCGCACGCGCATCGTGACCAGCCCCGAATCCGGCTTCTGACGCAGGAGTCCACCAGGACCCCGGGAGCCCGCAGTGGCCCCGGGGGCCCCTGCGGTCACTTGCGGAACACGTACGCCGCCGAGACCGGGACGCCGAGGTGCTTGGCCCACTTGGGCTTGAGGGCGGTCCACCGCTCGTCCACCACGGCCTCCCGCATCTCGGTCAGCTGCCAGCCCTCGCCCAGCGCGGCGGTCAGGTGGTCGCTGACCAGGTGCAGGTGGGTGTCGATGGCCAGGTCGGTGCCCTCGGCGGTGGTGAAGTGGGTGGGCATCCCGGCGCTCATGATGAACTGCGGGTGCAGGCCGACCAGGACGCAGAGCCCGCCCGGGGAGGCCAGCCGGTACGCCTCCCGGTAGAGCGGGGCCAACTCCGGCAGGTGCTCGTCCACCAGCGAGGAGATCACCAGCCCGTACTGCCCCTCGGGCAGTCCGGTCTTCGCCAAGTCCCCCTCCAGCAGCACCCGGTGGGCGCCCCGGGTCCGTGCCCTGTCCAGCATCTCGGGCGTCAGGTCCACCCCGTCCACGGCGTCCACCCCGCGGGCCCGCAGCCAGGCTCCGGTCCGCCCCGTCCCGCACCCGAGGTCGGCGGCCTGCTCCACCTGGGCCCACCGGGGGGCGGAGAGGCTCTCCAGTACCGCGAGGTCCATCAGGTCCTCGACCGTGTCCTCGTAGCTCGTCACCCACTGGCCGTATCCGGTCCGGACGTCCACGGTCGGGTAGTGCCGGGTGTCAAAGTTCGCGAATTCCACCATACTTCGCAGTGTTCACGACCCGGCGGCGGAGCTGCCAGCGATTTTCCCGAAGGGCTCGACGGTGCAGCTGCTGACCTTCCCCGAGGCCCAGGTGCCGGCCGAACTGCGGTCTCAGGTATGGCGGTTGCAGGAGGCGGCCTGGCCCAGCGGCGGGGCCGACCCGGGCACGAGCCACGATCCGGCGCTCGCCCCGGAGAGCCTGCTGCTGGTGGCGGACGGCCGGGTGCTGGCCGCGCTGGACCTGCTCGGCAAGGAGATCGACCACGACGGCGCCCGGTACCGCGCCCGCGGGCTGAGCTGCGTGGTGACCGACCCGGCGGAGCGCGGCCGGGGTCACGGCGGGCGGCTGGTGCGGGCCGCGCTGGAGGTGGTCCGGGGGAGCGGGGCGGACCTCGGGGTGTTCAGCTGCGACCGGCCGCTGCTCGGCTTCTACCGGGCGGCCGGATGGCGGGAGTTGGCCGGTGCGGTGCTGGTCGGCGGGACCCCGCAGGACCCGTTCCCGACCGACCGGCCCGGCTTCGACAAGGTGGTGATGGCCGACCTGTGCACCGGGCGGGCCCGCGCGGCGTCCTGGGAGCACCGCCGGATCGGGCTCCATCCGGGCACGGTGGACCGCCTCTGGTGAGGCGGCGCGTGGTGACGTCCCGTCAGAACAGCCACAGCTCCCGGCCGAGCGAGTCGGTGCAGCGGACCTGGACGAAGCGGTCGTCGCCGGCCGCGAGGAAGCCTCCGGCCACCCCGGCCAGCACCTCGCGGGCCACCGGGTCGGAGCGGCTCCAGGCCCCGGTCAGGACCAGGGTCTTGCCGTCCAGCTCGGCGCGCTGGATGCGGGCCACGGCGGCGGACAGCAGCGCCGCGTTCACCTCGTCCAGCTCGGCGGCGGACAGGTACGTCTCACCCGTCCCGGGCCCGCCCTCGGCGGCCGCCAGCCGGCGGCGCAGCTCGGGCAGCCCGTAGTGGCGGACGGCGGCGATCGAGTCCTCCACCGCGACCAGCCAGCGCGGCCCGGGGCTGATCTCCCAGCAGACCTCGTCGTCCACCGGCATCAGCTCGCCGATCCGGGCGTGCCAGAGCTCGGAGCCGTCCGGCGCCGACGGGTCCGGCGGCCAGACCGGCAGCGGGCGGTCCCGTTCGGCGTCCGGCTTGGCGCTCAGCGCGAGGTCGACGGTGTAGCGCAGCGCGTGGCCGTCCGCGTCGAGCACCCGGACCCCCAGGACGGCCCAGTGCAGCGGGGCGGGGAGGACGAAGACCTGCCGCTGGTCCGTCAGGCCCATCGCCCGCAGGGCGGGCGCCAGGTGGTAGCGCATCCCTTCGGCGAAGAGTTCACGGGCAGCCGTCATCGCAGGTCCTCGGAGGTGGGGGTGTGGTTCGTGCACTGTCAAAGCTAGGTGCCGGGGCCGCCCCGGGGCTGCGGGCGAACGGCGTCGGCCGACGGGCCTTAGGTCCCGCCGGCGCGGGCCGTTCCTCCCGGTGCCGCTGACGCCCCCGTCACGGCGGGACCGGAGCGGCCGCCCGCTCCTCCCGGCGGCCGGACCGGAGCGGCCGAACCGGTCCGGCGCGGGCCCCGGATGGCGCATGATGTGGCGGGTGCACAGCTCCCACCCCCGACCCGGCGGTCCTCCGCCCGACCTCGCCGAGGCCGTACTGGCGGCGCAGGACGGTGACGAGGAGGCATTCCGGCTGCTCTTCCGGACGGTCCAGCCCGGCCTGCTGCGCTACCTGCGGGTGCTGGTCGGCGGCGGCCCGGAGGACGCGGAGGACATCGCCTCCGAGACCTGGCTCCAGATCGCCCGCGACCTGCGCGGCTTCCGCGGCGACTCCGACGGCTTCCGGGGCTGGGCGGCGACCATCGCCCGGCACCGGGCCATGGACCACCTGCGCCGGGTCCGCAGACGGCCGATCGCCGACCTCCCGGAGGAGTACCTCGCCGAGCTGGCCGCCGCCGAGGACACCGCGGGCAGCGCCGTCTCGGCGGTCTCCACCGCCGACGCGCTGGCCATGATCGCCGAGCTGCCGCCGGACCAGGCCGAGGCGGTGCTGCTCCGGGTGGTGCTCGGCCTGGACGCGCCCGGCGCCGCCGCGGTGCTCGGCAAGCGGGCCGGCACCGTCCGGATGGCCGCCCACCGCGGCCTGCGCCGGCTGGCCAAGCGCCTGGAGGGCGACGGCCCGGCCGGCGGCCCCGCCGAGGGCTTCCCGGCCCAGCGCCGCACGCCCGTGGAACCGCCCCGCACCCGCCCCGCCGCCGAGCAGCCGCCGCCCCGGAAGGGCCGTCCGCCGCGCCGGCTCGGCCGCGCGGGCCGCTCCGCGCCGGAGCCCGGAACGGGATCCGGGAAAACCTTTCCGCCGGGTGTGACACCCGAGCAGGCCGTGACGCTGAAGGACATGAGATGAGCACCAACCGATCCCGACGGATCGACCGCGCCACCGCCGAGCAGCTGCTCGCCGGTGCCTCGGGCGCCCGCGCGACCGGTCCGGAGCGCCTCGCCGACCGCACGGCCCCGCCGGGCCACGCGGAGCTGGCCGGGCTGCTCGCCTCCGCGGCTGCCCCCGAAGCCGGCGGTGGTGAACAGCCCGGCGAGCAGGCGGCGCTGGCGGCCTTCCGGGCGGTGCGCTCCGACCCGTCCACCGCGACCACCGCCCGGAGAACGACCGTGAGCACCACCGTCCGCGTGCGGGCCTTCAGCGCGAAGGCCCTGCTGACCGCCTGCGCGGCCACCGCGCTGGGCGGCGTCGCGGTGGCGGCCGGCACCGGCGGTCTGCCGCACATCCCGGGCCTGCCCGGCGGCGGTCAGGCGGCGCACGCCCCCGCCACGCCCTCGGCCTCCGGCTCCGCGGGTGCCGGCGCGCGCACCGGCACCTCCCCCTCCCACCACGAACCGCAGGGCTTCGGCGCCTCGCACGCCGCCACCGCGCCGCCGTCCGGCTCGGCCGCACCGTCGGCGACCGCCCCCGCCCCCGCCTCCCCGGGCACCGACCAGCGGGCCGAGCTCTGCCACCAGTTGGCCGTGGCGCTGGACGCGGGCGGCAAGCGCGTCCTCCTGCTGGCCGAGCCGCGGTTCGCCCCGCTGCTGGCGGCCGCCGGTGGTGCCGACGGGGTGGCGGCGTACTGCGCGGCGCCCGCCGCCGACCAGGACGGCAAGGCCTCCTCCCACGGGCCCGAGCTCCCCGCACTCCCCTCGGCCACCGCCTCCTCCGGCGGCCGCAAGGCGACCGAGAAGCCGGCCGAGAAGCCCGGCGGCAAGCCGACGGACAAGACCTCCGAGAAGCCCACTGCCAAGCAGGACGGCACCCCCGAGGAGCAGAGGACCGCAGGGCAGCCGGAACAGACCCGCCGGTGACCCGAAGACGCCGCGCCGCCGGTGCGCGGGTCGGTCCCTCCGGCACCCGACCCCAGCCCCCGCACCAGGACAGGACCCGCAGGTGACCACCAGCCCCCGGACCCGGGCCGCCCGCCGGGCCGTCCCGCCGCCCGACGAACCGGTCTTCGTGGACGCCTCCGGCCGCCGCCAGCGACTGGTCCGCCGCGCCGGCCGACTGCTCGTCATACCCGCGGCCGGCTACCTCGCCCTGCTGCTCAGCAGTCTGCTCGGCGGTCCGTCCGTGGACGCGCCGTTCCTGCCCCAGCAGCACGCCGAGCGCCCGCCCGCCCCGGCCGTGCCCGCCGCCCCGGCGGGCGGCGCCACGTCTGACGGTCCGTCGGCCCCGGTCTCCGCCCAGCCGGCCACCCGCACCGGCCAGGCGGTCCTCCCCGCCCGCCCCGCCCGCACCACCGAGGCCCCGTCCGCGACCCACTCCGCGACGGACCAGTCCTCCGCCCCGGTCACCACCCCGACCGCGGGCCCGGGCAACTCCGGCAACACCCCCGGCCACGGCCGCCCCAGCACCGCCCCGAGCCGGAAGCCGAGCAAGACCCCGTGACCACCACCCGCACCGCTCCCACCCCCGGCCACCGCTCCCGGCGCCGCAACGGCAAGGGCCGCGGCCGCCGCGCGGCGGTCCGTCAGGTCCCGCTGCGCACCCACTGGCTGCTGCTGACCACCCTGGTGCTCACCCTCACCGCCGCGCTGCTGCTCCAGGGCTGGACCCACCAGCTGTACGGCGGCACGCCCGACGGCGCGGCCACCGCGAAGGGCGACGGCGGCTCCGTGCCCGCCGCGGTCCGGGACGGCGGCCCGGTGATCGACGGCGGCGCGGCGCCGCCCCGCTCGGCCCGGCCGGCCGACCGGACGGTGGCGCTCACCTTCGACGACGGCCCCGATCCGGTCTGGACCCCGCAGATCCTGGACGTGCTCCGCCGCCACCAGGTGGACGCCACCTTCTTCGTGGTCGGCTCCCAGGTGGCCGCCCACCCCGAGCTGGCCCGGCGGATCGTCGCCGAGGGCCACGAGCTCGGCGTGCACACCTTCACCCACGCCGATCTGTCCGCCGTCCCCGAGTGGCGGCGCTCGCTGGAGCTGAGCCAGAGTCAGCTGGCGCTGGCCGGCGCGGTCAGCCGGACCAGCTCGCTGCTGCGGCCCCCGTACTCCTCCTCGGCCGCCGCGCTCACCGACGCCGACTGGGAGGCCGTCCGGAAGGCGGGGCAGGACGGCTACCTCACCGTGCTCACCACCCTGGACAGCGGCGACTGGCGCCGTCCGGGCGTGGACCGGATCGTGGCCGACGCCACCCCGCGCGGCACCGCCGGCGAGATCGTGCTGATGCACGACGCCGGTGGCGACCGCAGCCAGACGGTGGCCGCGCTCGACCGGCTGATCACCGAACTCCAGGCCCGCGGCTACCGGTTCGCCCCGGTCGGCGACGCGCTCGGCCTGCCCCGCCCGATGGCCCCGGCCCCGGCCGGGGACCACTGGCGAGGCCTGGCCCTGCTCGGCGCCCTGACGGCCAGTGAGTGGGTGCTCCGGGTGCTGGGCTGGCTGCTGTTCGCTGCGGGCGCGGTCAGCGTGCTGCGCGCGGTGGCGGTGGTGGTGGCGGCCCGGCGGCACAAGCGGCTGCGCGGCCGCCGCCCGTGGGGCCCGCCGGTGACCGAGCCGGTCACCGTGATCGTCCCCGCCTACAACGAGGTGGCGGGCATCGAGGCGGCCGTCCGCTCGCTGCTGGCCTCCGACCACCCGGTGGAGGTGATCGTGGTGGACGACGGCTCCACCGACGGCACCGCCGACCTGGTCGAGTCGCTGCGGCTGCCGTACGTCCGGGTGATCCGGCAGCAGAACGCGGGGAAGCCCGCCGCCCTCAACGCCGGTATCGCCGCCGCGAGTTGCGAGCTGCTGGTGATGGTGGACGGCGACACCGTGTTCGAGCCCGACGCCGTCCGGATGCTGGTGCAGCCCTTCGCGGACCGCCGGGTCGGCGCCGTCTCCGGCAACGCCAAGGTGGTCAACCGCGGTGGCCTGCTGGGGCGTTGGCAGCACATCGAGTACGTGGTGGGCTTCAACCTGGACCGCCGCCTGTTCGACCTGGCCGAGTGCATGCCGACCGTGCCGGGGGCGGTGGGCGCCTTCCGCCGCTCGGCCCTGCTGCGCCTCGGCGGCGTCGGCGAGTCCACCCTGGCCGAGGACACCGACCTCACCATGGGCCTGTGCCGGGCCGGTTGGCGCGTCGTCTACGAGGAGCGGGCCCGCGCCTGGACGGAGGCTCCGGCCTCGCTCGGCGCGCTCTGGCGCCAGCGCTACCGCTGGTGCTACGGCACCCTCCAGGCGATGTGGAAGCACCGCGGCGCGCTGGCCCAGCGCGGCCAGGCCGGGAAGCTCGGCCGCCGCGGCCTCGGCTACCTGCTGCTCTTCCAGGTGCTGCTGCCGCTGCTGGCCCCGGTGGTGGACGTGTTCGCGCTGTACGGCCTGGTCTTCCTCGACCCGGGCCGCATCCTCGGGCTCTGGGCCGCCTTCCTGGCGCTCCAGTTCGCGATGGGCGCCTACGCCTTCCGCCTGGACGGCGAGCGGCTCGGCCCGCTCTGGACGCTCCCGCTCCAGCAGTTCGTCTACCGGCAGCTGATGTACCTGGTGGTGATCCAGTCCGTCTGCACCGCCCTGGCCGGATCCCGGCTGCGCTGGCAGCGGATGCAGCGGTACGGCAGCCTCCAGGTGCCCCCGGCGGGCGCCTGACCCCTGCCGGACAACCGCTATGGTGCACGGGTGCGCGGCCACCGGGCCGAGGCGACCGGGCGGCGCGGAAGGGGAGTGGTCGGGGTGATCGGCCGGATACTGAACGGGCGTTACGAGCTGGGCGAGGTCCTCGGCGTCGGCGGCATGGCCACCGTGCACCGCGGGCACGACCACCAGCTCGGCCGTCCGGTCGCGGTGAAGCTGCTCAACGGCGGCCTGGCCGACGACCCCCGGTTCGCCGAGCGCTTCGCCCAGGAGGCCCAGAACGCCGCCCGCCTGGTGCACCCGAGGATCGTCACGGTCTTCGACTCCGGGGTGGACCAGGGCTCGCCGTACATCGTCATGGAGCTGGTCCACGGCCAGACGCTGGGCCGGCTGATCGCCGACACCACCTGGCTCCCGGTGGAGCGCGCGGTCGGCATCGCGGCCGCGGTCTGCGAGGCCCTGGAGGTCGCGCACGCGGCCGGGCTGGTGCACCGGGACATCAAGCCGGGCAACATCATGATCACCCACGACGGCGGGGTGAAGGTGGTGGACTTCGGGATCGCCCGGGCCGGCTCCTCCGGCGCCCAGCTCACCCAGGCCGCCCAGGTGCTCGGCACCGCCTCCTACCTCTCCCCGGAGCAGGCCACCGCGAGCCCGCTGGACGGCCGCTCCGACCTCTACTCGCTCGGCTGCGTGCTCACCGAGATGCTCACCGGGGCGCCCCCGTTCGGCGGTGACAACTCGGTGGCCATCGCCTACCAGCACGTCGGCGCCCACCCCGCCCCGCCCTCCTACCGCCGCCCCGGGCTCAGCCCGGCCCTGGACGCGGTGGTGCTCCGGCTGCTCGCCAAGAACCCGGCCGACCGCCCGGCCGACGCCGCCACCGCCCGGGCCGAGCTGCTCTCCGCGGTCCCGCTGCACGGTCCGGCCGACCGCACCAGCGAACTGCTCGCGGCCACCCAGGTGATCCCCCCGGTCGCGGCGGTGCCCGGCCAGGTCCCGTACGGCGGCGCCCAGCAGGCGACCTCGGTCATGCCCCCGGTGCCGCACCAGGCCGGCTTCCCGGCCCAGCCGTACGGCGCCCAGCCCTACGGTGCCCAGCAGCAGTACGACGCCCAGCCCTACGAGCCGTACGAGGAGCCGCCCGCCCGGCGGCGCAACCCGCTGCTCTACGCGGGTGCCGGGGTTGCCGCGATCGCCGCGGCGGCGGTGGTCGTGGTGCTCACGGCGGGCGGCCCGGGCAAGGGCGCCCCCAAGGCGGCCCCGAGCCCGACCACGCCCGCCTCGGCCTCCGCCAGCCCCTCGCCCACCCCGAGCCCGACCCCTTCGGCCAAGCCCAGCCCGAGCACCAAGCCCTCGCCGAGCGCCAAGCCCGGCCCGGGCACCGCGCTGTCCGCGCTGCGCGCCGCCGTGGCCCAGAGCGAGTTCGACCGGGACCGGGACAGGCAGCAGGACCTGCTGGAACGCCTGGACGAGGCCGCGGACGCCCTGAACGACCGCCAGACGGACGACGCCGCGCGCTCGCTGAGGGACGCTCAGAAGCTGGTCCGCGACCTGGGCAAGCGGCACGCCATCGACACCGAGACCAGTGTGCTCTGGCAGGCCAAGATCGGCGCCGTCCTGGCCCTGGTCGGCTGATCGCTCAGGCCCCCTCGTGCCGCTGGTTCCGGTGGCGGCGCCCCCGGCCCGGCTCCGCGGCCCGCACCTCGGCCCGCTCGGCCAGCCGCTCGTGCAGGCGGCGGCTGACGGTGGTGGCCCCGGCGGTCAGGAAGACCAGGGTGTAGAGGATCTGCAGCATCACCACCACCCGGGCCGACTGCCCGGACGGGGTGACGTCGCCGAAGCCGACCGTGGCGAGGGTGACCACGGTGAAGTAGAGCGCGTCGATCCGGGTCGTCAGTCCGGTGAACTCGTGCGCCAGCGCGTAGTACGTGGAGGCGAAGACCACCAGGGTCAGCGCGCTGAGCAGCAGGATCGCCATCGCCGGGCGGCCGGGCAGGCCGAGGTACTCGCGGCGGATCTCCCGGAGCAGGTACCCGGCCAGCACGGTCAGCGCCCCGGCGAAGGTCAGCCAGCTGGGCACCGGGTGGTGCGGGCCGAAGACGCCGAGCGGCACGGTGAAGTAGGCCACCAGCAGCGCCGCGGCCCCGCCCGCCCCGAACAGCCAGCCCACCCGGTCGACCCGGTGCCCGGAGCAGTCGTCCTCCTCCGACCCCGTCACGGCGCGGCCGCTTCGCCAGGCCGTTCACCCGGCCGCTCGTCCAGCAGTTCCAGCACCGCCAGCCCGCCCAGCAGGGCGAAGCCGGTCCAGAAGACCACCATCCCGGTCGGGTAGCTCCAGAACACCAGCACCAGTGCGGCGGCCGCCACCCCCGTCCACCCCAGCCAGGCCTTGTACCGGTGGACGAAGCGCCCCACCGGACCGAGCCGCAGCCCGGCCCGCGCGGCGGTGGTCCGGACGGCGCCGAAGCCGGCCGCCCAGAGCCGCCGTACGGTCCCGGCCCACCGCCCCGCCCCGGTCAGCCAGGCGCCGAGCGCGACCAGCACGCCGAGCGCGACCACCGCCCGCACGGTGGTCCGCAGGTAGTGCACCAGGGCGTCGAAGACGGCCGCGGCGGCGCCCTGGCTCACCCCGGCCGGGAGCCGGTCCAGGTAGAACGCCCGGCCGACGGCGAGGCCCAGCCCGAGCAGCGCCGCCCCGCCGGCCACCAGCAGCGCGGCGGTGACCAGGGCCCGGCGCCGCCGCCCGGCCAGCAGCACGCCGCCCGCCGCGATCAGCACGGTGAGCACCGGCAGCCAGAAACCGGCCAGGTCGAGCAGCCGGAAGGCGGTCCGCGCCTTGGGGATGGCGTCCGACTGCACCAGGACGTAGTCGGTGTGCACCTCGGGGATCTTCGAGGCCACCCCGAGGCCCTGGGCGACCAGCCGGCTCTTCACCTGGTCGATCAGCGGGGCGAGGTCCAGCGTCACGGTGTCGCCCTGGACCTCGACGGCGCCGCCGCCCTCCCCGGTGAGCAGCCGGTCCACGGCGGCGTGCGCGTTCCGGTTGACGGTCACCCATACGGTGGCGAAGGCGTCGCTGTCCACCACCTTCTCGACCTGGCCGTGGACGAATCCGGTCAGGCCGTTGGTGAGGGTGGAGCCCAGGGCGCCGAGCGCCTTGTCGAGCAGCGGCCGGTCGGCGGGGGCGACCTGCTCCAGCAGGGTGTCGACCGGCAGGTACTTCATCACTTCGGCGGTCACCCGGTCGGTCACGGCGGCCCGGATCGCCGGGTCCTCGGCCAGCGGCGCCATGGTGGCCACGTACCGGTCGGTGTCGCCGACCTCGGCCCTGGTCCAGGCGGCCACCACGCTCAGCGGGGTGAGCACGGCGGCCAGCAGGACCAGCAGGACGGCGAAGGCGGACCTGACGCGGTGCCGGCGGGGCGGTGCCTGCCGCTCCTCCAGCAGGGCGAGCCGACGTCGCAGCTCCTCGACCTCGGTGGAGCCGGTCGGGTCGGCCATCCGTACCTCCTGCGGTGTGGATCGGTGCACACCAGGAGATAACAGAACTTTTCCGACAGCCAGTCAGACCGCGGCCGGACACGGCAAAGCACCGGGCCGCCGGTCCGTCCCCGAGGGGAGGACCGGCGGCCCGGTGCGGACCGGCCGTGGTGGCGGGTCAGGCCTTGTTCTGCTGGCCGTTCGGCTCGGCGGCCTTGGTGATGACGGTCGGCTCGACCGCCTGGCGGGGCTGCTCGGTGGCGGTGCTCTGCGCCGTGCCGTCCGCCGGGGCGGCCGGGGTGCCGGCGGCCTGGGCGTCGTCCTCGCGCAGGGCCTTGGTCTCGGCCTTCAGGATGCGCATCGACTTGCCGAGGCCGCGCGCCATCTCGGGCAGCTTCTTCGAACCGAAAAGCAGGATGACCACAGCCAGCACCACGAGAAGGTGCCAGGGCTCCAGACCGTTGCGCAGCATCCCTGACCACCGGTCCCTTCGGATTACTCGCTGTTTCATGGGTCGGGCGAACTTGCCCCACCTCGGCCAGTATGCATGGCCCGCCCGGCCGACGTATACAGCGGTCCTGAAACATCGGGCGAAAACCAGGTGTTCACGTGAGCGTTGCCCGCTCAGTGGTCTAGACCAGCTCCGGCTGCCCGGCCGAGGGCTCGGCGGCCTCCTCCGCCGGGGCGGGAACGGGCAGGTCACCCAGCATGCGGTGGGCCAGGAAGGCCCCGAGCAGCATGGTGACCAGGCCCACCGCGGCGGCCAGGTGCATGCCGTCGGCGAAGGCGTCCCGGGCGGCCGTGAGCAGCTGCCCGCCGAGCTCGCCCGGCAGCTGCGCCGCCACCGTGACCGCCCCGCCCAGGGTGTCCTGGGCCACCGCCGCGAGCTCGGCCGGCAGGCCGTTCGGCAGGCCGCCGTCCAGCCGGGCGGAGTAGACCGCCGCGCCGGCCGCGCCGAGCAGCGCGATCCCCAGCGAGGCGCCCAGCTCGGTGGCGGTCTCCGAGACCGCCGAGGCGGCGCCGGCCTGCTCGGGCGGTGCGGCCGAGACCACCAGCTCGGCGGTGAGCATCATCGCGGCCACCGTCCCGGCGGCCAGCACCCCGGCCGCCACCAGGATCAGCGCCAGCGGGGAGTCGGGACGGACCTGCGTCATCAGGGCGAACCCGGCGGCGGCGATCACCAGACCACCCGTCAGCCGCACTCCCGGCCGGACCTTCCCGGCCAGCGCCCCGGAGGCCCCGGCGGTGACGAAGACCCCGACGCTGGGCAGCAGTGCCCACAGCGATGCGGTCAACGGGGCCATGCCGCGCACCAGTTGGAGGTACTGCGAGGTGTAGAGGGTGAAGCCCATCATGGCCAGCATGGTGAGGGTGTTGACCACCACCGCGCCGGAGAAGGTGCGGTTGCGGAACAGCGCCGGGTCGACCAGCGGCGTGGCCGCCGTCCGCAGCCGCCGCACCAGCGCCCCGCCGAGCAGCACCCCGGCGGCCAGGGCCGCGGCGGCGCCGGCGCTCCAGCCGTCCACCGCGAAGTGCTTGATCCCGTAGACGGTGGGCAGCACGGAGGCGACCGCGAGCAGTGCGCCGGCCAGGTCGAAGCGGCCGGGCTGCGGGCTGCGGTACTCGGGCAGCAGGAACGGGGCGGTCAGCAGCACCAGTGCCATCACCGGGAGGGCGGGCAGGAAGACGGCGCTCCAGGTGAAGTGCTCCAGCAGCAGCCCGCCGACGACCGGCCCCAGGGTGGCCCCGGCCATGGTCGCGGCGCCCCACGCGCCCATCGCGGCCGTGCGCTGCTTGGGGTCGTGGAACATGTTGCGGATCAGCGCCAGGGTCGAGGGCATCAGCGTCGCCCCGGTCACCCCGAGCAGGGCGCGGGCCGCGATCAGCTGCCCGGCGCCGTCCGCGGTGGCGGCCAGCAGGGAGGCGGCGGCGAAGCCGAGCGCCCCGGCCATCAGCAGGCGGCGGCGGCCGATCCGGTCGCCCAGCGCGCCCATCGGGATGAGCAGCCCGGCCAGCAGGAACGAGTAGATGTCCATGATCCAGAGCTGCTCGGTGGCGCTGGGCCGCAGCTCGGTGCTGATGAAGGGGACGGCGAAGAACAGGATCCCCATGTCCGTGGCGATCACGAGGGTCGGCAGGAGCAGGACGGCGAGGCCCGTCCATCCGCGGCGGCCGGCGAGGCCGTGGGTTGTGGTCACGAGAAGAACCGTACGAGCGTGTCAGACGAATGTCTAGTACGGATGTGCAAGACATCCGTCTCGCCCGCGGCGTACGCTTCCGGGCATGGGAAATCGTGAGGACCTGCTCGACGGCGCCAAGCGCTGCCTGTCAGAGAAGGGCTACAGCCGCACCACCGCGCGGGACATCGCCACGGCGGCGGGCGTCAGCCTGGCCGCGATCGGCTACCACTTCGGGTCGAAGGAGGCGCTGCTCAACCAGGCGATGATGGAGGCCATCGGCGGCTGGGGCGAAGCCGTCGACGCGGCCACGGCCGGCGTCGGGGGCACGCCGCGGGAGCGGTTCGTCGCCGTCTGGGACGGGATCCGGTCGACGATGGTCGAGTACCACGGGCTCTGGGCGGCGCAGTTCGAGGTGATCGCGCGGATGGACGACCTGCCCGACATCCGGGAGCAGTTCGCCAAGGTCCAGCGGCTGGCCCGGCTGGAGATCGCCCACATGGTCAGCGGCGAACGGGCCCCCGAGGACGAGGACGAGGTGCTCCTCGGCGCCTTCTACCAGGCCCTCCTCGCCGGCACCGTCACCCAGTGGCTCGTCGACCCGGCCCAGTCCCTGACGGGCGAACAGATGCTCCAGGCCCTCGAACTCGCATCGGCCCGCGTCCTGGACTGATCCCGCTGGCGCCCGGTTGCAGCGACCCGGGGGCGCGAGGAACTGCGCGAGTACGGAAGGCGGCCCAGCGCGAGATCGGGGCACGTCAGCCAGTTGCACGTGCTGCCGTTCCCCTACGCACAGTTCCCCGCGCCCCCGGCATCACCACCTACGTCCCTCGTGCCCCCGCTGGAGCAGTCCGGCGTGCACCCTGCCGGGCCCTCGCCGAAGGTGGGTGGCATGGCGACGTATCAGAAGTTCATCGGCGGGTTCGAGGTCAACCGGGGCCTGCTGGCCACCGGGGTGGTGCTGACCGGGGTGGGTGCGCTGGTCGGCCTCGCGGGTACCGCGATGGTCGGGGCGGCGCTGCTCTCGGCCGGCCGCGGCTGGGTCCGACAGCTGGAGACCCCGCCGGGCGAGATGGCCCAGCGCACCTTCCAGCACGCCCGGGCGGCCTCGATGGCCGGCTGGGACGCCTGGCGTGCGGAGCACCCGCAGCACCCGGGGCAGCACAACTGACGGACGGAACACGAGGATTGGGCAGCGGGCCGATGGGGGAGCGGCCCGCTGCCGCACGTCCGGCGGCGGATCGTGGGGGATGCCGCCGGGCGTGGTCGGGGGGCCTACAGGCCGAGCGACTTGGCGACGATGGTCCGCATGACCTCGCTGGTGCCGCCGTAGATCCGGAAGACCCGGTTGTCGGTGTAGAGCCGGGCGATCGGGTACTCCAGGATGTAGCCGTAACCGCCGTGCAGCTGCAGGCACTTGTCGATCACCTGGGAGGCCGACTCGGTGCAGAACAGCTTGGTCGCGGCGGCGTCCGCCACCGTCAGCTGCCCGTTCTGGTAGAGCTCCAGCGCCCGGTCCACCATGGACTCCTGGGCCAGCACCTGCGCCTGACAGTCCGCCAGGCTGAACTTGGTGTTCTGGAACTCGGCCACCGCCTGGCCGAACACCTTGCGGTCCTTGACGTAACTCACCGCGAAGCGGACCGCCGCCGCCGAGGAGGCGTACGCGCCGACCGCGATGGCCAGCCGCTCCTGGACCAGGTTGTGGGTCAGGTAGGCGAAGGCCTTGCCCTCCTCGCCGAGCAGGTCGCCCACCGGCACCTTCACGTCGGTGAAGGAGAGTTCGGCGGTGTCGGAGGTGCGCAGGCCGATCTTCTTCAGCTTGCGGCCGACGGCGTAGCCCTCCGAGGTGGTGTCCACGCAGAGGATGGAGAGCCCGGCCCGGCGGTCGGCCGGGTCGTACGGGCTGGTGCGGCAGATGACCAGCACCAGGTCGGCGAGCACGCCGCCGGTGATGAAGGTCTTGGCGCCGTTCAGGACGTAGTGGGTGCCGTCCTCGGAGAGCCTGGCGGTGGTGGCGATGCCCGCGAGGTCGGAGCCGGCGCCCGGCTCGGTCATCGCGATGGCGGTCATGATGTCGCCGGAGACGAAGCCCGGCAGCCAGCGCTGCTTCTGCTCCTCGGTGGCGTACTCCAGCAGGTAGGGCAGCACCAGGCCGGTGTGCACGCCCGAGGAGCCGAAGGTGACGCCGGCCCGGGCGCACTCCTCGCTGACCACGGCCTGGTACTTGAAGCCGGTCTGGCCCGCGCCGCCGTACTCCTCCGGGACCTCGATGCCGTAGACGCCGAGCGCGCCGAGCTTGCGGTAGAAGTCGCGGGGCGGGTGGCCCTCGTTCTCCCAGCTCTCGTAGACCGGCACGACCTCCTTGGCGATGAAGTCCCGGATGGTCTCCCGGAAGGCCTCGTGGTCCTCGTCGAACACGGTGCGGCGCACGGCGGCGCTCCCTTCGTGGCGGCCCGGAGGCGGCTCTGATCGCGGCTCAAGTTAATCGGCGGTAGCTTCCGGTGTCCAGCACTTCCTGATCCCGTCCGTCCCGTGTTCGGGCTCCGGACGGACCGTCAAGTGAATCGTTGCTACCCTGGCCGGGCGGTTTCGCGGAGTGCTCGGGTGCGGTCGGCAGGGGGCGATGGTGGCGACGAGGCGGCCGCCGGGGCGGAAGGCGCAGATCCTGGGCGTCGCGGGGGAGCGGTTCCACCGGGACGGGTACCACCGGGTCTCGATGGCGGAGCTGGCGGGGGAGCTGGGCATCACCGCCCCCGCGCTCTACCGGCACGTGCCGGGCAAGCCCGAGCTGCTCCGCCAGGTCCTGGACTCCCACCTCCGCGCCCTCCGCGAGGCCGTCCGGGCGGGCTCCTCCACGCCGAACGAGGCCGACGGACCCAACGGGCCCAGCGAGGCGAGCGAGCCGGCCGGGCCGTCCGCCCTGGCCGCCGCCCTGGCCCCGGCCGCGATCGACCACCGGGCACTGGGCACGCTCTGGCAGCGGGACGCCCGGCTGCTGCCGCCGGCCCAACGGGCTCTGCTGCGTCGCGAGTTGCGCGCCGAGGTGGCGGCCATGGCCACCACCCTCCGCCGCTCACGGCCCGAACTGACCATCCCAGACGCCGAGTTGCTCTGCTGGTCGGCGCTCTCCGCGCTCGGCGGGCTGTCGAACCACAGTTTCGTGCTGCCCCGGCGGCGGTTCGAGCGCCTGCTCGGCGAGCTGACCACCGCGGTGCTGTCGACGCCGCTGCCGTCGTCGCCGTCCGGGCCGTGCTCCGTCGCGGCGGACGGCCCGCCGCCCCCGGGCTCCCGCCGGGAGGAGTTGCTGACTGCCGCCGTCGTGCTGTTCCACCGGTACGGCTTCGACAACGTGACCACGGACCGGCTCGGCGCGGCCGTCGGCATCGCCGGGCCGAGCGTCTACAAGCACTTCGGCACCAAGGCCGAACTGCTGGCCGCGGCCCTGGAGCGCTGCCGGGAGCGGCTGCGGCAGGAGGTGTCGGCGCCGATGGCGGCGGCGGGCGGCCCGGCGGTGGCGCTCGCGGCCGGGCTCGGGGCGTACGTGGACTTCGCACGCCGGCACGGTGACCACCTGGGCGCGATGGTCAGCGAGACGGAGCGGCTGGCCGCGGCGGACCGGCGGGCGGCGGTCGCCTTCCGCCGCGAGTTCCTGCGCACGTGGGTGGAGTTGCTCCGGCGGGTCCGGCCGCAGTACGGCCCGGCCGAGGCCCGGATCAGGGTGCACGCGATGTTCGCGCTGGTCAACGACGGGGTGCGGGGCGGCTGGGCCAGGCCCGACCTGACGCAGTGTCTGACCGATCTCGCCGCGGCCGTGTCGGGCCTGACCGCCCTGGACATGGAGCAGGGGCGGGCCCGGCCGGGCCCGCCCCTGCGGGGTCACCACGACGAGGTGGGTCAGTACAGCACGAACGGGTAGTACACCGAGTGCGTGAACGCGCCGTTGCCCTGGATCACGCCGATGCCGCCGGAGTTGCCGGCCACCCCGGCGCTGTTGTTCTGGTTCGCCGCGCCGGAGCCGGTCGCGGCCTGCTGGGTCGCGTTCCCGTTGCCGTTGACGCTGCCGACGATGTTGCCCGAGCCGGTGTTGCTCACCACGCTGCTGTTGGAGCCGTACGCGGCGCCGGCGCCGTTGTCCGCGTGGGCGGTGCCGGCTCCGAGGAGCAGAATGGCGCCGAGGGCGGTGACGGTGGCGGCTGCGCGAATTCGGGACACGGTGGTCTCCCTGCTAACTGGTGCGAATGTGGCGCGTTCGGGGTGGCCGCCCCGTAACGTGCCGGTGCCTGACGTCGCGTGACCAGCATTCCCCAGTCGGCCGATTGACTTCAATGGCCGCCGTGCCGGTTCGCCCGAACGAGTAACGGGCGCGTCACGGACGCGGGGGGCGGCAAATGTCGAAGGGGGTCACTCCGGTTGATTTCCCCCCTCCTGACCTGCGGTTCCGCCGCCGACTCGGCGGCGAACTCGGGGGCAGGTAACGGTAAAGCGAAAAACCTGGTAGGTGGATTGTCTGACTGGCAGACTTGGGCCTCATGTCGGAAGACCTTGAGCCCGGTCGGCAGCCGGAACGGAATCTGCGCACGACCGAGGTGGACCTGGGGGGACTGGTCGGGGTCCTGGCCACCCATCTCTACTCCACCCCATTGGTGGCCCTTCGCGAACTCGTCCAGAACGCCCATGATTCGCACACCCGCAGGAGTTTGGAGGCGCCGGGCAGCACCGTCGGCGCGGTGATCCGGGTGGGGGCCGATCCGGCCCGGCGGACGATCCGGATCGAGGACTCCGGGGCGGGTCTGACCGAACCGGAGATCCACGCCTACCTCGCCACCGTGGGCAGTGGATACACCAGACTGCTAAGGGAATTGACGGGTAGTCAGGAACTGATCGGCGCATTCGGCCTCGGCTTCCTCTCGGCCTTCTCGATCGCCGACGAGGTCACCGTCACCACCACCTCGCACCGCGAGCCCGGTGTCGGCCACCGCTACTCCAGCAGGGGCGGTGAGCAGTACGCCGTCGAGCCGGTGGGGCCGCGGGCCGCCCCGGGCACCCTGGTGGAGCTGCTGCTCAAGCCCGAACACGCCGCCCTGGCCGACGAGTACACCCTGCGCGAGGTGCTCACCCGGTACTGCGTGCTGCTGCCGGTCCCCGTCCTGGTCGGCGACGACCCGAACCCGGTGAACGACCTCCCGGTCCCCTGGCGACCGGAACGGCCCCTGCCCGACGGGGAGTCGGAGACGGCCCGGCTGCACTTCGCGGCCGGCTTCGGCCGCCGCTTCCCGCCGCTCGCCACCCTGCCGGTCACCCCGGTGGACGGCGCCGGTGACGCCGTCGGCCTGCTCTGGGTGCAGGACGGCGGCAGCTACGGCTCCACCGACAACCGCGAACTCGCGGTCTACCTGCGCGGCATGCTGCTGACCGAGGACGCCCGGGACCTGCTGCCCAGCTGGGCGGGCTTCATCGGCGGCGTGATCGAGTCCGACCTGCTCACCCCGACCGCCAGCCGGGAGGACCTGCAGCGCGACGGGCACTACCGCGCGCTCCAGCAGGTGCTCGCCGACGCCATCGTGGACGGCCTGTACGAGACCGCCCGGCTCCACCCCGCCGTCTGGCGGCGGATCCTGACCCGGCACGGCCAGGAGCTGCTCGGCGCCGCGCTCTGCGACGAGCGCCTCTTCACCCTGCTCGCCGACGACGTGCCCGTGCCCACCTCCCAGGGCGAACTGACCGCCGGTGCGATGCGGGCCGCCGGGGACGGTGCGGTGCACGTGGCGCTCGGCTCCGAGGGCGGCTTCGAGGAGATGCTCTACCGGGCCATGCAGGTGCCGATCGCCCGGGGCGACCGGTACGCGGTGCTGCCCTTCCTGCGTCGCTACGCCCGCCAGCGCGAGTGCCGGCTGGTCGAGCTGGGCGGTGAGAGCGGCAATCGCGAGCTCTTCCGCGATCCCGAACGGCCTTTGGCGGCCGAGGAGTTCGGCTGGCTGGCGGCAGCCCTGACGGATCCCGGCGAGCAGTTGGTCCCGGCCCGGTTCGACCCGCCGGGGCTGCCCCTGGTGCTGGTGCCGGACCGCGAGGCGGAGCTGAAGGCGCGGCTGGAGGGCGAGCAGGCCGAGAGCCGCATCCCCTCCGCCGCGCTCCGGCTGGCCCGGGCCTTCACCGGCCGCACCGACGGCGGTGTCCGGGCCCGGCTCTACCTCAACCTCTCCGCCCCGTCCGTCCGTCAGCTGCTGACCGCCTACCGCGCCGGGCACACCGGCAGCGCCACGGCGGCCGGGCTGCTCCGCTCGCTCAAGGTCATCATGGCGGCGGCCTCCGGCTCGTCCGCCGGCGACCTCACCGCCGCGCTCGGCGGCATCGGCACGGCAGTGGCGGCACTCACCGCCGAGGTGCTGCCCGCCGAGGTGCTGCCCGCCGCGGTGCCACCCGCTGCGGTGCCGCCCGCTGCGGTGCCGCCCGCTGCGGTGCCGCCCGCCGCGGTCGCCGATGTCCCGGCCACCGATGCCCCGGTCGAGGGGGAGGACGCATGACCACCGACATCTGGGCCTGGGTGCACGACAGCCACGCCCGGCTGGTGGAGGCCGGTCACCACCGGCTGGCCACCGCGCTGGCGGAGATCGCCGGCCACGCCGTCGAGGGCCGCAACGAGCAGCTGGACGCGGTCTTCCCGGAGGCGCTGGCCTCGGCCCGGGCGCTCGGTCTGCCCTGGGTGGAGGTCTTCCTGCGGCACTGGCGGCTGCAGAACCTGCTGAACAAGCGTCACCAGGGCGAGGCCGCCCTGGCCGAGGCGGTCTCCCTGCTGGAGTTCGCCCACCGCCCGGAGACCGAGGGGTGCCCGCAGGCGGTCTGCGCCGTCCAGGACTTCACCATCTGCCACGCCAACATCGACGGCCCCGGCTACGTGCCCGAGCGGCTGGCGGTGCTGGAGGAGGCGCTCGCGCGGGTGGAGCCGGCCCGGGCCTGCTTCGACTGCCTCTCCCGGGAGTACGCCGACACCCT
Organism: Kitasatospora albolonga; assembly: GCF_039535905.1. GTDB lineage: Bacteria > Actinomycetota > Actinomycetes > Streptomycetales > Streptomycetaceae > Kitasatospora > Kitasatospora albolonga. The sequence goes on along the minus strand of NZ_BAAAYB010000161.1, from coordinate 59,783 downwards.
GGAGGACGGCGGCCGCCCGGAGGAGGCGCTGGCCCACCTGGACCGGGCCCAGGCCCGCATCCTGGCGGCGGGCGAGCAGGTCTCGCTGGCCTTCGGGCACGGCCGCGCCTCCGCACTGCACCGCCTCGGCCGCCACCAGGAGGCCCTGGAGGCCTACCGGCTTGCCGAGTTGGCGCAGGTGGCGGCCCGCCGCCGACTGGACGAGGACGACCGCCGCAAGCTGGCGGTGGGCCGGGCGCTGGAGTTCGCGGCGCTCGGCCGCCGCGAGGAGGCGCTGGGCCAGCTCCCGGACGTGGAGGAGGCGGAGGCCTACGCCGACATCCGGCTGCGCTGGGCGACGGCGGTCGAGCTGCTGGCCGGTGCCGGGGCCTACCCGAACGACACCGAGCTGGGCGTCCGGCTGGCCCACTGGGTCGGCTACCTGGACGCGGCCGGTTCGCACCGCCCCTGCCTGGACCTGCTGCTGGTCGCCGGGCGGCTGGCCGTGGCCCGCGGCGCCCGGGAGGTGGCCCGGACCCTGGCGGCCACCGGCGGGCGCAAGCTCGCCCACCTGCGCAGCCCGGCCGGGGTGTCCCGGCAGCTGGCCGCCCTGCGGACCGCCGCCGACGCCCTGCCGCCCGCCGAACTCCCGGTACCGGTGCGCGAGGTGAAGCGCTGGATGGCCGAGCACCCGGGCGAGGTGCCCCCCGAGCGGGCCGCCGACCTGCTGGCGGCCGCCCACGCCGCCGACCCGCGGGGCGGCCACCTGCCCGCCCTGGCCGGGGCGCTCGGCGCGCTCGGCCACGCCCGGGCGGCCGCCGCGCTGCTCTGGGAGCAGCTCGAGCTGGCCCCGCAGGACACCCTGTCGGCCCGTCAGCTGGCGGCCGCCCTGATCGAGGCGGAGGACGGCGAGGGGGTGCGGAGGCTGGCCGACCGGCTGGCCGCCGACAGCCCGGCCGAGGCGCAGTGGGTCCGGGCCCGCTGGGCCGCGGCCGAGGGCCGCTGGGCCGAGGCGGCCGAACGCTGCGCCGCCGTGCTGGCCGAGGACCCGTCCCGCCCGGCCCCGCGCCGCCTCGGCGCGGCCGCCGCCACCCGGCTGGGCGACTACCCCGCCGCTCAGCGGCTCTACCAGGAGCTGCTGGCCCTGCCGGAGGACACCCAGGACCCGCACCCCGAAGTCTGGCCCGCCGACCTCTGGCACCTGGTCACGGTCGCCACCGTCAACCGGGACTGGGCGGTGGTCCGGGCCGCCGGGGCCCAGCTGGGCCTGGAGTTCGAACGGGACGAGGGCCCGGTGGACGAGGACTGGCAGCTGGTCACCGTCCGGGCCCCGCGCAGCGACGGGACCCTGGCCGACCTGCCCGCCGTGCGGACCGGCCCGGCCACCGCGCGCATCCTGCCGGTGCTCGGCGAGGACCTGACGCTCAACCACAACGACGTGGTGGTCTTCGGGCCGGCCGTGCGCAACCCCGGGCCGGACGCGGGCGGTACCGCCTGGCGGCCCGCCTTCGACCTGCTCGCCCTCCTCGACCCGGCGGGCTACACCACCTGGTGGGTGGACGGCGCCTGGCCCGGCGCCACCGCCTGGGCCGGGCTGCGGGAGGCACTGGCGGCGGCCGGCTACGGGCTCTGGGCCCACAGCGGGGACGGCTACCTGATCACCGATCCGGACACCCCGGGCGGCAGCCTGCGCGGCGTCTACGCGGCGGTCGGCGTACCACCGCTGGCCACCGCCGCCGAGGCGGACGCGGTGCTCACCACCCTGACGGCCGGCTGGCGACACCCGCTCAGCTGGCCCGAACTGGCCCTCGCCGCGGGCGCCGACCCGGGCCCCCACCTGGACACCGCCCGCCGCTACGGCCTCTGACTCGCCGTCACCCCGGGGCCCGTCCCGCCGTCGCGGCGGGCCCCGGGGTGGGGTCGAGGAACACCCGGGCCACGGCCGGGAGTTCGGCCCGGACGGCCCGCTCGGCGGCGTCGCAGGCCTGCTCGACCTGGGCGGCGGTGGCCAGGTCGTGGAAGTCCACCTTGGCCGCCACCAGCACCTCCTGCGGTCCGTGCACGATGGTGACCAGCTCCAGCACCGCCTCCACGTGCGGCTGGCGGCGCAGCGTCTCCTCGATCCGGTCCTCCAGCGGCTGCGGCAGCGCCCGGCCGATCAGCAGCGAGGAGTTGTCCCGGGCCAGCACGTACGCGACCCAGGCCAGCAGCAGCCCGATCAGCAGCGAGGCCGTCCCGTCCCAGACCGGCGAGCCGGTCAGCTGGGCGCCGAGCAGCCCGCCGAAGGCGAGCAGCAGTCCGGCCAGCGCGGCCGAGTCCTCCAGGAAGACCGCCTTCACCGCCGTGTCCGGCGTGTGCCGCAGGTAGGTGACGAGCCCGGTCCCGAACCTCCGCCCCTCGCCGCGCACCTGACGGTACGCCCGGCGCAGCGAGATCCCCTCCAGCACGAAGGCGACCGCGAGCACCGCGTACGAGAGCGTCGGGCTGCCCAGCTCCTCGCCGTACCGCAGGGTGTGGATCCCGTCGTGGACGGAGAAGACCGCGCCGCCGACGAAGGTGGCGAAGGAGGCGAGCAGCGCCCAGAGGTAGCGCTCGCGCCCGTACCCGAAGGGGTGGGTGTCGTCGGCGGGGCGGGAGCCGCGCTTGATCGAGGCGAACAGCAGCAGCTCGGTGACGGTGTCGGCGAAGGAGTGCGCGGCCTCGGAGAGCATCGCGCTCGATCCGCTCAGCACCCCGGCCACCGCCTTGGCGACGGCGATCCCGAGGTTGCACAGCCCCGCCACGATCACCGTGCCCAGGCTCTCCTGCTCCTCGGGCTCCTCGGGTTCGGTGCTCATGGGCGGTCATTGTGCCCGGTATGCCCGGTGTAGGCGGCGGTTCAAGGGCTGCACTTGGCGAATGCTTTACCATTTCATTGCCAAGGTCCTACTCTCCCGAACCTGCCCGAGGAGTCCCTGACCGTGACCAGCCTTGCCCTGGGCCCCTCCTGGCTCGACCCCGACCACCTGATCTCGACCTTCGGTCTGATCGGCATCCTGGTGATCGTCTTCGCCGAGTCGGGCCTGCTGATCGGCTTCTTCCTCCCGGGGGACTCGCTGCTCTTCACCGCCGGCCTCCTGGTGGCCGACGGCACCTACCTCCAGCAGCCGCTCTGGCTGGTCTGCACCCTGATCGTGGTCGCGGCGGTGGTCGGCGACCAGGTCGGCTACCTCTTCGGCCGCAAGGTCGGACCGAGCCTGTTCCGGCGGCCGGACTCCAAGCTGTTCAAGCAGGAGAACGTGGAGAAGGCCGCCGCCTTCTTCGATCGCCACGGCCCCAAGGCGATCGTGCTGGCCCGCTTCGTCCCCATCGTGCGGACCTTCACCCCGATCGTGGCCGGCGTCGGGCGGATGAACTACCGCACCTTCGTGGTCTACAACGTGCTCGGCGGTGTCCTGTGGGGCGCGGGCGTCACCGTCCTCGGCTACTTCCTCGGCCAGGTCCCGTTCGTCCGCGAGAACATCGAGGCCATGCTGGTCGGCATCGTCCTGCTCTCCGTCCTCCCCATCGCGGTCGAACTCCTCCGCGCCCGCCGCAAGCCCCGGCAGCCCGTGGCCTGACCGCCCGTCACCCCCACAGCCCGGGTACGACGCACGGTGCTCACCCGTCGTACCCGCACGGCCCCCGGCCTTCTCCTGCCGGGGGCCGTTGTGCGTCCCGCGTCGCCCCCGCGTTCATCCGGACCCCTCCCCTCCGCCCCTCCGATCAGGCACGATGGCCCTCCCACCCGCCGGAGGCGCCGTGCCCCGGTCCTGTGACCGGGCGCCACCCCCTCCGCCTCCGTTCCCCGCCGGAGGCGTTGTGCATCCGCGCAGCTCATCAGGCATGGTGGGAGCGACGATCACCATGCGGGACGGGGCGAGGAGAGGCAGTGCCGAAGCGGGGCCGGGGACGACCGGGCGGGGCCAAGAAGGTCAGGGGCGGCCGCCCGCCGCGCCCCGTGCCCAAGCAGCAGCCCACTCCGAGGGACGCCCCGCCCACCGAGGGCCTGCTCGGCCCGGCCGCCCCGCCGGTCGAGCAGCCGCACGTCATCCCGCTGGCGCCCAGGCCGCAGCAGACCGAGGGCCTGCTCTCCCCGGCCGAGTCCACCGGGGAGGTCCCGCTGCCGGGGCACGGCTCCGACGACACCCTCACGCCCGAGGTCTGGCGCACCGCGGCGATGGAACAGACCGTCGAGATCAACGTCCAGACGCTCCGTCAGGGCGCCCCCGGTCAGGCCCCCTGGCCGGACCGGATGCGCACCCTGCTCAAGACCCCGATGGCCGAGCGCCCCAAGTACGAGCGGACCCAGCCCGAGCAGAAGCCCGAGGCCGCCGCCGTCCGCAAGAACGTCCCCCGCGTCCTCGACCTCACCCTCCGGATCGGCGAGCTGCTGCTCGCCAGCGGCGAGGCCGCCGAGGACGTCGAGGCGGCCATGCTCGGCATCGCGCACGCCTTCGGCCTGGACCACTGCGAGCCGCAGGTCACCTTCACCCTGATCGGCATCTCCCACCAGCCCTCGCTGGTCGAACCGCCGGTCACCGCCGACCGGGTGGTGCGCCGCCGCACCTCCGACTACACCCGGCTGGCTGCCGTCTACCGCCTGGTCTCGGACATCACCGCCGAGCGCCTCACCGTCAACGACGCCTACCGCCGCCTCGCCGAGATCCGCCGCAACCGGCACCCGTACCCGGCCTGGCTGCTCTCGCTGGCCACCGGCCTGCTGGCCGGCGCGGCCACCTTCCTGGTCGGCGGCAAGCTGGACGCCAAGGGCTGGCTGGTCTTCGCCAACGGCTTCGTGGCCGCGATCCTGGGCGACAAGCTGGCCTCGGCGATCGCCCGGCGCGGGCTGCCGGAGTTCTACCAGTTCGTCATCGCGGCGATGCCGGCCGCGGTCTCCGGCATCATCCTCTCGCTCAACCACCTGGGCCTGCGGGGTTCGGTGGTGATCACCGGCGGCCTGTTCGCGCTGCTGCCCGGCCGGGCCCTGGTGGCCGCGGTGCAGGACGGCCTGACCGGCTTCTACATCACCGCCGCGGCCCGGCTGCTGGAAGTGCTCTACCTGGTCGCGGGCATCGTGATCGGCGTGATGCTGGTGCTCTACACCGGCTCCAAGTTCGACCCCAACCTCAACCCCAGCGAGAGCCTGATCGGGATCAGCGACCCGCCGATCCAGCTGGGCGCCGCGATGGTGCTCACCCTGGCCTTCGCGATGCTGCTCCAGACCAGCCGCAGAAACCTTCTTCCGGTGGTGTTCAACAGCGGCATCGGCTGGTCCACCTACGGCGTGCTGGCCTACAACGCCGGCGCCTCCCCGATCGTCGCCACCGGCGTGGCGGCCGGGGTGGTCGGCCTGTTCGGCCAGCTGATGGCCCGTTACAACGCGACCTCCTCGCTGCCGTTCGTCACCGCCGCGATCGGCCCGCTGATGCCCGGTTCGGCGATCTACCTCGGCATGCTCGCCTTCACCCAGAACAACCCGGTCGGCGGTGTGGTCCAGGTCGGCCGGGCCGCCACCCTGGCCCTGGCGCTCGCGGTCGGGGTGAACCTCGGTGGCGAGGTCGCGCGTCTGACCATGAAGACGCCCAGCACCCTGGGCGGACCGGGCGGTGTGCTGCGCGGCCCCGGCACGGCGGGCGAGCGCCTGGCCCCGTACCTGCTGGTGCCCCGTCGGGCCGCCAAACGCACCCGGGGCTTCTGACCTACCGTCAGGGGGACCGGGGTACGGCGAAGCAGAGGACGAAGAGGTACGGCCCGTGATCGAAGACCTGTTGGACGGCTACCGGACGCACATCGTGGCCGCCCACAAACAGCCGCTGTTCCTGCTGCTGGTGGGCTTCATCTCGTCCTTCGTCTTCATCCGCTTCAGCGTCCGGATGATCCGGGCCAAGGTGCGCTGGTGGCCGGGCAACATCACGCCCGGCGGCCTGCACATCCACCACATGGTCTTCGGCCTGGGCTTCCTGCTGCTGGGCGGCATCGGGGTCTTCGCCACCAGCGGCGGGCACCCGTGGATCGACTGGTTCGGCCTCTGCTTCGGGATCGGCTGCGGGCTGGTGCTGGACGAGTTCGCGCTGATCCTGCACCTGGACGACGTCTACTGGAGCGAGCAGGGCCGCAAGTCGGTGGACGCGGTGATCATCGGCATCCTGGTCACCGGGCTGCTGCTGATCGGCTACGTCCCGCTCGGGGTCGTTCCCGGTGAGGACACCCGGTGGGGGCTGGTCGCGGTGATCTCCCTCAACTCCCTGGCCTCGATCGTCACCCTCTTCAAGGGGAAGATGTGGACCGGCCTGCTCGGCATCATGGTGCCCGGCATCTCCTGGGTGGGCGCCGTCCGGCTGGCCCGCCCCAGCAGCCCCTGGGCACGCTGGCGCTACGAGCGCCGTCCGCGCCGCAGGGCGCGCGCCCTCCGGCGTGAACGGCGGCTGCACGCCCGGGCGGACCGCGCCCGCACCTGGCTGTTCGACCTGATCGCGGGCGCCCCCGACAAGGTCCCCGCCAACCACCCGGCCGCCCACCGCGTCGCCGAACGGATGGCGGCCTCCGCCACCGCCCACCTCGACGCGCACGCCGCCCGCTCCCTGGCCCGCCGCCACGCCCGCCTCGCCGACCGCAGCCCCACCCCCCGTGCCACCGCCCCCGACCGCCGCACCCCCGCCGCCCGCCGCCGCCGCACCGTCCACGCCGGCCGCCCCCGCCCCTACGCCCGCCGCTGACCGGCCGCGTCACCCCTCCGGGGCAAAGACCTGAGCGTCCGTCAATCGCCGCTGACGCCGCCCGGCGCCCGCCCGGCGGCTGGTGACCGCCCCTCCGCCACCCGCCCCTCCACCAGGCCCGCCGCGGGCGGCCCCGCTCTGGTCGCCCGGGCGACAATCCGACATCTCACCCGGATGGCAGTGTGGGGATGGCCCTGAGTTGTCGTCAGGTCTGAGACTATGACCGACAGTGACTGATTTGTCACCTGATGGGATAGTTGGCTGATCGTCAGACGGCGTAGGAGGGCACCCCCGTGACCCGAAGAATCCTCCCCACCCTCCTCCTCACCCTCGCCGGCCTGCTCGGCCTCCTCCCCGCCGCCGTGGCCGCCCCCGACCCCTACCCGTCCACCGAGGACATCGCCGCCGCCCAGGCCGACGAGGCCTCCGCCCAGGCGGACACCACCGCCATCGAGGCCAGCCTCACCGCCGCCCAGAAGGACCTGGACCGGGCCGGCCGCGAGGCCGAACAGGCCGTCGAGGCCTACAACGGAGCCCAGGCCCACCTCAAGCGCGCCCGCGCCGAGGCCGCCACCCGCGCCGACCAGGCCGCCGCCGCCGAAGCGGCCCGCGCCGAGGCCGCCGACACCGCCGCCGCCCTGGCCGCCGAGACCTACCGCCAGGGCGGCGCCGGCCCCCAACTCTCGGCCATCGACGCCCTGCTGGGCGCCCACGGCCCGGCCGCCGCAGGCCGCCAGGCCGCCGCCGTCGGCGTGATCGGCTCCACCACCAAGGCCATCCTGGACGCCGCCACCTCCACCGCCGCCGAGGCCTCCCGCACCGCCGAGGCCGCCCGGGCCGCCGAGGAGGACGCGGCCCGCGCCGCCGAGGCCGTCCGCCTCGCCAAGGAGGTGGCCCAGACCCGGCTGGCCGCCCAGCAGACCCAGGTAACCGAGATCACCGCCCGCCGCGAACAGCTCCTCACCGCCCTGGCCGCCGCCCGCAGCACCACCCTCGAACTCGAGCGCCAGCGCCGCGAGGCCCTGGAAGCCATCGCCGCCCAACAGGCCGCGGAGGCCGCCCGCGCAGCCGAGGAGGCCGCCGCCCGCGAAGCGGCCGCCGCCGCTGCCGCCGCGGCCGCGACCACCCACTCCTCCGACGGCTACGCGGCGGCCGAAACCCCGTGGTCCGCCGGTGGCGCGGCCGCCGCCATCGCCTTCGCCCGCTCCAAGATCGGCCTGCCCTACATCTGGGGTGGCGAGGGCCCGGCCGGCTACGACTGCTCGGGCCTGACCATGATGGCCTGGCGCCGCGGCGGCAAGTCCCTCACCCACTTCGCCGCCGACCAGTACGCCGAGTCCACCCCGGTCTCGTACGCCCAACTCCGCCCCGGCTACCTGGTCTTCTGGACCGACACCGGCCGCGCCCGCGACATCCACCACGTCGCGATCTACATCGGCGACGACCAGATGATCGAGGCCCCCCGCCCCGGCACCGCCATCAAGCAGGCCAGCCTCTGGATCATGGGCCGCCCCGACTTCTACGGCCGCCCCTGACAGCCGGCCCCGGACGCGGGCTCCTGACCGGCCGTCAGCCCGCTGCCGGGCCCTCCGCGATCCAGCCCATCCCGTACACCAGGTCCTCGAAGTCCGGGAACTCCCGCCCGGCCTGCTCGACCACGATCGCCCCGGGCCGTCGCGGCCCCGGCGCGAACCGCTCCGCCACGGCCGTCAGCCCGGCGTGCGGCCGCCCCGTCCGCCGCCGGCCCGCCGCGTGCCCGGCCGCCTCCCGCGGCCCGAACCCGTCGGCCAGCAGCCAGAGGAAGTCCCCCAGGTCCCGGGCCACCACGGCCGCGTCCCCGTCCGACCCGAGGAACACCACCGGCTGGTCCTCCACCGGCCGCCCGGGCCTGGTCACCCACACCGCCCCGTACCCACCCGCCCCGTCGGCCCCGAAGACCAGGAACTCCGCGTCGCCGCACCCCTCGTTCCCGCTCCACCGCCGGAACCACGCCGCGGCCTCCGCCTCCGGCAGGAACGACGCCAGCGCCTCGAAGTCGACCCCGTCCTCCTCCGCGAACGGAACGGACAGGGCGGCGGCCAGCCCGGCCGGAAACCCCCGGCCCTCGAAGATCGTCATGCCCCCGAGGCTAGCCACCGCCTAGGACACCGCCGGGTCACGGAGAGGCGTACCGCGTCACGTTGGTCACCTTGCACGAGAGCTTCTTGCCCTTCGAGTCGCTGGTGCCTTGAGCCTTCAGTGCCGCTGCCTGGTTCGGAGCCAGATTGTTCGTTGCGGCGATGCCTTCGCCGACACGGGTGCCGGACTCGTCCACGAACTCGATCGACACGATGTAGTTCGACGTCTTCGACGAGTGGTTCGTCACCTTCACATCGGCTGACGGCCAGCCCAGCACGCCGTCGACCTTGCAGCCGGTGATCTCCGCGTCCTTGAGCTTGTCACTTCCACCCGCTGGAGCGGCCGGAGCGGCAGGGGCCGAGGAGGCGGGCTGCTGGCCGTCGGTGACCGCCGGTACGGGTGCCGCAGTGTTGCTCGCCTTCGATGTGGGAACTGCGGGCACGATGCAGCCCGTCAGCCCGAGCAGCAGCCCGACGCCGACGAGACCGGAGGAAAGGGTGCGCATGTTCTCTCCAGGGTTGGGTTCCGGGAGATGCTTGCGCACAATGTGGTTGCGCTGTGCGGGAGTTGCGAACCTGTTATCGCATCGAGCGAGGGGCTCGGCGCCGGCGGACCGGACTGCCGGTGCCGAGCCCCTGTGGGCCGTCCGACCGTCAGATGTCGCGGAAGGTCTCGATGTTGGCGCCGATGGAGTTGAGGCGGGCGGCCAGGTCCTCGTAGCCGCGGTTGATGACGTAGACGTTGCGCAGGACCGAGGTGCCCTCGGCCGCGAGCATCGCGAGCAGGAGGACGACGGCGGGGCGCAGGGCCGGGGGGCAGACGGTCTCGGCGGCGCGCCAGCGGGTCGGGCCCTGGACGAGGACGCGGTGCGGGTCGAGGAGGGTGACGTCGGCGTTGAGGCGGGTCAGGTCGGTGAGGTAGATGGCCCGGTTGTCGTAGACCCAGTCGTTGATGTGGGTGGTGCCGTGGGCGGCGGCCGCGATCACCGCGAAGAAGGGGACGTTGTCGATGTTGATGCCGGGGAAGGGCATCGGGTGGATCTTGTCGACGGGGGCGGTGAGCTTGGACGGACGGACCGTCAGGTCGACCAGCCGGGTGCGGCCGTTGGCGGCGGGGTACTCGGGGGTGCGGTCGTAGTCGAGGCCCATCTGCTCCAGGACGGCGAGCTCGATCTCCAGGAACTCGATCGGCACCCGACGGATGGTCAGCTCGGAGGAGGTGACCACGGCCGCGGCCAGCAGGCTCATCGCCTCGACCGGGTCCTCGGCCGGCGCGTAGTCGACGTCACAGGTGATGTCGGGCTGACCGTGCACCACCAGGGTGGTGGTCCCGATGCCCTCGATCTCCACGCCGAGCTGCTCCAGGAAGAAGCAGAGGTCCTGGACCATGTAGTTGGGGCTGGCGTTGCGGATCACCGTCACGCCGTCGTGCCGGGCGGCGGCCATCAGCGCGTTCTCGGTGACGGTGTCCCCGCGCTCGGTCAGCACGATCGCCCGCCCGGGGGAGACGCCCGGCTCGACCTGGGCGTGGTAGCTGCCGTCGGTCGCGGCGACCTCCAGGCCGAACTGCCGCAGGGCGCCGAGGTGCGGCTGCACGGTGCGGGTGCCGAGGTCGCAGCCGCCGGCGTAGGGGATGCGGAACTGCTCGGCGCGGTGCATCAGCGGGCCGAGCAGCATGAGGACGCTGCGGGTGCGCACCGCGGCGGCCTCGTCCATGGAGTCCAGGGCGAGCTCGGCGGGCGGGGTGAGCTCCAGGTCGCGGCCGTCGTTGACCCAGCGGGCCTTGACGCCGATGGAGGAGAGCACCTCGAGGATGCGGTAGACCTCCTCGATCCGGGCGACCTGGCGCAGCGTGGTGCGGCCGGTGGTGAGCAGCGAGGCGCAGAGCAGGGCGACGCTGGCGTTCTTGCTGCTGCGGACGTCGATGGCGCCGCTCAACTGCCGTCCGCCGTCGACCCGCAGGTGCATCGGGCCGGCGTAGCCGAGCGAGACGATCTCGCTGTCCAGCGCCTCGCCGATCCGCGCGACCATCTCCAGCGTCAGGTTCTGCTGGCCCTTCTCCATCCGGTTGACCGCACTCTGGCTGGTGCCGAGCGCCTCCGCGAGCTGGCCCTGGGTCTTGCCCTTGTGCTCGCGGGCGGTGCGGATGAGACCGCCGATGCGCTTGAGATAGTCGTCGCTCATTCGCCAGACGATATCTCATATGTGAGATGAGGAAAGCTGTGGAGTCCCTCGGAGCTCCCTGGGAGCCGGCCGGGTGAAATACGGATGCCGAGGCCTGACGGTGCGTCGTACGGTGACGGGATGGGCAACGACGGACCTGGCGACCAGGTCGAGATCCGCTACATCACCGAGGACGAGCTCCCTGCCTGGGAGCGCGCGCTGGCCCGGGGCTTCCTGCGGCCGCACATCGGGGAGGGCGGGGAGTTCCGCCGTCTCCAGTTCGAGCCGAACCGCTTCCAGGGCGCGTTCGACCCCTTCGACCCGGCCCGCTGCGTGGCCACCTTCCGCAGCTTCGACACCGAGCTGACCGTCCCGGGCGGCGGCACCGTCGTGGCCGACGCGGTCTCCGCCGTGACGGTCAGTTCCACGCACATCAGGCGCGGTCTGCTCAGCCGGATGATGGCCGTCGACCTGGCCGACGCCAAGGCCCGGGGCTGCGCGGTCGCCATCCTGCTGGCGGCCGAGTACACCATCTACGGCCGCTTCGGCTTCGGCCCCTCCTCCCGGGTCGAGGCGCTGAAGATCGACGCCGTCGGCAGCGGCGGCCTGCGGGGGGACCTGCCGCCGACCCCCGGCCGGGTGGACTTCGCCTCGATGGAGGAACTCCGCAAGATCGGGCCGGAGTTCTACGACCGGTGGCGGCTCACCCAGCCCGGGGCGATCGAGCGCAAGTCGTACCGGTGGAAGATGTACACCGGTGAGCTGACCGCGCCCGGCTTCGACTGGAAGGAGCCGTTCGCCGCCGTCTACCGGGACGCGGACGGCGCCGTCGCGGGCATCGCCACCTACCGGGTGGACGACGTCTGGGAGAACGGCCTGCCCAACTGCACCCTCACCGTCGACGACTTCCTCGCGATCGACACCACCGCGGCCCTGGCCCTCTGGCGCCTGGTCTTCGCGGTGGACTGGGTCCGCACCGTCGTGGTCGAGAACCTCGGCGCCGACGACCCGCTGCCGCTCTGGCTCAAGGACCCGCGGCACGCCCGGCCGGGTGAGGAGTTCGGCGACGCCACCTGGCTCCGGCTGCTGGACGTCCCGGCCGCCTTCGCCGCCCGCACCTACGCCGCCCCCGGCCGCCTGGTGCTGGAGGTCACCGACCGGCACGGGTACGCCGAGGGCCGCTGGGCGCTGACCGTGGCCGCGGACGGCACCGGCCGGGTCGAGCCGACCGACGAGCCGGCCGAACTCGCGCTCGACGCGGCGGAGTTGGGCGCCCTCTACCTGGGCTCCGAGTCCGCCTCCCGGCGAGCCCTGGCCGGCCTGGTCACCGAACTGCGCCCCGGCGCGGCGGCCACCGCCGACCTGCTGCTGCGCACCCCGCTCCGGGCGTGGAACCCGGAGCCGTTCTGACGGGTCGTCACCAGGCGGGCGTGGTTCAGGACTTCTGGGTCCGGCCGATGGTCGGCAGGATGAAGTCCTGGATCAGGCCCTTGGCGTCCCGGACGATCGGGCGGAACACCCGGTACCGGGAGAGCGTCAGCAGCTTGGCCGCGAACGGGGTCGAGCGGCGGACGAACTCCCGGGTCCGCTCGGTGTCCTCGGTGCGGTCGAAGACCCAGTACAGCACCACGACCATCAGGTGCAGCCAGAGCAGGTCCGGCAGCAGCTCGGCCAGTTCAGCGTCCAGCTTGCTGTTCAGCTCCGAGCCGTCGAGCACGTCCCGGAACAGCTGCACCGCGGTGGCCCGGGCCGGGTGCGACTCGTTGGAGAACGGGCTCAGCGAGCTGTTCGGATCGGCGGCGGTCCGGAAGAACTGCGAGGCGAACTCGTGGTACGGCGCCGCCGTGTCCAGCCAGGACTCCAGGGCGATCTGGAGCCGGTCCGCGAACTCCTTGTGCCCCTCCATCCGGGCCTTGGCGTCGGCGGCGTGGTCGTAGGTCATCAGGTCGTAGAAGCCCTGGATCAGGAACTCCTTCGACTCGAAGTAGTAGTAGGCGTTCCCGACCGAGACCCCGGCCTCCGAGGCGATCGCCCGCATGGTGGTCTTGTCGTAGCCGCGCTCCTTGAACAGCCGCATCGCGGTGTCCAGGATCAGCGCCCGGGTCTGTTCGCTCTTCCCGGTCTTGGGGAGGGCGCGACCGCCCGGAAGCTCGGGGGCCTGCTCGGCGGGGCTGTTGTCGCTCTCGTGCTGGTTCGGCTGCTCCACGCTGGTTGAGCCTACCCGGACGGGGTGGCCGACACCGGACATGAGCCGTCGTCACAGACCGGACCGCTCGGCGGCCAGCCCTCCGCCCTGGGTACGGGCCCTGGCGCGCGTGCGGGCACGGGTGGGGCCCCGGCCGGGACGCCGGCCCCGGTCGCCCGGCGGTACGCGCTGACGGCGAACACCGCGGCCCGTGCCAGCGGCAGCCCCGCCGGGGTGGAGAGCGAGACGGCCAGCGGCCGGTGCTCGGTGAGCGCCCAGAGCGCGGTGACGAAGGCCGGGGCCCCGCGCCAGACCTCCCCGCTGTCGGAGACCACGGTCAGCTCCCCGAGCGAGGCGTCGTGGTCCAGCGTCGGGAACTTCTGCCGGGCGACGTACGAGCCGACCGGCACCAGTTCCAGCGGCACCAGCTTGGGCTGGCCGCGCAGCCAGGCCGCGAGGTGGCGGCAGAGCGAGCAGTCGGGATCGTGCAGCACGGTGAGCCAGCGGACCGGTGCCGCGGCGGCCGTGGCCTTGATCGTCGTCATGGTGGTCATGCCCCCCGTCGCCGGTCAGGCCGGGTACGGGGCGACGAAGCCCTGCGGGGCGACCGGCGGGCGCTGCTGCTGCTCCAGCGAACCCCGGCGGCGGATCCGGTTGAGCACGTACACGTTGCCCAGGTGCATCACGCCCAGCAGCAGGAGCACGGTGCCGAGCTTGTAGGAGAGCGCCTCGAAGACCCCGGCGGCGCTCTCGACCCGGCGGTCGTTGCGCATCCAGAGGGCGACGAAGCCGAGGTTGATCAGGTAGAAGCCGACCACCAGGAGGTGGTTGACGGCGTCCGCGAGCCGTTCGTCGCCGGCGAAGACGTCGGAGAGGAAGAGGCGGCCGTTGCGGCTGAGGGTGCGGGCGACCCAGAAGGTCACACCGGCGGCGACGGGCAGGTAGACGGCGTAGCTGATGACCGTGAGGTCCATGGGACTGCTCCTTTTCGAACGTGTTCAAAAGCTCTGGGCATGACTGTAGAGCGATTCTTGAACATGTTCAAGATGGGGTGGCGGTGGGCTGTGGCAGGCTCTCGGCATGGACCAGTCGCTCATCCGCCCCGGCACCCCCGCCGACGCCCCCGCGGTCGCCGCCCTGCACAGCGCGAGCTGGCGCACCGCCTACGCCGGCATCGTCCCGGCCGAGGCCCTCGGCGACGGTCTGACGGAGGAACGGCGCGAACTCTGGGACCTGCGCCTGACCGCCGACTACGGCGAACCGGCCAACACCCCGCACCTGCTGGTCGCCGAGCGCGGGGGAGAGCTCGTCGGCTTCGCCTACCTGGTGCCCCAGCCGGACGGCCGCGTCCTGCTCGACAACCTCCACGTCCGCCCCGGACTCACGGGGGGCGGCATCGGCGCCCGCCTCCTCGACGCCTGCCGCGACCACTGCCGCGACGTCGCCCTCTACCTGGAGGTCCTCCAGGGCAACGCCCGCGCCGTCGCCTTCTACGAACGCGAGGGGGCCACCCGCACCGACACCCGCACCGGCTGGTTCCCCGGCGGCCACCCGCTCCCGGAGTACGAGTACACCTTCCTCGACGGCTAGGTCCGGGGGCTGGCGGCGGCTTGTCGGGGCGCGCCGGGGGCGCGAGGCTCCGCTGACCTGCGGCTCCGCCGCGTGGGCGCGAGTCGAGAGGTGGCCCAGTGCTGGCGGGAGTGGCTACGCCTCTGGGGGCGCGAGGAACTGCGCGAATTCGGAAGGCGGTCTGGTGTGAGATCGGGGCACGTCAGCCAGTTGCACGTGCTGCCGTTCCCCCGCCCGTAGTTCCCCGCGCCCCCGGGCCGACCAGTCCCCGGTACCCCGCAGTCGTCACGGCGAGAGCCAGCAGCGCCGCCCCGGCCGTGATCAGGTAGCCCGTCCCGGGGGCCGCGTGCTGCGCGAGAGCCCCGCCACCCGCCGCCCCGGCGGAGATCCCGACCAGGATCCCGGCCACCGCGACGCCCATGCCCTCGTTCAACTGGCCCGCCGGCAGGACCTCCTGGACCAGCGTCATCCCCGTCACCATCGTCGGCGCCACCGCCACCCCGACCACGAAGAGCGCCGGCCCGAGCAGCGCCACCCCGCCCCCGGCCTGACCGACCGCCAGTGGGAGGAGCGTCAGCCCGGCCAGCACCCCCAACCCCGCCAGTAGCCGTCCGGCCGCCCCGATCCGGGTCCGCAGCACCCCGAAGGCAAACCCCGACAGCCCGGACCCCGCCGCCACCAGCCCCAGCAGCCACCCCGCCGAGGCCCGCTGGCCGAGCGCGTCTGCGTACGCGACGGTGGTGACCTCCATCGAGCCGAAGAGCAGTCCGGTCGCCGCGAACACCGCGACCAGCAGCCACAGCCGCCCCACCCGCAGCACCCCGCCCGCCTGACCCTCCGTCACCGTCGACGAGGGCCGTACCGGAGGCTCCGTCCGCCGCTGCGCCGCGAACAGCAGCACCCCGCCCCCGCCCAGCACCGACCCCACCAGCAGCCCGGCCTCCGGGAAGAGGCCGGTGCACAGCGCGGTGCCGAGCACCGGTCCGGCCATGAAGCAGACCTCGTCGAGCGCCTGCTCCAGCGCGTTCGCGGTGTGCCGCGCCTCGGGGTCGTCGGCGTACAGGTGCGCCCAGCGCGCCCGGGCCATGCCGCCGAGGTTGGGCAGCACCGAGGCCAGGGGGTAGCAGACGAACAGCGTCCAGGCCGGCGCGCCGTACCGGGCGCAGAGCAGCAGCCCGGCCATCGGCCCGACGCCGGCCAGTACGCACGGCACCGAGACCCGCGCCTGCCCGTACCGGTCGACCAGCCGCCCGAGCAGCGGCATTCCGACCGCCACCGCGACCACCCCGGCGGCGGAGACCGCCCCGGCCAGCGCGTACGAGTCCCGCCGGGCGGCCACCATCAGCACGGCGGAGACCCCGGTCATCGAGAAGGAGAGCCGCGCCAGCAGCCCGCTCAGCGTGAAGGCGAGCGCGCCGGGCGCGGCGAACAGACGGCGGTACGAGGCGAACACGGAGCTCCTGAGCGGACGTCAGCGGAGGGGGCGTGACACCCACCCTGACGACCGTCCCGCCACCCGGTCCAACACCTGTTCGGCGCCATTGACACAGTCGTGTTGTCAATCGGCTAGGGTGCCCGGATGCCCCGTGATCTCCATCCCCGGCTGCTGCGCGGCTTCGTGGCCACCGCCGACACCCTGCACTTCGGCCGAGCGGCCGAGCGGCTGCACGTGGCACAGCAGGCGCTGAGTCGGGACGTCCGCGCGCTGGAGGAGACGCTCGGGCAGCGGCTCTTCGACCGGACCACCCGGAGCGTGCGGCTCACCCCGGAGGGGGAGCGGCTGCTGCCGAAGGTGCGTGAACTCCTGCTCCTGCACGACGAGTTGCTGGCAGGTCCGGACATCCGGCGGCCGCTGCTGGTGGACCTCAACAACGATGTCGGCGGGGACGACCTGACCACCGTCCGGGTGCTGACGGAGGCCCGGGAGGCCTGCCCCGGGCAGGAGCTGCTGGCCCGCTTCCACGGTGGACTGGCCGCCGCGGCGGGGGAGTTGCTGGCGTACCGGCTGGACGCCTCGTTCGGGCGCTTCGCCGGGCTGCCGCCCGGAGTCCGGGCCGGTCTGGCCCAACTGCCGGTGCGCTTCGAGGAGATGGCGGTGATGCTGCCGCTTTCGCATCCCTTGGCGGAGCTGGAGCGGGTGCCGCTGGCGGCGCTGGCCGGGCATCCGGTGGACGTCTGCGCGGGCAATCCCACCACCACCGAGTGGACCGACCTGGGGCGCCGGCTGCTCGACGCCTTCGGCCTGGTGGCCGCCGCTCCGCACACACCGCCGGTCGGGGTGGACGAGGTGGGGCACTACCTGACCCGGCACGGGGAGGCCATGCTCACCACGACGGGCGGCCCCGGGATACCCGGGGCCGTGACCCTGCCGTTGGTCGAGCCGGTACCGCTCGCCCTGGTCAGCCTGGTGCACCGGCCGGGGGAGCGCCATCCGGGCCTGCGGGCCCTGCGCGAGGCGGCCGGACGGCTCGCCTCCCGTGAGGGCTGGCTGCGCCGTCCGGCGGGCAGTTGGCTGCCCGCCGAGGACGCCGCACTGCTCGGGGAGCCGGCCGCGGTCAGGCCTGCTTGACGGCGGAGATGTCGAAGCTGAGCTTGACCTTCTCGCCGATCAGCACGCCGCCGGTCTCCAGCGCGGCGTTGTAGCTCAGGCCCCAGGCGGTGCGGTCCACCGTGGTCGAGCCCTCGAAGCCGACCCGCTGGGCACCGTACACGTCGGTGGCACTGCCGGTGTACTCCAGGTCGAGCACGACCGGGCGGGTGGTGTCCTTGATGGTCAGCTCGCCGGTCATCCGGTACGAGTCGCCGTCGAGGCGCTCGGCGGAGGTGGAGCGGAAGGTGATCTCCGGGAAGCTCTCGGCGGCGAAGAAGTCGCCGGTGCGCAGGTGCTCGTCGCGCTGGCCGTTGCCGGTGTCGATGCTGGCGACCTTGATGGTCAGGGCGGCGGTGGAGTTCTCCGGGGTGGTGCCGTCGAGCTTGAGCAGGCCCTCGTGCTCGGTGAACTGGCCGCGGACGTTGGTGACCATGGCGTGGCGGACGGCGAAGCCGATCTGGCTGTGCGAGGCGTCGATCGCGTAGTCGCCGGTGAGGTGGGCGAGGTCCGGACCGGCCGGGCGCTCGGCGACGGCGGTGGTGGTGGTCGCGGCGGTCTTGTTGCGGTTGAAGATGCCCATGGCTGCTGCTCCTCGGGGTGCGAAGCCAGTTGTTGAGGCTTCAACTTTGTTGATGGCTCCACCGTAGACCCATTTCGTTCAAAGTTCAACCACAAGCCGGTGGGTCGGCTTGGAACACCCCATCCGGCCCCGCTTCCGCCCGTCCTCGGGCCGGCCGCCGAAGGCGGTCAGGGGCGCGAGGAACTGCGCGAATCGGAAGGCACCGCCCCGTGCGCCGGGTGCGGACAGGCACTTGCACGTGAAGGCCCGTACCCGGCACACGGGCCGTCCCTGCCGCCGCGCGCAGTTCCCCGCGCCCCCGGGTTGGCCACCACCATTCGCGCCGCCCGCTTCCGGGTCGCCTTCGGGTCGCCGAAGGCGGCCGGGGGCGCGAGGAACTGCGCGAATCGGAAGGCATCGCCCTTGTGTCGGGTGCGGACGGCCACTTGCACGTGAAGGCCCGTACCCGGCACGCGGGCCATCCCTCCCGCTGCGCGCAGTTGCCCCCGCCACCGTCTCCCTGTGCTCCGCTCCGGCCTGCCCCGGCGGGAGTGTCCGGCGGTCCCTCTAGGGTGGGAGGTCGAGGAGAACGTCCGTGGCCAGGAGGGGTGTGCGCCGATGTACGCGCTGCACGCGTTCTGGCGGGCCGACGGGCAGCTCGCGCTCTGGGCGGAGGATGCCCGGGCCTTCGCCGCCCCCCGTACGCCGCCCACCCGCCGGGGCCCCTCCGCTGCGCACCCCTACGCCTGCCCCGCCGCCGAGGTGGCCCGACTGCTGGCGGCGCTCGGGCCCGGGGCGGGTTGGCTGGCCGGGCAGGCGCCCGAGCGGTGGGGCACGCTGCGGCTGCCCGGCCTCGGCGGGGCGCCCACGCCCTCTCCGCAGCTGCCCGTCGGCGCCATCGGCCAAGGGGTCACGCTCGCTGACTGGCGGGTGCCTGTCCTGCTCTTCCCGTCGACCGCCGCCGCCCAACTCCTCGGCGAGCTCTACGACCCCCACGGGGGCGCAGCCACCCTCCAACTCCCGGACGCCGAAGGCCCGGTGGAGCTCGCCTACGGTGCCTCGCTCCGCTGGCTGACCGCTGTCCACGACCTCGCCTGGCGGCTGGCCGGACGGGGCCGCGTCCTTCCCGTCCTGCGGGAACGGGACGGCCGCCCGTACGCCCACTGGCAGCCCGCACCCGACCGGTCCGCCCGGGCCGAGGCGGAGGCGCTGGCCCGTGGCTGCCCGCCGATCGCCCTCGCCGAGGTCCCGGCCGTGGCCCCCGAAGCCCAGTCCTTCACCCCGGCGGCGGCGGACGCGCTGGTCGCCGTACTGCTCGACGCGCTGACGGACCGCGAGGTGCGGGTGGCCCTGGAGGGTGCGCCCGCCCCGGCCGGCGAGGGCGCGGTCGCCGACTGGCTGGCCGCCCTCCACGCCCCCGACGGCACCTTCGCCGCACCCGCACCCGCACCCACTTCCGCTTCCCCGTCCACGCCCGCCGGGACCGGATCGCCGACCTCGGTCGAGCCCGCCCCGTCACCCGCCCCCGATCTGCCGGCCGCACCCGACCACGCCCCCCTCGGCAGCGAACTGGCCGACCTCCAAGAGGAGTTGACGCGCTGGTACGCGGGCGACCCCGCCCCCGGCCGTACGCTCCGCCTCTGCTTCCGGCTCTCCGAGCCGCTCGGCCCCGGCGACGGCGACCCCGAGGGCCGCCCCGACGAGGACGACTGGCGGCTCGACTTCCTGCTCCAGGCAATCGACCGGCCCTCCCTCCTCCTCCCCGCCGCCGAGCTCTGGGCGGACGGCCCGGCAGCCGCTGCGCTCGTCCGCCAAGTCCCGGACGTTCAGGAGAAGTTCGCCATCGAGCTGCACCGTGCCGCGCTGCGCCGCCCCGAGCTGCGCCCCGCCCTGGCCGGCTCGCGTCCGACCGCGCTGCGGCTCGGCCGCGAGGAGGCCCTCGGGTTCCTCCGGGACGCAGCTCCCGCCCTGGCGGAGTCCGGGTTCGGCGTCCTGCTCCCCACCTGGTGGCAGCGCCGTCCACGCCTCGGGCTCGCCCTCACCGCCGCCCGGGTCACCCCGCCCGGCTCGGTGAAGCGCGAGGCGCAGGTGGACCGGGACTCGCTGGTGGACTTCCGCTGGCAGCTGGCCCTCGGTGGAATCACCCTCACCGAACAGGAGTTGGCCGACCTCGGGGTGGCCCAGCAGGGCCTGGTGCGGCTGCGCGGCCGCTGGGTGGAGGTGGACGCCGGGCAGATCGCCTCCGCGCTGCGCTTCCTGGAGCGGCACGGCAGCGGCACCATCGACACCGCCGACCTGCTGCGCCTGGCCCTCGACCCGTCCGCCACCGCCGGCGGGCTGCCGGTCACCGCCGTCACGGCCACCGGCCCGCTCGGTGAGCTGCTCGCCGGCCGCGCCGTGGACACCACCGCCCCGCCGCTGCCGCCCGAGTTCGGCGCGACCCTCCGGCCGTACCAGGAACGGGGGTTGGCCTGGCTGCACGCCCTGTCCCGGCTCGGCCTGGGCGGGGTGCTGGCCGACGACATGGGGCTCGGCAAGACCGTGCAGACCCTCGCCCTGCTGGCGGCCGAGCACCACGCCGGGGCCACCGGCCCGCCCGGCCCGCCCGGCCCGCCCGGCCCGACCCTGCTGGTCTGTCCGATGTCCCTGGTCGGCAACTGGCAGCGCGAGGCGGCCCGGTTCGCGCCGATGCTGCGGGTGCACGTCCACCACGGCGCCGAGCGCGCCTCCGCGCTGCCCGCGGCCGACCTGGTGATCACCACCTACGGCGTGCTCCAGCGCGACGCCGGCCTGCTGCGGAGGGTCCGTTGGCGCCGGGTGGTCGCCGACGAGGCGCAGCACGTCAAGAACGCCGCCACCGCCCAGTCCAGGGCGCTCCGTTCGATCCCCGCCACCGTGCACCGGATCGCCCTCACCGGCACGCCGGTGGAGAACCGGCTGTCCGAGCTGCACACCGTGCTGGACTTCGCCAACCCCGGCCTCTTCGGCAGCGCCGAGGTCTTCCGCGAGCGCTTCGGCCTGCCGGTCGAGCAGCACGGCAGCGTCGCGGCGGGAGAGCGGCTGCGGCGGCTGACCGGGCCGTTCGTGCTGCGCCGCCGCAAGACGGACCCGGCGGTGGCTGCGGAGCTGCCGGCCAAGCAGGAGATCACCGTCCGCTGTCACCTGACGGCCGAACAGGCCGGGCTGTACCAGGCCGTGGTGGCCGAGCTGCTCCACCGCCTCCAGGGCATCCGGGGCGTGGAGCGCAAGGGTGCCGTGCTGGCGGCGATCGGGCGGCTCAAGCAGGTCTGCAACCACCCCTCCCAACTCCTGCACGACCGTTCGCCGTTGGGGGACCGCTCGGGCAAGGTGGCCCGGCTGGAGGAACTGCTCACCGAGGCGCTGGCGGAGGGTGACCGGGCGCTGGTCTTCACCCAGTACGCCGAGTTCGGGCGGCGGCTCCAGCCGCACCTGGCCCAGCGGCTCGGCACCGAGGTGCTCTACCTGCACGGTGGTGTGCCCCGCCACCGCCGCGAGGAGATGGTGGCCCGCTTCCAGGCCCAGGAGCCGGACGGACCCCGGGTCTTCCTGCTCTCGCTCCGCGCGGGTGGCACCGGGCTCAACCTCACCGCCGCCAACCAGGTGATCCATCTGGACCGTTGGTGGAACCCGGCGGTCGAGGACCAGGCCACCGACCGGGTCCACCGGATCGGTCAGCACCGGGCCGTCCAGGTCCGCCGACTGGTCTGCGTCGGCACCGTCGAGGAGCGGATCGGCGAACTCATCGAGGCGAAGCGCTCGTTGGCCGACCAGGCGGTCGCCGCCGAGGAGCGCTGGCTCACCGAGCTCGACCCGGCCGCCCTGCGTGAACTGGTCACCCTCGCCACAGAGGCCTTGGAGGAGGAGACATGACGGACGCTCAGCAGGTGCCCGAGCACTTCTGGGACGGCTCCTTCACCCTCGCCGCGGGCCCCGTCGCCGATCCCGTCGCCGCGCCCGCGCCCGCGCCCGCGGCCGCCGACCCCGAGGACGGCGGGACGGCGCTCGACGCCCTCGGCCCGTCCGGCATCCGCCTCGGCGGCCGCGACCTCGCGGCCGTGCTGGCCGCCGACTACCGCCGGATGACCGGCGCGGAGCCCGGCGTCCGATAGAGTGCAACTCCCCCGTGGTCATGGTCCACGGGCCTGCTGAGGAGGTGAGACCCATTACCGCTGTGAAGGTCCGGGTGCTCTCCTCCGTCTCCCGTCCGGTCTGACCGACCGGACCCGAGAGCGCCCTTCGAAGCTTCGAAAGGCATCTCACCGTGTCGTACGCCACCACCGTCACCACCCTCCGCGCCGCCGGCTGCGTCTTCGCCGAGGACGAGGCCGAGCTGCTGCTCGCCACCGCCGAAGGGCCCGCCCAGCTGGCCGAGATGACGGCCCGTCGGGCCGCCGGTTACCCGCTGGAGCACGTGCTCGGCTGGGCCGCGTTCTGCGGCCTGCGGATCGCGGTCGGCCCCGGCGTGTTCGTGCCGCGCCGCCGTACCGAGTACCTGGCCGAACAGGCCGCCGCGCTCCTCGCGCCCGACTCCGTCGTGCTCGACCTCTGCTGCGGCGCGGGTGCCGTGGCGGCCGTCCTGGCCCGCGGTCCGCACGCCGAACTCCACGCCGCCGACCTCGACCCGGCCGCCGTCGCCTGCGCCCGCCGCAACCTGCCCGCCTCCGCGCGCCTCCACCAGGGCGACCTGTACGCCCCGCTGTCCGACGGTCTGCGCGGCCGGATCACCGTCCTGGTCGCCAACGCCCCCTACGTCCCCACCGACGAGATCCGCTTCCTCCCGCCCGAGGCCCGCGACCACGAACCCCTCGCCACCCTCGACGGCGGCCCCGACGGCCTCGCCGTCCAACGCCGCGTCATCGCCGACGCCCCCCGCTGGCTGGCCCCCGGCGGCCACCTCCTGATCGAGACCAGCGCCCGCCAGGCCCCCGCCACCGCCGCCACCATGACCGC
Organism: Kitasatospora albolonga; assembly: GCF_039535905.1. GTDB lineage: Bacteria > Actinomycetota > Actinomycetes > Streptomycetales > Streptomycetaceae > Kitasatospora > Kitasatospora albolonga. The sequence goes on along the minus strand of NZ_BAAAYB010000161.1, from coordinate 36,913 downwards.
CGCCGGCCTCCGGCCCCGCACCACCACCTCCGCTCCCCACGACGCCACCGTGGTCGTCGGCACCCTGCCCACCTGACCGCTCCGGGCGATGAGGCCGCACGGGGTGATCCTGGGACGCCAGGAACCGCGCGGTTCGTGGGATCGGGGCACGTCAGGCCGTCGCACGTGCCGCGGTCCCGGCCTCCTCGAGCAGAACCTCGACCAGCCGCGCGGCGTACGCCCGGGGGTGGCTGGTGTTCCCGTTGTGACCACCGGGGAACTCGGCCACCTCCGTCCCCACCAGCTCGGCCAGCGCGTCGGCGCAGCGCCGGTCGAAGACCTCCCCCGGAGTCGTGACCCCGGCTGCGGGGACGATCCGGACCGGCGAGGCGGCCACGGTGTCCGGCGCCAGGTCGTCCCGGAGCAGCGCCGTGAAGTCGTGCCGCAGGAAGCGGTCGAAGTTGGCCCGGCGCTGCGCGTCCATCGGCTGCGGGGTCAGACCCTCCTCCACGTCCCGCCCCGTGGTGTCGATGCCGAGCACCCGCGCGATCTCCGGCAGCACCGCCGCCAACCCGTCCCGCAGGTACAGCTCCTGGAGCTCCGCCAACTCCGCCGCGTGGTGGGCCCGTTCCTCCGCCCCGAGCAGCCACGGTGCCACCGGCTCGTGCGCGATCAGGGTGGAGAGCTGCTCGGGGTGCCGGGCCGCGAGGTGCAGGCCGATGACGGCGCCGAGGCTGCAGCCGAGCATCGGCACGGGTCGGTCCGTCAGGGCGGCCAGCAGCCGGTGCGCGTCGTCCACGTGGTCCGCCACGGCTGCGGCGTCGCGCCCCTCGGCGGTCAGGCTCCGCGAGAGGCCGCGCCGGTCGTAGGTGAGGACGGTGAAGCTGTCGGCCAGGGTGTCCACCAGGTCGGTGCTGCGGTCGGCGTCGCCCTCGCCGCTCTGCGAGATCAGCAACAGCGGTCCGGTGCCACGGAGTTGGTAGTGCAGGACGGCTCCGTCGACGACGAGCTCGGGCATGGTGGTTCCCCCTCGGGCCGGCCAGACGGTCACTCCGCCCGGCGATGTTCCCACCGTATCGCATCCAATTAGATGTATCTAGATAGATGCATCCATGGAGATGTACCGTCTTCCCCATGAACGGAGTCGAGCTCTTCCTGCTGGGCCGTGCCCTGATGAAGATCGGGGAGGAGGCCCTCCCCGAACCCCCCGGCGGCGCCGAGCGCCAGTCGGGCAGCGCCCGGCTGACCCTGATCGTCGCGGGGGACGTGGCCGCCCACCACGGCACCACCGTCGGCGAGATCGCCGGCCGCACCGGCCTGCCGCAGAGTCAGGTCTCCACCGCCGTCGCCCGCCTCCGCGAGGCCGGCTCCGTCGACGCGTCTCCCGATCCGGCCGACCGCCGCCGCACCCTCCTCCACCCGGCCGCCGCGCCGAGCCCCCGGGTGGCCGAGGTCCGTGCCACCCCGATCGGCCCCGCCCTGGCCGCCGCCCTCCCGGACGCCACCCCGGCCGAACTCCGCGAACTCACCGCCGCCCTGGACCTCCTGGCCCACCACCTCCGCCCCACCGCCCGCCCCTGACCCACCCTGGTAACGTGCGGACCTTCACCGGCCCCGCCGGTCGGAGTCCCGAACGGGCCGCCCATGACCGACTCCTGGCAGGAGCTGCACGCAGCCCTCGACGCGTTCCCCGCCGCCGTCGCCCCCTTCCGCGCGGAGGCTTGCGGCCACTGCTGCACCCCGGCGGACCTGGCCGCCCTCGCCGGGCCGCCCGAGGCGGTGCCCGACCGTCTGCTCGCCACCGCGGTCATCAGGACGCCCGGCCACTGGAACGACCACCCGGCCCTGATCCGCCGCCTGGCGCCCCGTCTGATGCGTGCGGTCGCGACCGACTCGCTGGGCGTGGGTGAGGGCACCGTCGGCACCCGCTTCCGGCAGGCGCGGTGGCAGCTCTGGCCGGAGCCCGAACGCTCCGCCCTCCTCGGCATCTGGCGGACCTGGCTCGACCTGACCCTCCGTCACCACCCCACGCGCGTGCCGGTGAGCCGCGTCCTCGACCTGCTCGCCGCCGCCGCCGGCACCCTCGCCCCGTGGCTCGACCGCTGGCCCGCCCAGGGGCTCCCGGCCGCCGACCGCCAACTCTCCGAGCTGCTCGATGACTGGCTGCTGTACGACCGGCCGGACACCCTCCGGCTCGGTCACGGCGGTGAACTCCACGTCGGCCCGGAACTGTTCACCTGGCTGAACGGTCTCGACCCCACCCGCCTCACCGCCGACCAGCGCTACGTCCTCGCTCTCCTGAGCGCCGGCCGTCCCTGATTCTCCCTCGGGGTCACCCCTCGGCTCCGACCTCCGGCCAGTTCCGCAGTAGCGCCTCCAGTGCCCGTTCCCAGGCCTCCTGCGCGTGCCATCGGCATCCTCTCACCTGAGCCTATTAAGCATTTGCCTAAAACCTTTAGGCAAAATAACCTCACCCTTATGAAGCCGCTGACCGAACCCCAGATCCGCGCCTCCTTCGTGAACTGCACCAAGGGCGAGGCCTCCCGCCTGGCCGTCCCGCGCGACCTCGCGGACCGCGCCTGGCCCGAGCTCGACTACCTCGGCTGGCGCGACCCCCAGGCCCCCGACCGCGCCTACCTGGTCGCCGAACTCGACGGCGTCCCCACCGGCCTGGTCCTGCGCAGCCCGTCCGCCGCCTCCTGGCAGGCCCGCCGCAGCATGTGCTCGGTCTGCGTCACCACCCACGTCGGCGGCGTCTCCCTGATGGTCGCCCCCAAGGCCGGCAAGGCCGGCCGCGAGGGCAACTCCGTCGGCGTCTACCTCTGCACCGACCTCGCCTGCTCCCACCACCTCCGCAACCCCCAGCAGTCCGGCACCCGCCTCCAGGAGACCCTCACCCTCGAGGAGCGCATCACCCGCACCACCACCAACCTCGCCGCCTTCATCGCCAAGGTCACTACCTGAGCGACCGCCTGAGCCACCGTCACCTGCCGCCCTCGCCGACCGGCCGGGCCGGCAAATTCCCTGGCGGACCGGTGCGTGCCGTGCGACGCTCCCGGGCGTGCGCACCGTCCTGCGGACCCTGGCGAGCAGTCGTGCCCTGGGTCCGGAACACATCGATGCCCTGATCGACCACGGCGACCCCGACGTCCTGTCGGAGCTGTGCCGGCGGTCGGACCTGACGCCCCGACAGCTGGACGCCCTGGTGGCCGACGGCGGCCGGGCGGCCTTCCTGGCCCTGGTCCGCTCCGGGGCGATGCCGGAGGAGCGGATCCCCGCGGACGACCCGGAGGCGCAGCTGGCCGCCGTCGGCCGTCCGGACCCCGCCGGAGCCGGGGCCGCCCGGCCGGCGGACCGTCCGGTCACCGAGGAGCGGAGCACAACGCTCCGGATCCTGGCCGGCGACCCCGACTGCGCGGTGGCCGCCGCGGCCGTCCGGCTGCTGGAGGAGGCCGGCGTACCGGACACCCGCCGGCGGCCCGAGGCCTGCGTCCGGATCGCGATCGCCGGGACCACCGCCGACGGGGAGACCCTTCGCGGCCTGCTCGCGGTCGACGGGCCGCCGCCCCTGGTCCCCTGCCCGCACCGCCCCGACCCGGACGCCGCCCTGGCGGAACTGCGCAGCGCCGCCGTCCGGAACCGCCACGCACCGGCCGACGCGGTCGAGGAGCTCCTCGACGCCACCTGGCCCGCCCTGGCAGCCCAGGCCGCGGCCTGCTGGGCGGGCCTGCGGCCGGAGACCTACGAGCGCCTGCTCGGGCTGGACGACCCCCGGGTCACCGCGGCGGTGGCGGGCGGAAGGGGCACGCCCGCGCGTCTGATCCGCCACCTCTTCGACGCCGACTGGGGACGCTGGCGCGGCGACGTCCTCGGCGGCGTCGGAGCCGTCCCGCTCGACCTCCTGGTCCGTGAGGCCTTGGCGGGCCGGGGCGGCGGAGTCGCGCACCACCGGGACGTCGACGGCCTGGCGGCCCTGGCGGAGCACTCCGACCCCCGGGTCCGCATGCTCCCGCTCGACAACGTCCACCTGCGTCCCGAGGTGCTCGCCCGGCTGGTCGACGACCCCGATCCGGCCGTGGCCCTCCGCGCCGCGCTCCGCTCCCGCGACCCCGAGCGGCTCCGTGCGGCGGCGGAACGGTTCGGGCCCGGCAGTCACACCCCGATTGCCCGCGAGCTCTGGTGCCCCGCCGACCTGCTGCTCACCGTCGCGCAGGACCGTGACACCCCGTTCGAGGCGGCCCTGGTCGTCGCGGACCACCGGAACGCGACGCCCGAGGTGCTCGACGCCTGCCTGGACCACCATCCGGGGCCGGAGATGGACGAGGCGGTGGTCGAGAACCAGGCGGCCTCGCCCGAGCAGCTCGACCGGCTGGTGCGGGGAGGTGTCCTTCCCGTCCTGCGGGCGGCGGCCCGCAACCCCGAGCTGCCGCCCCGGGTGGTGGACGCGATCCTCGCGCTCGCCCTCGGCCCTCGCACCCCCGCGTGCTGGCGCTAGCACTCTGCTTGCAATTGCAAGCACGGATGGGCAGACTGCTGCCATGGCTTCGCTGAACGTGGGCTCGCTCGGGGAGTACATCCGCGAGCAGCGGCGGAACGCGCAGTACTCGCTGCGCCAACTCGCCGACGCCGCCGGGGTGTCCAACCCGTACCTGAGTCAGATCGAGCGCGGGCTGCGGAAGCCGAGCGCGGAGATCCTGCAGCAGATCGCCAAAGCACTGCGGATCTCGGCGGAGACCCTGTACGTGCAGGCCGGGATCCTCGAGGAGCGGCCGCAGGCCGAGCCGGGGGAGACGCCCGGACTGCGGGCGGCGGTCCTGGCGGACCGGCAGCTCAACGAGCGGCAGAAGCAGGCCCTGCTGGCGGTGTACGAGGCGTTCCTGAAGGAGAACCAGGAGCAGCCCGCCGCGGCAGCGGAAGCAGCAGAGGGACAGGCCGGCCGCCGGACTGTCGACGGATGAGAGGACGACGGGCCATGCCGATCGGCGACGAGATCAAGAAGACCCTCAGCGACCCGACCCCGCTGTACGCCCTCGCGGGCGCGGGCGACCTGGCGTACGAGAAGCTGCGCGAGGTGCCGGGCAAGGTCGAGGCACTGGCCGCCGACCGCAAGGGCGCGCAGGAGAAGGCCGCCACCGCGCTCCAGGAGGCCGGCGCCAAGCTGGTCGAGGCGCAGGCGAAGGTGGCCGGGACGGTCAGCGGGCTGCCCTCCGACCTGAAGGGCATTCAGGAGAAGGTGCAGGGGCTGGCGCTCCAGCAGGTGGGCCTGGCGCTGGAGTTGGCGGTCAAGGCCAAGGAGGCCTACGACGAGCTGGCCGTCCGGGGCCGCACCGTGGTGGAGAAGAACCAGCCGGGCACCGCCGCCGAGCGGGCCGCGGAGCCGGAGGAGGCCGTCGAGGCCGAGCTGGTGGAGGCCGAGGCCGTGGTGCTCGACCTGGAGCCGGAGCCGGAGCAGGCCCCGGAGTCCGCCGCGGCCCCGAAGCGCGCTCCCCGCGCCCGCAAGCCGAAGGCCGCACCGACCGACGCCGAGTGAGCTCGCGCACCGAAAGGTGCGAAGCGGGCCGGAAGCGGGCACATCCGGGCTGTACGGCTCGTTGTTCCCGGTACGGCCGCCCGGCCGTGCCACCATGGGCGGCGGCAGTGACCGGAACACACGGAGGAGGCGGCAGCGGTGGCGTACATCCTGAGCTTGCAGTTCCTGAGCCCGGAGTGGTGGCTGTCGGTCGCGATCATCGGGTTCAAGCTGTTCGCCTTCGTGGACGCGGTGACCAGACGCGAGGACGCCTACCGCGCGGCGGACAAGAAGACCAAGCCGTTCTGGCTGGCCCTGACCGGCGCGGCGCTCGCGCTCGACCTGCTGCTGGGTGCCTCGGTGGTCAGTCCGCTGACGCTGATCGGCCTGGTGGCCTCGATCGTCTACGTGGTGGACGTCCGCCCGGCGATCAAGCAGCTGACCGACGGGCGCGGCAACAGCAGCCGGAGCAACAACGGGCCGTACGGGCCCTGGTGACGACGGGTCGGACACCGGGTCACCAGCACGGATGGGCGGGCCGCGAGGCCCGCCCATCCGTGCGTCCGCCCACCGGGAGCGGGCTCAGCCCATGATGAGCGGCACCGGCTGACGCTCCAGCAGCAGCACCGCCACGTCGTCCGCGAGCGCCCCGCCGTTCAGCTCCTCCACCTCGGCGATGGCGCTGTCCACCAGCCGCCCCCGGGTCAGCCCGCCCGCCTGGTGGTCCGCTATCAGGCCGATCAGCCCGTCCTGGCCGAGCCGCCGCGACCCGGCGCCGACCCGGCCCTCGATCAGCCCGTCGGTGTAGAGCAGCAGGCTCCAGCCCGGACGGAGCGTCAGCTCCTGGGCCGGCCAGGTGGCGCCCGGGTCGTCGCAGTGCAGCAGCCCGAGGGCCGGCCCGGCCTGGTCGGCGGGGAGCAGGCCGGGTTCGCCGTCCCGGCTCAGCAGCAGCGGGGCGGGGTGCCCGGCGAGGTACATCCGGGCCTGCTCCTCGGCGGCCGTCGGGCCCTCGGCGGAGGGCGGGGAGAGCACCAGCAGGCAGAGCGTCGCGAAGATCTCGTCGCTGCGGCGCTCGTGCTCCAGCACGTGCTGGAGGGTGGTGAGCAGGGTCTGCCCGGTCAGCCCGGCGAAGACCAGCGACCGCCAGGCGATCCGCAGCGCGACGCCGAGCGCGGCCTCGTCCGGGCCGTGCCCGCAGACGTCGCCGATCACCACGTGCACGGTGCCGTCGTCGGTGCGGACGGCGTCGTAGAAGTCGCCGCCGAGCAGCGCCCGGCTGCGGCCGGGACGGTAGCGGCGGGTGAAGGAGAGCCCGGCGCCGTCCAGCAGCGGGGTGGGCAGCAGGTGGCGCTGGAGGCGGGCGTTCTCCTGGCCGCGCAGCTCGGCCTCGACCAGGCGGCGCTGCGACTCGTCGGCCCGGCGGCGCTCGACCGCGTACCGCAGGGCCCGGGCCAGCAGCGGCCCGTCGGTCTGGTGGCGGATCAGGAAGTCCTGCGCCCCGGCGGCCACGGCCGCCGCGCCCAGCTCGGCCCCGGCGGCGTCGGTGAGCACCACCACGGCCGTCTGCGGGGCCCGGCGGAGCAGTTCGTGCAGGCCGTCCAGGCCCTGGAGCGGGCCGGTCTGGTCGGCCGGGTCGGCCAGGTCGAGCAGCACGCAGCTGAACTCCACCTCGCGGGGACGCCCCGCCGGCCGGCGCCCCTGGCCGGCCGCCCCGGCCAGCCGCTCGGCGGCGGAGGGCACGCCCTGGGCCCAGTGCAGTTCGATCGCGGCGCCGGAGTCGGCGACCAGCTGCTCCAGGAAGGCCGCGTCGGTGTAGTCGTTCTCGATCACCAGCAGCCGGAACGGGCCGTCGCCGCCGTTGGCCCGGGGGTGCGGTATCGGCAGCACCGCGGCGGAGGGCGTGGCCGGGGCCCGGCCGGCCGGCCGCTCCGACGCGCGTCCACCCTGCGACCGCGCCGGCGGTTTCACCTCGGCGACGGCGCCCGGCCGGTGCGGGGCCGCCGGCCCCCGCCCGTCTCCCGTTGCGGGCATTGGTCGGTCCTCCCTTTCCCCGACAGCGCAACGGCTGGGCCAGCCGTGCGGTGCCCGGATGGCACCGGGAGTCGGAGAGCTCCCGCGACCATAACGCGGCCGGAGCCCTTTCCTCCGGCTGACGGGCGGCTCTGTGGCTATCGCCACGCGACCGGGAGAATGCGCTGGCCTCGGGTGGAACGATTCTGGTATGGACCGGTGAGGAACGCACGGGAGGTCGGGAACGGTGACGCGCATCACGCCGGTGGAGGGTGACATCACGGCGCAGGAGGTGGACGCGGTGGTCAACGCCGCGAACAGCTCGCTGCTCGGCGGGGGAGGCGTGGACGGGGCGATCCACCGCCGCGGCGGGCCGGAGATCCTGGCCGAGTGCCGGGCCCTGCGCGCCTCGAAGTACGGCCGCGGGCTGCCCGTCGGACAGGCCGTGGCCACCACCGCCGGCCGCCTCCCCGCCCGCTGGGTGGTGCACACCGTCGGGCCCGTCCACCTGCCCGAGGAGTACGAGGCGCGGGCCGCGCTGCTGGCCTCCTGCCACCGCGAGTCGCTCCGCGTGGCGGCCGCGCTCGGCGCCCGGACGGTGGCCTTCCCGGCCATCTCCACCGGCGTCTACCGCTGGCCCCTGGCGGACGCCGCACAGATCGCCGTCCGGGCGGTCCGGGAGGCCGTCGCGGAGCACCCGGAGCTCGTGGAGGTGCGCTTCGTGCTGTTCGGCCCGGAGGCCCACGGAGTCTTCCGCGGCGCCCTGGACGAGACCGGCTGAGACTCCGTCAGCTCGGGCGGCGCCGCGGCCCGGTCAGGGGGCCAGCGCGGACCACTCCACGGTGAGCTCGCCCTGCCGCCACCGGCCCCGGGCGTCCAGCACCGGCCAACTCCCGGACACCGAGCGGCAGGTGGCGATCCAGCGCTGCCGGGCCCCGAACGCGCCGTACGGGGCGGCGGCCGACCAGGCCCGGTCGAGGTCGGTGAGGAAGGCGTGCACCGGGCGGCCCGGCACGTTGTGGTGGATCAGCGCCTTCGGCAGCCGCTCGGCCAGCTCGGAGGGCTGGGCCAGCCCGGCCAGCCGGGCCGCGAAGGTGACCGTCCGGGGCCCCTCCGGGCCCAGCGCCACCCACACGTGCCGCCGCCCGATCTCGTCGCAGGTGCCCTCCACCAGCAGCCCGCCGGGCGCCAACCGCCCGCACAGCCGCTCCCAGACCGGGCCGACGGCGGCCTCCTCGTACTGCCGCAGCACGTTCGCCGCCCGGATCAGCAGCGCGCCCTCCCGGCCGTCCAGCGGCACCTCGAAGCCGCCCCGCCGGAAGCTCAGCAGCGGCGGCTCGGCGTACGGCAGCGCGGCCGCCACCCGCTCCGGCTCGATCTCGATGCCCACCGTCCGGACGTCCGGCCGCACCGCGCGCAGCCGCGTCGACAGCTCCACCGCCGTCCACGGCGCAGCCCCGTACCCGAGGTCCACGGCGGTCGGCGGCCGCTCGGCGGAGCGCAGCGCCGGGCCCAGCGCGTGGGCGATCCACCGGTCCATCCGCCGCAGCCGGTTGGTCCCCGTCGTCCCCCGCGTCACCGTCCCCTCGGGCCGCTCCCCCCGGCCACGGGCGGGAGAACTGTGCGGAACGGACGGCGCGACCATGCGGGCAGCCTAGTTGGAGCGCGGGCGGCTGCGCCTTCGGGGGCGCGAGGAACCGCGCGAATCGGAAGGCGGGCCAGAGCCGGGTCGGGGCGGGCGAGCCAGGTGCACGTGCTGCCGTTCCCCAGCGCGCAGTTCCCCGCGCCCCCGGTGTGACCACTTTCGTTCCGCCTGGTTGCGGCGCGGGTGGCCGCGCCTTCGGGGGCGCGAGGAACTGCGCGAATCGGCAGGCGGGCCAGAGCCGGGTCGGGGCAGGTCAGCCAGTTGCACGCGCTGCCGTTCCCCAGCGCGCAGTTCCCCGCGCCCCCGGTGTGACCACTTTCGTTCCGCCTGGTTGCGGCGTGGGTGGCCGCGCCTTCGGGGGCGCGAGGAACTGCGCGAATCGGCAGGCGGGCCAGAGCCGGGTCGGGGCAGGTCAGCCAGTTGCACGCGCTGCCGTGCCCCCCGCGCGCAGTTCCCCGCGCCCCCGGCGTGACCACTTTCGTTCCGCCGAGCGGGAATGCGACGTGACATAGACGTGGTTGTCTCCTTGGACGAATGCCCACGGGCCGGAGCGCGGTGCCCAGGGGAGCGACGAGGAGGCTCAGCCAGGTGACCAAGCACCCCGCCCGCACGGCGGCGCGACGTTCCCCCCTGCTCACGCCCGGCCGCGGGCGCCTGCAGAGCCTGGTCGGCCGTCGCCGCCCGCACCGGATCGCCATGCTGAGCGTCCACACCTCCCCCCTGCACCAGCCGGGCACCGGCGACGCGGGCGGGATGAACGTCTACATCGTCGAGCTGGCCAAGCGCCTCGCCGCCCTCGACATCGAGGTCGAGGTCTTCACCCGGGCGATCAGCTCGGACGACGCCCCCACCGTGGAGCTGGCCCCCGGCGTGCTGGTCCGGCACGTCACGGCGGGCCCGTACGAGGGGCTGGTGAAGGAGGACCTGCCGGCCCAGCTCTGCGCCTTCACCCACGCGGTGCTGCGCACCGAGGCCGGCCACCGCCCCGGCCACTACGACCTGGTCCACTCGCACTACTGGCTCTCCGGCCAGGTCGGCTGGCTGGCCGCCCAGCGCTGGGGCGTTCCGCTGGTGCACACCATGCACACCATGGCCAAGGTCAAGAACGCGGCGCTGGCCGAGGGGGACACCCCGGAGCCGGCCGCCCGGGAGATCGGCGAGAGCCAGGTGGTCGAGGCCGCCGACCGGTTGATCGCCAACACGGCGGAGGAGGCCGAGGAGCTGGCCTTCCACTACGCCGCCCGCCAGGACCAGCTCGCCGTGGTCCACCCGGGCGTCAACCTCGACGTCTTCCGCCCCGGCCACGCGGGCCCGGACGCCCGCGCCGCCGCCCGGGCCCGCCTCGGCCTGCCGCAGGACGCGGCGGTGCTGCTGTTCGCCGGCCGGATACAGCCGCTCAAGGCGCCGGACGTGCTGCTGCGGGCCGTCGCGGTGCTGCTGGAGCGCGAGCCCGAGCTGCGCGGCCGGCTGATCGTGCCGGTGGTCGGCGGGCCGTCCGGCACCGGGCTCGCCAAGCCGGAGAGCCTGCAGAAGCTCGCCGCCCAGCTGGGCATCTCGGACGTGGTCCGCTTCCACCCGCCTGTCGGCCAGCAGCAGCTCGCCGAGTGGTACCGGGCCGCCACCGCCCTGGTGATGCCCTCGTACAGCGAGTCCTTCGGCCTGGTCGCCCTGGAGGCCCAGGCCTGCGGCACCCCGGTGGTCGCCGCCGCGGTCGGCGGCCTCCCGGTCGCGGTCGAGGGCGGCCGCACCGGCACCCTGGTGCCCGGCCACGACCCGCAGGACTGGGCCCGCGCGCTGCGCCCGTACGTGACGGACCGTGAGCTGGTGCACCGTCAGGGCCTGGCCGCCGCCGCCCACGCCGCCGCCTTCGGCTGGGACCGCGCCGCTGCCCGCACCGCCGAGGTCTACGCGGCGGCCATGCAGCACTCCACCTCCCTGCTGGCGGGCCTGCGCCTGGCCTGACGACGGCCCCGGCATTTCGGCGTGACGGGGAGTCAGGCGCCGCCGGCGCCGTACCCCCGAGTAACGTCTGCTGCATGGCAACCCCCACCAAGGACGACGCCCTGGCCCTGCTCCGCACCGCCCTGGACGAGGCGGGCGTGGCCTGGGAGCCCGCCGCGACCGACCCGTACACGCTGGTCGCGACGCTGCCCGGGACGCGCAAGCTGGCCACCCCCTGCGCCCTGCGGGTCGGCGACCACACCCTGTCGGTGAACGCCTTCGTGATCCGCCGCCCGGACGAGAACCACGAGGCGGTCTTCCGCTGGCTGTTGGAGCGCAACACCAAGCTGTTCGGCGTCGCCTACGCGGTCGACGGGCTCGGCGACGTCTACCTGGCCGGCCGCCTGCCGCTGGAGGCGCTCACCGCGGACGTGGTGGACCGCCTGCTCGGCACCGTTCTCGGCGCCGCCGACGAGCCCTTCAACACGCTGCTCGAACTCGGCTTCGCCACCGCGATCCGGCGCGAGTGGGAGTGGCGCACCAAGCGCGGCGAGTCCACCCGGAACCTGGAGGCCTTCACCCACCTCGCCGCCCCGGCCCCCGCCCCGGCCGCCCCGGACTCCGAGGCCCCCGAGAACGGCTAGACCAGCGCCCGGGCCGGCTCCTCCACCGGCACCGGCGCGGCCGTGCGGCGGCCGAGCACCAGGAAGCCCGCGGCCGCCGCGCTGCCCAGCAGCGCGCAGACGCCCCAGGCCGCGACCCCGCCGCCGTACTGGAGCAGCAGCGCCCCGCCCGCCGGGCCGAGGAACATCGCCAGCGACCAGGAGAGCGAGTACACGCCCTGGTAGCGGCCGCGCGCCTCGGCCGGGGCCAGCTCGGCGACCAGCGCCATCATGGTCGGCGCGTTGACGATCTCGCCGATGGTCCAGATCACCACGGTGAGGGCGAAGAACCAGGCCGAGGAGCCGGCGAACATGGTGAGCCCGAAGCCCCAGCCGATCAGCAGCGCGCTGGCGACCAGCAGGCCGGTGCGGCTGCGGCCCTCCATCAGCCGGGTGATCGGGAGCTGGAGCAGCACGATCAGGACGCCGTTGAGGCTGATCACCAGGCCGTACTGGGAGGCCGGGACACCGGCCTGCCCCATGTCCACGGCCAGCGTGGTGGAGCCCTGCTGGGCGACCAGCGCGAGCAGCAGGTTGACCGCGAAGACCGCCATGAAGCGGCCGTCCCGGAAGACCCGGCCGAGACCCACCTCCGGCGCGGCCGGCCCGGCGGCCGGCGTCGACGGCCTGCTTTCCGGCACCTTCACGAAGACCACCACCGCGCAGAGCAGCGTGCTCAGCGCGTCCAGCAGGAAGAGCGCCAGGTAGCCGTGGGCGGCGATCAGCCCGGCCACCGCCGCGGAGGCGCCGAAGCCGATGTTGATCGCCCAGTAGTTCAGCGCGTACGCGCGGCCCCGGTCCGCGGCGGGCACCACGTCGGCGATGATCGCGGAGATGGCGGGGCGGGAGGCGTTGCTGGTGAGGCCGACCACGAAGACCACCGCCGCGATGGCCACCGGCCCGTCGGTGAAGCCGAGCACGGCCACCGAGACGGCGGTGCCGAGCTGGGCGGCGAGCAGGGTGGGGCGCCGTCCGACCCGGTCGGTGAGCACGCCGCCGCCGAGGGAGGCGATGGCCGAGCCCAGGCCGAACAGCGAGGCGACCAGACCCGCGTAGGCGGCCGACCAGCCTCGCTCGACGGTCAGGTAGAGCGACAGGAACGGGACCACGAACCCGCCGAGCTTGTTCACCAGGGTGGCGGTCCAGAGCCACCAGAACTGACGGGGTAGTCCACGACCCGTCTCGGAGAGCGAGACGTAGAGGCGGTGCAGGGCGGGCATGTGGGGGCTCCCGGGCGCGGTGGGGCACCGCTCAGCGGTGCCCCGGCGGGCGGGGATGACCGCTGGGCGGTGGTGTAAGTGGCTCTTCTGCATCGCGCACATTACCGGTGGACCTTGGTCCCGGCTACCCGTTATCCGGCTCGATTAAGCTGAGCCCCATGGCTGACACGACCTACCGACTGATCCTGCTCCGTCACGGCGAGAGCCAGTGGAACCAGAAGAACCTCTTCACCGGGTGGGTCGACGTCGACCTCAACGAGAAGGGCGAGAAGGAGGCCGCGCGCGGTGGCGAACTGCTCGCCGCCGAGGGCTACTTCCCCGACGTGGTGCACACCTCCCTGCTGCGCCGCGCGATCCGCACCTCGCAGATCGCCCTCGACAAGGCCGACCGCCACTGGATCCCGGTCAGCCGCAGCTGGCGGCTGAACGAGCGCCACTACGGCGCCCTCCAGGGCAAGGACAAGGCCCAGACCCTGGCCGAGTTCGGCGAGGAGCAGTTCCAGCTGTGGCGCCGCTCGTACGACACCCCGCCGCCGGTGCTGGCCGACGACGCCGAGTACTCGCAGGCCGGTGACGCCCGCTACGCCGACATCCCGAGCGAGCTGCGCCCGGCCACCGAGTGCCTCAAGGACGTCGTCGAGCGGATGCTCCCGTACTGGTACGACGCCATCGTCCCCGACCTCGCGGCCGGCAAGACCGTCCTGGTCACCGCGCACGGCAACAGCCTGCGCGCCCTGGTGAAGCACCTCGACGGCATCTCCGACGAGGACATCGCGGGCCTCAACATCCCGACCGGCATCCCGCTCGTCTACGAGCTCGACGCCGACTTCAAGCCGGTCGCCAAGGGCGGCCGCTACCTGGACGCCGACGCCGCGGCGGCCGCCATCGAGGCGGTCAAGAACCAGGGCAAGAAGTAAGCATGACGTAAAGGTCCTGCCCGGACCGCGCACGGCCCCCTCCCGCCCGGGAGGGGGCCGTTATCCTTCTGCCTTCCGGAACGACTACGGGGGGACCGATGGTCAAGAAGTCCATGGCGGGCGCGCTCGTCGTGCTGCTGGTGCTGTCGCTGGCGGCGTGCGGCTCGGGCAAGAAGAAGAACAAGGGCAAGAGCAAGGACCGGACCCACAGCACCCAGCCGGCGAGCAGCCTGAGCGTCTCGCCGTTGCTGCTCACCAACGGCGGCGCCCTGACCGTCACCTACAACGGCTGCTCCGTCGGTGACCAGCTGGAGTTCGCCTGGGCCAAGGGCGGCCAGCGCGGCTCGCTGGGCACGGCCGCCTGCTCGGGCGGCTCGGCGGTACTGCGGCTGCCGAAGTACACCGCGAGCGCGACCGGCGACCTCCAGGTGACCGGCAAGGTGGTCTCCTCCGGCCGGACCGAGAGTGCCACGCTCACCGTGAAGTAGTCCCGGGTCACCGGTGTCACAGCGGCCCCATCCGTCCCACGGGTGGGGCCGTCGGTGCGTCAACTCGCTTCTGTATCACGGTGGTTCAGACCATTGACGGCCATCTGACGCGCTCCTATGGTATGGACCAGTGGCACGAGCACGCCAAGATCCCCCCACGGATCCGGCGTGCGTCCGGCCCCGTACTCCATCCACCCCCACAGCTCGCTCCGGCCTGCCCGGAGCCGAGTCGGAAGGAGCACCATGCGCAAGCGTCATCTGGTCGGCGCCCTGGTGGCGGCCGTCGCGGTACCGGTCGCGACCGCCCTGCCGGCCTACTCGCACGGCTACGTCACCGGCCCGCCCAGCCGGGCCGCACTCTGTGCCGCGGGCACCGTCACCAACTGCGGCGACATCCAGTGGGAGCCGCAGAGCGTCGAGGGCCCGAAGGGCTTCCCGGGCTCCGGCCCGGCCGACGGCAAGCTCTGCGCGGGCGGCAACAGCCGCTTCGCCCAGCTGGACAACCCGCGCAACGGCGCCTGGCCGACCACCAAGGTCACCGCGGGCTCCCGGCAGAACTTCACCTGGAAGTTCACCGCCCGGCACGCCACCGCCTCGTACCGGTACTTCCTCACCAAGCCCGGCTACAGCGCGGCCACCGCGCTCAGCAGGAGCAACCTCAACCTCACCCCGCTGCTCACCGTGCCCGGCAACAACCAGCAGCCGCCGAGCACCCTCACCCACAGCGTCCCGCTGCCGGCCGGCCTGACCGGCCACCACGTGCTGCTCGCGGTCTGGGACATCTCCGACACGGCCAACGCCTTCTACTCCTGCGTCGACCTGCAGTTCTGACGCACGGTCAGGCCGGAACGTACGTCGGCCGGGCGCCCCGGCAGGTCAGGGGCGCCCGGCCGACGGGCCCGGTGCGACGTGCGGACGGCGCGGGTGGGTGGTCAGTGGCCGCCGCAGCAGCCGCCGCTGGCGCCGCCGCACTGGCAGGGCGCTCCGGACTGGCAGCCGCAGCCGCAGCCGGGGCTGCAACCACAGGTGGCGGAGAGCACCGGCAGCAGCTTCACGGCCGTCGGGGTGACGGAACTCGGCGGCTGGGTCTCGGGGGCAGTGGTCGCCTTCATCGCGCTGGGCCTCCTCGGCAGGGCACCGCGGGTGCACACGGCGGTGTGCCCCTCCACGAGTGAAGCCCCCCCGGTGACGAGGCGTCAACGGGCGCGCGGGGGCGGGGAGATCGGCCTCCCGTGCGCCCCCGCACCGCCCCATCGGGGTTTAGGCCTCGACGTCCGTGGCGGGCACGAACTCGCCCGCGTGCTCGCCGGTCACCAGGAAGACCACGCGCTTGGCCACCGAGACGGCGTGGTCGGCGAAGCGCTCGTAGTAGCGGCCGACCAGGGTGACGTCCACCGCGGTCTCGATGCCGTGCTGCCAGCGGTCGTCCAGCAGGTGCGAGAAGAGCTCGCGGTGCAGCGCGTCGATCGCGTCGTCGTCCTGCTCCAGCTCCAGCGCCTTGTCCACGTCCTTGGTGGCGATCACCAGGCCGGCCTTGGCCACCAGCCGCTGGGCGAGCTGCCCCATCTCCAGCACGATCGAGTGCAGGTCGTTCGGGACGGCGGACTCGGGGTAGCGCAGCCGGGCCACCTTGGCCACGTGCCGGGCCAGGTCGCCGCAGCGCTCCAGGTCGGAGCTCATCCGCAGCGAGGTGACCACGATCCGCAGGTCGGTGGCGACCGGCTGCTGCCGGGCCAGCAGGTCGATCGCCCGGTTCTCCAGGTCGTGGTGGAGGGCGTTGACCTTGTCGTCGGCCGCGATCACGCTCTCCGCCAGTGCCAGGTCGGCGTCGAGCAGCGCGGTGGTGGCCCGGCCCATGGCCGAGCCGACCAGCCGTGCCATCTCGACCAGCTGGTCGCTGATCGAGTCGAGTTCCTCGTGGTACGCGTCGCGCATTGCTGCTCTCCTCAGTAGCTCTGTCGGTGGCGGTGCCGACCGGCCGTGCCGACCGTAAGAGGATCGGACCGGCCGCTGCTGGTGGCCGCATCGTAGTGCCGCCACCGCCCGCACGGGCTGTGCGACCCACCCTGGGCCGTTCGGGCGACCACGCACGGCCGGTGTGGTGAACCGCCGGGAGCTTCGAGGTGAATTCTCGGTGACGTGCGGCCGATCCCTTGATCGCACCCGTGGGGAGCGCCGCCGGGATGCGCTTACGCTGGCCACATGGACGTGAATGTGGCCGCCGCCGCAGCCTGCGCCATAGCCGGGCTCGGGGTCGGTCTCACGGCCGCCATCGCCTTCCGCTGGAGCGAGCGGGAGCAGGCCCGCGCGGGCAACGGCGGCGGGAAGAACGGATCGGGCGGGCTCCCCGCCCAGGAAGCCCCGCTGCCCCCGGGCGTGGACACCGTGCTCTCGGTGCTCCGCTCCTGCGCGATCGTGCTCGGCGAGGGCGACGAGGTGGTCAAGGCCAGCTCCGCCGCCTACGCGATGGGCCTGGTGCGCGGTGGAGCGGTGGCGGTCGAGCAGATGCTCTCGCTGGCCCGCGCCACCCGCCGGGACGGCGAGATCCGCCAGGTCGAGCTGGAGGTGCCCAAGCCGGGCGTGGCCCGGCCGACCGAGCCGCTCGCGGTCTCGGTCCGGGTCGCCCCGCTCGGCTCCCGGCTGGTGCTGGTGCTGGTCGAGGACCGCACCGAGCGCCGCCGGATCGAGGCGGTCCGCCGGGACTTCGTCGCCAACGTCTCGCACGAGCTGAAGACCCCGGTCGGTGCGCTCTCCCTGCTCTCCGAAGCGGTCGCGGACGCCTCCGACGACCCGGAGGCGGTGCAGCGCTTCGCCGGCCGGATGCAGATCGAGGCCACCCGTCTGGCCAGCCTGGTGCAGGAGATCATCGACCTCTCCCGGGTCCAGGACGACCAGCTGCTGGTCGACCCGGAGCCGGTCGCGGTGGACACCCTGATCGCCGAGGCGATCGACCGCTGCCGCCAGCCCGCCGCCGCCAAGCAGATCCACATCGCGGCCGGCGGCATCGGCGGCCTCTACCTGCACGGCAACCGCGGCCAGCTGGCCGCCGCCCTCGGCAACCTGGTCGAGAACGCGGTCAACTACAGCCCGCCGCGCACCCGGGTGGCCATCGCCACCCGGCGCATCTCCAGCGCCGCCGCCCTCGGTGAGGCGGACGGCGAACTGATCGAGATCTCGGTGACCGACCAGGGCATCGGCATCTCCGAGACGGACCGCGAGCGGATCTTCGAGCGGTTCTACCGAGTCGACCCGGCCCGCTCCCGCGCCACCGGCGGAACCGGTCTCGGCCTCTCCATCGTCAAGCACGTGGCGGCCTCGCACGGCGGCACCGTCTCCGTGTGGAGCGTCGAGGGCCAGGGTTCCACCTTC
Source organism: Kitasatospora albolonga (assembly GCF_039535905.1). Lineage (GTDB taxonomy): Bacteria > Actinomycetota > Actinomycetes > Streptomycetales > Streptomycetaceae > Kitasatospora > Kitasatospora albolonga. The sequence goes on along the minus strand of NZ_BAAAYB010000161.1, from coordinate 19,173 downwards.
ACCGTTCGGCTCCCCGCCGGGAAACCCCCGGTCGAGGAACAGCAGCACCCCATGCCCAGCACCAACCCCCTTCCTGCCCCGGAGGCCCGCTCGTGACCCGTGTACTGGTGGTCGAGGACGAGGAGTCGTTCAGCGACGCCCTGTCGTACATGCTCCGCAAGGAGGGCTTCGAGGTGGCCATCGCCGCCACCGGCCCCGACGCGCTGGAGCAGTTCGAACGCAACGGCGCCGACCTGGTGCTGCTCGACCTGATGCTCCCCGGGCTCCCCGGCACCGAGGTCTGCCGCCAGCTGCGGGTCCGCTCCAACGTGCCGGTGATCATGGTCACCGCCAAGGACAGCGAGATCGACAAGGTCGTCGGTCTGGAGATAGGGGCCGACGACTACGTCACCAAGCCCTACTCCACCCGCGAGCTGGTGGCCCGCATCCGCGCGGTCCTGCGCCGCCGCGGCGAGGCCGACGGCACCGTCGAGAACGGCCCCGGCGCCCTGGAGGCCGGCCCGGTCCGGATGGACGTCGACCGCCACGTGGTGACGGTGGACGGCGCCAAGGTCGACCTGCCGCTCAAGGAGTTCGACCTGCTGGAGATGCTGCTGCGCAACGCGGGCCGGGTCCTCACCCGCATGCAGCTGATCGACCGGGTCTGGGGCGCCGACTACGTCGGCGACACCAAGACCCTGGACGTCCACGTGAAGCGCCTCCGGGCCAAGATCGAGCCGGACCCGGGCGCCCCGCGCTACCTGGTCACCGTCCGCGGCCTGGGCTACAAGTTCGAGCCGTAGACCGGACCGGCACCGGCCCGTACGCACCCGAAGGCCCCCGCTCGAACCGAGCGGGGGCCTTCGGGCGTCCCCGACGGGACGTCAGTGCGAGGCGGCGGCGGTGGAGCTGCCCGAGGCGGACGGCGAGGCCGAACCGCTCGCGGAGGCACCGGCCGAAGCCGAAGCCGAGGCCGACGCGCTGGCCGACGCCGAAGCGCTGGGCGAGGCGGACGCGGAGGGCGAGGCGGAGGGCGCGGTGGCGGGCTTCGACGGGGCGGCGGCGGCCGGGCCGAAGCCGCGGTACATGCCCTCGCCCGTGTGCACCTGGGCCTCGGTCTCGACCTTCCCGGCGGTGCCGAAGCCGAAGGCGACCTTGGCGTTGCCGCCGATCTCCACCTTGGCGGAGGCGACCTTGGCGACCGGCTGGTCCTCGCCGCCGAGCAGCACGGAGCCGCCCGCCGGGATGACGATCTCGGTCAGCGGGGCACCCTTGGAGTCGGCGAAGGTCGCGGCGCCGCCCTCGGCCAGCTCCACCGACTTCAGGACCTCCGGGCCGGAGCCGGTGTTGCTGATGTTCACCGAGACGTTGGCCGGGCCGGCGTGGTCGGACTTGGCTCCCGCCGCGGTCACCACCACGATGTTGTTGAGCCTGAGGGTGGTCCCGATCGAGGTCGAGGCGTTGTCCGGCTTGACCTGCAGGGTCGCGGGGCTGGTCCCGGCGGCACAGGCGGACAGCGGGAGGATCGCGGCGAGGGCGACGGCGGCGACTGCGCCGCGACGAAGGCTGCGGCTCACGGCGGCGGCATCTCCTTGGGTATCTGATCGGTGGTCAGGACTCAGGTTACCGACCGCGCATATCCGCTCATCACGGGGTGGCCCCGTGTCGCGCTCGGACCGCCCCGTCGGGTGCCGCGAGCACGTCCCGTACGCGTATACGGCAAAAACTCATGATCCAATCATGGTTTCGGGAGTGTTGCCAGAGGTTTCGTCAGGTGTGCAGACCACCTCCGACCTGCGGGAAGGCCCCGTCGAACACGGGTCGCAGCATGCCGGAGGGGTCCTTGTCAAGCCCCGAGACCCGCCCTGACCTGCGAAAACGCCCTTCGGGTGGACGGCGAACCGTGTTATTCTGGTAAGCCACGGAAGGGGTCCTGTCACATGACGTTCAAGGTTGGCGACACGGTGGTCTACCCCCATCACGGGGCCGCGCTCATCGAGGCCATCGAGATTCGCCAGATCAAAGGTGTGGACAAGACCTACCTGGTGCTGAAGGTGCAGCAGGGAGACTTGACGCTGCGCGTCCCCGCGGAGAACGCGGAGTTCGTCGGCGTGCGTGACGTCGTCGGCCAGGAGGGTCTGGACCGGGTGTTCGAGGTGCTCCGCGCCCCGTACACGGAGGAGCCCACCAACTGGTCCCGCCGGTACAAGGCGAACCTCGAGAAGCTCGCCTCCGGCGATGTGATCAAGGTTGCCGAGGTCGTCCGCGACCTGTGGCGTCGCGAGCGCGAGCGCGGTCTGTCGGCCGGCGAGAAGCGGATGCTCGCCAAGGCGCGCCAGATCCTGGTCAGCGAGCTCGCTCTCGCGGAGAACACCAACGAGGACAAGGCGGAGACGCTGCTCGACGAGGTCTTGGCCTCGTAAGCGGTCCACCGCAGTTCGAAGCGCCCGATGTCGGTGCACTCACCGCGGTCACGTAACGTGGCCCCGGTGCGGCCCGGCAGCCCGGGCGCTTCGGCGTACCCGGGGACGAGCCGCCCCGGTCACTCGGTGTGAGGCCTGGCGGGGGCGGGCCGGCTTCGGAAGGGGACCGGCGCGCCTCGTTCGGCTTCGCCAGGGCCATACCCACCGGGCCGCGGGCGTAAAACATGAATGCAGTACGGCATGGATGCAGCACAGCGCCGAAGGAGCGAACCCTGAACGGTACGGCAGCAGTCGCAGCGGCCGTGGTCCCCGCCGCAGGGCGGGGCGAGCGGCTGGGGCCCGGTGCCCCGAAGGCCCTGCGGGAACTCGGAGGGGTGCCCCTGCTGGTGCACGCCGTCCGGGCGCTGGCCCGGAGCCGGGCGGTCGGGCTGGTGGTGGTGGCCGCGCCGCCGGACGGCGTGGCCGAGGTGGTCGGACTGCTGGACAGCCACGGGCTGGACGGCAAGGACGTCCGGGTGGTGGCCGGCGGGGCGACCAGGCAGGAGTCGGTCCGGCTCGGTCTGGCCGCGATCCCGGCCGACGTGCCGGTGGTGCTGGTGCACGACGCGGCCCGGCCGCTGGTGCCGGTCGAGGTGGTGGACGCGGTGGCGGCCGCCGTGAAGGGCGGTGCCGGGGCGGTGGTGCCGGCGGTGCCGCTGGCGGACACCGTCAAGCGGGTCGAGCCGCAGCCGGGCGGGCGGCCCGAGCCGGTGCTGGAGACCCCGGACCGGTCCTCGCTGCGCGCGGTGCAGACGCCGCAGGGCTTCCGCCGGGAGCTGCTGGCCGAGGTGCACGAGCGGGCGCTGGTCGAGCCGGGGCTCACCGTCACCGACGACGCCGGGATGGTCGAGCACTTCGGCGGCACCGTGGTGGTCGTCCCGGGCCACGAAGAGGCCTTCAAGGTCACCCGTCCGCTGGACCTCGTGCTCGCCGAGGCCGTGCTCGCCCGCAGGAGGGCCTCCGATGGCTTCTGACACCCCCGTGATCCCGCTGGTCGGGATCGGCACCGACGTGCACGCCTTCGAGGCCGGGCGCCCGCTCCGGGTGGCCGGCCTGGAGTGGCCGGGCGCCGGGGACGGGCTGGCCGGTCACTCGGACGCGGACGTGGCCGCGCACGCCGCCTGCGACGCGCTGTTCTCGGCCGCCGGGGTCGGTGACCTGGGCGCGCACTTCGGCACCGACCGCCCCGAGTGGTCCGGCGCCTCGGGCGTCGCGCTGCTGACCGAGGCGGCCCGGATCGTCCGGGCCGAGGGCTTCGAGATCGGGAACGTGGCGATCCAGGTGATCGGCGTCCGCCCGAAGATCGGCAAGCGGCGCGCGGAGGCCCAGGCGGCGCTCTCGGCGGCCGTGGGCGCCCCCGTCTCGGTCTCCGGCACCACCACCGACGGGCTGGGGCTCACCGGCCGGGCCGAGGGCCTGGCTGCGATCGCCACCGCCCTGGTGTACCGGGCGGGTTGACGCCGTTGGTCCGTTCGGATGGCTGACGGGTGTTCAACTCCCGTGTGCCGCCCGCCGGTCAGTACCGTTCCCCGGGGACGCCGAGGGAAAGGGACCACGATGGCGGTAGAGCTCTCCGAGCGGGCCAGGGCGCTGTTCGACGGGAAGACCTTCGCGGTGGTGAGCACCGTGCAGCCGGACGGCAGCCCCCAGTCCTCGGTGGTGTGGGTCAGGCGGGACGGGGACGAGGTGCTGTTCTCCACCGTCGAGGGGCGCCGCAAGCACCTCAACATGCTCCGCGACCCGCGGATCACCCTGCTGGTCAACCCGCCGGACCACCCGTACACCTACCTGGAGCTGCGGGGCGAGGTGGTGATGGTCCGTGAGGGCGGGCGGGAGCTGATCGACGAGCTGTCGCGCAAGTACCGGGGCGAGGACTACGGCTACGACGGGCCGGACGACGTCCGGGTGGTGTGCCGCCTGGCGGCCCGCAAGGCGGTCGGGAACCTCTGAACCGGCCCGATCCGACGGGGCCATGACGGAAAGGTGGCGGGGCACCCCCCGGTGCCCACTACGCTTGACGCTGTGAGCCTTCGCCTGTACGACACCAGCACCCGCCAGGTACGCGACTTCGTCCCGCTTGTACCGGGCTGTGTCTCGATGTACCTGTGTGGCGCGACCGTCCAGGCGCCCCCGCACATCGGGCACATCCGGTCCGGCCTGAACTTCGACGTGATGCGCCGTTGGTTCGGCTACCGCGGCTACCAGGTCACCTTCGTCCGGAACGTCACCGACATCGACGACAAGGTGATCGCCAAGGGGCACGCCCTCGGCGTCCCGTGGTGGCAGGTCGCCTCCGTCAACGAGCGCGCGTTCAGCGAGGGTTACACCGCCCTCGGCTGCCTGCCGCCCTCGATCGAGCCGCGGGCCACCGGGCACGTGCCCGAGATGATCGAGATGATGCAGGGCCTGATCGAGCGCGGCCACGCCTACGAGGCGGACGGCAACGTCTACTTCGCCGTGACCACCTACCCGGACTACCTGGAGCTCTCCAACCAGGAGTTGGACAACCTGCTGCAGCCCGAGTCGGCGGGCGAGACCGGCAAGCGCGACCCGCGCGACTTCGCGATGTGGAAGCGGGCCAAGGAGGGCGAGCCCAGCTGGGACACCCCCTGGGGCCGCGGCCGCCCGGGCTGGCACCTGGAGTGCTCGGCCATGGCGCACAAGTACCTGGGCACCGCCTTCGACATCCACGGCGGCGGGCTGGACCTGATCTTCCCTCACCACGAGAACGAGATCGCCCAGTCCAAGGCCTTCGGCGACGGGTTCGCCAACTTCTGGGTGCACAACGCATGGGTCACCATGAGCGGCGAGAAGATGTCCAAGTCGCTCGGGAACTCGGTGCTGGTCTCCGAGATGGTCCGGGCCTGGCGTCCGATCGTGCTCCGCTACTACCTGGCCGCCCCGCACTACCGGTCGATGATCGAGTACAGCGAGGAGGCCCTGCGCGAGGCGGAGACCGCCTTCGCCCGGATCGAGAACTTCATCGAGCGCGCGGTGGAGACCTGCGGCCCGGTGGACGCGGCGCCCGAGGTGCCGCTGGCCTTCGCCGAGGCGATGGACGACGACCTGGGCGTCCCGCAGGCGCTGGCCGTGGTGCACACCGCCGTCCGTCAGGGCAACAGCGCCCTCGCCGCGGACGACAAGGAGAACGCGGTGGCGCGGCTCGCCGAGGTCCGTGCGATGCTCGGTGTGCTGGGTCTCGACCCGTTGGACGAGATGTGGGCCGGAGCCGAGCGCGGCGACGACCTCCGCCCGGTGGTCGACTCGCTGGTCCGCCTGGTGCTGGACCAGCGCCAGGCCGCCCGGGCCCGCAAGGACTTCGCGACCGCGGACGCGATCCGCGACCAGCTGGCGCAGGCCGGACTGTCCGTCGAGGACGGCCCGACCGGCTCGCGCTGGACGCTCAACAACCAGTAGCCCCGGTTCGGGGCGCGGGTGGGCCGTACCTTCACCGGTGCGGCCCACCCGCACGACGCAGAGCCCGCCGCCGACGGTCGTCGCCGGGGCGGGCGAGACAGACAAGGGAAGTACAGCCATGGCCGGCAACAGCCAGCGCAGGAACCGACGCAACCCCGGATCGAAGAAGGGCGCGTCCGTCGGTACCGGCGGCCACAGCCGGAAGGCGCTCCAGGGCAAGGGCCCGACCCCGCCCGCCTCGGCGCGCAAGGGCCACGTCAAGCAGCGGCAGGCCAACGCCGCCACCAAGCGCGAGATGGACGCCAAGTCGCGGGCCGGCATGCGCCGCTCCGGCGGCGGTGGCCGCGGCGGCCGCGGTGGCGCCGGCTCGGCCGAGCTGGTGTTCGGCCGGAACTCGGTGGTCGAGGCGCTGCAGGGCGGCGTGCCGGCCAACGCGCTGTACGTGCAGCAGTTCATCGACATGGACGACCGGGTGCGCGAGGCCGTCCAGGCCGCCAACGAGCGGGGTGTCCCGCTGATGGAGGCGCCGCGCCCGCAGCTGGACCAGATGACCGGCGGGATGAACCACCAGGGCCTGGTGCTCCAGGTCCCGCCGTACGAGTACGCGCACCCGGACGACCTGCTGGCCGACGCCGCCGAGAACGGCGAGGACGCGCTGGTGATCGCCCTGGACGGCGTGACCGACTCGCGCAACCTCGGCGCCGTGGTCCGCTCCGCCGCCGCCTTCGGGGCGCACGGCGTGGTGATCCCCGAGCGGCGCGCCGCCGGGATGACCGCCGGTGCCTGGAAGACCTCCTCGGGCGCCGCCGCGCGCCTGCCCGTCGCGCGCGCCACCAACCTGACCCGCGCGCTGGAGGCGTACCAGAAGGCCGGTCTGATGGTGGTCGGCCTGGCGGCCGACGGCGAGGCCGAGGTGGCCGACCTGGAGGCGCTCACCGGCCCGGTCGTGATCGTCGCGGGCAGCGAGGGCAAGGGCCTGTCGCGCCTGGTCTCGGAGACCTGCGACATCCGGGTCCGGATCCCGATGTCCGGTCTGACCGAGTCGCTGAACGCCGGTGTCGCGGCGGGCATCGTGCTCTACGAGGCCGCCCGGATGCGCGCCAAGCAGTAGCCCTGAGGGGTAGTCGTACGTTTGGAACGGGAAACCGATCGGGCCTGACCAGGCCCGATCGGTTTACTCATGATCACTTCAATCGCCGTCAGGAATCCACCCGGGAGAGTGTCCTAACCGGCCGTCACCCGGTTAGACGGGTGTGGACACCAGAACACCTCGGCGCACTGCCCCGGGCGGCATGGCGGGAATAGATGCCGGCCCCGGCCTCAACACGGTCAAGGTGCCGTCGGACCCGGCCAGGCTCAGCAGTACCCAGGCCAGCTTCCGGGTCAGGCTCGCCGCCCCGGTGGCCCCGCTGATCGACGGCCCGCCCGGCGCCGCCTTCGGCGACCCGTACGGGACGTCCAACAACGGGCTGCCCCCGGGCTTCGCCCCCCGGCCGATGGTCACCCCGCAGGTCGTGGTGGCGGGCTCCCAGGTGCCGGCGCTGGCCGGCTCCGTCGCGGCCACCCGGCGCAAGGGCCGGGTCACCGCCGTCACCTGGACCGGCCAGGCGGCCCCCGGCGACCAGGCGGCCACCCAGCTGCTGGAGGCCGTCCGCCTCAACACCGTGCCGGCCCCGGCCCGCCCGGTCGGGGAGGACGACACCGAGCAGCTGGAGACCTACCGCGGCGCCCCGGCCCCGGCCCCGGTCGCCGCACCGGCGGCCGTCCGGCCCCGGCAGGACTGGGCCCCGGCGGGCGAGCTGCCCGAGGTCTCGGCGGTCGGCGCGGACTCCAAGCACGCCTGGTACCCCGGCCGGAAGGTCGACCTGGGGCTGGTGCTGCTGCCGCTGCGGATCGTGCTCGGCTCGCTCTCGGTCTACGCCGGCTTCAGCAAGCTCTGCGACCCGGTGTACTTCGACGGCGGTGACCGCGGCTCGATGATGCGCTGGCTCTCCTCCCTGCACCCGTGGGGAGTGGCCCAGCCGCTGCTGGACTTCGCCATGGCCCACCCGGTCGGGGCGGGCCTGGCGGTCGCGTTCACCCAGGTCGTGGTCGGCGTGCTCTCGCTGCTCGGCCTCTGGCAGCGGATCGCGGCCGGTGCCGCGATGCTGCTCTCCGCCGCGCTGCTGTTCACCGTCAGCTGGCGGGCGGTGCCGGTCTACGACACCCCGGACCTGATCTTCCTGGTGGCGTGGAGCCCGCTGCTGATCGCCGGCGCGCCGTTCGGCTCGCTGGACGGGCGGATCGCGCTGGACGCCTGGCGCCGCTACGGCGCCGCCGCCCCGGCCGCGCTCCGGCGCCGGATCTGGCGGCGCGGCGGCGTGGTGACGGCCGTGGTGGTCGGGCTGACCCTGCTGATCGGTTCCATGCTCGGCGCGGCCGTCCGCACCAGCGGACGGACCGGCCCGGTGCCGGCCAAGCCGCCGACGGACTTCGGTTCGCCGATGTGGCCGGGCAGCGGCGCCTCCAACGCCCCGATGCCGGTGGCCCCGCCGCCGTCCTCCAAGCCCACCCCGTCCCCGGCCGCCCCCTCGGCCAACAAGAGCGGCAGCCCCAAGGCCAAGCCCTCGGCCGGCAAGTCCGAGAGCCCCCACACGCCGCCCCCCGCACCCTCGCCGACCAAGGCCGGCACCGGCGGCGGCACTCCGGCCGGCACCACCCGGGGTGCCACCGGTGGCTCCTCCACCGCCCCGAAGCCCTCCTCCACGGGCGGCGGCGGCATCCTCGGCGGTGTCCTCGGCGCCCCCCTCCTCGGCATGGGCCCCGGCCCGGCCGGGCAGCGAGTGGATGCCTGACGACTGACGAGGAGTGCAGCCAGGGGCGCGAGGAACTGCGCGACCAACCCACCACAGCCGGTGAGTTCGGGTCAGCGCAGCACCTCGCGCCCCGCTTCCGTTCCCTGACGCAGCCTCAGTTGGACGCTGCGGCAAGCTCCTTGGCGGCCTCCGTCAGGTCCTTCGCGGTGTCGATCGCCCGCCAGTAGCACCCCTGCGGCAGCTGGTACCCCGCCAGCCGCTTGCCGCGCGCCAACTGCGGGAACGTGGTGCGCTCGTGGTCGCCGACGTCCGGCAGCAGGTCCTGGAAGCCGGGCGCGAAGACGTACAGGCCGGCGTTGATGAGGAAGGGCGAGGGCGGCGCCTCGATGAAGTCCAGCACGTTGCCGAACTGGTCGGTCTCCACCGCGCCCCAGGGGATCCGCGGCCGGGCCAGCGCGAGCGTCGCGACGGCGTCCCGCTCGTGGTGGAAGGCGGCCATCTCGCGCAGGCTGAACCTGGTCCAGATGTCGCCGTTGGTGGCGTACCAGGGCTCGTCCGGCCGGGGCAGGGCCTTCGCGGCGTACTTGAGGCCGCCGCCGCGGCCGAGCGGCTCGCTCTCCACCACCGTGCTGACGCTGACCGGGAGTTCGGTCCGGTCGAGCCAGTCCTGGAGGACCTCGGCCAGGTGGCCGCAGGAGATCACCACGTCGGTGACCCCCTCGGCGGCGAGCCAGGCCAGCTGGTGGCCGACGATGGGGGTGCCCGTGCCCGGGATCTCGACCAGCGGCTTCGGCCGGTCGTCGGTGTAGGGGCGCAGCCGGGAGCCCTGGCCGCCCGCCAGGATGACGGCCTGCGTCACGAGCGGGGAGTGCGGGGCGGGAGAGGTGGAATCAGCGGTCATGCCTGAACGATAGGCCCAGGCACGGCCGATGACGCCCTCCTGGCCGCGCGCGGCAGCTCACGCGGCATGCGTACGCGGCGGCCGGTGCCGCGGCCCGTGCCGCGGCACCGAGGGCCCCGGGGGTGTCAGCCCACCACGCCGGTGGCGAAGGAGCCGTCGCAGACCGGCCGGGCGAAGGTGCGGGCCCGCTGCACGTCGCCCTGGTACTTGCGCACGGCGGCCCGGCCGAGGTCGGCGGCCAGCTCGGTGCAGTACGGGGTGAGTGCGGGCTTCTCCCGCATGGAGCGCTCCAGCAGGTCGAGCGCGGTGCCCGGGTTGTGGTTGCGCAGCTCCGTCATCAGGTCGGTGCGGAGGGCTTCCTTGGGGGACATCCCGTCGGTGTTCGCGGCGGTCGCGCTGCGCCCGATGGTGCCGTCGCCGCTGGAGGCCGCGACCACCTGCTGGTCGAGGCCGGTGGGCGGTGCCCACGGGACGCGGGTGACGGCGAGCGTGCCGGTGGTCACCAGGATCACGGGCAGGGTCAGGGCAACGGTCTGGCCGATGCGGCGCACGAGTTGCTTCACGCACGAGAGCGTAGCGGCGTGTCGGGCTCCGGTGGCTCTCCGTTACCCCAATGAGTGACGCGTGTCCGGTTTCGTCCCCCGCCCGGGTTGACGCCGAAGGCCCCCGTCCGGTCGGACGGGGGCCTTCGTATGACGATCCGTCAGGATCAGGCGCTCAGGCGGGCACCGGTGGTGGTGTTGAAGACGTGGGTCTCGCCGCCGGTCGGGACGACGTGGACGGTCTCGCCCTTCTGCGGGATCTGACGGCCGTGCACGCGCACGACGATGTCCTTGTCCTCGCCACCGATCTTGGTGGTGCCGTAGACGAAGCCGTCCGCGCCGAGCTCCTCGACCACGTTGACGGTGACCGCGACGCCCTCGATGCCGCCCGCCGGGACGATCTCGAAGTGCTCCGGGCGGATGCCGACGGTGACACTCTTGTCGGTGCCGGCGCCGGCCAGGTCCTCGCGGGAGATGTTGACGATCGAGCCGCCGAACTTCACGCCGCCGTCGACCAGCGGGACGTCGATCAGGTTCATCGCGGGCGAGCCGATGAAGCCGGCCACGAAGAGGTTCGCCGGGCGGTCGTACATGTTGCGCGGGCTGTCGACCTGCTGGAGCAGACCGTCCTTGAGCACCGCGACGCGGTCGCCCATGGTCATGGCCTCGACCTGGTCGTGCGTCACGTAGACGGTGGTGATGCCCAGGCGGCGCTGGAGCGAGGCGATCTGGGTGCGGGTCGAGACGCGGAGCTTGGCGTCGAGGTTCGACAGCGGCTCGTCCATCAGGAAGACCTGCGGCTCGCGGACGATCGCGCGGCCCATCGCGACGCGCTGGCGCTGACCGCCGGAGAGCGCCTTCGGCTTGCGGTCCAGGTAGTCGGTCAGGTCGAGGATCTTCGCGGCCTCTTCGACCTTGGCGCGGATCTCGCTCTTGTTGACGCCGGCGATCTTGAGCGCGAAGCCCATGTTGTCCGCGACGGTCATGTGCGGGTAGAGCGCGTAGTTCTGGAACACCATCGCGATGTCCCGGTCCTTCGGCGGCAGGTGGGTGACGTCGCGGTCGCCGATGCGGATCGCACCGCCGTTGACGTCCTCCAGGCCGGCGAGCATCCGGAGGCTGGTGGACTTGCCACAGCCGGAGGGGCCGACCAGGACGAGGAACTCGCCGTCCTCGATGTGCAGGTCCAGACCGTCGACCGACGGCTTGGTGGCACCCGGGTAGACACGGGTGGCCTTGTCGTACGTGACCGAAGCCATGCTTCTGCGCTCCTTCACCGGCAGGAACGTGCCGGACGATCCGAGTAAAGGGGTGGAGTTGTCGTCCGCCGTCCCTCGGTCAGGTGGTCTGGACCACCCGCCCCCGGACGACTTCCTGGCGACGCTACCTGCCCGATCGTCCGATTGTCAGCCCCTTCCGGCCCCCGAATCCGGCATCAATCCGATCACAGTCCCCACACCCGACCGGTACACTGCCCACTGGTGCCGCCGTGGCCTCGCCGCGGACGGTCACCGTGCCTCCTTAGCTCAGCTGGCCAGAGCACCGCTCTTGTAAAGCGGGGGTCGTCGGTTCGAACCCGACAGGGGGCTCAGCGATCCCGGTGGGGCGCAGTGGCAGTCGGCCGCTGCGCCCCACCGTCGTTCCCGGGGGCACTCCCAGGGGTCTGGCAGCCGTCCCATGGCAGATGGCGGGCCCCTCGGCGGACGCGTCGGTGTGCGAGGGCGGGTGCAGGTGGCCCTCGAAGGAGACCGGCGTGACGCCGGAGGCTTCCCGGCCCGTGACCAGCCGGATGAGCAACTCGACGACGTGGGTGTCTGGTTGGTCGCATCCGCAGGACGTGCCCGCCCAGTCGTGCTGGTCCGCTGTGAAGGCCGTCGTCGGCGGCCCGAAATCTCGGGGCGGGAGATGACCTACGCAACTCTGTCGTGTTTTTGCGAAACTCTGTCGACATCTTGTGGTCATCTGTCGGGCGGTGGTTACATGTGCGTGCCGCCGGTGAGTGCCGCGGCACCCCACCCACCCGTGCCCGCAGAAGGGTTCCTCCGTCATGAGCAGAGCTGGGATCGTCCACAGATCCGTCGTCGTCGCGTTGGCCGCAGGGATGGCCATGTCGCTTGCCGCGTGCGGGAGTTCAGGGGGAGGGAGCGAGGACAGCAAGGCGAGTGGGGGCGCCACGCTGGATGCGTCGGCGAAGGTGACGATCAGCGTGGACTGCCAGCCGCCGGTGACCAAGGCGGCGGAGCGCAAGCAGTGGGACGAGGACGTCGCGGCGTTCGGGAAGCTGTACCCGAACGTGACGATCAAGAGCAAGGACGCCTCGCCCTGCGAGGAGCCGGCGCCGTTCACGGCCCAGCTGAAGGGCAAGACGCAGACCGACGTCTTCTACACCTACTTCACCGACCTGCAGCAGGTGCTGGACGAGGGTGCGGCGGAGGACATCTCCGCGTACGTCAACGAGCAGACCGTCCCGGCGCTCAAGGACATCGACCCCTCGGTGCTGGCCACCCTGAAGGACGGCGGCAAGCTCTACGGCCTGCCGACCTCCAACTACAAGATGGGCCTGCTGTACAACCGGAAGCTGTTCAAGCAGGCTGGTCTGGACCCGGAGAAGCCCCCGACCACCTGGGCGGAGGTCCGGGAGGCGGCGAAGAAGATCGCCGCGCTGGGCAACGGGGTGAACGGGTACGGCGAGTACAGCGCGACCAACCAGGGCGGCTGGCACTACACCGCCGAGCTGTACGGCCTCGGCGGCTCGATGGTGAGCGAGGACGGCAAGAAGGCCGCCTTCAACACCCCCGAGGGCAAGCAGGTCCTGCAGAACCTGTACGACATGCGCTGGACCGACAACAGCATGGGTGCCGCGCAGAGCCTCAAGTGGCCCGACCTGATGACCCAGATGTCGACCGACAAGCTCGGCATGTACATCGGCGCGCCGGACGACATCACCTACATGGTGCAGACGCTCAAGGGCAACTACGACGACTACGGCATGGGCCCGATGATCGGCGGCAAGGCCGCGCTGCTCGGCGGCAACGACTACATGTTCAAGAAGGGCTCCACCCCGGAGCAGATCAAGGCCGGCATCGCCTGGATCAACTTCAAGTACCTGACCCTCGGCAAGGGTCAGTTCGACTACGCCCGGACCAAGGCCGACGGCCTGCCGGTCGGCCTGCCGCAGCCGTTCTTCTTCACCGGTGCGTCGCTGGAGGGCGACAACAAGGCCAAGGCCGCCAGCGCCACCGTGCCGGTCGCCAACTACGCGCCGTACCTGGCCGTCCAGGTGCCCGGCAAGACCGAGCCGGCCAACGCCCAGCAGATCTACAAGGTGCTGGACAACCCGGTCTCCGCCGTCCTGACCGACAAGAACGCCGACGTCGCCAAGCTGCTGGGCGAGGCCGAGGCGCAGGTCAACCAGGTCCTGGCGAGCCTGCAGTGACGCTACGTCGGGTCCGGGAGCAGCTGACGGCGCACGGCTTCCTGATCGGTGCGCTGCTCTGCTTCGGCTTCTTCACCTGGTACCCGATGGTGCGGGAAGTCGTGATGAGCTTCCAGCGCACCAAGCGGGGGCGGACCACCTGGGTCGGGTGGGCCAACGTCGAACAGCTGCTCCAGGACCCGGCGTTCTGGCAAGCCTGGGGCAACACCCTGCTCTTCACCCTGCTGGCCCTGGTACTGGGCTTCGCGATGCCGTTCTTCGTGGCCGTGCTGCTCAACGAACTGCGGCACGCCAAGGCGTACTTGAGGATCCTGGTGTACCTGCCGGTGATGATGCCGCCGGTCGCCTCGGTGCTGCTCTTCAAGTACTTCTACGATCCGGACTTCGGGCTCTTCAACAGCATCCTGCGGGCCCTGCACCTGCCCACCTCGGCCTGGCTCAACTCGCCGGACACCGCGATGGTCTCGGTGGTGATCGCGGCCACCTGGATGAACATGGGCGGCGCCACGCTGATCTACCTGGCGGCCCTCCAGGGCATCCCCGGGGAGCTGTACGAGGCGGCCGAGCTGGACGGGGCCGGCATCTGGCGGCGGATCTGGCACGTGACGATCCCGCAGACCCGGCTGATCCTCTCGCTCCTGCTGCTGCTCCAGATCGTGGCCACCATGCAGGTGTTCGTGGAGCCCTTCCTGCTGACCGGGGGCAACGGACCGCAGGGCTCCACCACCACCGTGGCCTTCCTGGTCTACCAGTACGCCTTCAACTTCAACAACTACGGTGCCGCCTCCGCACTCGGGCTGATCATGCTGCTGGTGCTGGCGGGCTTCTCCGTGCTCTACGCGCGGCTGTCCCGCAAGGCGGCCGACTAGAAAGGACGCCCGGTGGCAGAGCCGCAGACCCGGACGCTGATCTCCCAGACCCAACTCGACCGTCCGCTCGGCAGGTGGCTCTACCGGGTGGTCCTGGCCGTCACCGTCATCGGCTTCACGCTGGTCTTCCTGGGCCCGCTGTACTGGCTGGTGACCGGCGGTCTGAAGTCCACTGCCGAAGTGGTGCAGAACCCGCCGACGCTCTTCCCGAGCGAGCTGCATCCGGAGACGTACGCCACGGCCTGGAGCCAGCTGAGGCTCGGCAGGCTGCTGTTCAACACGCTGTACTACGCGCTGGGGGCGCTCGCCTTCCAGCTGGTGTTCGACGTGGCGGCGGCGTACGCGCTCTCCAAGCTCCGGCCGGTGCTGGGGAACGTGATCCTCGGCATGATGCTGGCCACCCTGATGATCCCGGCGGCGGTCCTCATCGTGCCGCAGTACCTGACGGTGCTTGACCTGCCGGTGCTCCACCTCAACCTGGTGAACACCCCGTGGGCGATCTGGCTGCCCACGGTGGCCAACGCCTTCAACATCTTCCTGCTGAAGCGCTTCTTCGACTCCATCCCGGCCGACCTGCTCGCGGCCGCCGCGATCGACGGGGCCGGCCCGATGCGGACCCTGGCCTCGATCGTGCTGCCGATGTCGCGGCCGATCCTCGGAGTGGTCTCCATCTTCGCCGTGGTGAACGTCTGGAAGGACTTCCTCTGGCCGATGCTGGTCCAGCCGGACCCGGCCAACCAGACGCTGAACATCGGCATCAAGTCCCTGGCCATGGGCGTGCCGCAGAACGTCATCATCGCCGCGCTGGCGATCGCCTCGCTGCCGACCATCGCCTTCTTCCTGCTCTTCCAACGCAACATCATGTCCGGGCTCACCTCGGGTGGGCTCAAAGGCTGAGGCCGGGGCCCGGGCGCCGATCCGAAAGGACCTCGATCGTGGGACAGCAATCCCCGCCCGACCGCTCCGACTGGTGGCGCGACGCGGCCATCTACCAGGTGTACCCGCGAAGCTTCGCCGACGGGAACGGCGACGGCACGGGAGACCTGGCCGGAGTCCGCGCCCGGCTGCCCTACCTGGCCGAACTCGGCGTGGACGCCGTCTGGTTCAACCCCTGGTACCCCTCGCCGATGGCGGACGGCGGCTACGACGTGGCCGACTACCGGGGCGTGGAGCCGCTGTTCGGCACCCTGGAGGAGGCCGAGCTGCTGATCACCGAGGCGCTGGAGCTCGGCATCAGGACGGTGGTGGACGTGGTGCCCAACCACGTCTCCGACCAACACCCCTGGTTCAAGGCCGCGTTGGCGGCGGGGCCGGGCAGCCCGGAGCGGGAGCTGTTCCACTTCAAGCAGGGCCGGGGTGAGCACGGGGAGATCCCGCCGAACGACTGGGTCTCCGAGTTCGGCGGCTGCCCGTGGACCAGGATCGAGGACGGCAGCTGGTACCTGCACCTGTTCGCCACCCAGCAGCCGGACCTCAACTGGGCTCATCCGCTGGTGCGTTCCGAGCACGAGGAGATCCTCCGGTTCTGGTTCGACCGCGGCGCGGCGGGCGTGCGGATCGACTCCGCCGCGCTGCTCGCCAAGGACCCGGAGCTGCCCGACTTCGTGAAGGGCACCGACCCGCACCCCTACACCGACCGGGAGGAGCTGCACGCGATCTACCGCTCCTGGCGGGCGATCGCCGACGAGTACCCCGGCACCCGGATCCTGGTCGGCGAGGTCTGGCTGCCGGACGCCGAACGGTTCGCCCGCTACCTGCGCCCGGACGAACTGCACACGGCCTTCAACTTCGACTTCCTGGCCCGCCCCTGGGACGCCGCCGCGCTGCGCGAGTCGATCGACTCCACCCTGGCCCTGCACGCGCCCGTCGGCGCGCCGGCCACCTGGGTGCTCTGCAACCACGACGTCACCCGCACCGTCACCCGCTACGGCCGCCGGGACACCCGCTTCGACTTCGCCGCCAAGCGCTGGGGCACCCCGACCGACCCGGCGCTCGGCCTGCGCCGGGCCCGGGCCGCCGCGCTGCTCTCGCTGGCCCTGCCCGGTGCGGTCTACCTGTACCAGGGCGAGGAGCTGGGCCTGCCCGAGGTGGAGAACCTGCCGCTGGACCGGCTCCAGGACCCGATGCACTTCCGCTCCGGCGGCACCGACCCCGGCCGCGACGGCTGCCGGGTGCCGCTCCCCTGGTCGGGCGACCGACCCCCGTACGGGTTCAGCCAGGATTCGACGGCCGAGCCCTGGCTCCCGCAGCCGGCCGACTGGGCCCCGCTCACCGTGGCGGCCCAGTCGGCCGACCCTGAGTCGATGCTGTCCCTCTACCGCTCCGCGCTGGAGCTGCGCCGCACCGAAGCCGCCCTGCACGGCGACAAGTTCGAGTGGCTGCCCTCGGCCGGCGAGGTGCTCGCCTTCCGCCGGGGCGACCTGCTCTGCCTGGTCAACTTCGGGGCCGAGCCGGCCCCGCTCCCGGAGCACCGCACGCTGCTGCTGGCCAGCGGCCCGCTCAGCGGCCCGGCCCTGCTCCCCACCGACACCGCGGTCTGGCTGCGCGTCGCCTGATCCGCACGTGGCGCGGACACCCTCCGCCCGGCCCGCCATCGGGCCGGGTGCCGCTCCGCCCGCCGCCCCTCCCCGGAGGCCCGGATGGCCGTCTCGGCCCGGTCGCCACCGCACGCGCAAGGTTCCCTCAACTCCTCACCCCCACCCCGTCGTCAGAGACAGAGGACCCCCGTGAGAACCAGAGCACCGATCCCCCGGCTGGTGGCCACCGCGGCCACGCTCAGCCTGCTGGCGCTGGCCGGCCCGCTCCTCCCCGGTACCGCCGTAGCCGCCGGCGGCCCCAACCTGGCCGCCGGCAAGGCGGTCTCCGCCTCCAGCACCACCGGCGGCCAGTCCGCCACCAACATCAACGACGGCAACCAGGGCACCTACTGGGAGAGCGCCAACGGCGCACTGCCGCAGTGGGTGCAGGTCGACCTCGGCAGCTCCACCTCGATCGACGAGGTGGTGCTCAAGCTCCCCGCGGGCTGGGAGAGCCGCACCGAGACGCTGGCGGTGCAGGGCAGCGCCGACGGCACCTCCTTCACCACCCTGGCCAGCTCGGCCGGGTACTCCTTCGACCCGGGCGCGGGCAACACCGTCCGGATCACCTTCCCGGCCGCCACCACCCGGTACGTCCGGCTGGCGATCTCGGCCAACACCGGCTGGCCGGCCGCGCAGATCTCCGAGCTGGAGGTGCACGGCTCCTCGACCACCAGCCCCAACCTGGCGCTCGGCCGGGCCTTCAGCAGCAGCGGCGTCAGCCAGACCTACGTGGCGGCCAACGCGGGCGACGGCAACCAGGCCAGCTACTGGGAGAGCGCCAACAACGCGCTCCCGCAGTGGGTGCAGGTCGACCTCGGCGCGGCCGTCGCGGTCAACCGGGCCGTGCTCAAGCTCCCGGCCGGCTGGGAGCGCCGCACCCAGACGCTCTCGGTCCAGGGCAGCACCAACGGCACCACCTTCACCGACCTCTCCGCCTCGGCCGGCCGGGTCTTCGACCCCGCCACCGGCAACGCGGTGACGGTCGACCTCGGCACCACCACCGTCCGGTACCTGCGGGTCAACGTCACCGCCAACACCGCGTGGCCGGCCGCCCAGCTCTCCGAGCTGGAGGTCTACGGGCCGAACACCGGCGACACCCAGGCGCCGTCCGCGCCCGGTACCCTGTCGTACACCCAACCCGCCTCCGGGCAGGTCAAGTTGAGCTGGGGTGCGGCCTCCGACAACGTGGGTGTGACCGGCTACGACGTGTACGCCAACGGCGAGCTGCTCACCAGCGTCGCCGGGAGCGTGCTGAGCTACACCGACAGCCGCCCGGACTCCGAGACGGTCTCGTACAGCGTCAAGGCCAAGGACGCGGCGGGCAACCAGTCGGCCGCGAGCAACACCGTGACCCGCACCGGCCAGAGCGGCGACACCCAGGCGCCGTCCGCGCCCGGCACCCTGTCGTACACCCAACCGGCCTCCGGGCAGGTCAAGCTGGCCTGGGGTGCGGCCTCCGACAACGTGGGTGTGACGGGCTACGACGTGTACGCCAACGGTGCGCTCCGCGCCAGTGTCGCGGGCAACGTGCTGACCTACACCGACAGCCGGGCCGACTCCGAGACGGTCTCGTACTACGTCAAGGCCAAGGACGCGGCGGGCAACCAGTCGGCCGCGAGCAACACGGTGCTGCGCAGCGGCACCACCGGCGGCACCAACCTGGCGGCGGGCAAGCCGATCTCGGCCTCCTCGGTGATCCACACCTTCGTCGCGGCCAACGCCAACGACAACGACGTGACCACCTACTGGGAGGCCAACGGCCAGCCCGGCACCCTGGCGGTGCAGCTCGGCTCCAACGCCTCGGTCAGCGCCGTGGTGGTCAAGCTCAACCCGGCGGCGGCCTGGTCCTCCCGGACCCAGACCATCGAGGTGCTCGGCCGGGACCAGTCGGCGAGCGGCTTCAGCTCGCTGGTGGCGGCCAAGAGCTACGCCTTCGACCAGCCCTCGGGGAACACGGTGACCATCCCGGTCTCCGCCACGGCCGCCGAGGTGCAGCTGAAGTTCACCGCCAACTCCGGCTCCGGGGGCGGCCAGGTGGCCGAGTTCCAGGTGATCGGCACCCCCGCGCCCAACCCGGACCTGACCGTCACCGCCACCTCGGCCAGCCCGGCCAACCCGGTGGAGACCGACGCCGTCACGCTCTCCGCCACGGTGCAGAACGCCGGAAACCTGGCCGCCCCGGCCAGCTCGGTC
>NZ_BAAAYB010000160.1:0-21792 GCF_039535905.1 Kitasatospora albolonga | reverse complement strand
GGTGCTCCAGCGCGGCGATCCCGTCGGTGACCTGGACCAGGTTGCGGGCACCGCGCTCGGCCAGCGCCTCCTCGATGAGCAGGGCGTCGGCCGCGTCGTCCTCGACCAGCAGGACGTCGAAGGCGCGGGCGGGACTGGTCATCATCAAGGTCTCCGTGGGGTGCTTCGGCGGATCGGTCGTGGATGCCCGGCCAGCGCCGCCGGGCGCCCTGGCGGGTGAGGCCGCAGGCCGAGCCGAGCTGCGGGTAGCCGGCCCCAGCCCGGACGGCGGTGGCGGCGGCCCCGCCCTGCAGCCGTTCGGCGGCCCGTTGGACCTGCTCCAGGACGTGCAGCAGGCCCAGCGCGGGCGCCGCGGTCCCGGCCGCCGGGGAGTCCGCCAGCAGTTGGAGCGCGAGGCGGCGCGCCAGCCGGTCCACCGCGGCCTCCGCGATCGCCGCGGTCTCCTCCGTGGTGGCCCGGAGCAGGAAGTTCTTGCCAGGCATGGCGCCACTCTAGGCCGCCTCCCCGACCCGCGACAACAAGCGTTGTCATGATGGCCCTACAGTATGCGCGGGCCACCTCCCCCGGATGGCCGCTACTGGAGGTGCTCAAACCATGTCCGAGGACCGAAGGCCCCCGTCCTCCCGGCCGTCGGCCGCCTGGACCACCCGGCGGTGGCTGCGGAGCGGGCGCCGCGCTCGCCCTGGCGGTGCTGGCGGTGCTGGGCGTCTCCGGGTCCTGGGTGCTTGACCGGACCCAGGTGCTCAGCACCGAGCTGGTGGACGTGCGGTCCCCGGCGATGTCGACCTCGTTCCGCCTGGAGTCCGCCCTGCTCAACCAGGAGACCGGCATCCGCGGCTACGGCCTCACCGGGAACCCCGTGTTCCTGACGCCCTACCAGCAGGGCCTGGCGGACCAGCGGACCCACACCGCGCGGCTGGCCGAGCTGCTGCGCGGCAACGCCACCGGGCTCGCCGACCTGACGGCCCTTCAGGACGCGGTCGCCCGGTGGCAGCAGGAGACGGCCGACCCGGTCGCCGCGCTCCCGCCCGGCGCGCCGACCCCCGGGCAGCCGAGTCGGCCGCCGCCGGCAAGGCCGCCTTCGACGCCGTCCGGGACGGACTGCGCCGCCAGCAGGAGCACCTGAGTGCCGACCGGGCGCGGGCGCGCGCGGACCTGCTGTCCACCATGCGGGTGCGCAACTGGCTGTTCGCGGCGATCGGCGCGGTCGTGCTGGTGCTCACCGTGCTGGCCTTCGAGGGGTTGCGCCGGGGCGTCACCCGCCCTCTGGAGCGGCTCGGCGCGGACGCCCGGCGGGTCGCCGGCGGCGACTTCGGGCACGCCATCACCGCCACCGGCCCGGCCGACCTGCGGCGGCTCGGCGCGGAGATCGACTCGATGCGCCTGCGCCTGGTGCGGGAGCTGGACTTCGCGGAGGAGGCCCGGCAGCGCCTGGACGAGCAGGCGGCCGACCTGCAGCGCTCCAACGCCGAGCTGGAGCAGTTCGCCTACGTCGCCTCGCACGACCTCCAGGAGCCGCTGCGCAAGGTCTCCAGCTTCACCCAGCTGCTCCAGCGCCGGTACGGCGGCCAACTCGACGCCAAGGCCGACCAGTACATCGGCTTCGCGGTCGACGGGGCCAACCGGATGCAGGCGCTGATCAACGACCTGCTGGAGTTCTCCCGGGTCGGCCGGGTGCACCAGAGCCACCAGGAGGTCGACCTGGAGCAGACCCTGGAGCGGACCCTGGACGCCCTGAGCATCTCCGTCGAGGAGGCCGGCGCCCGGATCACCCACGACCCGCTGCCCACCGTGGTGGCCGACCCCACCCAGATGGGGATGCTCTGGCAGAACCTGATCGCCAACGCGGTGAAGTTCCGCCGCCCCGGCGGGCGTCCGACGGTCCACGTCTCGGCCCGGCCCGGGGAGGACGGGCTCTGGCAGTTCGCCGTCACCGACGACGGCATCGGCATCGCCCCCGAGTTCGCCGAGCAGGTGTTCGTGATCTTCCAGCGGCTGCACACCAAGGACGCCTACGGCGGCAGCGGCATCGGCCTGGCGATGTGCCGCAAGATCGTCGAGTTCCACGGCGGCACCATCGCCGTCGACCCGGAGCACCGCGACGGCACCCGGATCGCCTTCACCCTGGCCGCCGGTCAGGAGGCCCGGTGACCTCCGCCGCCACCGCCCGCCCCGCAGCGGCCGAGGAGCAGCCGGTCTACCGGGTCCTGCTGATCGAGGACGACGAGGCCGACGCGCTCCTGGTCGAGGAGCTGCTGCTGGACACCGGCCTGCCCCACGAACTCACCGTCAGCACCACGCTGGCCGACGCCAAGCAGGTCCTGACGGTCCGTCGGATCGACTGCGTCCTGCTGGACCTGCACCTGCCCGACGCGGCCGGCACCACCGCCGTGCGCGAGCTCGCCCCCGAGCACGCGGTGATCGTGCTCACCGGCCTGGCCGAGGCCAGGGCCGGCACCGAGGCGATGGCCGCCGGCGCCCAGGACTACCTGGTCAAGGGCAAGGTCGACCCCGAACTGCTGCGCCGCACCCTGCGCTACGCGGTCTACCGCAGCCGGACCGAACGGGCCGCGATGGAGGCCCGGACCGTCCGGCTGCGGGCGGAGGAGAACGCCCGGCTGGAGCGCGGCCTGCTGCCGCCGCCGATCCTCGGCACCTCCACCGTGCGGGTGACCAGCCGCTACCTGCCGGGCACCGCCATGGCGCTGCTCGGCGGTGACTTCCTGGACGTGGTCGTGGGCGACGACGGTCTGCTGCACGCCGTGGTCGGTGACGTCAGCGGACACGGCCGGGACGCCGCCGCGCTCGGCGTGCTGCTGCGGATCGCCTGGCGCTCGCTGGTGCTGGGCGGCCACCGGGGCGAGGAACTGCTGGACCTGATGGAGCGGGTGCTGGTCGCCGAGCGCGGCGGCGACTCGCAGTTCGCCACCTGCACCCTGCTCACCCTCGACCAGGGCGGGGGCACCGCCACCCTGTACCTGGCCGGCCACCACGAGCCGCTGCTCACCACCCCCGCAGGCACCCGCGAGGTGCGCGCCGACCACGGCATCGCGCTCGGCATCCTGCCCGGGCTGCGGAACTGGCCCAGCACGCTCGTCCCGCTCCCGTCGGCCGGCGCCCTGACCATCTACACCGACGGCCTCACCGAGGGGCACAACGGCGGCACCGGCGAGCGGCTCGGGGTCGAGGGCCTGCTCGCGCTGATCGGCTCCGGCGTCCCGGGTGACCCCGCCGTCCACGTCGACCGGGTGATCGAGCGGGCCCAGGCCCTGAACGACGGCCGGCACACCGACGACCTCGCCGTGCTCCACCTGCAGTGGGACCGCCAAGCGCCACCCCCGGGCGCCTTCACAAGACCTTCACCATCCGCTGGTGCATGAGCTCCGAACACGGGGGTAGCCGGGCGAATGACCTGGCAGCCGAGGGAAGGACCGACATGCCCGCGATCGGGGACCAGCTCGTGACAGCCGAGCTCACCATCCCGCAGGACCGCGTACGGATCGCACCGCCGCGCGGCCACCGGGAGGTGGCCCCGGAGCTGGACGGAGTGGAGGACCTGGGCGAGGTGGCGCCGGCGGACGCCCGTGACCTGACCCGGGTGCTGCTGGCCCGCCTGGCCGGACTGGAGGAGGGCACCCGCGAGTACT
This sequence comes from Kitasatospora albolonga, assembly GCF_039535905.1. Lineage (GTDB taxonomy): Bacteria > Actinomycetota > Actinomycetes > Streptomycetales > Streptomycetaceae > Kitasatospora > Kitasatospora albolonga. The sequence continues at coordinate 18,145 of NZ_BAAAYB010000160.1, read as the reverse complement.
CCTACGTGCGCTCCTCGCTGGTGGAGCTCAACCTCTCGCTGGTGCGCTTCGCGATGCGCCGCTTCACCGCCCACCGCGAGAGTGCGGAGGACCTGCTGCAGGTCGGCGCGGTCGGCCTGATCAAGGCGATCGACCGCTTCGACCCCGACCGCGGGGTGGAGTTCACCACCTTCGCCATCCCCACCATCCTGGGCGAGATCCGCCGCCACTTCCGCGACACCACCTGGGCCGTCCACGTCCCCCGCCGCCTGCAGGAGCTGCGCCTCGCCCTGGCCAAGGCCCAGGACCACCTCGCCCACCACCTCGACCGCGCCCCCACCGTCGCCGAGCTCGCCGAGCACCTCGGGCTGACCCAGGAGGAGGTCATCGAGGGCCTGGGCGCCGCCAACGCGCACAGCGCCGACTCCCTCGACCTCCCCGTCGGCCCCGACGAGGACGCCGGCGGCGCCCTGGCCGCCCGCCTGGGCGGCAGCGACACGCGCCTCGGCCTGGTCGACGACCTGGTCTCCCTCCAGCCGCTGATCGCCGCCCTGCCCGAGCGCGAGCGGCTCATCCTGTCGATGCGCTTCACCCAGGAACTGACGCAGTCCCAGATCGGCGAGCGGCTCGGGCTCTCCCAGATGCACGTCTCCCGCCTGCTCAGCCGTACGCTCGCCAAGCTGCGCCGCGGCCTCGAATCCACCTGAGCACCCGGAGCGCGTAGAGTCATGACGACACCACTGGGGGAGGGGACGCGGATGCCGGTCCACGACGAAGGGCTGACGGCCGAGTTGAGCGCCGTCGGCGAACGCGCGGTGGTCTGCCGCCTCGTGGGCGACCTGGACGTGGAGTCGCTCTCGCCCGCCGAGCAGGTCCTCGACGATGCGTTGCACGCCCGGCCGGAGGTCGTGGTGGTCGACCTCGCCGAGGTCGGCTTCTGCGACTCCTCCGGGCTCAACCTGCTGCTCAGGACACGGGTCGCCGCCCAGGGGGCCGGGGTCGGACTGCGGCTGGCGGCGGCCTCCGCGCCCGTCCGGCGACTGCTCGAACTGACCGGCGCCGAAGCGGTGTTCGAGCTGAGCCCGAGCGTTCAGGCCGCACTCGACGGGGCCCGGTGACCACCGCGGTGAGGTCGCGTGCATCAAACGCGGCAGGGCGGGAAGCAGGCCCTGTGACGACCACCGATCGGAAGGGTTGACCGAATGACCGCGCCCCGGGAGACCCTGACCGTCCGTCACTCCGGAGCCGCCCCCGCCTTCCCGCCCGGCGGCCAGCGCCGGCGGCTGGCCCTGGCCGGGCAGCGCAAGCCCGTCGCCCGCGCCCGCGAGTTCACCCTCGGCGCACTGGCGGACTGGTCCTGGCCCGGCGCCGAGGACGTGGTGCTGCTGGTGGCCGAGCTGGTGGCCAACGCCATGCTGCACGCGGACGGCCCGCTCGACGTGGTGCTCGACGTGGCCGAGGCCCGGCTGCGGATCGAGGTGAGCGACACCTCCCCGCAGCTGCCCGTGCTCCGCGAGCCGCACCGCCCCGGCGTGCCCGGCGGCCACGGCCTCTACATCGTGCAGCAGGCCTCCGACCGCTGGGGCGCCGCACCCAACCCGCAGGGCAAGACCGTCTGGGCCGAGATCGACGCCACGGGCCCGACCACCCCCTGACCGACGGGCCCGGCCGCCGGAGGAAACGGCCCCCTAAGCTGGCCCGATGGGCGGAGCGACGGGCGAATGGGACCTCAGACGGCTGCGGGTGCTGCGGGCGGTCGACGAGTGCGGGACGGTGACGGCCGCCGCCGAGCGGCTGCACCTGTCGGTCTCGGCGGTCTCGCAGCAGGTCTCGGCGCTGGCCCGCCAGGTGGGGGCGCCGATGCTGGAGCCGTACGGACGGCGCGTCCGCCTCACCCCGGCGGCCCGGCTGGTGCTGCGTCACGCGGCCGTGGTCTTCGGCCAGTTGGAGCGCGCCGAGGCGGAGCTCGCGGGCTACCTGCACGGCGAGGCGGGCGAGGTGCGGGTCGGTGCCTTCGCCACCGCGATCACCGGGCTGGTGGTCCCGGCCGTGGCGGGGCTGCGCACCTCCGTGCCCGGGCTGACCGTACGGGTCGAGGAGGCCGAGGCGGAGGAGGCACTGCGGCTGCTCACCACCGGTGAGGTGGACCTGGCGCTGTCGCTCGCCGTCGGGCCGGTCGGCCGCGGGCCCGGCCTGGTCGAGACGGCGCTGCTCACCGATCCGATGGACGTGGCTCTGCCGCCCGGCCATCCGCTGGCCGCCGCACCCGGCCTGCGGCTGGCGGACCTGGCGGAGGAGGGGTGGATCTACGGCGCCGACGGCCCCTGGCGGGAGATCACCCTGGAGGCCTGCGCCAGGGCCGGGTTCGTCCCCGGGCGGGCGCACACCGCCGTGGACTGGGCCGCCATCCTGGCCCTGGTCACGGCCGGGCTCGGGGTGGCCCTGGTGCCCCGGCTGGCCTCGGCCGGCCGGGTCGGTGCGGCGGTGATCCGCCCGCTGCCCGAGGACCTGCCCGTCCGCCGGGTGGTGGCCGCGGTCCGGGCCGGGACCGAGTCCACGCCGCCGCTGCGCCGGGTGCTGGCCGAGCTGGCCGGGGTGGCCCGGACCCTTCAGTCCAGCTGAACGGTTCGCTCAGAACTCTGCGATGGACCTGACAGGTCGTCAGGGCCGATGGTGGATCCATGACCACACAGCCTTCCGCAACCGCCACGCCGACCGACGCCTCCGCCCCGCCGTACGCCGGCGGCAACCCGTACGCCGACTACCGCTCCGGCGAGTTCCCGTTCACCGAGCTGGTCGACCTCGCCGACCGCCGCCTCGGCGGCGCCGTGCTCGCCGCGAACGACGAACTCTTCGCCGACCGGGAGAACCTGCTGCTGCCCCACCCCGCCGAGTTCCGGCCGCACACCTTCGGCAACAAGGGCCAGATCATGGACGGTTGGGAGACCCGCCGCCGCCGGGGTGCCGACGGCCGCCCGCACCCCGGAGCCGACGAGCACGACTGGGCGCTGATCCGCCTCGGCGTGCCGGGCGTGGTGCATGGCGTGGTGGTCGACACCGCGCACTTCCGGGGCAACCACCCCCTGCACGTCGCCGTCGAGGGCACCGAACTCCCCGGCACCCCGGGCCCGGAGGAGCTGCTGGCGGCCGACACCGTCTGGCACCCGCTGGTGCCCCGCTCGCCGGTGCGCGGCCACGCCGCCAACGGCTTCGCGGTGGAGGGCGGCCGCCGCTTCACCCACCTGAGACTGCGTCAGTACCCGGACGGCGGCATCGCCCGCCTGCGGGTGCACGGCGAGGCCCGGCCCGACCACGCCTGGCTGGCCGCGCTCGGCACCTTCGACCTGGCGGCGGTCGAGAACGGCGGCACCGTCGAGGACGCCTCGGACCGCTTCTTCTCCTCCCCGGTGAGCATCGCGCTGCCCGGCAAGTCCGGCGCGATGGGCGATGGTTGGGAGAACCGCCGGCGCCGCGACGGCGGCCACGACTGGGTCCGGCTGCGGCTGGCCGGGCGCGGCGCGATCCGGGCGGTGGAGATCGACACCGGCTACTACGTCGGCAACGCCGCCGGGTGGGCCGGCCTGTGGGGCCGCGACGAGGAGGCCGCCGACCCGGACGCATGGTTCGAGCTCCTCCCGCCCACCCGCCTGCAGCCCGACGCAGTCCACCGCCTGCTGATCGACGCACCCCGCCCGGCCACCCACGTCCGCCTGGACGTCTTCCCGGACGGCGGCATCGCGCGCCTGCGCCTCCACGGCAGCCTGGTCTGACCGGCCGTCACCCCCTCCCGCTCCTCACGGCGGCGCCTGCCCGCGCTCGCGCTCGGCGGCCAGCACCTCCTCCAGGCCGCCGAGCCGGCGCAGGCCCGCCACCGCGCGCGAGGTGCGGTGGTTGGCCGCCAGCAGCTCCCGGTGGCGGTGGACGAAGGCCCAGTAGCCGGTGGTGAACGGACAGGCCCGCGGCCCCAGGCGCTCGGTCGGCCGGTAGGCGCACGGCCCGCAGTGGTCGCCCATCCGGTGCAGGTAGGCGCCCCCGGCCGCGTACGGCTTGGTGGTGACCAGCCCGCCGTCGGCGTACTGGGACATCCCCAGCACGTTGGCGGCCATCACCCAGTCGTAGCCGTCCACGAAGCAGCGGTGGAACCAGTCGGTCAACTCGGCCGGGTCCCAGCCGTGCTGGAGCGCCCAGTTGCCGAGCACCATCAGCCGGGGGATGTGGTGCACCCACCCGTGGTCCCGCACCAGGGCCAGCGTCCCGGCCAGGCAGCGGGCGGTGACGGCGTCGGCGTCCAGCTCGCGGAACCACTCCGGCAGCGGCTCGTGGTGGCCCAGGCGGTTGACCTCCCGGTACTCCGGGCCGAGGTGCCAGTACAGCTGCCAGATGTACTCGCGCCAGCCCGCCACCTGCCGGACGAAGCCCTCCGCGCTGTTCAGCGGCACCGCACCGGACCGGTACGCCGCCTCGGCGGCGGCCACGCACTCGCCCGGGTCCAGCAGACCGAGGTTGAGCGGCACGGAGAGCGCGCTGTGCGCCATCCACGGATCGGCGTGCAGCATCGCGTCCTCGTAGTGGCCGAAGTCCGGCAGCCGGTGCTCGACGAAGTGCGCCAGCGCCTCCCGCGCCTCGGCCCTGGTCGCGGCGAACCGGCGCGGCTCGTCCCGCCCCACGAAGGCCACCTCGCCGGCCCGCTCCCAGCGGTCCAGATCGGCCCGCACCTCCTCGTCGATCCCGTCCTCCCGGGGCTCGAACGGCGGCGGCACGGGCAGCGCGGCGACACCCCTGGGCGGGGGCTCCCGGTTGTCGTGGTCGAGGTTCCACCGCCCGCCGGCCGGCCCGCCGTCGGGCTCCAGCAGCAGGTGCTCCGCCCGCCGCACCCGGTGGTAGAAGTCCTCCATCACCAACCGCCGCGACCGCGGCGGCCCGGCCCACCGCCGGAAGTCGGCGAACGGCACCAGGAACCCGCGCGGCGCCAGTACCGTCACCGAGGGCATCGCCGACACCAACCCCAGCGCGGCCCGCGAGGTCGGATGACACACCGTCACCTCCGTGCCCGCCCCGACGGCCTCGGCGAGCCCCTCCCGGTAGGTCTCGGCCCGCACGTACCGCACCCGGTCACCGAGCTCCGCGGCCGCGTGCCGCATCGCCGACAGCACCAGGTGCGCCTTGGCCCGGTGGAACCTCCGCCGCCGCAGCACCGACCGGGCCTCGACCATCACGACCGGCGCCCCCTCGTCCGGACCGCCCTCCCCGGGCTCCCGGAAGTGCGGCCCCAGCTGGTCCCCGAAGACCCAGTGCGGACGAGCACCTCCGCGCTTCGCTGCCACCGCCACGCTCCCTCCGTCCGCACCACCGTGGCGTCCGTCGGTGGTGGCCGCCCACCCGCAGCGATCGTGCAGCGGCTCGGCCGGCTCAGCCCCCGGGGGCGTAGCGCTCCAGCCGGACCGTCACGGTGCGGTCACCGGGCCGGATCTGATGGTGGGTCGTGCTGAGCCAGTCGCCGGGGCGCAGCCACTCGCCGTCGGACGGGGCCCAGCCGAGGTTGAGCACCGCGCTCGCGGCGTAGCGCGCAACGGCCTCGGGCTCCGGCAACGCGAGGGCGAAGGCGGTCGGCACCGTGCCGCCGGAGGGGACGGGAACCGAGCGGGAGGCGACCGTGCGGGCGGGGGCGTCCATCAGCGAGACGTCCTGCACCCGGACCGCCAGCACCCCGCCGCCGGCCAGGTCCGGCCATCCGTCCGGCCCGAACTCAAGGTCCACCGTGATCCGCATCATGCCCCGACGCTACCGGCCCGCTCCGGTGACGGCCCGTCACTCCTCGGCGGTCCGGACGGCGCCGTCGGCCGCTCCCCGCCGCCGCATCCGGATTTCCTAGGTAGCCCTACGGGGCCCCACCTCGCTTGTTCGCCCGGAGAGCACCCCCAACAGTGAGGCAGCGGTGGCGGTGGCCACCGCCCGCGGCGCGGTCCCGCCCCGCGGTCCCCTGCACGAGCAAGTGGAGCCAGAGCATGCGCAGACTCCTCGTCGCGGCAGCGGCGATACCGGTCCTCCTCGCCCTCGCCGCCCCGGCCGGCGCCGCCCAGCCCGAGGGCACCGTGGTGGCGGCCCGGCAGCACTACGGGGACCAGTACGTCGTGGTCCTCAAGGGCGGCGCCGCCCTCGCCGGGGCGTCCGCCCTGGCCGGGCAGTACGGCGGCACGGTCCGCTCGACGTACAGCCAGGCCCTGCACGGCTTCTCGGCCAAGGGCCTGACGGCCCGCCAGGCGCGCCGGCTGGCGGCCGACCCGGCGGTGGCGGCGGTCTACGAGGACGGCACCGCCCGGACGGCCGGCACCCAGGCGAACCCGACCTGGGGGCTGGACCGGATCGACCAGAAGGCGCTGCCCCGGGACAAGTCCTACACCTACCCCAACACCGGGGAGGGCGTCACGGCCTACGTGCTGGACACCGGGATCAAGCCCGACAACCCCGAGTACGAGGGCCGGGCCTCGGTCGGCAAGGACTTCGTCGGCAGCGGCGGCGCCGACTGCTTCGGGCACGGCAGCCACGTCGCGGGCACCATCGGCAGCAAGACCTACGGGGTGGCCAAGAAGGTCAAGCTGGTCGCGCTCAAGGTCCTCGGCGGGGACTGCTCCAACACCGGGCCGGACTCCGCCGCGGTGGACGCGATCGAGTGGCTGACGGTGAACGCGGCCAAGCCGGCCGTGGCCAACATGAGCATGACGATGGACCAGGTCGGCGTCGGCGACGAGGCGCTCAAGCGCTCGGTGGCGGCCGGGATCACCTACGCCGTGGCGGCGGGCAACAGCAGCACCGACGCCTGCGGCACCAGCCCGGCCCGGGTGCCGGAGGTGATCACCGTCAACGCCTCCGACGAGTCGGACAACCGCGCGTCCTTCTCCAACTACGGCTCCTGCACGGACATCTTCGCCCCGGGCAACAACGTCGTCTCGCTGGGGCTGAACAGCGGCAGCAGCGCGACCATGAGCGGCACCTCGATGGCCTCCCCGCACGTGGCCGGCGCCGCCGCGCTCTACCTGGCCGCCAACCCCACCGCCACCCCGAAGGCCGTCCGGGACGCGCTGGTGGCCGGGGCCACCGACGGCGTGGTGAAGAACGCCGGCTCCGGCTCGCCGAACAAGCTGCTCAACGTCTCGTTCATCGGCGGCGACACCCCGCCCCCGGCCTGCGCCCCGCGCTCCACCACCACGCCGGTGGCGATCCCGGACGCCGGTGCGGCGGTGAGCAGTTCGGTCACCCAGCAGGGCTGTGACGGCAAGGCACCGGCGGCGCTCGCGGTGAAGGTGGACATCGGCCACACCTACACCGCCGATCTGGTGGTGGACCTGGTCGGACCGAGCGGCGCGGTCTTCTCCCTGCAGAAGGCCGGCGGCGTCGGGTCGGCGGCCGGCCTCCACACCACCTACACGGTGAACGCCTCGGCCGAGACGGCGAACGGCACCTGGTCGCTGCGGGTGCAGGACGTGTACCGCTTCGACACCGGCACCGTCGAGGGCTTCACGCTCACCTTCTGATCCGCCGTCAGCACGCGCCGAAGAGGGCCGCACCCCGCCGGGTGCGGCCCTCCCCGTCATCCCGCCGCTACCGGACGGTGAGGGTGTACGTCGCCGTCGCGGTCTTCCCGGCGGCGTCCTTCGCCGTCACGGTGACCGGGTAGGTCCCGGCGTGGAACGGGGCGACCACCTGCATCTGGGAGGTCCCGGAGCCGTTCACCGAGGCGGGGCTGAACGAGGGCGGGATCGGCAGGCCGGGGCCGGTGGCCGAGAGCCTCACGGTGCCGGTGCCGCCGGTGACGGTCACCGTCGCGTTGAGGAAGAAGCCGGGCGAGGAGGTGCCGCCGGTCGGGTTGACGGAGACCTTGAGGTCACCGGGGGTGGGGGTGCCCGCGCCGACGGTCAGGGTGAGCTTGGTGGTGGCGGTGCCGCTCGGGCCGGTGCCGGTGACGGTCACCTGGTAGTCGCCCTGCGGGGTGGTCGACGCCGTCTCGACGGTGAGCTTGGCGTTGGTGCCGGTGCTGATCGAGGAGGGCTGGAAGGTGGCCTTCGCCCCCTGCGGCAGGCCGGAGGCGGTCAGCTCGACCGTCTCGCTGCCGTTCTGGCCGGCGGTGCTCGTCACCGTGGTGGACACGGACTTGCCCGGGTCCACCTTGACGGCGGCGGGGGAGAGGCCGAGGGAGAAGGTCTGCGGAGGCTGGGTGCCGCCGATCTGCTCCTTGACCCAGTCGCCCATGTCGTTGTTGAGCCGCCCGTAGACGCTGTACCACTTGAAGTCGCTGCGGCTCCAGGAGGCGACGCCCACCACCTTGCCGTCCACGATCAGCGGGCCGCCGCTGTCCCCGGGCAGGATCGACACGTGCCCGTCGGAGTAGCCGCTGCAGATCATCGTGGCGTCCTGGAAGCCGGCGCCGACGCCGTTGCAGTTGGACCCGGCCACGATCGGGAGGCTGAACTTGGTGAGGGTGACGTCCTTGGAGTCGTCGTTGAAGTCCTTCTTGCCCTAGCCCAGGCCCAGCCCGGTCCGGCCGGGCTTGTGGAGCTCGGTGTCGGCGGAGGTGGCCACCGTGGCGTACTTCCCGCCCGGCACCGGGACGTCCTGGTCGGTGGTGACCACCGCGACGTCGTACCCCTGGTCGAAGTTCACGTACTTGGGGTGGGTGTCGTAGCTGACCACGCCGATCCTGGTCCCGCCGCCGGCGTTCAGGTCGTCCAGGCCGTAGAGGAAGGACTTCTGGCCCTCGGCGGCCTTGCAGTGCGCGGCGATCAGGATCTTGCGGGGGGCCACCACCGAGCCGGTGCAGGTCTGGCCCTGGGGCCGCGAACCCCCTTGCCGCAGACCGGCGATGACGAACGGATAGTCCTTGACGGAGGCGGGCGTGCCGCCCACCGACTGCGGCGTGACGTCCGCGTGCGGAAGCGGGGTGTCGCCGAGCGGTGCGACGGCCGGGGGCGGGGACCCGGCCGCCCCGGCCGCCCCGGCGGCGGTGGAGGCGGTCGGGAGGGCGAACAGCGGCAGGGCGAGCACGGCGGTCAGGACGCCCAGTACGCGGCGGTTGGGTTTCACGGCAGCTCCTTGTCGGGGTGATGTGCTGCCGGTAACCCTCGGGGCGCGGCCCCGGCGGGAACAATCGGTGGACCGCCCCGTACGGCTACGGAAAGAATGCGGCGCCGACGGGCCGTCAGCCCGCCTCCGCAGCGGGCTCGGGGACGCTGGTCACCTCCGTGCGCGAGCCGACCTTGAGCTTGCGCAGCACGTTCACCACGTGCTGCTCGACCGTCCGGACCGAGAGGAAGAGGGCCTCCGCGATCTCCCGGTTGGTGTGGCCGTCCACGAGCAGCCGGGCGACGTCGTGCTCCCGTGGCGACAGCCGGTCGCCGTAGCCCCGGCGCCCGCGCCGGGACGGTGCGGGGGAACCGGTGGCCCGGAAGGCGTGCCGGCACCGCGCCGCGTCGCGTGGTGCTCCCAACTCCACGAACCGGTCGGCCAGTTCCCCGAGTACGGCGGGTGCGCCCGGATCGCCCAGATCGAGGCGGCAGCGGGCGGCGCGCTCGGCCGCGAGGGCCGCCGGATAGGGCGCGGGCAGCCGCTCGTACAGCGCCCCGGCCCGGTCGAACCAGCTCGCGGCGGTGGCCGGATCGCCGTCGTGGGCGGCGACCACGCCCCGGGCCCTGGCCAGCGCCGCCCGGGACGTCGGGGCGGCCAACGCGGCGCTCTCGCGGTCGAGTTCGGCGATCAGCCGGAGCGCGGAGGCGGCCCGGCCGGTCCGGCAGAACGCCTCGGCCGCGGCCGGGACGAGCTCGCCGGCCCAGGCCCAGACGCCCTTGGCCCGCAGCAGCCGCAGGCCGCGGCCGGCCTCCTCGGCGGCGGCCCGGTCGGCGTCCTGGGCGAGCAGCAGGCCGACCAGACCGGCGTGCGCGGCGATCGCCACCGGGGTGACGGCGTTGTCCGGCTGGTGCACGCCGGTCGCGGCGAAGTGGGCGGCGGCTCGGTCCCAGGCGCCCCGGGACGCCGCGAGCAGTCCGAGGACCAGCTCCAGTTCGCTCGCCACGGGCAGCAACTCCCGGTACTCGGCGAGCAGTTCGTCGGCCCGCTGCTCCAGCCCGGCCCACTGCCCGGTGAGCCAGTCGAGGTGGACGGCGGTGGCCCGGGCGGTGCTCAGCACGTACGGGGCGCCGGCGTCGGCCGCCAGCCGGAGACCGCGCTGGAGCAGGCCGCGGGCCCGGCGGTGGTGGCCGGTCCAGGCGCCGGCGTCGGCGGCGTTGCAGTAGAGCCTGGCCAGTTGGCGCAGCTCCTCGGGCGTCCCCGCCTCGACCGGCAGCCCGTCGGCCACCTCCCAGGCCCCCGGGTCGCCGGTGTGGAGGCGGGAGGCGATGTTGTTGGCCGCCAGAGTGAGCCGCAGCCGGGGGTCGTCGGTGGCCCCGATCAGCGCGTCCACCCGGTGCAGCCACGGCAGGTGCGCGTCCAGCGGGGACGCGCCGAGGTACGGCTGCGCGAGCACCGCCATGCCGAGCCCGACGAGGTCCGGACGGTGCGCCAGACCCGTCAGCGCGAGCTCGATCTCCACTCGGGCGGCCTCCAGGCCGTCGGCCTGACGGATCAGCAGCAGGCCCAGGCTGAGCCGGAGTTCGGCGGCGCGGGGAGCGGAGAGCCGGTCCCCGGCGAGCAGTCCGGTCAGCAGCGGCAGCACCTCGCGCTGGGCGACGCCGGTGAAGGCGACGGCGCCGAGCTTCGCCGCCAGGCGGTCCACGTCCTCGGCGCCGAGCCGGTCCGGGCCCGGACGGGCGCCGCCGCCTTCGCCCGTGCCGGCCTCCGGGGAACGGAGGAGGGCCTGGAGCAGGCGGATCGCGGTCGTCGGATCGCCGGTCCCGATCGCCCGGTCGGCGGCCGCCTCGCCGTACCGCAGGTAGCCGGCGTGGTCACCGGCCAGCCGGCTCTGCTCGGCGAGCCTGGCCCACGGCTCGGGCCGCTCCCCGAGCAGGGCGGCCACCGCCCGGCGGTGCAGCTCCTGGCGGCGGGGGCCGGGGACCGTCGCGTAGACCGCCTGCCGGGCCAGCTCGTGGCGGCAGGCGTAGCGGCAGTCCGCGACCTCGACCAGCGCGGCCCGCTCCAGGGCGGTGCTCAGGGCCCGGCGGCCCTGCGCGGGCGCCAGGCCGGCCACGGCGGACAGCAGGTGCGCGGGGGCGGGCTCCGCCAGGACGGCGGCCGCCTCGGTGACCCGGCGGGCGGCGAGCGGAAGCCCCGCCAGCCGCTCCGCCGTCGACTCCAGCAGCACCGGCGGCAGCGGGGTGGTCTCCAGCAGCCTCCGGGCCGTGAGCTCGTCGCTCGGCGGCACGCCGCCCTGGCCCGTACCGCCCTGGCCCGTACCGCCCTGGACCACTCCGCCCCGGCCCGGGGTGCTCCGGTGGTGTCCCGCCGGGGCCCCGAGCACCGCCACCACGACCTGCGGCAGCCCCGCCGTCCGGTCGTGCAGCCGGGCCGCGAGGGCGGCGGGCACCTCCGGCAGGCCCAGCAGGCCGGCCGCGAGGCGCCCCACCTCGGCCACCTCCAGCGGGCCGAGCCGGACGCGCAGGCTGGTGCCGCCCGGCCCGGGCCGGAACGCCCGGCCCAGCGGCAGTCCGCCGGGGGAGTCCTCCGGACGGTGCGTCAGCAGCAGGACGGTGCGCGCCGGCAGGTCGTCCAGCAGGAAGCGCAGCAGCCGCCGGGAGTGGTCGTCGGCCCACTGGAGGTCCTCCACCACGAGCACCAGCGGGCCCAGCAGGTCCAGGAGTTCGCGCACCGCGCGGAAGAACCGGTGCGTCTGTGCGCGCGGGTCGCCGAGCGGAGCGGGGGGTGCGGGAAGGTGCGCCGCCAGCTCGGGCAGGTGACCGCCCAGGACCCCGAGCAGCGGACTGTGCCGTGCGGTGGCGGGAAGCCGGGCGGCCGCCCCGAGGAGCGCCTCCAGCACCACGCCGTACGGGAACGGCTCCCGCGAGGCCCGGCAGCGGCCGGTGAGCATCCGGTGCCCGGCCAGCCTCGGCGCGGCCAGCAGCTCCGTGACCAGCCTGGTCTTCCCGACCCCGGCCTCACCCTCCAGGACCAGCACGGCGGGAGGCGAGAGCGCGGCGGTCAGCAGCGCGTCCAGCTCCTCGGCCCGGCCGACCAGAGGGGGCGTGCCGGGGCCGGCCACGATCCTGGAACCCATGGACACCCCGATCCGGTCCGCCGGACGCGCCGACGGCGTCCGTTCCACCCGGGCCGGGTGAAACGGGGTCAAGTGTCCTGAGCCGCCCGCTCCTCGGCAAGGGAACGGGCGGCGCGGGCAGGACCGGCGGTGTCGGGCGGACGGGGCGTCAGGCCGGGTCGGCGACCCGGCCGAGGGCCTCGACCTGCTGCTCGGGGACGTACGCGGGCGGGATCTCGCGGCCGCGTCCGAGGTGGTTGAAGAGCAGGTTCAGGACGACCGCCAGCAGGCAGCCCACCGAGATGCCGGAGTGCAGGACGGTGGCGAGCTGCTCGGGGAAGGCCCGGTAGAAGCCGGGGAAGGCGATCGGGAAGATGCCGAAGGCCAGGCTGACCGCGACGATGACGGCGTTGGAGCCCAGGCTCAGGTCGGCCTTGCCGAGGGTGCGGATGCCGGCCACGGCCACCGAGCCGAAGAGCACCACGCCCGCGCCGCCGAGCACCGGCTGCGGCACCAGCGAGACCAGCCCGCCGACCACCGGCAGCAGGCCCATGACCACCAGGAAGACGCCGGCCAGCGCGACCACGAAGCGGCTGCGGATCCGGGTGAGGGCGACCAGGCCGATGTTCTGGGCGAAGGCCGAGCAGATGAAGCCGTTGAAGACACCGCCGAAGGCGGTCGCCAGCCCGTCCGCCCGCAGGCCGCCGGCGATGGTGCGGTCGTCCGCCGGGCGCTCCACCACCTCGCCGAGGGCGATCATGTCGGCGGTGGACTCGGTCATCGAGACCACCATCACCACCAGCATGGAGACGATCGCCGCGAGTTGGAACTGCGGGGCGCCGAAGGCGAAGGGGTGCGGCAGTTCGAAGAGCGGCAGCTCGCCGAGCGCACCGGCGTCGACCTTGCCGAACGGGATCGCCACCAGGGTGCCGACCAGCATCCCGAGCAGGATCGAGATCCGTTGCAGGAAGCCGCGCAGGAAGCGGTTGAAGAGCAGGACGGCGAGCAGGGTCACCCCGGCCAGGCCGAGGTTGCCGAGCGAACCGTAGCCGGGGGCGAGGGAGTTGCCGCCCTGCGCCCAGTTCCCCGCGACGGGGAGCAGGGAGATGCCGATCAGGGTGATCACGGTGCCGCTGACCACCGGCGGGAAGAACCTGACGAGCCGGCAGAACAGCGGTGCGAGCAGGAAGCAGAACAGGCCGGCGACCAGGGTCGAGCCGAAGATGAGCGGCAGCGCCGCGCCCTTCTCGGCCTCGATCACCGCCAGGATCGGCGACACGGTGGCGAACGAGACGCCGTTGACGAACGGCAGTCGGGAGCCGATGCCCCAGGGGCCCAGGGTCTGCAGCAGGGTGGCGACGCCGGCGATGAACAGACTGGCGGCCAGCAGGGTGGTCAGCTGAGCGGGGGTCAGGCCGGCCGCCGCGCCGATGATCAGCGGCGGTGCGGCGACCCCCGCGTACATGCTGGCCACGTGCTGGAGGGCGACGGTCGCCATCCGGCCGGGCGGCAGCAGCTCGTCGACGGGGTGCGGTGCCGGGCCGGGCTCGGCGGCGGTCCGAGGTCTCACGTGTGGTTCCTCCACGTCCAAGGATTCTTCGGGTCCGGGAACGCCGACCGCTGGGGGACGCGGCGACGTTGGGACGACCCCGGCGGGCGGGAGGGAAGCCGCTCGCCAGCCGGTTCCTGCGGCGAACAGGACCGGCCCATGGGTGGATCCACGATGCGGAATCAGGATTCCGCGCTTCGAGGTGCAACAGAATGTAGAAACCCTGCGCGCCCTGGTCAATAGCTCCGGCTCGATTGCCCGCCCCGGGTGTGAGCTCTGTGCGTTCCGCCAAGGGCCGAGGAATCTGACCGTGTGCTGACAAGGCGTGCGGCGTCCGGGCATGCGGTGGTGGCGGTACGGCCTCGATTCGATCAAAGTCATTGACGTACAGCCGATTTCTGGCGGCATACTGCTGGTCACCCCCACGCCGTCCCGTGCGACACCGATGCAAGGACCACCCGTGACCAGCTCCCCGAGACGACGCTGTCTCGGCGCCCTCGCCGCCCTCATGATGGCCGCGGCGACCGCCTCCTGCTCCAGTCCTGCCGCCGACACCGGCACCACCGTCACCTTCTGGGGATGGGCCCCCGGCTACGCCGAGGCGGCCGCCGCCTACACCGCCGAGCACCCGAAGACCCGGATCGAGTTCCGGCCGACCGACCCCGGCAGCAAGGGCGGCTACGACGCGATGCTGCAGGCGATAGCCGACGGGAAGGGCCCCTGCCTGGTCCAGGTCGGCTACGAGTCCCTCCCGGCCTTCGTCGCGGCGAAGGCCGTCACCCCCGTCGACACCGCCGCCGCCCGGGTGCTGTTCCCCGAATCCGCCTGGTCCCAGGTGACGGTGGACGGCGACGCCTACGGGATGCCCGTCGACGTCGGCCCGATGGCGCTCTTCTACCGGCGCGACGTCTACCAGCGGTACGGCATGCGCCCGCAGTCCACCTGGGAGGAGTTCGCCCGCGACGCCGACCGGCTGCACCGGGTGGCCCCGCGCACCACGCTCACCGCCTTCACCCCCGACGACCCCTGGTGGTTCACCGCCCTCGCCGCCCAGGCCGGGGCCCAGTGGTTCGCCACCCAGGGCGGCAAGTGGCAGGTGGACATCGCCGGCCAGGCCACCGCCGCCACCGCCCAGTACTGGCAAGGGCTGGTGGACAAGGGGCTGGTGGCGGTCCGTCAGGGATTCTCCGCCGAGCTCTACAAGAGCCTGGGCGACGGCACCGTCGCGGCCTTCCCCGCCCCCGTCTGGTACGCCGCCCTGCTGGAGGAGAACGCCCCCGGCGCCTCCGGCGCCTGGGCGGTCGCCCCGCTCCCCGGCTGGGGCAAGGGCAACGACCCGGCCGTCTTCGACGGCGGCTCCGCCACCGCCGTGGCCCGGGGCTGCGCCCAGCCGGGGGCCGCCGCCGACTTCGCGGCCTGGCTCGGCACCGACCGCAAGGCCCTGGACATCCTGGTCGAGAAGGCCCGCATCTACCCGGCGGCCGTCGCCACCGACACCCTCCCCGCCCTCAACGCCCCCAGCCCCTACTTCGGCGGCCAGGTCATCGGCGACGTCTTCCGCCAACTCGGCGCCTCGGGCAGCTCCCGCTGGCGCTGGGGCCCGGCGATGGCCGCCACCTCCAAGTCGCTCACCGCGGAGCTGCCCAAGGCACTCAAGAACCGGACGCCGCTGAGCGGAGCGCTGCGCACGGTCCAGGACGCGACGGTCGAGTCCATGCGGAGCCAGGGCCTCCCGCTGGCGGGCGGTTGACGGCGGCTCGGGCAGGTGAGGACGCTGCGCGGGGACATCGGGAGCGTTCGAGAGCTGGACACCGCAGGCCGAAGGGCCCCGCTCACGGGCGAAGGCCGCCGCAGGCTGGTCGCCGCGGAGGTGCTTCAGGCGTGTTCCGGACCCCGAACCGCCGAGCGGCCCACCCCTCGCAGCTGGCTGACGGTGCGCCAGGCGCGGCAGGGCGACAGGCAGTTGCCGCAGGCAGCTGCACTGTCCGCCGGCCGTCATCCGCCGCCTGCCGCCAGTCGCTGGCGCGTGCCCCTTCTCGGCTGTTGCCAGTCGCTGGCGCACGTCGCCTGCCGTCCGTCGCTGCCGCACGCTACGCCGCTCCGAGCGCCGCCGCGAAGCCCTCGAGGTCGTCCGCGCCGACGTGCTCTGCGGCGGCGACCTCGGCGCTGCGGACGAACATCTCCTGCTCGTAGGCGGCCAGCGCGGCCTCCGGCTCGCCCGGGTGGGCGGCGATCGCGAGGCCGAGCTCGGCGCCGTCCAGCAGGGCGAGGTTGGCGCCCTCGCCGTTCGGCGGCTGGAGGTGGGCGGCGTCGCCGAGCAGCGTCACCCCGGGGACGCGCTCCCACCGGTGGTCGCCCGGCAGGCCGAAGTGCGGGCGCAGCACGGGCGCGCTGTCGCCCTCCGCCACCAGCGCGGCCAGGGCGGGGGCCCAGTCCGCGTACTCGGCCGCGATCCGCCGCCGGGCGGCGGCCGGCTCGGCGAAGTCGACCGCCTCGAACCACTCCTGAGGGCGGGTCAGCAGCGCGTAGACGTGCAGCGTGCCGCCCCCCGCCCGGTGGGCGAACAGCTCCTGCCCCTCGCCGGGCACGATCATCGACCCGCCGCCGACCGCCGCCGCTCCGGCCGGGCACCGGGTGTCCGCCTCGTACAGGTGGGTCTCCACCGAGGAGGTCCCGGAGTACTGCGGCACCGCGTCCGAGAGCAGTGGCCGCACCCGCGACCAGGCGCCGTCCGCGCCGACCAGCAGACCGGTGGTGACGCTCGCGCCGTCGGCGAAGGCCACCTCGTGGCGGCCGCCGCCCAGCGCGCGGGTGGTGGCGACCTTGCGGCCCCAGCGGACGGTGCCGGGCGGGAGCGACTCCAGCAGGATCCGGCGCAGCTCGCCGCGCTCCACCTCTCGTCGGCTCCACGTACGCACCTTGGCAACTTGCTCACGGTCCGCCCTTGTACAGGCTTCGCGTCTCATCCCACCTGCCCAGGCGACACCGCCGCTCTCAGCCCGACACCACGCCATCCCACACCCCCTTCCTCTCCCCCTTCGCCGCTTCCACGCAAGGCACACTTACCGTCCACTTGCCAACTCCATGCTCCCCGGCCCCCACACACTCCCCTCTGACCCTCCTCTTTGGGCCCGGACTGGCATCTTACCCCTCGTTATCCGGTCAGTCTACTCACAAGTAACCCTCACACCATCACATGTTGCCAATCCTCGTCGTGCCCCCGGAATCCCCACCGTTCACTTATTAGCTCTATTCACGGCCGTTCCTACCCTTAGTCCACTCAATCGGATCCCTCGTCCAGCAGCCCGGCCCTGGGCCGCTCGGCGAGGCACGAGGAGGGAGTTCCGCACTCGTATAGATGGGGGCGGGGATACCCCCCGGCTACGTCCCTCGTCTCTACACAGTGCGGACCACCCGCCCCCGTACCCGCCCCCTTCCCTCCCGCTCCGGCCCACAAGACAGCTTATCCTCCTCGCTAGGCCCGACACTCAGTCAGCTTCACAGGCGACGAGGATCGTGACGGGGTGTCGTATCGCTGATCACACCGGGACTCCTTCGAGGACGGGCGGGCCAACACGGTTGGGATTCCGGGCCCGGTCCCTTCCGAAGGGGCCTGGGTCACCCACGGCCAGGGCCGCCTGAAACCCCTCTCCTGCCCACTGCAACGACACCGCCAGAATCATCCCGGTGTAAGGCGCGGCGCCGCCGGACGCGCGGCCGCGTCAGAGTGCGGCTGTAGGATCGGGCACACGGCTGCGGGTCTGCACGAACGGAGCCAGGGCGGGCTTGGGGGACCGCCGACCAGACGAGTGACTCCGACGAGCATGCGCGGCCGTGGTACGGCCTGGCCTCGTAGAGGTGCTCGCGGGAGTCCCGCGCCAGACCGGACGCCGTCGAAGTCCTCCGCCAGGCTGGGGGTGCGCGATCGGCCAGGTATGACCAGCTCGCGCTACAAGGATAGTATGGCCCACAATTTGAATCGAGCAGGTCGCGGCAGGGGCTAGCTGTAACCATGCCCCGACAAGCACCGGTCTCATGACCCGCAACCGACCCCAGCCGGACGTCGTGTCGGGTTCGTGGAATCAGTCGATCCGCGCTGCGCACGCCGCGGCCCCCCCACTCTGGACGAACATTGGCCCAGCCCGGCGGCGCCGAACCAGGCATACGGCCGCCCTCTCCGGCACGTGTGAGTTAACGGCGGTGGAGAGCTGTGCGGTGGGATATTTCTGGCCGGTTCATAGGATAGCTCCTTGTCCGGGGTCGAGCGGGAGTGTCCCGTCAGCCGACACAGCATAGCCACGGCATACCCCCACCGCCGTCATGCACACCGCATGACTGCTCCGTCAGCCGGACGCACGCGGCGGGGGACGGCGGATTACACCGTGGGCAGGGCTTCACCGCACGGCCGTGTCCGCGGCCGACAAGCAAGCGCCCACGCCGAC
>NZ_BAAAYB010000159.1:0-68438 GCF_039535905.1 Kitasatospora albolonga | reverse complement strand
TCACGCAGGCCGGGCAGCGGGAGCTGACCGCCGGGTACGCCGCCCCGTACTTCGGGGTGATCGAGGAGGTCTGGGCGCAGCGCTCGATCGAGATCGCGATGCGGATCGTGAGCGGCTTCTTCCCGCGCTTCCAGACCGACGAGGCCACCCTGGCCGCGACCGACGCCTGGCTGGCCGGGCACCCGCAGGCCGCTCCGGCGCTGCGCCGCCTGGTGCTGGAGTGCCGGGACGACCTGGCCCGCGCCCTGCGGGCGCAGGCCGCCGACCGGGCCTAGCCGCTGGGGCTGTCTCCTCGGCGGGGTCAGATCGGGCCGCGTCGTCGGGGTGCGTGGCTCGGCGCCGCCGAGGAGGGAGTCCATGCGGAGCATCGGCGACCGACGAGAAGGTGGCGAGGTGCGTGCCCCGGCGACGCGGCCCTGGCCCTGCCGGGGAGACAGCCCCGAGCACGCCGAGGGGCCCGGTCCTTCCCGGACCGGGCCCCTCGGGTGTCGTTCGCGACTACTTCAGGGTGGCCGAGGTCAGACCGGCCTGCACCTGGCGCTGGAAGGAGAGGTACACCACCAGCACCGGCAGCATGGCGATCGTCATGCCGGCGAACAGCGCCGGGGCGTCGCTCTTGTAGCCGGACTGCAGGGCCAGGTTGACCAGGCCCTGGGCCAGCATCGAGTGGTCGGCCTCACCGGCGGTGGTGGGCTGCATCAGGGTGACCGGCAGGATGTACTGGTTCCACTGGCCCAGGATGTTGAAGATGCCGACGCTGATCAGGCCCGGCTTCGCCATCGGCACCATGACCTGGAAGAACGCCCGGGTGTGCGAGCAGCCGTCCAGCATCGCCGCCTCGTGCACCGCGCCCGGCAGGGTGCGGAAGAACGAGTACATGAAGAACACTGTGAACGGCAGCGAGTACGCGACGTACACCAGGATCAGGCCGGCGTAGCTGTTCAGGCCCAGGTACGGCGAGATCTCGCCGAGGTTGCGGACCATGAAGAACAGCGGCACCAGGGCCAGGTAGACCGGGAACATCGAGCCGGCCACGAACAGGTAGTAGATGACCCGGTTGCCCTTGAACTCGTACCGGGCCAGCACGTAGGCGGCCATCGAGCCGAGCAGCATGGTCAGGGTGACCGAGCCGGCCAGCACGATCAGCGTGTTCACGAAGAACCCGCCGATGCCCTTCTCCCAGGCCCGCCCGAAGGCGTCGAAGCCGAAGGACTCGGGCCAGCTCCAGGCGGAGCCGTTGATCTGGGCGTCGGTCTTGAAGGAGCCGAGCACCACCCAGCCGAGCGGCAGGACGATCAGGACCGCCCAGACGGCCAGGAAGCCGTGCGAGAAGACGTTGAGGACGCCGCCCTCCTCGCCGAAGCGCTTGCCGCGGTCCGGGGCGGCCTGGCCGCCGGTGCGGGTCTGACCGGGAACCTTCGCGGTCTTGTCGAGAGTCGCCATCACAGGTCCCCGCTCAGTACTCGATCTTGTCGCGCTTGGTGGCCCAGAGCGAGACGACGGTCAGGATCAGCGTGAAGAAGAAGATCACCACGCCCATGGCACAGGCGTAGCCCGCCTCGCCGTTGCGCAGGAAGCTGCGCATCAGGTAGGTCGAGATCAACTCGGAGTGGTGGTCGGGGCCACCGCCGAAGTAGGCGCCGGGGGTGATCGAGGCGACCAGCGCGAAGGCGTCCATGGCGACGATCGCCAGGTAGACCCAGGCGGTCTGGACCGTCTCCCAGAGCAGCGGGAGGGTGATCCGGAAGAAGGTCTGGCCGCGCTTGGCGCCGTCCAGCAGGGCGGCCTCGTAGATGTCCTTCGGGATGGACTGCATGGAGGCCGAGAACAGCACCAGGTAGAAGCCGACGCCGGACCAGACCAGCACCGCGAGCACGCACCACATGACCATGTCCGGGTCGGACAGCCACTGCACCGGGTCGGTGGCGGTGGCCAGGCCCAGCTTGATCAGGATGCCGTTGGCCAGGCCGCTCTGGTCGGTGCGGTAGACCGCGCCCCAGAGCACCGCGAGGATCGCGATGGAGAGCACCTGCGGGAAGAAGAAGACCACCTTGTAGAAGCCGGCCCCCTTCACGCCCTGGACGCCGCCGGTGCCGCCCTTGCCACCGACGTTGAGCATGAAGGCGAAGAACAGCGCGATCAGGATCGTCACGACGGGCAGCAGCACCAGCAGCATCAGGTTGTGCCACAGGGCGTTGCCGAAGACCTCATCACCGAAGAGCTTCGTGTAGTTGTCCAGGCCGACGAAGTTCATCTCCTGGCTCGCCCCTGACCAGTCGGTCAGGGAGTATCCGAAGGTCTGCGCGTACGGCCAGAGCACGAGGCCCACGTACAGCAGGATCGGAAGAAAGAGGAACCCCACGATGAAGGGGTACTTGCCGTGACGCATGGTCACTTCTCCTGTCCGTCAGGCGGACGCCCCGGGGGCGGTTCGGGTCCCCCGGGGCGCTGTGGTGATACCGACCGGTCAGGCGGTCTTGTTCTTGGTGGCCGACTCCTTGGCGCGCTTGATCCACTCCGCCGGAGTGATGCGCTTGGCCATCAGCTCGCCCGAGGCGTTCTGCAGGTCCTCGTCGAACTTGGAGGCGGTGTTCGGGTACTGGAAGTTGAAGGTGTTGTCACCGGCCGCCTTGATGGCGACGACGGTCGAGGCGGTGCCCGGCTTGAGCTTGACCTCGGGGCCGACGCCGTCCTTGAGGCAGGTGAGGCTGTTGGCGGTCTGGGCGAAGCTCGCCGAGGCCTCCTTGGTCAGCATCTTGCGCAGGAACTCCAGGCCGCCGGCCACGTTCTTGGCCTTGGACGGGACGATGAAGGGCTCACCGGCACCGGCGCGGATGGCCTCGAAGGGCAGCTTGTCACCGGGCAGCGACGGCATCGGCAGGAACTTCATGTCGAAGTCGGCCGGGGTGGTCGGCAGCTGCTCGTTCTCCAGCCAGGAGCCGGACGGGATGAAGGCGGCCTTGTACTGGTTCCACGCGGTCTGCGACTCGGTGTGGGTCATGCCGTTGGTGCCGGGGAGCAGGAAGTCCTTGTCGACGATCTGGAAGAACGCGTCGACCACGGTCTTGACCGCCGGGTCGTCCCAGGCGGCGGCGTCGAGGGCGTCGATCCGCTTCATGAGGTCCAGGCCGCCCTGCTTGGCGATCATGTCCATCATGACGACGTTGATGTAGTACGGGTACTTGCCCTGGTGGGCGACCGGGGCGATGCCCTTGGCCTTGATCTGCTCGCACAGGGTGATGAACTCGGCCCAGGTCTTCGGGGCGGTCCAGCCGTTGTCCTTGAAGAGCTTGCCGGAGTACCAGAAGCCCCAGACGGTGTAGACGTAGGACAGGTTGTAGACCTTGCCCTTGACCGTGCCGGACTCGATGGTGCCGGGCATCAGCACGTCACGGATCTTCTTCGACGGGTCGTCGATGTACGGCGCGTCCAGCAGCGGGGCCAGGTCGGTGAGCTGGTTGGACTCGGCGAGGACGTCCAGCTTGATCTGCTTGGCGCCCGAGTCGTCGATGACGTCCGGCGGGGAGCCGGCGTTGAAGCGCGGCTGCAGCTTGTCGGTGATGTTCTTGTCGGCCTGGTGGTTGATCTTGGCGCCCGGGAACTGCTTCGAGTACATCGCCTCGAAGGCCTTGGCGTACTCGTTGCCGTATCCACCGTCGAAGATGAAGACCTCGAGGCCGTCCGCCTCCTTGACGCCGAACGGGTTCTTGGCGTCGGACAGGTTGAAGCCGCCGGCCGCCTTGGCGCCCTTGTCGGCGCTGCCGCCGGTGCCACCGGCACAGGCGGTGAGCAGCGAGCCGCTGCCTGCCGCGAGCACGGCCACCGCGGCGGCGCGCTTGAACAGATCACGACGGTTGTACTCGGTTGCAGAGCCCATGAGTGCCCTAACCCCTCGGTGTCCAGAAGATGCGTGCAGGAGCTGACGGACCGTCAATTCCTGTCGGGTGAGGCGCGCCTAGCGGCCAAGGGGCCGGTCAGAGGCGGTTTCCGTGATGCGCAAAGGTATAGTCCACTGTTCATCTGGCGGCAATAGCCGGACTGCCCGATGTGACTCGTGGGAGCCAAAGCGTTGTCGGCGGTGCAGCATGTGCAATGTGCAGGGAGCCTGCATATTTGCCTGGCGACCCCGTCGGCAAGCAGAAATCTAGCGCGCTTGTGTTCGTTTGAACATAGAAATGCGCAGCTTCGCGCATCACAGAACAGTGACGCGCGAAGCCGCGCAGGTGGGCATCCGGACCCGGGATGACGCTACGTCAGTACTTCATGCCCTTGTCAAGGGCCTTCACCAGAGTGCCCTGGGCGTCGTCGTGGTCCAGCGCCCAGGCCATCACGCCGCCCAGGCCGGTGAGCCGGGAGTAGGCGGCCTTGGCGGTCAGCACCTCGGGGGTGTCGAAGGTGTAGAAGGTGTTCCCGTCGTACTTCCAGCTGACGCCCGAGCGCCAGTCGGTGTGCACGGCGCCCGGCAGGCCCTTCAGGTCCTTGTAGGCCACGTCGCCGCCGGAGGCGGTGGCGGGCTGGAACAGGCCGTCGCCCTTGGGGCCGGGCTGCACCCCGGTCCAGGTGTGCGAGTAGAACGGCACCCCGACCACCGTCTGCCGGGCCGGCAGGCCCTTGTCGATGTAGTGCCGGACGGCCTTGTCCGCGCTGCGCCGGACCGGCGCGGGGTCGCCCTTCACCGCGAACAGCGGGGCCTGGTTGTTGGTCGGCCCCTTGCCCTCCCACGGGCCGTGCAGGTCGTAGGTCATCAGGTTCAGCCAGTCCACCGACTTGGCCACCTGCGGCAGCTCCAGCCGGTCGGCCACCTTGTCGTTGGCCGCGACGGCCGCGGTGAGCAGGTAGTGCTTGCGGGACTTCTTCCCCAGCTCGTCCAGCTGGCGCCGGAACTCGGCCATCAGCAGGGTGAAGTTGTGGCCGTCCTCGGGGCGCGAGACGTTCCCCGGGTCGCCGTCGCCGCCCGGGTACTCCCAGTCGATGTCGATGCCGTCGAAGACGCCCAGGCCCGAGCCCGGGCCGCCCTCGGCGGAGCCCAGCTGCGGCAGGTTCCCCCTGACGTAGAGGTCCAGGCAGGAGGAGACGAAGGCCTTGCGCGAGGCGTCGGTCAGCGCGGCGTCCGAGAAGTACTTGGACCAGGTCCAGCCGCCGAGCGAGATCACGGCCTTCAGCTGGGGGTTCTTGGCCTTGAGCTTGCGCAGCTGGTTGAACGAGCCCTTGAGCGGCTGGGCGTCCGCGTCGGCCACCCCGTCCACCGACTCCTCGGCGCCGACCGGGCGCTGGTAGTCCGCCCAGGCGTCGCCGACGCCCGCCTCGTTGGCCTCGAAGCACTTGCCCTCGGCGCTGACGTTGCCGAAGGCGTAGTTGACGACGGTGAGCTTGCCGGCCTGGCCGGAGGTCTGGACGTTCTTGAACGAGAAGCCGGAGTAGACGCCCCACTGGGTGAAGTAGCCGACCCGCTGGCCCTTCAGCTGCGGTGTGCGGTCCGCGTCGTGGGCGTACGCGGCGGTGGGGGCGAGGACGGCGGCCGCCGTGACGGCCGCGAGCAGTGCAGAGGTTCGCCTGGGCATATGGGGGACCCAATCTCTGAAACAGCGTCAAATGGTCTGGACCAAGTGCTGCTTGAGAGGTGTAGTCCATTGCGGGCGAACGCACAAGGGGCCCGGACCGCTGGTGCGGTCCGGGCCCCTCGGGTTCAGCTTCGTCAGCCGTTGCTGTGCTTGATTAACCGATCAGGCTGCGCAGCACGTACTGCAGGATGCCGCCGTTGCGGTAGTAGTCCGCCTCACCGGGGGTGTCGATGCGGACGACCGCGTCGAACTCCACGTCCCCGGCCTTGACCTTGACGGTCTTCGGGGTGCGGCCCTCGTTGAGCTCGGTCACGCCGGTGAAGGAGAAGGTCTCCTCGCCGGTGAGGCCGAGGGACTCGGCGTTCTGGCCCTCCGGGAACTGCAGCGGGAGGACGCCCATGCCGATCAGGTTCGAGCGGTGGATGCGCTCGTAGGACTCGGCGATGACGGCCTTGACGCCGAGCAGCGCGGTGCCCTTGGCGGCCCAGTCGCGGGACGAGCCCGAGCCGTACTCCTTGCCCGCCAGGACGACCAGCGGGATGCCGGCGGCCTGGTAGTTCTGCGAGGCGTCGTAGATGAACGACACCGGCGCGTCGGCCTGGGTGAAGTCGCGGGTGTAGCCGCCCTCGGTGCCCTCGGCGATCTGGTTCCGCAGGCGGATGTTGGCGAAGGTGCCGCGGATCATCACCTCGTGGTTGCCACGGCGGGAACCGTACGAGTTGAAGTCGCGCTTCTCCACGCCGTTCTCGGTGAGGTACTGCGCGGCCGGGGTGCCCGGCTTGATGTTGCCGGCCGGGGAGATGTGGTCGGTGGTGACCGAGTCGCCCAGCTTGGCCAGGACGCGGGCGCCGGCGATGTCGCTCACCGGGCTCGGGGTCTTGGCCATGCCCTCGAAGTACGGGGGCTTGCGGACGTAGGTGGACTCGGCGTCCCACTCGAAGGTGTTGCCGGTCGGGACCGGGAGCGACTGCCAGCGGTGGTCGCCGGCGAAGACGTCCTGGTAGCCGTTGGCGAACATCTCCTCGTCGATGGAGCCGGCGACGGTGTCGGCGACCTCCTGCTCGGACGGCCAGATGTCGGCGAGGAAGACGTCGTTGCCGTCGGCGTCCTGGCCCAGCGCGTCGCGGGTGATGTCGACGTTCATGTTGCCGGCGAGGGCGTAGGCGACCACCAGCGGCGGGGAGGCCAGGTAGTTCATCTTGACGTCCGGGTTGATCCGGCCCTCGAAGTTGCGGTTGCCCGAGAGCACCGAGACGACCGCGAGGTCGGACTCGTTCACCGCGGCGGAGACCTCCTCGGGCAGCGGGCCCGAGTTGCCGATGCAGGTGACGCAGCCGTAGCCGACCAGGTTGAAGCCCAGCTTCTCCATGTAGGGGAGGACGCCGGCCTTCTCGTAGTAGTCCATGACGACCTTGGACCCGGGGGCCAGGGTGGTCTTGACCCACGGCTTGACCGTGAGGCCCTTCTCGACGGCCTTCTTCGCCAGCAGGGCGGCGCCCAGCATGACGGAGGGGTTCGAGGTGTTGGTGCAGGAGGTGATCGAGGCGATCACGACCGCGCCGTTGTCGATCTGGTACTCGGACCCGTCGGGGGCGGTCACCGAGGTCGGCTTGCTGGCCTCGGCGGAGTACGCCGGGAGGGCCTCGGCGAACTTGCCCGCGGCCTCGGCCAGGATCACGCGGTCCTGCGGGCGCTTCGGGCCGGAGATCGACGGGACGACGGTGGAGACGTCCAGCTCGAGGTACTCGGAGTAGACCGGCTCGTGGGCCGGGTTGTGCCAGAGGCCCTGCTCCTTGGCGTACGCCTCGACCAGGGCGAGCTGCTGCTCGTCGCGGCCGGTGAGCTTCAGGTAGTTGATGGTCTCGGCGTCGATCGGGAAGATCGCACAGGTCGAGCCGAACTCCGGCGACATGTTGCCGATGGTGGCGCGGTTGGCCAGCGGGATGGAGCCGATGCCGTCGCCGTAGAACTCGACGAACTTGCCGACCACACCGTGCTTGCGCAGCATCTCGGTGATGGTGAGCACCAGGTCGGTGGCGGTGGTGCCGGCCGGCAGCTCGCCGGTCAGCTTGAAGCCGACCACGCGCGGGATCAGCATGGAGACCGGCTGGCCGAGCATCGCAGCCTCGGCCTCGATGCCGCCGACCCCCCAGCCCAGCACGCCCAGGCCGTTGACCATGGTGGTGTGCGAGTCGGTGCCGACGCAGGTGTCGGGGTACGCCTGGCCGCCGCGGACCATGACGGTGCGGGCCAGGTGCTCGATGTTGACCTGGTGGACGATGCCGGTGCCGGGCGGGACGACCTTGAACTCGTCGAACGCGGTCTGGCCCCAGCGCAGGAACTGGTAGCGCTCCTTGTTGCGGCCGTACTCGATCTCGACGTTCTGGACGAAGGCGTCCGGGGTGCCGAACTTGTCCGCGATGACGGAGTGGTCGATGACCAGCTCGGCCGGGGCGAGCGGGTTGATCTTCGCCGGGTCGCCGCCCAGCTCCTTCACGGCCTCGCGCATGGTGGCCAGGTCGACCACGCAGGGCACGCCGGTGAAGTCCTGCATGATCACGCGGGCCGGGGTGAACTGGATCTCCTGGCTCGGCTGGGCGTTCTCGTCCCAGTTGCCGAGCGCGCGGATGTGGTCGGCGGTGATGTTCGCGCCGTCCTCCGTGCGGAGCAGGTTCTCCAGCAGGACCTTGAGGCTGTACGGCAGCCGCTCGGCACCCTCGACGGCGGAGAGCTTGAAGATCTCGTACGACTCGTCGCCCACCTGCAGCGAGCTGCGGGCGTCGAAGCTGTTCGCGGACACGACTGACTCCTTCTGGTCCTTCTGGATCCACCCGGTGGTAAGGTGACCCTAACTTGGGCCTGGCCGCCACCTTGGGAGGCGTACGCCTCTCGGCAAGTATCTTGACGTCAAGATAGACCCTAGCGCGGAGTTATCTCGATGTCGAGATAAACCATAGTGCATGGGTGCGCCGTCTCCACGTCAGGCATGCCCCTATCTGACAGCCGTCCTTGAGCACCTGTCCAAAGTTCCGCTCGGACCGCCCTCACACAACATCAGGTCACCTTCGCCGGAGCCGTAACGCGGCCCGGGCGCTCGGGCGTCTGGGTATCGGCTGCCTCGCACCGGGCGGGGCCGGTACGGGGGAGGCGCCTTGCTCGGGAGCAGCCGGCGGTCCGAGAAGAGACTGCGGGAGTTCGAGGAGTTCGCCCAGCACAGGGGCGGCGCGCTGTTCCGCACCGCGCTGCTGCTCTGCGGCGACTGGCACCTCGCGGAGGACCTGACCCAGACCGCGCTGGCCCGCATCCACGCCTCCTGGGGACGGGTCCGCCGGGCCGACTCCCCCGAGGCGTACGCGCGCAGCGTCCTGATGCGCTGCTTCCTGTCGCACCGTCGGCTCAAGCGGTCCGGCGAACGGCCCTCGCTCGGCGAGCTGCCCGAACCGCCCGCCGCACCGGACGGTGACCCGGCCCTGCGGGTCACCCTCCTCGCCGCCCTGGCCCAACTCCCGCCGCGGGACCGGGCCGTGCTGGTGCTCCGGTACTGGGAGGACCGCAGCGTCGAGGAGACCGCCGCCGAGCTTCAGCTCCGGCCGGGCGCCGTCCGCAGCCAGTGCCTGCGGGCGCTGGGGCGGCTGCGCACCGCGCTCGGGCCGCTCGACCAGCTCTCCGCGCCGTGAACCGGGGCGTCGACCGGGACATCAGCCGGGACGTCAGCCGGGGCGGCGGCAGCCGTGTCCGTACCGCATTCGACCAGTCCGATCCGAGGGGATGTCAGATGGAACCGAAGGACGTGCAGAAGGTGTTCGGCGACGCGGTGGGGGACGCCGCGCCGGACCTGGGGCCGCTGATCGCCGGGGCGGCGCGGGAAGGGGCGGCGCTCCGGAGGCGGCGGGCCTTCGGGGTGGCCGGCGCCACGGCGGTCGTGGCGGTGTTGGCCGTCGGCGGGGCGCTGACCGTCACCCCGGGGCCGGGCGAGCCCGCCGACGGAACCCGCGTGGCGTTGACGGCGGCAAGTGGCGGTACCCCGGCGACCGCTGCCGGACAGGTCCCGCTCACCGGACAGGCGGCCGTCCTGAACCTGGCCCGGCTGGTCCCCGTCGCACTGACGCACGGCGACTACACCGGGCGGGACCTCCTGCCCGGCACGGCCCAGCCCGAGGCCCGCGGGGAGCTCACCGTCCGGACCGACGCGGGCACCGCCCGGATCGGGATGGCCCTGACCCCGGACTTCTCCCCCACCGCCGGGAAGCCGGGGGTGCCGGGTACCGACGGCGACGTCTTCGACTGCGCGAACCGCGGGCCCCAGCTCGTCTGCCGGAGCTCCACCCGGCCGGACGGCAGCCGGCTGCTGGTGTGGGAGAGCCGGGTCGGTGAGGACGTGCAGCGTGGCGCCGACCTGCTGCGCGCCGACCGCGTGCGGGTTTCCGCATCCAGCAACAGCGTGATGGACCGTCAGCGGGAGAAGCGGCTCGCGGGACCGCCGATGAGTCTGGAGCAGTTGGAGGCGGTCGTGCTCAGCCCGTCCTGGACCACCACGATCAGCGCGGAGCAGGCCGCGCGGGCGGCCGCCGAGATCAAGGTGTACACCGACGGCCGGGCGACCCTCGCCCCGAAGGCCGGCTGAGGCCCTCCCGCCCGGGGGCATCGGCGGGCCCCTCGTATCGGCGGGCCCCTCGTACGGGTGACTTCGGCGGGTCCCGGTGAGTGCCGGGCGGGGCGGAGCGGGATCAACTGGCAGCTTGGGGGCGGACGTCCGCCCCGAGAGCCGAGAGGCCCCGCCATGCCCGCCGCCCCTGCCCTGGCCGCGCTCGCGCTGCTGCCCGCCACCGTCCTGCCGTGCACCACGGTGGAGGCGGCCTTCGACCGGCCGGACGGGATCGTGCCCGCCACCGCCGTGAGCTTCGCGCCGGAGGCCGTGCCCTACGGCGCCGCCGTGCGGGTGGTGGTGGAGCGCGCCGGCGGCACCACCACCGTGTCCGTGGAGGTGGACGGACTGACGCCCGGTCACACCTACCCCGTGCACGCGCACGTGCGGGGCTGCGGCACCGCGCCCGGCGACGCGGGCCCGCACTACCAGGACCGGGCCGACCCGGTGCAGCCCTCCACCGACCCGGCCTACGCCAACGACCGCAACGAGCTCTGGCTCACCTTGCGCACCGACGAGCACGGCCGGGCGGCGGCCCGCTCCACCGTGGCCTGGGAGTTCCGCCCGGGCGGGGCCGGGTCGCTGGTGCTGCACGCCGGGCAGGACGGGCAGGGGCACTCGCTGGCGCAGCGGGTGGGCTGCGTCAACGTGGACTTCTGACGCTCCCCACCCGCCTGCGCTTCTGCCCGCCCGCCCTTCTGCCCTGCCGCCAGTCCTGCCGCCCGTCCCGAAGGGGCGTCAGGAGCCGAGGGTGGCCACCAGGACGGCCTTGATGGTGTGGAGGCGGTTCTCCGACTGGTCGAAGACCACCGAGTGGTGGGACTCGAAGACCTCGTCGGTGACCTCCAGCTCGGACATGCCGGTGGCCGCGTGGATCTGCCGGCCGACCTCGGTGCCCAGGTCATGGAAGGCCGGGAGGCAGTGCAGGAACTTGACCTTCGGGTTCCCGGTGGCCTTGATGGTGTCCATCGAGACCTGGTACGGCTTCAGCAGCTCGACCCGCTCGGCCCAGACCTCCTTGGGCTCGCCCATCGAGACCCAGACGTCGGTGTAGAGGAAGTCGGCCCCGGCCACGCCCGCCGCCACGTCCTCGGTGAGGGTGATCCGGGCCCCGCTGGCCCCGGCCAGCTCCCGGGCCGCCTGCTGCACCTCCTCGCTCGGCCAGAGCTGCTTGGGCGCGACGATCCGGATGTCCATCCCGAGCAGGGCACCGGTGACGAGCAGTGAGTTCCCCATGTTGAAGCGGGCGTCACCGAGGTAGACCAGGGTGGTCCGCTCCAGCGGCTCGGTGGTGTGCTCGGTGATGGTCAGCACGTCGGCCAGCGCCTGGGTCGGGTGCCACTCGTCGGTCAGGCCGTTCCACACCGGGACGCCGGCGAACTCGGCCAGCTCCTCGACCAGCACCTGGCCGTGGCCCCGGTACTGGATGCCGTCGAACATCCGGCCCAGCACCCGGGCGGTGTCCTTGATCGACTCCTTGTGGCCGAGCTGCGAGCCGGAGGGGTCGAGGTAGGTGGTGGTGGCGCCCTGGTCGTGGGCGGCCACCTCGAAGGCGCAGCGGGTGCGGGTGGAGGTCTTCTCGAAGACCAGCGCGATGTTCTTGCCGACCAGGCGGCGCTGCTCCGTCCCCGCGTACTTGGCGGCCTTGAGCTGGGCGGACAGGTCGATCAGGAAGCGGAACTCCTGAGCGGTGAAGTCCAGCTCCTTGAGGAAGTGCCGGTTACGGAGGTTGAAGGCCATGCCGGGCTCCTGGGTTGCTGCGGGGACAGTGAGATGGGAAGTGTATACGACTCCCTGAATTTCTATGCATCGATGGAGAGGTGAGTCCGGGCCGGGGCCACCACCCGTGACGGCGGTGGCCCCGACGGACCGTCAGAGCCGGGGGTCGACCGGCTCCGACTCCAGCGCGAGGACGGCGAAGACCGCCTCGTGCACCCGCCAGAGCGGCTCCCCCGCCGCCAGGCGGTCCAGCGCCTCCAGACCGAGCGCGTACTCGCGCAGGGCCAGCGAGCGCTTGTGGCCGAGCGAGCGCTGACGCAGCTGGTCGAGGTGCTCGGTGTAGTCCGGGCCGTAGATGATCCGCAGGTACTCCCGGCCGCGGACCTTGACGCCGGGCTGGACCAGGCGGCCGCCACCGGCGGTCTCCCCCGGGCCGGCCCCGGCGTCCTCGGTCCGCTGCCCGTCCTCGGCCCGCTGCCCGTCCTCGTCCTCGCCCGCGCGGGGGCGACCGTCGCCGCGGACCAGGGAGGCCAGCGGCTTCACCACCATGCCCTCGCCGCCGGCGGCGGTCAGCTCCTCCCACCAGGCGGTGCCGGCCGCGACCGAGGCCTCGTCGGCGGTGTCCACCAGCAGACGGCCGGTGTGCCGCAGGACCGGGGCGTCCTGGTCGTCCGCCTCGACCAGGCGGTCGATCCAGGCCAGGTGCCGGTCGTGCGGGAGGGTGGCGAGGTTGGCCCCCTCCGCCGCCAGCACCTGGAAGGGGGCCAGCCGCAGACCGGTGAGCCCCTCCGTCGGCCAGCAGTAGCGGCGGTAGGACTCGACGAAGGCCTCGGCGTCCGCCGCGCGCCGGCGCTGACGGGCGGTCAGCCCGGCCAGCGGCAGGCCACGGGCCTCCCCCGCCTCCAGGGCGGCGATCACCTGCGGCAGCGCCGAACCGGCGGCCGCGCCGACCGCCGCGTACTGACGGCGCAGCAGCTCGACGGCCTTGAGCGACCAGGGCATCAGCTCGGCGTCCAGCAGCAGCCAGTCGGTCGCCAGCTCCTCGAACAGCCCGGCCCGCTCGGCCGCCGTGCGCAGGCGGTCGAGCACCGCGCCGGTCAGCTCCTCGTCGGCCAGGAAGGCCCGGCCCGTCCTGGTCCAGATCGCGCCGGGGCCCTCGACCCCGAAGCGCTTCTCCAGCGCCGCCCCGTCCCTGGCGAGCAGCACCACGGCCCGCGAGCCCATGTGCTTCTCCTCGCAGACCACCTGCCGGACGCCGGCCGAGCGGTAGGCGGCGAAGGCCTCGTCGGGGTGCTCCAGGTAGCCCTCCCGGCGGGAGGTGGCGACCGGTGCCATGGTCGGCGGCAGGTAGGCGAGCAGCCGCGGGTCGAGCGCGAAGCGGCTCATCACCTCCAGCGCAGCGGCCGCGTTCTCCTCCCGGACCGAGACCCGGCCGTGGTGGGCGGTCTCCACCACCCGACGGCCCGTCACGTCCGCCAGGTCGAGCGGGCGTCCCTCCCGGGCGCCCGGGGCGTCGGTGCGCATCGGGCGCACCGGGGCGTACCACTCCTGCTCGGCCGGGACGGAGACGACCTCCCGCTCCGGGTAGCGCAGCGCGGTCAGGCTGCCGCCGAAGACGCAGCCGGTGTCCAGGCAGATGGTGTTGTTGAGGAAGCTCGCGGTCGGCACCGGGGTGTGGCCGTAGACCACCAGGGCCTTGCCCCGGTACTCCTCCGCCCACGGGTAGCGGACCGGCAGGCCGTACTCGTCGGTCTCGCCGGTGGTGTCGCCGTACAGGGCGTGCGAGCGGACCCGGCCGGAGTTGCGGCCGTGGTACTTCTCCGGCAGACCGGCGTGGCAGACCACCAGCCGGCCCTCGTCCAGCAGGTAGTGGCTGACCAGGCCGCGCATGAAGGCCCGCGCCTCGGCGCGGAACTCCTCGGTCTCCTCCGCCAGCTGGTCGATGCTCTCCTGGAGGCCGTAGGAGACGGTGACCTTGCGGCCGTCCATCCAGCGGCCGAGCTTGTTCTCGTGGTTGCCGGGCACGCAGAGCGCGTGGCCCGCGCCGACCATGCCCATCACCAGGCGGAGCACGCCCGGGCTGTCCGGGCCGCGGTCGACCAGGTCACCGACGAAGACGGCGGTGCGGCCCTCGGGGTGGACGGCGTCCACCGGGCGGCCCTGCCCGTCCCGGGTGAGCCGGTAGCCGAGGGTGGTGAGCAGGGTCTCCAGCTCGGAGCGGCAGCCGTGGACGTCACCGATGACGTCGAACGGGCCGCTGAGGTGCCGCAGGTCGTTGTAGCGCTTCTCGGTGCGGATCTCGGCCGCCTCGACCTCCGCCTCGCCGCGCAGGACGTGCACCTTGCGGAAGCCCTCGCGCTCCAGCCCGCGCAGCGAGCGGCGCAGCTCGCGCTGCTGACGGGGGATCACGTGCGCGGGCAGCTGCCGGTCCGGGCGGGTGCGGTTGCGCTCGGCGCAGACGCCCTCCGGCACGTCCAGCACGATGGCGATCGGCAGGACGTCGTGGTCCCGGGCGATCTTGATCAGCTGGCGGCGCGCCTCGGCCTGGACGTTGGTGGCGTCCACCACGGTGCGGCGGCCGGCCGCCAGCCGCTTGCCGACGATGTAGTGGAGCACGTCGAAGGCGTCGGCCGAGGCGGACTGGTCGTTCTCGTCGTCGGCGACCAGACCCCGGCAGAAGTCCGAGGAGACCACCTCGGTCGGGCGGAAGTGACGGCGGGCGAAGGTCGACTTGCCGGAGCCGCTGGAGCCGATCAGGACTACCAGCGAGACGTCGGTGACCGGGAGGGAGCGGACGCGCGGCTGCTCGTCATCGGGGGTGTCGGTGCGGTTCTGGGTGGTCATCAGGCAGCGCTCCTCTCGTGGGAGTCGGTGGTGGTCGGTGCGGTGTCGTCGCGGCGGAACAGGGCGAGCTGGGTCGGCGCGCCGACCTCCTCGTCCAGCGGACCCACCGGACGGACGGTGACGGTGTACCCGTAGTCGGCGGCCACCTTCCCGGCCCAGGCCAGGAACTCCGCCCTGTCCCACTCGAAGCGGTGGTCGGCGTGCCGGACGTGGCCGGCCGGCAGCGTCTCCCAGCGGACGTTGTACTCGACGTTCGGCGTGGTCACCACGACCGCGCCGGGGCGGGCCGCGCCGAACACCGCGTACTCCAGCGCGGGCAGCCGGGGCAGGTCGAGGTGCTCGATCACCTCGGAGAGGACCGCCGCGTCGTAGCCCTTCAGCCGGGCGTCGGTGTAGGTGAGCGCGCCCTGGACCAGCCCGACCCGGGCGGCCTGACGCTCCGACATCCGGTCCAGCCGGAGCTTGCGGGCCGCCGCCGACAGGGCGCGGGAGGACACGTCCACCCCGAGCACCTCGGTGACCGCCGGGTCCTTGAGCAGCTCGGCCACCAACTCGCCCTGGCCGCAGCCGAGGTCGAGCACCCGGGCCGCACCGGTCTCGCGCAGGGCGGCCAGGATCGCCTCCCGGCGCAGTACCGCCAGGCCGACCGGCTTGGCGCTCTCCTCCGGCGAGCCCGGAGCCTCGGAGGCGTCCGCGGTGCCGGCCCCCTCCGGGCCGTCGTCCACCGCGTTGTCGAGCTCCTCCGCCTCTCGGTCGTCCGCCTCGGCCAGCCGGGCCAGCTCCAGGCGCTCCATCGCCACCCTGGTCAGCGACCAGCGGCGGGCCAGGTACCGACGGGTGATCAGGCCGAGCTCCGGGTGGGCCCCGAGCCAGCCCTCGCCCGCCGCGAGCAGCTTGTCCACCTCGTCGGGAGCGACCCAGTAGTGCTTCGAGCCGTCCAGCACCGGCAGCAGCACGTACAGCTGCTGGAGCGCGTCGGCCAGCCGCAGCTCCGCCGTCAGCTCCACCCGGACGTAGCGGGACGCGCCCCACTCCGGGAAGGCCTCGTCCAGCGGGATCGCCTCCGCCTCGACCTGCCAGCCGAGCGGCTCGAACAGGCGGCGCACCATGGCCGGGCCACCGCCCTCGCCAGCGCCGTTGGCCGGCACGGCGGGCAGCGCGATCCGCAGCGGCCGGGGCTGCTCGGCCAGGCCGGGGCGCAGCTCGCAGACGCCCTTCATCGCCGTCCGGAAGACCGTGCGCAACGCGACCGCGAGCAGCGAGGAGGCGGCGTAGGGGCGGTCGTTGACGTACTGGGCCAGGGCGAAGTCGGGCGACCCCGAGCGGCCCTTGCCGCGGCCCTTGCGGACCAGCGCGACCGGGTCGACGTCCAGCAGCATCACCGCCGTGCACGACCGCTCGCCCGCTTCTGGGTAGAAGACGTGGGCCTCGCCGTGCGACGTCGAGAACTGCTGCACCTTGTCGGGGTGCTTGTGGAGCAGAAAGCCCAGGTCGGAAGCCGGGCGTTCGGCCGTTCCTGTGGTGGAGATCGAGATGAACACCCGTCCGAGTATCGCCGAGGCCCGGCCGGGCCGACACCGGGTTTTCCCCGGGTGACCAGCGGGGACGCACGACCTGTCCGGTCGGTGAGCGTGTTCGTCAGGGCGGGGGGCGATTCGTTAACGTGCTCGATGTGACTGCTGAAACCTCCACCCTCGCAAGCGGTGCCCTCGCCGTCGGTCTGGCGACCGTCGCCGAGGACGGCACCATCCTCGACACCTGGTACCCGGCCCCGGAGCTGGCCGACGCCCCCGGCCCGTCCGGGACCGTCCGGCTGACCGCCGAGGAGGCCGACGCCGCCCTCGGCCAGGGCGCGGCCGAGGCGCTGCGCACCGACGCCCGCCGCGGCGTCGAGGTGATCGCGGTGCGCACCACCATCTCCTCGCTGGACGAGAAGCCGGTGGACGCGCACGACGCCTACCTGCGCCTGCACCTGCTGAGCCACCGTCTGGTCAAGCCGCACGGCCAGAACCTGGACGGCATCTTCGGCCTGCTGGCCAACGTCGCCTGGACCAGCATCGGCCCGGTGCCGGTGGACCTGGTCGAGCGCGCCCGGCTCGCCGTCCGCGCGCAGGGCGGGCAGCTGGCCGTGTACGGGATCGACAAGTTCCCCCGGATGACCGACTACGTGGCGCCGAGCGGCGTCCGGATCGCCCACGCGGACCGTGTCCGCCTCGGCGCGCACCTGGCCGTCGGTACCACCGTGATGCACGAGGGCTTCGTCAACTTCAACGCCGGCACCCTGGGCACCTCGATGGTGGAGGGCCGGATCAGCGCGGGCGTCGTGGTCGGCGACCACAGCGACATCGGCGGCGGCGCCTCGATCATGGGCACCCTGTCGGGCGGCGGCAAGCAGGTCGTCTCGGTCGGCGAGCGCTGCCTGCTCGGCGCCAACGCCGGCATCGGCATCTCGCTGGGCAGCGACTGCGTGGTGGAGGCCGGTCTGTACGTGACCGCCGGCACCCGCGTCACCACCCCGGACGGCAAGGTCGCCAAGGCGGTCGAGCTCTCCGGCCAGGACAACCTGCTGTTCCGTCGCAACTCGCAGACCGGTGCGGTCGAGGTGATCGCGCGGTCCGGCTCGTGGGGCGGCCTCAACGCCGAGCTGCACGCGCACAACTGACCTCCGGTCAGGATCGGCCGCCGACGGGCGCGGCACCGGGACTCCCGGTGCCGCGCCCGCGTCGTTCCCGAGCGCGTCGTTCCCGAGCGCGTCGTCCCCGACCCCGGCAGCCGGCCCCCGGTAGCCGAGCGGCGGGCCCGGCCGCAAACCGGGATCACCCCTGGGGCTGACCGCGGGCGGGTGTTGGACCTCTACGAGTGGTCTGCGGTGACCGGGCTCCGGCCGGGTTCGTTGGACCCGCGGGGCCGCTTGCCCGAGCGGTGGCCCCGCCACCGACATCCGTCGGGTCACACCGCACTACCGAGCTGAAGGGGTCCGCTCATGTCCGAGCCCTGGTCCGAGGCACCCACCGCACCACAGCAGACCACGCCCGCCCCGGCCGCAGCGCCGATGAGCCTGCTGGAGCAGATGCAGCGGCTGCTGGCCGACCTGAACGCCGACCTCGCCGGACTGGACGCCGATCTGCAGTCCTCCGCCGACCGCGCCGAGGCCCGCCGCCGACCGGACGACCTCTCGACGGACGCCGCCGCCCGGGGCTGACCGTCGCGCGCCGCGACCGGCGGCCCCAGCGGTACGACCAAGGTCGGCACCCCCTGGCTCCCCGTCGGTCCGGCCCCGCCGTCCCCCGCCTGACCGCCGATCGCCCGCACCGGGCCGGGCTCCGACTCCGACGCCGGCTCCGGCTCCGACGCCGGCCCTGGCTCCGGCATCTCTCCCGGGGGCACCGCGCCCGTGGCCACCGCATCCACCGGACCGGCCGCACCCACCCCCACCGGGCCCGAGGTCTCCGGCATCCGGCGACGGACCGCCCGGAGCAGCTCGGCCACCGTGTCCTTGCACTCGGCCCCGGCGTCCACCCCGTCGATGCAGCGCCAGTAGAGGCCCTCCTCGTCCGCCCCGCAGGCCAGCACCACCAGCGCCTCGGCCATCTCGTGGAGCAGCAGCGCCAGCTCGGTGAGCACCGGCCCCGCCTCGCCCAGCTCGTCCAGCCGGGAGGCCCGCCCGTTCCCTCCCCAGTCCGCCCGGTGCCACTCCTGGTCCCCTCCCGACTGGTCCCCGCCCGAACGGTCCCCTCCCGAACGGTCCCCGCCGGCCCGGGCACCGCCCTCGGCCGGCCCCGGCAGCTCCAGGCAGCCGACCGCGTGCGCGCCGGCGTCGCAGAGCAGCTGCCCGAGCGGGGCCAGCTCGCCGTCCCCCTGGCCGGCGATGCCGGCCCCGACCGCCTCGGTGAGCAGGGCCGCCTGCCAGGCCTCCGCCAGCACGTCCGGCACGCTCCTGGCCTCCGCCAGGGCGTGCCGAGTGGTCTTGATCAATCGCAGCGCGTCCATCCCGGCCGCTCCCCTCGCTCGCGTGGGACCGCACCGCCGTGGCTGACGGTGCGTCACGCGGCAAGACTGCGACGGGCGGCGGCCGGACGGCCGGAAGTCGCCCCGCCCTGTGGACAACCGCCCCCTGTGGACAACGCGTGTCACCCGCACGGGCGACCACGGACGACCACGGGCGGCCTCGGGCCCCGCGCTCAGACCGGGAAGCGGACCTCGTTGCGCTCGATCTTCGCCGCGAGGGCGGCCGCCGGATCCACGCCGACGGCGCTGCAGAACTGGAGCAGGTAGGCGAGCACGTCGGCCACCTCGTCCCGGACCCGGTGCGCGCGCTCCGGCTCGGCCATCACCGTCTCGGCCTGTTCGGGCGTCAACCACTGGAAGATCTCCAGCAGTTCGCCCGCCTCCACGGTGAGCGCGGCGGCCAGGTTCTTCGGGGTGTGGAAGGGCCCCCAGCCCCGCGCCGCCGCGAAGTCGGCGAGCCGCTGCTGGAGCTCGTCCAGGGTGTTGTCGGTCGTCATGCGAACAGGTCTACCCCATCGCCGCCGCGTCGGCGCCGCCGCGGGCCGACTGCGCGGGCACCCGGGCCGCCTCCGGCCGGAGCACGCTGTGTCCGCTGGCCGGATCCCGCCGGCACTCGACGAGCGACACCTCCTCGCCCGCCTCCCGGGCCGGGCCCGGGTCCTGCACCGCGGCGAGCAGCCTGAGGTCCTCCTTGGCACACACCTCCTTGGCCAGCCGCAGCAGCGCGACCACCTGCTCGGGCGCCAGACCCGCCGACAGGTCCTCCGCCAGCACGGTGAGCTGACGGTGCGCCGACGGCACCTCGCCCGCCGGGTCCACGTCCAGCACCCCGGCGCCGGTGAGCAGCACGGCGGCGAAGGCCAGCAGCCGCAGCATGCCGTCGGAGGCCTGGTCGGCGCTGGTCCGGCCGAGCACCCCCTCGTCGAAGACGGCCATCAGCTCCTCCCGGGAGTCCGGGCCGCGGCGGCTGACGTCCAGGCCCAGCAGCGGGTGCGGGGCGGCCTGCTGGACGGCCTTCAGCAGCCGCCCGTACCGGCGGGTGCACTCCTGCCGGATCCGCGCCAGGACGGCGGAGACGTTGGCGGCCGTGCCGAGCAGCCGTGCTTCGGGCTCGTACCCGGACCAGTCCCGCATCAGCGCGGGCACCGGGTGCATCGGGAACACCTCGCGCAGGGCGGTGAGCAGCTGCTCGGCGGCGGCCAGCACCCTGCGCTCGCCGGCCGAGGACCCGGCCACCCGGAGCGGGATCTGAGCGGTGATCAGGCTCTCGCTGGGGAACGGCGCCCGGATGTCGCCCTGCCGGGTGTCGTTGTGCCAGGTGACGTTGACCTTGCCGTGCGCCACGTCCTGCTCCCCGGTCTCCACCAGGGTCCGCCCCGCGCAGGTCAGCCACTCCCGGGCGACCCGGACCGGCCCGTCGGTGCGGACCACCAGCTCCAGGCGGATCGGGCCGTCGGCGGAGCGGACGGTGCAGCCCAGGATGATCGCGTTCCGGCCGTGCGGGACGCAGCCCAGCATGCCGCCCCTGATCGGCAGCGCGAGCGGGCCGGAGGCGCAGCCGGTGCCGTCCAGCGAGGGGCCGATCGGTTCGCCGAGGGCGAGCCGGGAGAGGGTGGCCAGCGCGTCCAGCGCGTTCGACTTGCCGACCCCGGACGGGCCGTGCAGCACCGTCAGCGGGGCGAGCGGCAGGGTGGTGCGGCGGTACGACTTGAAGGAGGTGAGGCGCAGCTCCTCCACCGTGGGGCGGAGCACGGGGCGGACGGCGGGTGTCGGGAGAACGTCGCTGGTCACCCGGGGGACGTTAGCCGTCGGCCGGCGCACAGAAACGTGCCTGCTCCGGAGGTTCATCCCAACGGGTCCGCCGCGCGGGACGGGCGTCGGTCCGTGATATGCGCAGGCCGGAGGGGGTGCCGACGTGACAGCAGTGACAGCAGTGACGGGCCGTCAGGAGCGGAAGCGGCGGAAGCCGTCAGCGGTAGGTGGTGAGGAGCACCGAGCCGGTCACCTCGACCGGGTCCGGCAGCCCGGCCAGGGCGGCGGCGAGCTCCTCCCGGTCGGTGTGCCAGGCGTTCGGGCCCATCGCCACCACGGCCTCCGCCTCCGCCCGCCCGAGCCGGAGGGTGAACTCGACCTCGGTGCGGTCGGTGCGGGTGAACCAGGGGCTGAGCTTCTCCTCGGTGCGGCGCTCCTTCTCCTCGTCCACCGAGAGCAGGCCCAACGCGGCCACCAGCTCCCCGAGGTGACGGGAGGTCGGGGTGACCAGCAGCAGCCGGCCGCCTGGCCGGAGCACCCGGCGCATCTCGGGGCCGTTGCGCGGCGCGAAGACGTTGAGCAGCAGCTCGGCGGACCGGTCCTGGAGCGGAAGGGGGCGCCAGGCATCGCAGACCAGCGCGCCGATCCGCGGGTGCACCTTGGCCGCGCGCCGCAGGGCGTACTTGGAGATGTCGAGCGCCGCGCCCACCCCGCCGGCCCGCTCCAGCACGTGCGCCAGGTAGTGCCCGGTGCCCGCGCCGAGGTCGGCGATCAGGCCGTCGACCGGCCCCTCCCCGGCGGCGGCCACCGCCAGCGCGTCCGCGATCGGCCGGTAGTGCCCGGCCGACAGGAACCCGCTCCGGGCGGCGACCATCTCGGCGGTGTCGCCCGTCCCGGTGTGCGCGTCACCGGCCAGCAGGCTGACGTAGCCCTGCTTGGCCTGGTCGAAGCCGTGGCCCGACGCACAGCGCAGGGTCCGCCCGTCCAGGGCGAGCGGCCGGGCACAGTGCGGGCAGGCCAGGTACTGCTCGATGTCCTGCAGCAACGTCGGTGGTCCTCGCCGGTCCGGGGGTGGGCCACCAGCTTACTGAGGGCTCAGTCGGCTTCGCCCTCGCCGTCGTCGTCGCCGCTGACCTCTTCGTCCTCGGGGTCCTCGACGATCCAGCCGGCCAGCCGCTCGGAGACGCCGCTGACGCTCAGCTTGCCCTCCCGGATCGCCCGGGCCAGGCTGCGCACCTCGCGCGCGGTGGTGGCCACGTTGCAGCCGCTGGCCACCAGGTAGGAGTACGCGACGGCGGTCGCGAACAGTTCGTTGGTCCGCTCCAGCGCGGGGACGCGGATCAGCTGGTGCATCAGGGCCGCGGCGCGGTCCTGCGGTTCGGGGTAGACGGTGATGTCGAATATCTCGGCCTGGTGCCGGGCGACGGCGGCGAGCAGGGATCCGTAGTCGGTCACCTGGGGGTCGCCCGGGGTGTACTGCTCGGCGGTCATGAGCAGCCAGGACAGGTCTACCTCAAGTTTCAACGGCGCACGTCCTGGAGCTCGGAGCCGGCGAACTCGGCGAGGAAGGCGCTCTCGTACTCCTTCATGAACTGGGCCGCGGTGTCGACGAACAGCCGACCGGCCTCGCCCATGTCCTGGCGCACGAGCCGTTCGATGTACTGGTTCATGCTGATCCCCTGCTGCTCGGCCCGCTCGCGGGCGATCTCGGCGGTCGTGGCATCCACCCTGACGTTCAGCTGCTTCTTGGTCATGCTTCAAGCTAGCGCCGATGTGCTAGCACAACAAGGGCGCATTCCGGCCGCCTCACTCCTGTACCCGCGCGCGGGGCGCTTACCCCCTCCGACGGACCGGCCGCTCCGCTCAGGGCATCGGCAGGTCGTGTCCGCCGACCCGGCAGCACCACACCGCCTGACCGTCCGTCAGCCCCGGGTGCAGGCCCGCCCCGTGGTCCCGGCAGACCGGCCAGACCCTCAGGTGGACGTGGGCGACGAAGGTCTGGACGGCGTCCGCGACGGTCACCTTCGCCTCCTCCAGGCCCAGCGCGCGGACCTGCTCGCCGAACAGGCCGACCGAGCCGATCGGGTCGAACTCGCACTCCGCCTCGACCTCCGGCCGCAGGTCGTCGAGCGGGAGCCCGAGGTCCCGCTCGGCCGCCGCGCGCAGTGCCGCCAGGGCGGTTTCGGCCAGCGCGGCGCGGCGCTCCAGCATCAGTTCGGGCAGGTACGGCGGAGCGACCTCGCCGTGCGCGTCCCGGACGGCGCGCAGCCAGGCCAGCGCGTCGTCGGACAGCCGGGCCGGGTCCAGGTCCAGCTCGGGTTCCCCGGCGAGCACCGCCAGCCAGGTGTGGAAGGGGTCGTTCCCGCTCGTCGTCACGCCGGGCAACGCTAACGGGGGTCAGTGCGGGTCGCCCTCGATTTTCCCGGCCAGGGCCCGGGCCGTGGGAGCGAGTTGGCGCCACTGCCGGGTGAGCAGGGCGAGAGCGAGGGCCAGGTAGACGTAGCTGAGGACCAGCCGGTCGTTCTCGCCGGGGAGGACGAACTGCACCACGAACAGCGCGAAGAGCAGGCCCGCCTTCCACGGCAGGAAGCGCAGGTCCAGCAGCAGGACGACGGCCAGCACGGTCTGGGCCGCCGTCAGCAGCACCTCGTCCACCTGACGCTCCACCAGCGGGAGCGCCCAGCTGCCGCCGCCCGCCGCGTAGGCGAGCGGGAGGCAGGCGATCAGCAGGGTCCACTGGTTGACCTTGCTGGAGAGCAGGGCGCCGAGCCCGTCGTCGCCGCGCAGCCGCCAGGCGAAGACCACCGCGACGATCAGCTCGGGGGCCTCCGAGGCCAGCGGGGCCAGCCACTGCACCAGCAGGAAGCGGTCGATGCCGAGCGAGGCGCCGGCGTCGACCAGCGAGGTGGCGAAGGGCTCGGCGCAGGCGAAGACCACGGCGGCCGCGACCGCGAACACCAGCACCGTGGTGGGACGCCTGCGCCGGGCCGGGAGGGCGGCCAACCGGGCCGGGACGCCGATCAGTTCCTCCTCGTCCGTCTCGCTGCAGCGGCCGATCCGATAGAGGTAGCAGGCGTACCAGACGATCAGAACGACGCCGACCAGCCAGGAGATCTCCCTGGTCAGCGGCATCAGGAAGGCGAAGACGGCGGCCGCACCGAGGAACGCGACATCGATCCGGCGGTGTTCGCGCAGGCTCACGCCGGGGCGCACGCCCGCCCGCCGGGCCGCGAAGTACGCGGCGAGCGCCACCATCGGCCACCCCACGCCGACCAGCAGCCGGTTCGCGCCGGTCATGTTGGCTGCGGCGTAGGCGGCGTACTCCGGCTTGGAGCCCGCCGTGTACGCGAACCAGAGGTCCACGGCGTACTCGGGCAGGACCGCGATGAACGCCAGCAGCGCCAGCGCCAGCGGCCCCGCGATGTCGGCCCGGGCGGTCTCCGCCGCCCACATCAGCAGCAGCGCGGCCGAGAGCACCCCGAGCCCGAACAGCACCATCCCGGGCACCGGATCCAGGTGCACCCCGGCCAGCCGCAGCACCACCGCGGGGGCGGCCCCGAGGCAGGCCGCCCCGAGCCGCAGCGCGGTGGTGCGCACCGAAGGCGGCCGCGCGGACGGCACCGAGGACGGCCCCGCGGACGGCCCCGAGGACAAGGGCACCACGGGCGGCGGCTCGCCGGTCACCGTTCCATCCGCCCCGCGGACCGGGCCAGACCGTCGGCCGCCGCGCCGCAGCGGGCGGCCAGTTCGGTGATCCGCTCCCGGAACGCCTCCGCCTGCGGGCCCTCCCAGCCCAGTGCGGCGACGGCCTTCAGCAGCCGCTCCTCGTGCTCGCGCAGGGCGGTGGCGTGCAGGCGCAGCCCGGCGACCGGCGCGGACGGCTGCGGACGGCGTGCGGCGGGGAACTCGGTCACGGTCGGCTCCAGGGGGCGAAGGCGTTGGTCACGCCGTCGAGGGCGTCGGCGAGTTCGGGGTGGTGCCGGAGCAGGACCGTCACCATGGTGCTGCGGTCGATCCAGCGCAGGCCCTCGGGGGTGTAGACCTCGGGGCGGTAGTCGGTGGTGAAGAAGCGGTCGCTCTTCAGCCGCCGGCTGGCCATCAGCACGAAGATCCGGAACAGCGAGTCGCTGAAGCCGAATCCGGCCGGGCGCGGCTCGGCGAGGTTCCCGACCAGGGTGTCCACCAGGTCCAGCCGGCCCTGGTAGACCTCCTCCAGCAGCTTGCTGTCCGCCCGGTGACCGCCCGTCAGCTCCTCGAAGGAGGTGACGGGGCGCTTGCGGAGCATCTGCCGGTAGGCGTTGTAGCGGGGGATGCCGCGCTCGCGGTCGCGGAGCACGTCCACCGTGCCGAGGTCCAGGTGCTCCCCGGTGAGCCGGGCGAGGTCGCGCAGCCCGTCGGGGTGGTTGTGGAGCACCAGGGCGCCGGGGTGGGCCGTGCCGAAGGAGTAGAACAGGTCGCTCATCCCGAACTGGTCCACCGAGCTGCGGGTGGTGGCGCCCTGCATGTCGTCGAGGCCGATGCGGTGCCGGACGCCGCCGCCGCGGTGGTCGCGGACGGTCAGCTCGTCGGGGATCAGCGGGTGCAGCCGGTAGGCCGAGACGAACTCCTCGGTCATCGAGAACGGCGCCGCGTGGTGCTCGGTCGGCGATCCGAGGATGCCGCTGAGCATCTCCCCCTTGCCGATCCGGCCGAACCGCCGGCTCACCCAACGGGGCAGCACGCCGTACCAGTTGGCGTTCATCGCCCGGTGCAGCACCGGGGTGTCGAGGATGCCCGGGGTCCACTCCACCGTGTGGATCTTCGCCATCAGCGCGGTGTTCACCAAGCGGGCGGTGTGGAACAGGCGTTCGTCGTCCCAGGCCGGATGGTGCGAGCGCAGGTGGTCGCAGATCGCGTTGTGCTCCTTGGCGAACAGGGTGTGCAGCAGCGA
This sequence comes from Kitasatospora albolonga, assembly GCF_039535905.1. Classification (GTDB taxonomy): domain Bacteria; phylum Actinomycetota; class Actinomycetes; order Streptomycetales; family Streptomycetaceae; genus Kitasatospora; species Kitasatospora albolonga. The sequence goes on along the minus strand of NZ_BAAAYB010000159.1, from coordinate 42,979 downwards.
CAGCCCCGCCCAGTAGTCGCCGTTCATCCCGGTGGCGTCCAGGCAGCCCATCCCCGGCCGCGGGTCGACCGGCAGCCGGCCCCCGGGCAGCGCCATCCGGCCGTCCTCACCGGTGCGCAGCGAGCGGCAGGTGGCCTCGTCGGAGCCGTAGACCTGCGAGCCGTCCCACCAGTGGGTGAGGGTGTTCTCGTAGGTGGGCGGCGCGCCGGGCGTGGTGTGCGCCAGCGAGTCCGGGCGGGTGCGCTTGACCCGCATCGGGCAGGCGGCCCAGTCGTCGTCGTCCGCCAGCGGGACGGTGAACGGCTCGGCCTCCGCGTTGTCGCCGTGGTTGGCCCAGCCGTGGTTCTCGAACTGGATCCAGGCGGCCGCCAGCAGGTTGAGGCTGCGGGCCGGGACGAAGGAGCGGCGGGCCAGCAGCTGCAGGCTGACCTCGCGCGGGCTGGGGGTCATCAACTCCCGCTCGCTGCCCGGGTGGCAGAGCTCCAGCGGGGCGTTGCGGTCCAGCCGGGTGCCGGCCCGTCCCATGTCCTCGTCGTACGGGTCGTAGCCGGAGCCGTCGTAGGAGCGGTACGGCGCCAGGGTCGCGCTCGGGCGGCGCGGCCGCTCGCCGCCCGCGCCGTAGGTGTCGTGCAGGTTGTGCCGGCGCAGCTCGTCGCGGATCACCTTGAGGTTCAACAGGCCGATGGGGGTCGGCAGTTGATGCCACTCCCGACTCCGGTTGACCCGGGCGAAGACGGCCGATCCCAGGCGCTCCAGGACGCCGGGCGGGCCGTAGGCGGGGCCTGCGGCCGAGGGTGCCCGCGGCGCGGGCGGCGGCGCGGTCGGCGGCACCTGGCGGGCCGCGGGGAGGACGGCAGCGGCGGGCTCGCTGCGGGGCGTACTGGTCTCGGTCATCGCGGTCCCTCAGCGGTCGTAGAGCGAGAAGAGGCGGTTGCCGGTCACCCGGCCCCGGTACGGCGCCAGTTCGGCGTCCACGTGGGAGGCGGCCTCCGTGGCCTCGAACTCCAGGTTGTGCGCGTAGCGCTCGGCGGCGTGGCAGAGCGGGAAGGCCCGGGTGTCGTCGACCCAGGTGTACTCGGTGAACCCGGCCGGCAGCGCGTACGGCGACAGGGCCGAACGGCCTTCCAGGCTGGGCACGATGTCGTGCTCGTTGACCAGCGAGAAGACCTTGGTCCTGGGGTCGGCCGGGCGCTTGGCGTCGATCGGGGAGCCGATCGCCACCACGTGGGTGACGGTGTAGACGGCGGTCAGGTCCCGGTTCCCGGCCAGGTTCATCGCGGTGACGCCGCCCTGGCTGTGGCCGACCAGGGCGAGTTCGGCGCCGGACGGGATGAACGAGCGCAGCGCCTTCGCCACCGCCCGCGCGTACGGCGAGTCGGGGCGGCCCACGGCGTTGAAGGCACCCACCAGGTCCTGCGGGCTGTCGGCGTTGAAGCTCCGTGCCATGCCCGCGAGTTGGACCACGTAGCGGAGCACCCCGTCCGGCCCGGTCACCCGCTGCACCAGCAGGGTGCCGCCGGTGCCGATCAGGTCGATGTTGCGCACGTAGCCGGTGATGGTGCCGGTGGTGTCCAGGCCGGCGGCCAGCGCGGCGTCCGGCACCAGCGGCTCGGCCCGGCCGGGCCCCCGGTCGAAGAACTCCCAGAAGCCGGCGCCGAGTCCGAGCAGCGGTTCGGCGGTCATCGCCTTCCCGGTCGCGACCTGCCAGCCGGCCCCGTCGTTGAGCGGGTTCTCGTCGGTGAGCGCGTTCCAGGCCAGGATGTCGGCGAAGGAGGGCGCCAGCATCGCGAAGGCGTGCTCGGCGCCGTCGCTCTCCAGCAGGGACCTGAAGATCCGGACGGCGTCGCGCTGCCGGTCCTGCTCGATCGCGGCCAGGATGCGGCTGGTGGACGGGTTCTCCAGCAGCTCCGGGTGGGTGACGGCGGCCGCCCGGATCCGCGCCTTCAGCCCGGCCACCGCCAGACTGACCGCCAGGCTCTCCCGGCTGGTGAACACCCCGGCCAGCCAGGCCGCCCGCGGCAGCGGGCCGCGCCCGCGCGGCGCCCAGCCGAGGCCGGCCGGATCGGTGAGGGTCCGCAGCAGACCGCGCCAGGCACCCCGGCGCACGGCCTCAGGCGCACGGGCGCCCAGCGTCAGCTCGGAGACGTACGCGGCGGCCTCGCCCACCGCCTCGGCGGCCTCGGCGAGTTCGCGGCACAGGTGGTGCAGGGTGGCGACGTCCGGCTCGGTGGCCAGCGTGTGGGGCATGGGGATCGGATCCTCCCGACAAGGGACAGGGACGGTGCGCGGGGGACGTGAGTGGCTGCACCGGGGGCGCGGGGAACTGCGCGCAGGGGAACGGCAGCACGTGCAACTGGCTGACGGTGCATGAGGTGCAGGTGAGCCGCCTTCCGATGCGCGCAGTTCCCCCGCGTCCCCGGGATCACCACTAGCGCGGGACGAGGCCGAGCCGGAGAGTGGTGAGGTCGACCGAGCCGGGCAGGGGGCGGTGGGCGTCGAGGAGGGGGCGGCGGGCGGTGACGCGGTGGCCGCGCAGGACCTCGGCGACCAGGGCGGTGAGCACCAGCAGCCCCAGGTCCTCCCCCGGGCAGCGCCCCCCGCCGTGGCTGAACGGGGCCATCACCGGGTCGAGTTCGGCCCCGGGCACCAGCCACCGCGCCGGGACGAACAGGTCCGCCCCCCGCACCTGCTCCGGGTCGCGCTGGTGGAAGGCCGCGGGCAGCAGCAGCGTCGTCCCGGCCGGGTGCCTGACGCCCCGCCAGGTGGTCTCGGCCCGCGTCACCCGCACCAGGTCCGGCACCAGCGGGAACAGCCGCAGCGCCTCCCGCACGCAGGCCCGCACCCTCGGCAGCCCGGCCCCGGCCGAGCCCCCGGCCGGGCCGCCCGCCTCCACCTCCGCCCACGCCGCGTGCTGCTCCGCCGGGTGGGCGGCGAGCAGCAGCAGGGTGCGGGCGAGCATGGTGCCGAGCAGGTCGAGTGCCAGCAGCCAGTGGTGGGCCTGGCCGACCGGGTCGAGCTCCCCGGTCGGGTCGGGGTGCGCGCGCACCCGGCCGAGCAGCGTGTGGCCGGGGGCGTCGGCGGCGTACGCGGCCAGCCGGGCGTCGGCCCTGGCGTACCGGGCGGCGGCCTCCCGGGCCGGGCCCTTGCGCAGGCCCATCCAGTTGGCCTCGCGGCGCAGCGCGAGGAGCAGGTCGGTGAGCGGCTGGTCGTCCGCCGCGGCGTCCCCGAGCACCGTCCGCCGCCCGATCCGGCTCGCTGCCCGCTGGAGCGCGGCGGTGTCCAGCGCCCGTCCGGCGGTCAGGGTCCGGACCTCCTCCGCGACCACGGCCAGGAACGGCTCGCAGGACGGGTGCGACGGCGAACCGGCCGCCAGCACCCGGTCGTTGACCTCCCGCCGCCGCTCGCGCAGCTCGCCGTGCGAGCAGATCACGCCGGTGGGTTCGAAGACCGACAGACTGCGGTGCTTGTCCGGCGCGTCCATCGCCAGGGTCCGCACCGGCTCGGCGTAGAACTGCTCCAGCTCGGGGCGGTCGAGCAGCACCAGCACCGGTCCGGAGAGCCCCCGGACCAGTACCGGCGCGCCGCCGTGGCGGCGCTTCATCGCCCGCAGCGTGGCGAAGGACCAGGCGGACTGGCCGAGCGCCGCGTAGGCCCTGACCACCCCGGGCCGGGCGGAGGCCACGCCCCGGACGAAGGCGGGCAGGGTGTGGGTGGAGACGAACCGCAGCGTCTGCGCCCGTCCGGCCCGCACGGGCTCCCCGGCGCGGGGCGCGGCCACCCGCGGTTCGCCCGGGGCCTGCACCGAGGTGCTCACGCGCTCACGACCTTCCCCGGGTTGAGCAGGTTCTTCGGGTCGAACAGCCGCTTGAGCCCGCGGTGCAGCTCCAGCGCGACGGGGTCGAGCTCCCGGGCCAGCCAGTCCCGCTTGAGGGTGCCGATGCCGTGCTCGCCGGTGCTGGTGCCGCCGAGGGCCAGTGCGGCGGCCATGATGTCGTCGTACGCGACCCGGGCCCGCCGGGTGGCGTCCGGGTCGGTGCGGTCGAAGAGCACGGTGGGGTGCAGGTTGCCGTCGCCGGCGTGGCCCAGGGTGGCGACGGTCAGGTCGTGGCGGCGGGCGATGCCCTCGATCAGGCCGACCAGCTCCGCCAGCCGGGAGCGCGGCACCGCGACGTCCTCGATGAAGGCGGTCGGCTCGCCGGGCAGCCGGGCGACCATGGCCTGCAGGCCCGGGGTGACCATCCGCCGGGCCTCGATCACCCGGCGGCTCTGGTCCGGGTCGGCGGCCACCGTGAGTTCGATCGCGCCGGCGGCCCGGCAGAGCGCGGCCATCGCGGCGAGTTCGGCGGCCGGGTCGGCGGCGTCGCTCTCCACGATCAGGGTGGCGGCCCGGTCCCCGTCGAGCATCGGGTGGCCGAGTCCGGCGACCGCCCTGGTGGTGGTGCGGTCAAGCAGTTCCAGCGCCGAGGGCAGGTGGCCGGCGGCGGTGATCGCGGCGACGGCGGCGCCCGCGGCGGGCAGGGTCCCGAACTGGGCCAGCATGGCCAGGGCCGGCGGCCGGGCGGGCCGCAGCGCCAGGGTCGCCCCGACCACCACCGCGAGCGTGCCCTCGGACCCGACCAGCAGCCTGGTCAGGTCGTACCCGGCGACGCCCTTCACGGTGTCCCGGCCGGTGCGCATCCGGCGCCCGTCGGGCAGCACCACGTCCAGGCCGAGCACGTAGTCGGCGGTGACGCCGTACTTGACGCAGCAGATGCCGCCCGCGCCGGTGGCGATGTTCCCGCCGATGGTGCAGACCGCCCAGGAGGCCGGGTCCGGCGGGTAGGTCAGACCATAGGCGGCCACCGCGCGGTCCAGGTCCCGTGTCACGACGCCCGGTTCGCAGCGCACCAGCCGGTTGGCCGGGTCGATCTCCAGGATCCGGTCCATCCGGGTGGTGGAGAGCACGACGCAGCCGTCCTCGGCGTTGGCCGCTCCGGCCAGGCCGGTCCTGGCCCCCTGCGGGACCACCGGGACGTCGAGCTCGTAGGCGGTGCGCAGCACGTGCTGCACCTGCTCGGCGGTCTCCGGGTGGACCACGACCGCGGGCCTGCCGTGCTCGGAGAACGGCGCGGCGTCGTGCGCGTGGGCGGCGAGCACCTCCGGGTCGGTGGAGAGCGCGTCGGCCGGGAGGCCTTCGCCCAGCCGGGTGACCAGCGGGCCGGCCGGCCGGGCGACCGGCCTGGCCGGCGTGGATTCGGTGATGACGGACATGGCGCTGCCTTCCGGAAGTGGCGCTAGAGGGTGGGGAGTTCGGTGGCGACCGGGACGTCGATCAGCACCGGCCCGTCCCTGCGCGCGGTGGACTCCCGCACCAGCTTGGTGACTTCGGCCGCGTCCACGGCCCGGTGCGCGCGCACCCCGTAGCCGGTGGCGATGGCGGTGATGTCCAGCCCGGGGATCTCCAGCCCGGGCACGCCGGGGGTGCGCTCCACCTGGGCGAACCACTCGAGGATGGCGTAGCGGGCGTTGCTCAGCACCACGAAGGTGACCGGCAGGTCGTAGCGGGCCGCCGTCCACAGCGCCTGGACGGCGTAGTGCACCGAGCCGTCCCCCAGCACCGCGACCACCGGCCGCTCCGGGACGGCGAGTTGGGCCCCGACGGCGGCGGCCGCCCCGTACCCGAGGCCGCCGCCGGCCGAGAACAGGTACGAGCCGGGCGCGCTGATCCTGGTCGCCCGGTGGAACTGCGGGACGTTGGAGGGCGACTCGTTCACCCAGAGCGTCCCGGCCGGCGCGCCCTCGGCCACCGCCCGCAGCGCGCCGTACGGGCTCAGCCGGCCGTCCTCGCCCAGCCCGTCCCGCGGCTCCTCCGCGACCGTGCCGCCCACCGGGGCACCCGCCGCCAGCCGCTCCGTCAACGCCCGTGCGGTGAGCGCCAGATCGGCCACCACCGCGTCACCGACCGGCGCCCGCGCCGCCTCCTCCGCATCCCGGGTGAGCAGCACCAGGCCGGCCCCCTCGGGCAGGTACTCCCCCGGCACGTACGGGTAGTAGCGGAACACCGGCGCCCCGATCACCACCACCAGGTCGTGCCCCTCCAGGCAGCGCGCCAACGGGGCGATGGCGGGCGGCAGTTCGCCCCGGTACTGCGGGTGGCTGCGCGGGAAGGAGACCCGCCCGGCCACCGGCGCGGCCCAGACCGGCAGCCCGGTGTGCTCCGCCAGCGCCAGTACCGCGTCCCAGGTCCCCGGCCCGGCCGCGTCCACGTCGTCGCCCACCACCAGGACGGCGCTGCGCGCCCCGGCGATCCGACCGGCCAGCGAGCGGATCGTTTCGGCGTCGGGCGCCCCCGCGTGCACCACCCGGCGCTCGGCGGCGGCCCGTGCCGCGCGCAGCTCACCCGGGGTCAGCTCGGCGTCGAAGTCGTCCATCGGCAGCGAGAGGAAGACCGGCCCGCACGGCGGGGTCTCGGCCAGCTGCACCGCCCGGGCCAGCGCGGGCGCCACGTCGGCCGGGCGCGGCGGCTCGTACGCCCACTTCACCGCGGGCTGCGGCAGCAGGGTGGCCTGCGGGTTGCTGAGCAGTGCCTCCATGGTGAGCATCGCCCGCACCTGCTGCCCCGCGGTGACCACCATCGGGGTGCGGTTGGCGCGGGCGTTGAGGATCGCGCCCATCGCGTTGCCGGTCCCGGGCCCGGTGTGCAGGTTGACCAGCGCCGTGCGGCCGCCCGCCTGCGCGTAGCCGTCCGCCATCCCGACCACCACGGCCTCCTGGAGGCCGAGCACGTAGCGGAAGTCGGCCGGGAAGTCCCGCAGCATCGGCAGCTCGGTGGAGCCCGGGTTGCCGAAGACGGTGGTGATCCCGCGGGCGCGCAGCACGTCCAGGACGGCGTGGCGGACGGACGACATGGGTGATTCCCCCTCAAGTCGGAACTTGACCTGGAACCCATGCCTAGTGGTTCGCCCCCCGCTCCCTCACCTCCGCACGGGTGAGCTTCACCCGCCCGGCGGACACCCTTCCACCCCCAGGAGCAAAAGGCCTACGAACGGGGCGTGCGCCGGATCCGACCGGCGCACGCCTCCGGCTCGCGCTACCGAACACACCACCACACGCCGACGCCCCACCGGACCGTGGTCCGACGGGGCGTCAGCAGCACTCAGGGATGACGGGACGTCAGCGGTCCCAGGCGGGCCGCTCGTCCTCGACGGGCTCCACCGGCTCCAGGATCGCCACGCACTCGAAGTGGTGGGTCATCGGGAACAGGTCGAAGGCCCGCAGCGCGACCGGCCGGTAACCGCCCTCGCGGAAGAAGGCCAGGTCACGGGCGAGCGCGGCCGGGTCGCAGGCCACGTACGCGATCCGGCGGGCCTCCAGGCCGGCCAGGTGACGGACCGTCTCCCGCCCGGCGCCCGCGCGCGGCGGGTCCAGCACGATCAGGTCGGTCGAGGTGATGCCGGTGCGCGGCAGCAGGCTCTCCACCCGGTCGCACTCGATCCGGACGTTGTCCAGCTCGGCCAGGTTGTGCCGGGCGTCGACCACGGCCTGCTTGCTCGACTCGATGCCGAGCACCGCCCCGTCCTCGCCCACCCGGTCGGCCAGCGCGCCCGCGAACAGGCCCACGCCGCAGTACAGGTCCAGCGCGCTCTCGCCCCACTGCGGGTCCAGGCCGTCCAGCACCGCGTTCACCAGGGTCTCCGGCGCCTCCGGGTGGATCTGCCAGAAACCGCCGTTGGAGACCCGCCAGGTCCGCCCGGCCGCCCGCTCCCGGACGAAGGTCCGGCCGTGCACCCGGTGGAACAGCTCCTGCTCGTCGATCCGGGAGATCGACACCGGCCGGTCCAGCTCCACCAGCGGCAGCTGCGCGCCCGGAGCCGGGGTCAGGATCACCTGACGGTCCGAGGAGCCGCTCGCCGCGATCACCTCGACCGAGGTGACGCCGGGCCAGTCGCGGGACTCCACGCCGAGCTCGGTGACGCCCTCGGCCGCGATCAGGCAGCGGTCCACCGGCTCGACGTCGTGCGAACGGTGGCGCCGCAGACCGACCTTGCCGCTCTCCGGGTCCACCGCGTACTGCATCCGGGTCCGCCAGGCCGGGACCTCACCGGCCGCCAGCTTCCCGCCGACCGGCTCGACGCTGCCGTCCCAGCCCGCCTGCTCCGGCGTCAGACCGGCCAGCTTCGCCAGCTGCTCGGTCAGCACCGCGGCCTTCAGCTTGCGCTGCCCGCCCGGGGTGACGTGCTGCCAGTCGCAGCCGCCGCACTTGCCGGGGCCGGCGAACGGGCACGGCGCGGCGATCCGCTCCTTGGCCGCCTCCAGCACCTCCACCGCGTCGGCCCGCAGGAAGCGCGAGGTGGTGGTGCCCTCGGTCACCTCGGCGACCACCCGCTCGCCCGGCAGCGCGTGCCGGACGAACAGCACCCGGCCCTCGTGCCGCGCCACGCAGTGCCCGCCGCCGTGCGCCACCGGGCCGACCTCGACCTCGTACCGCTCGCCGACCAGCGGGTCGCCGGACGGGACCCGCGGCGCCGCCGGGGCCTTGAGCGCCTTCGCCGGACGGGCCGCCTTCGCGGCCGGCTGCGCCGTGCGCAGCGCCTTCGGCGGGCGCACCGTCTGCTTCTTCGCGGTCTTCCCGGCCCCCGGAACGGACTCGGCGGTGACCTTGGCGGCGGCCTTGGCCCCGGGCAGCTTGCCCTTCTTCCACAGCGCGGAGGCCGCCGCCGCGGTCGGCGCGGCCTGGCCCTGCGGCTGCTCCTCGTCGCGCACCCGCGGCGCGGTCTGCGCGGTGTAGCCGTCACGGTCGGTCGCCGTCGGCCGGGCCGGCTTGGAGCTCCAGCGCGGACGGGCCACCTGCCCCGGCTTGCCGCCGGTGGACTTGGCCTTTCCGGAGCCCTTGCCGGAACCGCCGGAGCGTCCGGCGCCGGAGGAACGGGGCGGGTTGTTGCGGGTCACGAATCGGCGTCCTTGGTGGAGTTGCTGGCGGCGTTGCTGGAAGCCTTCGACTCTACGCGCTGCGGACGCGGTTCACCGCGCCGCACCGAACCGGGAGCGGACCACGCCTTCTGCGGGCGGCGCCGCTCGGAGGACTCCAGCTGCCACGGCACCGAGGTCACCATGACGCCCGGCTTGAACAGCAGACGGCCCTTCAGGCGCAGCGCGCTCTGGTTGTGCAGCAGGTGCTCGTACCAGTGGCCGACCACGTACTCGGGGATGTAGACCATCACCACGTCGCGCGGGCTGGAGCGGCGCAGGTTCTTCACGTAGTCCAGCACCGGGCCGGTGATCTCGCGGAACGGCGAGTCCAGCACCTTCAGCGGGATCTCGATCCCGCGCTCGTCCCAGTCCCGCCGCAGCGCCTCGGTGTCCTTGGGGTCCACGTTGACCGTGACCGCCTCCAGGGTGTGCGAGCGCGCCAGCCGGGCGTACGCCAGCGCGCGCAGCGCCGGCTTGTGCAGCTTGGAGACCAGCACGATGGCGTGCACCCGGGTCGGCAGCACCACGTCGTCCGGCACCTCGGCGGCGACCAGCTCGCGGGAGACCCGGTCGTAGTGGCGGCGGATCGCCTTCATCATCACGAACAGCACGACCATCGCGGCGATCGCGATCCAGGCGTGGCTGATCTTGGTGGCCAGCACCACGATCAGCACGGCCATCGTCATCACCAGGCCGAAGGCGTTGATCGCCCGGCTGCGCTGCATGTGCGAGCGCTTCTTCGGGTCCTTCTCGACCCGCAGCAGCCTGGTCCAGTGCCGGATCATGCCCGACTGGCTCATGTTGAAGGAGACGAAGACGCCGACGATGTACAGCTGGATCAGCCGGGTCGGATCCGCGTCGAAGGCGACGATGAACAGGATCGCCGCGCCCGCCAGCAGGATGATGCCGTTGGAGAAGGCCAGCCGGTCGCCGCGGGTGTGCAGCTGCCGGGGCAGGTAGCGGTCCTGGGCCAGGATCGAGCCGAGCACCGGGAAGCCGTTGAAGGCCGTGTTGGCGGCCAGCACCAGGATCAGGCCGGTCACGGCGGCGATGAAGTAGAAGCCCGGCGTGAAGTTGGAGAACACCGCCTCGCTGATCTGCGCCAGCGCCGTCTTCTGGTGGTAGTCCGCCGGGGCGCCCACCAACTGGCTCGGGTCCTCCGCCATCTGGGCCCCCGTCAGCCGGGCCAGGTAGATGATGCCCATGAACATCACGACCGCGAACAGCGCCATCATCAGCAGCGTGGTCGCCGCGTTCCTGCTCTTCGGCTTGCGGAAGGCCGGCACGCCGTTGGAGATCGCCTCCACGCCGGTCAGCGCCGCACAGCCCGAGGAGAACGCCTTGAGCAGCAGGAAGACCAGCGCGAAGCCGGCCAGGTTCTCGTCCCCGGGCAGCGCCTGGAGCTGGAAGCCGGCGCTCTCGGCCGGCATGTCCGTACCGAAGAACACGCTCCGGACCATGCCGTAGCCGATCATGCCCATGATGCCGATCATGAACGCGTAGGTCGGGATCGCGAACGCCGTCCCCGACTCCCGCACCCCGCGCAGGTTCATCCCCATCAGCACCACGACCAGCGTGATCGAGATCGCCATCTCGTGGCCCCGCAGCGCCGGCACCGCCGAGACCACGTTCGCCACGCCCGAGGTCGTGGACACCGCCACCGTCAGGATGTAGTCGACCAGCAGCGCGCTCGCCACCACCAGACCGGAGTTCGGCCCGTGGTTGACGGTCGCCACCTCGTAGTCACCGCCACCGCTCGGGTAGGCGTGCACGTTCTGCCGGTACGAGGCCACCACCGCGAGCATCACGACCGCGACCACGAGGCCGATCTGCCACGAGAAGTGGATCGCCGAGACGCCCGCCACCGACAGGGTGAGCAGGATCTCCTCGGGGGCGTAGGCCACCGAGGACAGCGCGTCGGAGGCGAACACGGGCAGCGCGATGCGCTTGGGCAGCAGGGTCTCGCCCAGCTTGTCGCTGCGCAGGGCGCGACCGAGCAGGATGCGTTTCGGTAGATCAGCAGGCATAGGCACAGAGGAATCGTAGGGGCTCCCCCCCGCGGAGGTGCGCTCCGGTGGCCCCCTTCCTCGGGACTGTGTTCGGAGGACCGGCTAGCGTGTCGCATGATGAGGACGCGGGAACCATCCGGTTCACCCGCCACACACGGGGCCGAACGACTCGGCCGAAGGACCCCCGGAACGGGGGCGGAAGGATGACGATCGGTGTCTGCGCAGGTCATGTTCCCCACGGACCAGGTGAGGTAGGCGTCCCGTGCACATCGTCATCATGGGCTGCGGCCGGGTGGGCTCGGCACTCGCCCGCGCCCTGGAGAAACAGGGTCACTCGGTGGCCGTCGTCGACCAGGACCCGACCGCCTTCCGCCGGCTCGGCGCCGGCTTCAACGGCCGCCGGGTGACCGGCGTCGGCTTCGACCAGGACACCCTGCGCGAGGCCGGCATCGAGGAGGCGGGCGCCTTCGCCGCCGTCTCCAGCGGTGACAACTCCAACATCATCGCGGCCCGGGTCGCCCGGGAGAACTTCGGCGTCGAGAACGTCGCGGCCCGGATCTACGACCCCCGCCGCGCCGAGGTCTACCAGCGCCTGGGCATCCCCACCGTCGCCACCGTCCGGTGGACCGCCGACCAGATGCTGCGCCGCCTGCTCCCCAGCGGCGGCGAGCCGCTCTGGCAGGACCCCAGCGGCAGCGTCCAGCTCGCCGAGGTCGCCTACGCCCCCTCCTGGGTCGGCCACCGGCTCTCCGAGCTGGAGGAGGCCTCCGGCGCCCGGATCGCCTTCCTGACCCGCCTGGGCGAGGGCGTCCTGCCGACCCCTCAACTGGTCGTCCAGGAGGGCGACCTGGTGCACGTGATGCTGCGCCGCGCCGACCTGACCACCGTCGAGGCCGCGTTCGCGCAGGGTCCGCAGGAGGATGAGCACTGATGCGAGTCGCCATTGCCGGGGCCGGCGCGGTCGGCCGCTCGATCGCGGGCGAGCTGCTGGAGAACGGCCACGACGTCCTCCTGATCGACAAGAACCCGGGCTCCATCTCGGTCGAGCGCGTCCCGATGGCCGAGTGGCTGCTGGCCGACGCCTGCGAGATCACCTCGCTGGACGAGGCCGCCCTCCAGCGCTGCCACGTGGTGATCGCCGCCACCGGTGACGACAAGGTCAACCTGGTGGTCTCGCTGCTCGCCAAGACCGAGTACGGCGTGCCGCGGGTGGTCGCCCGGGTCAACAACCCCAAGAACGAGTGGCTCTTCAACGAGTCCTGGGGCGTGGACGTCGCCGTCTCCACCCCGCGCCTGATGTCCGCGCTGGTCGAGGAGGCCGTCAGCGTCGGCGACCTGGTCCGCCTGATGCGCTTCAGCCAGGGCAACGCCAACCTGGTAGAGCTCACCCTGGCCGGCGACGCCGCGCTGGTCGGCACCCGGGTCGGCGACGTCGCCTGGCCCGCCGACACCGCGCTGGTCACCATCATCCGCGAGGGCCGGGTCCTGGTGCCGGGCAAGGACGACACCCTGGACGGCGGCGACGAGCTGCTGTTCGTGGCCGCCCAGGAGCGCGAGGAGGAGCTCGAGGAGCTCCTCTCGGCGGGCTCCGCCCAGCAGTAACTCCCGTACCGGACAAGGAAAAGGGCCCCCTCGGGGGCCCTTTTCTCAGCTCTGCTCCTGCTCCTCCTCGACCTCCGCCTTGATCGGCGGCGGCGCCTTGAGCAGGATCTGCCAGGTCACGTACATCGCCAGCAGCAGCGGCGGGATGCCGAGCGCGACCTTCAGCCAGCCCAGCAGGTTGACGTTCCCGGTGAAGTACAGCGGGAAGAGGATCAGCGGCTTGATGCCCATGATCACCACCCAGGCCCAGGTCGCCCTGGTGTACGCGGCCAGCCGCCCCGGGTTCTTGGTCCGCCAGGTGAACATCTCGCCGGTGATCGGGCCGAGCATCACGCCGATCATCGGCCAGCGCACCAGCGCCGAGATCGCCAGCGCCACGCAGTAGCCGACGTTCCACAGCAGGCCGGGCAGGTAGAAGTTCTCCGCCTTGCCGGTCTTCATCGAGATCCACGCACCGAGCGCGACCCCGAAGACGCCGCTGAAGGCGTGCTGCACCGTCTCCCGGCGGAACAGCCGGATCACCACGAACAGCAGGCTCAGCCCGAGCGCGGCCCAGGCCGCCGGGGCCACCTGGTGGGTGACGTTGAAGGTGATGATGAAGACCAGGCCGGGCAGGGTCATGTCGACCATGCCGCGGACGCCGCCGAAGGCCTGCAGCACCGTGTCGGCCGCCTCCTTCGAGGCGTCCCGCTCCGGCTCCGCCGCCGGATCGGCGGGCTTGGCCAGGTCGAGCTGGGTGGCGGGCTCGCCGCCGGGCAGGTTGGTCACTCTCACTCGCTCCCGTGTCCGGCCGGACGCAGTTCGTAGCGGGGGTTGAAGAGCACGCGGCGCCCGCGTGCGTGGCTGAGCCGGCCGGTCGCGATCAGGCGACGGCCCGGTTCTATCCCGATGATCGAACGACGGCCCAGCCAGACCACGTCGAGGGCGTCCGTCCCGTCGAACAGCTCCGCCTCCAGCGCGGGCACCCCGGCCCGCGGGCGGAGCGTCACGGTGCGCAGGGTCCCGGCCACGGTGACCACCTCGCGGTCCCCCGCGCTCGCGATCGGGGTGCACCCGGCCTCCACCGTGTCCTGCCGGAGCTCGGCCGCGTCCAGCTCCTCGGCGGAGGAGGTCAGGCGGCTGAGCATGCGGCGGAAACGGCCCTGGGGCTGCTCGCTGCTGTTGTCACCACTCATGCCCGAAGGGTACCGGTTTCACGACCCCGAACGGCAGGGCGAGAGGCGCCTCCGGCAGGGAGGACGGGGAGCTCCGGGCGCCCGTCAGGGCTCGAAGCGGTAGCCCATGCCCGGCTCGGTGATGAAGTGCCGCGGATGGCTCGGGTCGGTCTCCAACTTCCGCCGCAGCTGGGCCAGGTACACCCGGAGGTAGTTGGTCTCGGTCCGGTAGGCCGGCCCCCACACCTCCTGCAGCAGCTGGGTCTGGCTGACCAGCCGCCCGGCGTTGCGCACCAGCACCTCCAGCAGGTGCCACTCGGTCGGCGTCAGCCGGATGTCCGCACCGTCCCGGTTGACCTTCTTCGCCGCCAGGTCCACCGTGAACCCCTCGGTGACCACCACCGCGTCGTCCTCCCCCGCCACCGGCTCGGCCCGCCGCACGGCGGCCCGCATCCGGGCCAGCAGCTCGTCCATCCCGAACGGCTTGGTGACGTAGTCGTCCGCCCCCGCGTCCAGCGCCTCCACCTTCTCGTCCGAGGCGTGCCGGGCCGAGAGCACGATGATCGGCACCCTGGTCCAGCCCCGCAGCCCGCGGATCACCTCCACGCCCTCCATGTCCGGCAGCCCGAGGTCGAGCAGCACCACGTCCGGGTGCTTGGCCGCGGCCAGCTCGAGGGCCGACGCACCGTCATGGGCGGCGTCCACCTCGTACTTCCGGGCCTTGAGGTTGATCACCAGCGCGCGGACGATCTGCGGTTCGTCGTCCACCACGAGGACCCGGGTCATTCCGGCTCCACCTTCCGTTCGTCGTTGTCGTCCAGGTCCGCCGCAGGCAGCGCGACCACCATGGTCAGTCCTCCCCCGGGGGTGTCCTCGGCGGTGACGGTGCCGTCCATCGCCTCCACGAAGCCCCGGGCCACCGCCAGCCCCAGCCCCACGCCGGCCCCGCGCGGGGCGTCGCCGTACCGCTGGAACGGCGCGAAGATCCGTTCCCGGGCCTCCACCGGCACCCCCGGCCCGCGGTCCACGATCCGCACCTCGACCCGCCGTCCGGCCCCCGGCCGGTCCAGCACCGAGGCCCGCACCAGCACGTCGCCGCTGTACTTCACGGCGTTCTCCACCAGGTTGGCCAGCGCCCGCTCCAGCAGCCCGCCGTCGGCCCGCACCATCGGCAGCGACTCGGGCACGTCCAGCCGCACCGCCCCGGTCGGCACGCCGCCGAGCGCGTACGGGACCACCTCGTCCAGGTCGGTGTCGCGGATCAGCGGGGCGACGGTGCCGGTCTGCAGGCGGCTCATGTCGAGCAGGTTGTTGATCAGGTGGTCCAGCCGGTCGGCGCCGGTCTCGATCCCGGCCAGCAGCTCCGCCTCGTCCTCGGCGCTCCACTCCACGTCCTCGGTGCGCAGCGAGGAGACGTTGGCCTTGATCCCGGCCAGCGGGGTGCGCAGGTCGTGCGAGACGGCAGCCAGCAGTGCCGTGCGGATGCGGTTGCCCTCGGCCTCCCGGCGGGCCGCGGCGGCCTCGCCGAGCAGCCGGCGGCGCTCCAGCAGGGCCGCCCCCTGGGCCGCGTACGCCCCGAGCAGCCGGCGGTCGGCGGCGGGCAGCACCCGGCCGCGCAGCACCAGCGCCAGGTGGTCCCCGACCGGCACGTCCACGTCGCCGTCCTCGGGCCGCGCGGGCGGATCGGTGCCGCGGGCCGCCGCCGGACGCCAGGGTGAGTGGTCGTCAGGACGCTCCAGCAGCGCGGCCGACTCCTGCTGGAAGGTCTCCCGGACCTGGTCCAGCAGGGCGTCCAGCATCCCGTTCCCGTTCGGCGTGCCGCGCAGGACCGTTCCGGCCAGCGCGCTCAGTGACTGCGCCTCGGTCTGGCTGAGCGCGGCCTGCTGGGTCCGTCTGGCGGCCAGGTCCACCACCGAGGCGACCGCGATGCCGACGGCGGTGAAGATCGCCACCGCCAGGATGTTCCGCGGTTCCGAGATGGTGAAGGTGTGGACCGGCGGCGTGAAGTAGTAGTTCAGCGAGGAGGAGGCCACCAGCGCCGAGGCGACGGCCGGGTAGAGGCCGCCGACCAGCGCCGCGCAGACGGTCAGGCAGAGGAAGAGCAGCATGTCGGTGGAGAGCCCCAGGCCGTCCACGTGGACCAGCAGCAGGGTGAGCAGCGGAGGACCGCCGACCCCGATCAGCCAGCCCAGCAGCGTCCTGGTCCGGCCCAGGTCCATGACCCGCCGCACCGGCAGCGTGCCGCGGCCCACGGCCGCCTGCTCGTGGGTGACGGTGTGCACGTCGATGTCGCCGCTGTCCCGGGTGACGGTGGCGCCCACCCCGGGCCCCCACAGGTACTGCCAGGCCGGTCGGCGGCTGGAGCCCAGCACGATCTGGGTGGCGTTCACCCCGCGCGCGAAGTCCAGCAGGGCCGGCGCCGGGTCGTCGCCCAGCACCGTGTGGAAGGAGCCGCCCAGGCTCTCCACCAGGGCGCGCTGCTCGATCAGCGTCCGCGAGGCGCCCACCGGCGCCGACAGGCCGTCGGACCGGGCGATGTGCACGGCCAGCAGCTCACCGCCGGACGCCCGGTCGGCGATCCTGGCCGCCCGGCGGATCAGGGTGGCGCCCTCCGGACCACCGGTCAGCCCGACCACGATCCGCTCCCGGGCCTGCCAGGTCCCCTCGATCCCGTGCTCGGCCCGGTAGCGCTGGAGGTACTCGTCCACCCGGTCGGCCGTCCAGAGCAGCGCCAGCTCCCGCAGCGCGGTCAGGTTCCCCGGCCGGAACCAGTTGGCCAGCGAGGCGTCGACCTTCTCCGGCGCGTACACGTTCCCGTGCGCCAGCCGGCGGCGCAGCGCCTCCGGATCCATGTCCACCAGCTCGACCTGGTCCGCCCGGCGCACCACCTCGTCCGGCACCGTCTCCCGCTGCCGCACCCCCGTGATGCCCTCCACCACGTCGCCCAGCGACTCCAGGTGCTGGATGTTCACGGTGGAGACCACGTCGATCCCGGCCTCCAGCAGCTCCTCGACGTCCTGCCAGCGCTTGGCGTTGCGGCTGCCCGGCACATTGGTGTGGGCCAGCTCGTCCACCAGCGCCACCGCCGGACGCCTGCGCAGCACCGCGTCCAGGTCGAGCTCTCCGAAGACCGCCCCCCGGTACGTCAGTTCCCGCCGCGGCAGCAGCTCCAGACCCTCCGTCAGCTCGGCCGTCCGCCGCCGCCCGTGGTCCTCCACGAAGGCCGCCACCACGTCCGTGCCGCGCTCGGCCCTGCGGTGCGCCTCCGCGAGCATGGCGTACGTCTTGCCGACCCCGGGCGCCGCCCCGAGGTAGATCCGCAGCCTGCCGCGCGCCATCCGTACCAGTTCCCGCTCTGCCGGGGGCCAGCCCCGGACACCCGTCCGACCCCCCGAGCCTACGGTGATTTACCCGTAAATCCGCTGATCAGGTGAGCCGAACGGTAGTTTTAGCGGTCTCTTGACGCCCACGCCCCCGCGCTGGGCAGGGGGTGCTGTGGAGTCCCCTGTTCCCCACAGCACCCCGAACACGGACACCGGGGCGCACGCGCCTCCGGTCCGGGCTCGTACTGGACACGCCGCAAGCAGGACACGGGTTGCACGGGATTCCGAGAAATTTCGCGGCATCCCCAGCCGACGCCCAGGAAGGCACCCGGCCGGCCGCTCCCGGGAACTCAGTTCCCGGCGCCACCGCTCCGGCCCGCGCTCACCGACGGCACCGGCGAGGGCGACGGCAGCGCGGCGAACTCCTCCGCGGCCGCCCGGAACTCCGGGTCCAGGACCGCCCCCGACACCCCGGTCGGCGTCGCGTCCGTCGTGTACTGCACCAGCAGTACGGCCAACTGACGCCCGGTCAGCCGCGTCGTGACCTCCTCCACCTGCTCCGCCCCCGTGCCACCCGCCTCGAAGGTCCGCAGCGCCACCGACCGGAAGGTCCGCTCCCCCTCCACCCAGCCGCCCCCCGGCTCCGTGCAGTCGGCGGCCTCCAACAGCCGCTGCTCCGCACCCGCCGCCTCGGCCGCCGCGTCGAACTCCAGCAGGAACTGCACCGCCAGCCCCCGCTCCCCGTCCGTCCGCACCAGCTGCCACCGCCGCCCAGCGCCCACCAGCTCGACGAGCCGCGGCACGCACCCCTGCACCGCGGGCAGCCCGAACGTCGAAGCCCCCGTCAACAACGGGCCCCACGGCCCGTACCGACCCTCCGCCACCGGCAACCCGGCCGGTTTCAACAGGAGTTCGGCCCCCGCATCCGACACCGGCATCACCGCATCGGCCCCACCCGCCAACTCCACCGGCCCCGGCAGCAGCAAGGTCGGCGAGATGGTCCGCTCGACCGGCAACCCGGCCAACCCCGCCACCTGCCCACCCATCGAACCCGTCCCGCAGAAGGTGGCCAGCCCCCACACCCCCGCCGAGGTCACCGCCCCCGTCACCGCCCCCGTCACCGCCACGATCCCGACCCGCCGACGCCTCCGACGCCGCACCGCCCGGCCGAGCAGCTCCTCCGACGGCGGCATCCGCAGCGCGGTCACCTCGGACCGCAGCCCGTCGAACATCCGCTCCAGCCTGACCGTCGAGACGGCCGGACGATCCTGCTCCTCCACGGCGACCGCCCTCCTCTCCGCCCTCTCAGCCACGGCAGCTCAGCTTCCCGTCCAACGTACGCCCCTCGTAGGCCCGTTGAGCCGGCACCACCGAATCGGAGACGGACGGCCCCGGCCGCTCCTCCTGCACCACCTCCTGCTCCTGGCGGCCCGTCAGTTCCCGGCCGCCCGGCTCCGCCTCGTCCCCCCGCCCAACCTCGGGAGCCCCCACCGGGCCCACCACCGGACCGGCCACCGGTACCCCCGGCTTCGGCTTCGGACCCCCCGAACGCTGAAGGGGCAACGGCGAACCGCCGTCCCCCTCCTCCTCGCCCAACAGCTCCGCCAGCGCCTGCCGCCCGCGGTGCAGCCGGGCCTTCACCGTCCCGACCGGCACCCCCTCGTCCGCCGCGATCTCCGCCACCGCCCGGCCCCCCATGTGATGCAGCACCAACGCCGACCGCTGCGCCTCCGGCAGCCGCCGCAACGCCTCCACCAACGCGACCGACTCCGGCCCCGGCCCCGGAACCGGCGGCCCCTCACCGTGCCGGACCCAACTCCGCAGCGCCGTCCGCGCCCTGCGCCACCGACTGATCGCGATCCGCTGCCCCGTCAGCCGGACCCAGGCCACCGGGTTCTCGTACGCACTCAGCCGGCCCCAGTGGCTCCACGCCCGGACGAACGCCTCCTGCGCGGCGTCCTGGGCCTCACCCAGATCCCCCGCCAGCGCGTACAGATGGGCCACCAACTGACCGTACGCACCTTGGTAGAACGACCTGAAGTCGTCCTCCGCCCCGTGCTCCCGGTCACCACCCATGACCGGTCAGTGTGCCGTGCACCGGTGGGGGTCGGCAACCAGCCGGCCCGTACTCCCGGAAACGCAGAGAAGCCCCCTGACGAATCGTCAGGGGGCTTCTCTTGAATGATTGTTCGGCGGCGTCCTACTCTCCCACAGGGTCCCCCCTGCAGTACCATCGGCGCTGTGAGGCTTAGCTTCCGGGTTCGGAATGTAACCGGGCGTTTCCCTCACGCTATGACCACCGAAACACTATGAAACTGTCAACCGCACCACGTCGTCTTCTCATGACGTGGGGTCGTTGTTTCAGAACAACACAGTGGACGCGAGCAACTGAGGACAAGCCCTCGGCCTATTAGTACCGGTCAGCTCCACCCCTTACAGGGCTTCCACATCCGGCCTATCAACCCAGTCGTCTACTGGGAGCCTTACCCTCTCAAGGAGGTGGGAGTGCTCATCTCGAAGCAGGCTTCCCGCTTAGATGCTTTCAGCGGTTATCCCTCCCGAACGTAGCCAACCAGCCATGCCCTTGGCAGGACAACTGGCACACCAGAGGTTCGTCCGTCCCGGTCCTCTCGTACTAGGGACAGCCCTTCTCAACACTCCTACGCGCACAGCGGATAGGGACCGAACTGTCTCACGACGTT
The DNA here is from genome assembly GCF_039535905.1 of Kitasatospora albolonga. Taxonomy (GTDB): domain Bacteria; phylum Actinomycetota; class Actinomycetes; order Streptomycetales; family Streptomycetaceae; genus Kitasatospora; species Kitasatospora albolonga. Next base: position 23,240 of record NZ_BAAAYB010000159.1, on the reverse strand, counting down.
CTAAACCCAGCTCGCGTACCGCTTTAATGGGCGAACAGCCCAACCCTTGGGACCTACTCCAGCCCCAGGATGCGACGAGCCGACATCGAGGTGCCAAACCATCCCGTCGATATGGACTCTTGGGGAAGATCAGCCTGTTATCCCCGGGGTACCTTTTATCCGTTGAGCGACGGCGCTTCCACAAGCCACCGCCGGATCACTAGTCCCGACTTTCGTCCCTGCTCGACCCGTCGGTCTCACAGTCAAGCTCCCTTGTGCACTTACACTCAACACCTGATTGCCAACCAGGCTGAGGGAACCTTTGGGCGCCTCCGTTACTCTTTAGGAGGCAACCGCCCCAGTTAAACTACCCACCAGACACTGTCCCTGATCCGGATCACGGACCCAGGTTAGACATCCAGCACGACCAGAGTGGTATTTCAACGACGACTCCACCCAAACTGGCGTTTGGGTTTCAAAGTCTCCCACCTATCCTACACAAGCCGAACCGAACACCAATATCAAGCTATAGTAAAGGTCCCGGGGTCTTTCCGTCCTGCTGCGCGAAACGAGCATCTTTACTCGTAATGCAATTTCACCGGGCCTATGGTTGAGACAGTCGAGAAGTCGTTACGCCATTCGTGCAGGTCGGAACTTACCCGACAAGGAATTTCGCTACCTTAGGATGGTTATAGTTACCACCGCCGTTTACTGGCGCTTAAGTTCTCAGCTTCGCCTAGCCGAAACTAGACTAACCGGTCCCCTTAACGTTCCAGCACCGGGCAGGCGTCAGTCCGTATACATCGCCTTACGGCTTCGCACGGACCTGTGTTTTTAGTAAACAGTCGCTTCTCGCTGGTCTCTGCGGCCGGCCCCAGCTCAAGGAGTAAATCCCATCACCAGTTCCGGCCCCCCTTCTCCCGAAGTTACGGGGGCATTTTGCCGAGTTCCTTAACCATAGTTCACCCGAACGCCTCGGTATTCTCTACCTGACCACCTGAGTCGGTTTGGGGTACGGGCCGCCATGAAACTCGCTAGAGGCTTTTCTCGACAGCATAGGATCATCCACTTCACCACAATCGGCTCGGCATCAGGTCTCAGACTATGTGTGAGGCGGATTTGCCTACCTCACGTCCTACACCCTTACCCCGGGACAACCACCGCCCGGGCTGGACTACCTTCCTGCGTCACCCCATCGCTCACCTACTACAGACTTGGTCCGACGGCTCCACCACTCCCCTTTGCCCGAAGGCTCCGGGGCGGCTTCACGGTCTTAGCATTACCTGGTTCAGCGTTGGCGCTTCAAAGCGGGTACGGGAATATCAACCCGTTGTCCATCGACTACGCCTGTCGGCCTCGCCTTAGGTCCCGACTTACCCTGGGCAGATCAGCTTGACCCAGGAACCCTTGGTCAATCGGCGCAAGAGTTTCCCACTCTTGTATCGCTACTCATGCCTGCATTCTCACTCGTGAACCGTCCACAACTGGATTCCTCCGCTGCTTCACCCGGCACACGACGCTCCCCTACCCATCACAGCCCCCGTTGGGGGTATTGCTGCAATGACACGACTTCGGCGGTGTACTTGAGCCCCGCTACATTGTCGGCGCGGAATCACTTGACCAGTGAGCTATTACGCACTCTTTCAAGGGTGGCTGCTTCTAAGCCAACCTCCTGGTTGTCTCTGCGACTCCACATCCTTTCCCACTTAGCACACGCTTAGGGGCCTTAGTCGGTGTTCTGGGCTGTTTCCCTCTCGACCATGGAGCTTATCCCCCACAGTCTCACTGCCACGCTCTCACTTACCGGCATTCGGAGTTTGGCTAAGGTCAGTAACCCGGTGAGGCCCATCGCCTATCCAGTGCTCTACCTCCGGCAAGAAACACGTGACGCTGCACCTAAATGCATTTCGGGGAGAACCAGCTATCACGGAGTTTGATTGGCCTTTCACCCCTAACCACAGGTCATCCCCCAGGTTTTCAACCCTGGTGGGTTCGGTCCTCCACGAAGTCTTACCTCCGCTTCAACCTGCCCATGGCTAGATCACTCCGCTTCGGGTCTTGGGCATGCAACTCAACCGCCCTATTCGGACTCGCTTTCGCTACGGCTACCCCACACGGGTTAACCTCGCTACACACCGCAAACTCGCAGGCTCATTCTTCAAAAGGCACGCAGTCACGAGATGCACAGCAAGCTGCACATCCGACGCTCCCACGGCTTGTAGGCACACGGTTTCAGGTACTATTTCACTCCGCTCCCGCGGTACTTTTCACCATTCCCTCACGGTACTATCCGCTATCGGTCACTAGGGAATATTTAGGCTTAGCGGGTGGTCCCGCCAGATTCACACGGGATTTCTCGGGCCCCGTGCTACTTGGGAGAAGCTCAAGCGAGCCGCACAGACTTCGTCTACGGGGGTCTTACCCTCTACGCCGGACCTTTCGCATGTCCTTCGACTATCCATACGGTTTCTGACTCGCCCAGCCGCCGGCAGGCGACTGAAGAACTTTCCCACGACCCCACGATGGCAACCCCTGCCGGGTCTCACACCAACGCGGTTTAGCCTCATCCGGTTTCGCTCGCCACTACTCCCGGAATCACGGTTGTTTTCTCTTCCTGAGGGTACTGAGATGTTTCACTTCCCCTCGTTCCCTCCACACACCCTATGTGTTCAGGTGCGGGTGACAGCCCATGACGACTGCCGGGTTTCCCCATTCGGAAACCCCCGGATCAAAGCCTGGTTGACGGCTCCCCGGGGGACTATCGTGGCCTCCCACGTCCTTCATCGGTTCCTAGTGCCAAGGCATCCACCGTGCGCCCTTAAAAACTTGGCCACAGATGCTCGCGTCCACTGTGCAGTTCTCAAACAACGACCAGACACCCAAACTCAACGCTCGTCTCCGAACGCCTCGCATGAGGCTGGCATCCTCGAGGCAACTTCCGTTCCCTCAGGACCCAACAACGTGCCCGACACACCAGATCTCACAGACACGTTCCACGCCGAAGCAGTACTTGCGTCCATCAACCCTGTGTGCCGAATAGTCAACGTTCCACCCATGAGCAACCGTGTGAGACATTCGCTCACATCCGGCTATGTGCTCCTTAGAAAGGAGGTGATCCAGCCGCACCTTCCGGTACGGCTACCTTGTTACGACTTCGTCCCAATCGCTGGTCCCACCTTCGACGGCTCCCTCCCAAGGGTTAGGCCACCGGCTTCGGGTGTTACCGACTTTCGTGACGTGACGGGCGGTGTGTACAAGGCCCGGGAACGTATTCACCGCAGCATGCTGATCTGCGATTACTAGCAACTCCAACTTCATGGGGTCGAGTTGCAGACCCCAATCCGAACTGAGGCCGGCTTTTTGGGATTCGCTCCGCCTCGCGGCATCGCAGCCCTTTGTGTACCGACCATTGTAGCACGTGTGCAGCCCAAGACATAAGGGGCATGATGATTTGACGTCGTCCCCACCTTCCTCCGAGTTGACCCCGGCAGTCTCCTGTGAGTCCCCATCACCCCGAAAGGCATGCTGGCAACACAGAACAAGGGTTGCGCTCGTTGCGGGACTTAACCCAACATCTCACGACACGAGCTGACGACAACCATGCACCACCTGTATACCGACCACAAGGGGGCGCCCATCTCTGGACGTTCCGGCATATGTCAAGCCTTGGTAAGGTTCTTCGCGTTGCGTCGAATTAAGCCACATGCTCCGCTGCTTGTGCGGGCCCCCGTCAATTCCTTTGAGTTTTAGCCTTGCGGCCGTACTCCCCAGGCGGGGAACTTAATGCGTTAGCTGCGGCACCGACGACGTGGAATGTCGCCAACACCTAGTTCCCAACGTTTTACGGCGTGGACTACCAGGGTATCTAATCCTGTTCGCTCCCCACGCTTTCGCTCCTCAGCGTCAGTAATGGCCCAGAGATCCGCCTTCGCCACCGGTGTTCCTCCTGATATCTGCGCATTTCACCGCTACACCAGGAATTCCGATCTCCCCTACCACACTCAAGCCTGCCCGTATCGAATGCAGACCCGGGGTTAAGCCCCGGGCTTTCACACCCGACGTGACAAGCCGCCTACGAGCTCTTTACGCCCAATAATTCCGGACAACGCTCGCACCCTACGTATTACCGCGGCTGCTGGCACGTAGTTAGCCGGTGCTTCTTCTGCAGGTACCGTCACTTGCGCTTCTTCCCTGCTGAAAGAGGTTTACAACCCGAAGGCCGTCATCCCTCACGCGGCGTCGCTGCATCAGGCTTTCGCCCATTGTGCAATATTCCCCACTGCTGCCTCCCGTAGGAGTCTGGGCCGTGTCTCAGTCCCAGTGTGGCCGGTCGCCCTCTCAGGCCGGCTACCCGTCGTCGCCTTGGTAGGCCATTACCCCACCAACAAGCTGATAGGCCGCGGGATCATCCTGCACCGCCGGAGCTTTCCACCTTCAACCATGCGGAAGAAGGTCATATCCGGTATTAGACCCAGTTTCCCGGGCTTGTCCCAGAGTGCAGGGCAGATTTCCCACGTGTTACTCACCCGTTCGCCACTGATCCACCCCGAAGGGCTTCACCGTTCGACTTGCATGTGTTAAGCACGCCGCCAGCGTTCGTCCTGAGCCAGGATCAAACTCTCCGTGAATGTCTACCGGTAATCCGGCAAGCACCCGCGTTGAGCGGCACGGCAACCACCGGAATAGGGCGGTCCCGCGCACTGCGTCCTCGCTAGTGTTTACTTCATAAAGGAATCTCCAACCCCACCGAACGGTGAGGCCGGGGATGTCAACATATCTGGCGTTGACTTTTGGCACGCTGTTGAGTTCTCAAGGAACGGTGGCTTCCTTCGGTCCGCCTTCCAGCGGGCCCTCCGGGCGCTTCGTTCGTATTTCGAGCTTATCAGACGTTTTCGTCCGACTCGCTTCCGTCTTCTGCGACCTGACGGCCCGTCCGACGTTTCAAACTCTAGCCGATCCCCGCTCCGAAAAGCGAATCCAGCCGCAATCCATATAAACGCACACAACAAATAGACCCGGCCCGCAAAAAGCACAGACCAGTTCCGAGCAGAAGTGGTGTTCCAAGGATTGGCCGCCCCGGGACCGTCCACACAGAACGCGTGTCCGGTGCTCCCTGCCGAGCGACTAGAGAACACTACCCCCGTCACCCTCCGAAGGCAAACATCCCACTTCGAGGACCCGCGTGCAGGCGGCCAGTGACCCCTCCACGTACGCGCCGTTGGGGGCGTCGTTGCGCTCGATCCACTCCCGAGCCGCCTCCGGGGTGCGGCCGCCGCTGACATGACGGTGCATCAGGCGTGCGTCCCGGACGGAGTCCGGCGTCGCGAGGTACCAGAGCTCGTGGAGGAGGGGGCGGACGGCGGACCAGGGGGGCTCGGTGCTGGCGAGGTAGTTGCCCTCGGTGACGACCAAGCGGGTGTGGGGGTGGATGGCGTGGCGGCCGGCGACCGCCTCGTCGAGGGTGCGGTCGAAGCCGGGGGCGTAGACCTCGGTGAAGCGTTCGGTGTGGACACGGCGGAGGAGGGCGACGTAGCCGTGGGCGTCGAAGCTGGGCGGGGAGCCCTTGCGGTGGCGCAGGCCGAGGCGGTCGAGTTGGGCGTTGGCGAGGTGGAAGCCGTCGAGGGGGAGGTAGGCCGCGGTACCGGGGCCGTGGGTGCGGTTGATCTCGGTGATCAGGTGCAGGGCCAGGGTGGACTTCCCGGTGCCGGGCGGACCGGTGAGGCCGAGGACGGAGCGGCCCTTGTGGACGGTGTGGCCGTCGAGGAGGCGGGTGGCGAGGGCGACCAGGTTCTCGGGGGTCGCCGGGGAGGAGGCGGAGGTCGAGGCGGCGTTGCTGTCCAGCGGCATGGGGCGCACCCTACGCAGCCGGGTGCGCGGTGAGGACCGGCACGTCGAAGGTGAGGGTGCCGGCTCCGGCGTCCAGGGTGGCGGGCAGGCCGAGCGGGACGGTGAGGGTGGAAGGGCAGTGGCCGAAGCCGAACTCCCAGATCACCGGGACGCCCAGCGGGGCGAGCCGGTCGCGCATGGTCTCCCTGACCTGGTCGAGCGGGCCGCAGTCCTCCCAGGAGCCGAGGGCGATCCCGGCCACGCCCTCCAGGGCACCGGAGCGGATCAGCTGGGTGAGGATGCGGTCGAGCTGGTAGGGCTGCTCGCCGACGTCCTCCAGCAGGAGGAGGGTGCCGGCGAAGGAGGGGCGGGCGGTGGGGGTGCCGCGTTCGGCGGCGAGCAGGGCGGCGCAGCCGCCGGCCGTGGTGCCGCGGGCGGTGCCGGGGAAGAGGGGGGTGCCGGTGGAGCCGACGACCAGGGTGGTCTCGGGCTCGAAGAGGGTGCGGCGCAGGTGTTCGGCGGTGGGCGGGTCGGCGATGAAGGTGGCGCCGGTGCCGAGCGGGCCGTAGAGCGTGGGGACGCCGAGGCGCTGGGCGACGGCCTCGTGCAGGACGGTGATGTCGCTGAAGCCGACCAGGGCCTTGGGCGGCGCGGCGCGCAGCGCGTCCCAGTCGAGCAGGTCGACCATCCGCTGGACGCCGTAGCCGCCGCGGGCGCAGATGACGGCGGCGACGGTGGGGTCGAGCCAGGCCTGCTGGAAGTCGGCCGCGCGGTCGGCGTCGGTGCCCGCCAGGTAGCCGAGGTGCTTGTCGCGGTGGTGGGCACCGGGGACGACCTCCAGGCCCCAGGACCGGAGGACGGCGGTGCCGGCCGTGATCTGTTCGGCCTCGAGGGGTCCGCTGGTGGCCACCAGGGCGACCCGGTCGCCGGGCACCAGGCGGCGCCCCCTGCGCAGCGTGCCGACGGCAGAGGTGGCGGTGGTCGTCTGAGACATCGTCAGGTACCCCTCGGAGGGACGGAGGACGGGATGGGCGCGGTGCCGGTCGGACGGGTGCCCGGCCGGCACCGCGCGGTCCCTTCCAGTCCTACCGCATGCCCATCGCGTGGCGGACCTCGGCCAGGGTGGCGTCGGCGAGGGCGTTGGCCCGTTCGGCGCCCTCGGTGAGGACGGTGCGGAGCAGGGTGCGGTCCTCGGCGAGTTCGGCGCGGCGGGCGCGGATGGGGCGGAGGTACTCGTTGACGGCCTCGGTGACGTGCTTCTTGAGGGCGGCCGCTCCGCCGTCACCGATCTCGGCGGCCACGGCGGCCGGGTCGCGGTCCTGGCAGAGGGCGGCGAGCCGGAGCAGGCCGGAGACGCCGGGGCGGGCCTCGGGGTCGTAGCTGATGTGCCGTGAGGCGTCGGTGGTGGCGCTGCGGATGAGCTTGGCGGTGCGGTCCTCGGTGGCGCCGAGCGGGATGGCGTTGCCGCGGCTCTTGCTCATCTTGCCGCCGTCGGTGCCGAGGAGCAGCGGTGCGTCGGAGAGCAGTGGCCGGGGGACGGGGAAGAGCTCGGTGGCGTAGCGCTCGTTGAAGCGGCGGGCGATGGTGCGGGTGACCTCCAGGTGCGGGAGCTGGTCGCGGCCGACGGGGACCAGGTCGGCCTTGCAGAAGAGGATGTCGGCGGCCTGGTGCACGGGATAGGTGAACATCAGCCCGCTGACGGCGGCCTGGCTGGAGTGCGCGATCTCGTCCTTGACGGTGGGGTTGCGGCTGAGCTCGGCGACGCTGACCAGGCTGAGGAAGGGGAGCATCAGCTGGTTCAGGGCGGGGACGGAGCTGTGCGTGAAGACCGTGGCCCGGGCCGGGTCGACACCGGCGGCGAGGTAGTCGAGCACCAGGTCCTCGGCGGCCTCGGCGGGGCGGTCGGCGCGGTCCCGGTCGGTGAGGGTCTGGTAGTCGGCGACCACCAGGAGGAGTTCGACGCCGGCGGCCTGGAGGTCGACGCGGTTCTTGAGGGTGCCGAAGTAGTGGCCGAGGTGGAGCGGGCCGGTGGGGCGGTCGCCGGTGAGGATGCGGTGGCCCTCGGGGTGGCGGAGGACCTCGTCGAGGGTGGTGTGGCCGACGGCCGGGGTGGCGGAGGTGGTGGTCTGCATGGGTGGCTCCTGGGAGGTGACGGTGGGTCGGACCGTCCGCCGGGAGCCGCCGTGCGCGGACACGCCGCAGGGCCGCCCTCGCGGACGGCCCTGCGGTCATGCGTGCGGGGTGGCCGTCCTAGGACGGCCACCAGTTGAGGCACGGCTGAAGCTTCATGTCCGCCAGGGTAGCCGCCGGGCGCCTGCCCGGGACAGGGACTTTCTCCTCGCGGCCCGCCCTCACCGCGCGTTGGGCACGTACCCGAGGTCGACCGGGACCACCGTGCCCCGACCGGCCAGCCAGTCCTCGCGGACCGCGGCCAGCAGCTCGGGCAGTTGCGGGGGCCAGAGGGCGTCGGCGGCCGGGTCGGCCAGGTCCTCCGGGGACCACCAGCGGGAGTCGAGGATGCGGTCGGTCGCGTGCACCGCGCTGACGTCGCCGACCAGCCCGCGCCGGGGGCCACGGCTGAGGTAGACGTGCTCGTGCTGGCGGACCGGGATGCCGTGCCAGGTGAAGTCGTGCTCCCAGGTGCAGAGCAGCGGGCCCGGGGCCAGGTCGGTCCAGCCGGTCTCCTCCCAGAGCTCGCGGCGGGCTCCGGTGGCCGGGGACTCACCCGCCTCGATGCCGCCGCCCGGCATGGTCCAGTGCACGCCGACCTCGCTGTTGTCGGAGCGGAGCAGGAAGACCGCGCCGCCCGGCTCCAGTACGGCGGTCCGTGCCGCTCGTCGTGGGGTTCGCATCGGGTCACCCTGGCAGACGGCTCCGACGGCGACCAGGGCATTTCCGTTGTGCCGCCCGCCTCCGGCCCTAACCTGAGCGAATGATCCTCTTCCCCGTCGATCCGCTGACCCCCCGCCGCCCCGATCCGCACTTCCTGCTGGAGGCCCGGCGGGTCACCGAACTCGGCGGCGGCACCGTCCTGTTGGACCATGACGCGCTGCTGGCGGGGGACGTCCGGGAGGCGGTCCGAGCGGTCCCGGCGGGCGGCGGTCCGCTGTGGTACCGGGGGTGGATGGTCCCGACGGCCCGGTACGCCGAGCTCGCGGAGGCGCTCGCCGCACGCGGGCGGCCGCTGATGACCAGCGGCGCCTCGTACGCCGACGCCCATGAACTGCCGGGCTGGTACCCGGTCTTCGAGGGCTCGACGCCGGAGAGCGTCTGGCTGCCGAGCGGGCCGGGCCGTGGCGGCGCGGTCGGCGAGGCCGCGCTGGCGGAGGCGGCGCGGCGGTTGGGCGGGCGCGGGCCTGCCGTGGTGAAGGACTACGTGAAGTCGCGCAAGCACGAGTGGGACGAGGCCTGCTACGTGCCGGAGCTGGCCGACCCGGCCGGGCTGCTGCGGGTGGTGCGGCGGTTCGAGGAGCTCCAGGGGGAGTTCCTGGCCGGGGGCGTGGTGCTGCGGCGGTTCGAGGAGTACCGGCGGGGTGCGGACGGCCGGGCGGTGGAGGCCCGGGTGTGGTGGCTGGACGGCGATCCGGTGCTGGTCGGCCCGCATCCGGACCGGCCGGACGCGGTGGTCCGGCCCGAGCTCGGTGGGGTGCAGCCGCTGGTGCGCTCGCTCGGCTGCCGCTTCGTCACCACCGACCTGGCCCAGTCGGAGGCGGACGGGTCCTGGCGGGTGGTGGAGGTGGGTGACGGGCAGGTCAGCGAGCTGCCGCGCGGGGCGGACCTGGGGCGGCTGCTGACGGCACTGCTGTCCCGCACCGGCGGCTGACGGGGCCGGGCAGAACCGGTGATGTCGGCGGACGCTTCGACCGGGAACGTCGGCGGACGCCCCCGGGCGGGAGCGGGCCGAGGCGTGTCCAGGTACTGACGGTGGCTCAGCCGGGCTGAGGGGCCCGAATGGCGGGGGTCCGGTCCGCGGGCAGGCGGTGGCCGCGGGCCAGGAAGACCACGGGCGCGCCGTTCTGCTCCACCACGCGGTCGAGGAGCTCCGCGAGCGCCTCCCGGCCGGCTTCGCCGATCCCGCCCGCCAGAGCGTCGATCCGGCGGCGGGCCTCGGCGTAGAAGAGCTCGGCGAGTCCGGTGCCCTCGGGCGTGAGCGCGACCCGGACGGCCCGGGCGTCGCCCGGGCCCGGCTCCCGGCGGACCAGCCCGCGCTGCGAGGTCCGGTCCACCAGCCCGGTCAGGCTGGACCGGGCCAGGCCGAGCACCCCGCCCAGTTCGCCCATCCCGTGCGGCCGGGCCATGAGGACGCAGAGCAACTGCCCCTGCTGCGGGGTCAGGCCGAGCCCGCGGGCAGACTCGGCGTACACCTCGTTCACCAGGAAGGCGGACCGCACCAGGGTGCTGACCAGGTCCGGGCGCCCACCCGAGGAGGTCTTGGCCATCCGGCCAGGCTAGCACCGGCGACACTGCCACCGGGGTACGAACTACCGTCTGCGTCAACGGAATCCGGGCACCCGGTCAGTGTCCGGCGGCGACCGTCTCCGCCCGGACCGCCGACGGCCGGTGTGCCGACCGCCGGTCTGCCGACCGCTGTGCCGGGACGAACACCCGGGCGGCCGTCGGCGCCGCGCTCCGCCGGGCGACCAGCACCAGCGGGACGCCCACCGCCGCGAGCAGGCCGCCGAGCGCCAGCCCCATGCCCGGGTACCCGGCGGCGGCGGCCAGGGTGGCGCCGACCACCGGCCCGGCCGCCACTCCGAGCGAGGAGCCCGCCCCGGCCAGCACGGCCCAGCGGCCGGCCCGGTCCAATCCGGCGGCCAGCGCGATCAGGTGACTGAGCACCAGCGGGTAGCAGGTGTTCCAGAGCACCTCGCCGACGGCGAACGGCAGCACCGATCCGGCGCCGCCCGCCAGCACCATGCAGAGCGCGATCACCGCGGTGCCGGCTCCGATCGGCAGCGCCCGCCCGAAGCGGGAGCCCACCGCGCTCGCCGCCGTCACCCCGAGCAGGCCGCCGCCGAGCGCGGCGGCGAAGACCAGGCCGAGGGTCCGCTCGTCCAGACCGACCCGGGCGGTGCCGATCTGACCGCTCACGCCCCAGAGGGCGTTCTGCCCCATCGACCAGAGCAGCATTCCGCCGGCCAGTACGCAGCCCACCGCCTTCCGGGGCAGCGCGCCCCCGGCCGGCCTGCGCGAGGCGGTCGGACCCTCCGTCAGCGGACCGACCGTCAGACCGCCCGTGGTCAGCGCGGCCACCAGTGCCCACCCGGCGACGGCCGCGAACGGCAGCCCGTGGCCGCCGCCGAGCCGGGGCAGCGCCAGGAAGAGCGCCGCGGCCACGGCGGAGGTGGTCAGCAGCCCCACCGCCGAACCGCGCTGCGGGTCGGCGGTGGCGGCGATGCCCGTGGAGGCCACCGCCGTCGCGGTGCCCGCGCCGAGGCCGGTGAGCAGGCAGCCGGCGATCAGCAGCGGCAGGTGGTCGGAGAGCGCGGCTGCGGTGCCGCCGACGGCCAGCAGGCCGGTCCCGGCCCGGGCCAGCCGGACCGGGCCGAGGCGTCGCACCCGACCGGCCAGCAGCAGTCCCGCCGAGGCGGAGGCGAGCAGCAGCGCGCTGCCCACCGCCCCGGCCTGAGGGGTGGTCAGTCCGAAGGAGCCGACCAGCCGGCCGACCACGGTCGGCAGCAGGTAGGCGGGCAGGTACCCGGCCGAGAACAGCACCACCAGCGCGGTGGTCGCCGCCCGGGAGGCGGGGTGGGCGGCGGCGGACCGTGCCTCGCGGGCGCGCGGAACCATGGGCGTGGCCTCTCGACCAGGGCGGACCGGGGTGGTGCTCCCGGCCTCTCGCGCGGTCGCCCGCCCTGTCTACCAGGCCGCACCCGGATGACGGCCCGTCAGAACCGTCCCGCAACCGCCGAGCTGCACAGTTGCGGCCCGCCCGAGATCCCTCCGTGATCGAACGGCCCCGTGCTCCCCGCCCTAGAGCCTGTCTAGACCCGCTCCTTCTCCTGCTCGTCCAGCTCCTCGTCCAGGCGCTCCGCGTGCCCGTGGTGCTCGGCGACGAAGGCGCGCCACAGCCGGGCGTAGGCACCGTCGAGGGCCAGCAGGGAGTCGTGGGTGCCGTCCTCCACCACTCGGCCGCGGTCCAGGACGACCACGCGGTCGGCCCGCTCGGCGGTGGTCAGGCGGTGGGCGATGACCAGGGTGGTGCGGCCGCCGGCCAGCCGGTCGGCGGCGCGGTTGACCGCGGCCTCGGTGGCCAGGTCGAGCGCGGCGGTGGCCTCGTCCAGCAACAGGACGTCCGGGTCGACCAGTTCGGCGCGGGCCAGGGCTATCAGCTGGCGCTGGCCCGCCGAGAGGTTGCGGCCCCGGGAGGTGACCTTGTGGTCGTAGCCGTCGGAGAGGGCGGTGATCATCCGGTGCGCGCCGACCGCCTCGGCCGCCGCCTCCACCTCGGCGGCGGTGGCGTCGGGCCGCCCGTACGCGATGGCCTCGCGCACCGTGCCGGCGAACAGGTACGCCTCCTGCGGGACCACGCCGAGCCGGTGCCGGTACTCGGCCAGGTCGTACGCGGACACGTCGGTGCCGTCCACCAGCACCCGGCCGCCGGTCACGTCGTAGAACCGCGCCACCAGCTTGACCAGCGTGGACTTGCCCGCACCGGTCTCGCCCACCAGCGCCACGGTCTGCCCGGCGGGGATGTGCAGGTCGATGCCGCTGAGCACGTCCGGCCGGCCCTCGGCGGCGCCGCTGTAGGCGAAGCTGACGTCCTGGAAGGTGATCTCGCCGCGCAGCTTGCCGACCGGCACCGGGTGCTCGGCCGGCGGGGTGCTGGTCGGGGTGCGCAGCAGCTCGCGGATCCGGCCGAGGCCGACGGCGGCCTGCTGGTAGCCGTCGAAGATCTGCGAGAGCTGGTTGACCGGGGCGAAGAAGAGGTCGATGTAGAGCAGGTACGCGACCAGCGCGCCGATGGTCAGGGTGCCCGACTCGACCCGGGCCGCACCCACGATCAGCACCAGCGCGGCGGCGGTGCCGGAGAGGAACTGCACGAACGGGAAGTACAGCGAGATGTAGAACTGCGCGCGGTTGCGCGAGTCCCGGTAGGCGAGACCGCTGGCCTCGAAGCGCTCGGTGTTGACGGTCTGCCGGCGGAACGCCTGGACGATCCGCATGCCCGCGACGTTCTCCTGCAGCTCGGCGTTGACCGTGCTGATCAGCTCGCGGGAGCGCTGGTACTGGGTGCTGGACTTGCGCCGGAAGATCCAGGTCGCGACCGCCAGCAGCGGCAGCACGGCGAACACCACCAGGGCCAGGCCGGCGTCGATCACCAGCAGCGCGGCGAAGATGCCGAAGAAGGTCAGCAGGCTGACCACGGCGGTGACCACGCCGGTCTGCAGGAAGGAGCTGATCGAGTCGACGTCGGTGGTCATCCTGGTCATGATCCGGCCGGACAGCTCGCGCTCGTAGTAGTCCAGGCCGAGCCGGTTGAGGTGGGTGAAGATCTTCAGCCGCAGGCTGTAGAGCATCCGCTCGCCGGTGCGGCCGCTGACCTTGGTCTCGGTGCTCTGCACCAGCCAGTCGAGCAGCACGATCGCCAGCGCGGCGAGCGAGGCGACCGCCACCCCGGACATCGCGGCCTTGCTGACGCCGTCGTCGATGCCGTGCCGGATCAGGACCGGCAGGCTGAGACCGGCGGCCGCGTCCAGCGCGACCAGCAGCAGGGCCAGCAGGAGCGGGCGGCGGAACGGGGCGAGCATCCGGCGCAGGTTGAAGTCCGGGTCACCGGCCTCGGCCTGCTCCACCGGGATCGCGGGGGTGTCGGTGGCGGGGGGCAGCGCGGCGACCTTGGCGAGCAGCTCGGGGTCGGCTCCGGGCTTCTTCTCCGCCTTGGCCGCCTTGGCCCCCGCCTTCTCCCTCGGATCGGCCCCGGCGGCCTCGACGGCCTTCGTGAGGATGGCCGGGGTGGGCTCCGCCGCCGGCGGTCGGGGGGTGTCCAGGACCTCGTCGGGGTTGCTGATCAGTGCCCGGTAGAGGGGACATCGGGCCTCGAGTTCCTCGTGCGTGCCGAGGTCGACCAGGCCGCCGGCGTCCATCACGGCGATCCGGTCGGCGAGTTGGAGGGTGGAGCGGCGGTGCGCGATCAGGAGGGTGGTGCGGCCGGCCGTGACGCCGTGCAGCGCCTGGTGGATCTCGGCCTCGACCTGCGGGTCGACCGCGGAGGTGGCGTCGTCCAGGAGGAGCACGGCCGGGTCGCTGAGGATGGCCCGGGCGAGCGCGATCCGCTGGCGCTGGCCGCCGGAGAGGGTCAGGCCCTGCTCGCCGACCTTGGTGGCGTAGCCCTCGGGCAGCTCGCGGATGAAGCCGTCCGCCTGCGCCGCCCGGGCGGCGGCCTCGATCTCCTCGTCGGTTGCGGCAGGGCGGCCGTAGGCGATGTTGTCCCGGACGCTCTCGGAGAAGAGGAAGCTGTCCTCCGGGACGATGCCGACGGTGGCACGGACGGAGTCGACCGTCAGCTCGCGGACGTCGTGTCCGTAGAGGCGGACGGCGCCCGACGCGGCGTCGTAGAAGCGCGGCACCAACTGCGCGACGGTGGACTTGCCGGAGCCGGAGGCACCGACGAGGGCGAGCGTCTCGCCCTCGGCCAGACGGAAGCTCAGCCCGCGCAGCACGTGGCCGGTCCCGCTGTCCGGCCCCTGGTCCTGGTCCGCGTCCGGCCGGCCGCCGTAGGAGAAGTCGACGCGGTCGAACTCGATGGCGGGAGTCCCCGCCGTCCGGGGCAGCGCGGTGAGGTCGAGGGCGTCCGGGGCCTCCTGGACCTTCGGGCGCAGGTCGACCAGCTCGAGCACCCGCTCGACGCCGGCCCTGGCCTGCTGGCCGACGGTGATCACCATGGTGAGCATCCGGACCGGGCCGGTGAGCTGGGCCAGGTAGGTGGAGAAGGCGACGAAGGTGCCGAGGCTGACCTCGCCCCTGACGGCCAGCCAGCCGCCGAGCGCGAGCACCGCGACCTGGCCGAGGGCCGGGACCGCCTGCATGGCCGGGTTGTAACGGCTGCTCAGCCGGATCGAGCGGAGCCGGGCCGCGAACAGCTTGCGGGAGGCGGCCTCCAACTTGGCCCGCTCCTGGGCCTCCTGTCCGAAGCCCTTGACCACCCGGACGCCGCCGACCGCGCCGTCCACCACTCCGGCCACGGCGGCCGCCTCCTGCTGCGCGGCCCAGGTCGCGGGGAAGAGGCGCTTGCGGCTGAGGGTGGCGGTCCACCACAGGGCCGGCCCCATCAGCAGGGCGATCAGGGTGAGCGGCGGGGAGAGCCAGAGCATGACGCCCAGGGACATGCCGAACATCAGCACGTTCCCCGTCATCATCGGCAGCATGAAGAGCAGGCCGACGACCAGCTGGAGGTCGGAGGTGGCCCGGCCGACCACCTGGCCGGTGTCGAGCTCGTCCTGCCGGTCCCCGTCGAGCCGGGTGAGCGAGCGGAACAGGTCGGCCCGCATGTCGTGCTGGACGTCGATGGCGAGCTGCCCGCCGAAGTACCGGCGGACCTGGGTGCAGAGGAAGACCACCGCGGCGGCCACCAGCAGCAGGACCGCCCACGGGGTGAGCGGGCGGCTGTGCGCGGTGATCACGTCGTCGATGATCACCTTGGTGATCAGCGGGACGGTGGAGGTGACGGCCATGCCGACCAGCGAGGCGCCGAAGGCGAGCAGCACGCCGCGGCGGTGGCGCCAGCTGTAGCCCGACAGGCGGCGCAGCCAGCCGGACGACCGGAGCGCCGCCGGGTCGTTCACCTGGTCTTCGGATGCAGATCCGTGAGTCTCACGCATATTTAGGGATACTAACCATTTCATCGCTCGCCCCCCAGTGCTTATCCGGCGGGCACGTCGATGCGAACAGCCCGGACCCCGGACTGCTTCCCGACACGCCCGGCCCGACCAGCATCGCCCCCCGGCCCGGCGCGGCGGACCGGTCTGACGTACTCCGTGCGGACCGCCGTTGGACCTAGGTCAGTGGGCCGACTGCTCGGCCGCGGCCGTGAAGGCCCCCTGGGCCAGGCCGTGCAGCAGCGCGGCCGTGGCCGTGCGGGACAGGCCGGTGCGGTCGGCGCTGTGCGGGGTGGAGTTGAGCAGGCCGAAGACGGCGTGCACCACGGTGCGGGCGGTCGGCTCGGCGGCCGGCTCGGCCAGCGCCGGATGGGTGCGCCGGACGGTGTCCACCCAGAGCTCGACGTAGGAGCGCTGGAGGCGGCGGACCTTGCGGCGGTCCTCCTCCTTGAGGTGCAGCAGCTCCCGGTCGTGCAGGGTGATCAGGTCGCGGTCGTCGAGGGCGAACTCGACGTGGCCGTCGATCAGGGCGTCCAGGGCGCCGTCCGGCGTAGCGGCCTCACCCGCCCGGCGGCGGCCCTCCTCCAGCAATCGCTCGCTGATGCCGATCAGGAGATCGGCGAGCATCGCGTCCTTGCCGGAGAAGTGGCGGTAGAGCGCGGGGCCGCTGATGCCCACCGCCTTGCCGATCTCGTCCACCCCGACGCCGAGGAAGCCCCGGGCGGCGAACAGCCGGGCCGCCTCGCGGCGGATCTGGTCCCGGCGCGGGACTACGGGGGCTTCGGGGGCCTTCGACATGACACCCATCGTAGACAGTGGGGTTATCCGTGGTTAACCTGAGCCCAGGAGTTAACGCTCATTAACTTGGGGCGGCTCCGGGTCCCGGGCTCACCCGCACCGTCGGCCCGGCCCGTCCGCTCTCCGAGGGCAAGGGAGCTCTGGGGATGGTCCTCTCGACTGCCGGACTGCACGGACCGCAGGGGCTGCGGGCACCGCAGGCCGGCCGGGGCAGCAGTCCGATGCCGGCGTTCGACCCGGCCGCCGCGCCCGCGCCACGGCTGGAGAGCTCGGCCGACCCGGGCTCGGCCGCCTACCGGGCGAACACCGCCGCGCACCAGGCGCTGGTCGCCGAGCTGCGCACGAAGCTCGCGGCGGCGGCCGAGGGCGGTGGCGCCAAGGCCCGCGCCCGGCACACCGCGCGCGGCAAGCTGCTGCCGCGCGAGCGGGTGGACACCCTGCTCGACCCGGGCTCCCCCTTCCTGGAGCTCGCCCCGCTCGCGGCGGACGGCCTCTACGACGGCGCCGCACCGGCGGCCGGCGTGATCGCCGGGATCGGCCGGGTCGCCGGGCGCGAGGTGGTGGTGGTCGCCAACGACGCCACCGTCAAGGGCGGCACCTACTACCCGATGACGGTGAAGAAGCACCTGCGGGCGCAGGAGGTGGCGCTGGAGAACCAGCTCCCCTGCGTCTACCTGGTGGACTCCGGCGGCGCCTTCCTCCCGATGCAGGACGAGGTCTTCCCGGACCGCGACCACTTCGGGCGGATCTTCTACAACCAGGCCCGGCTGTCGGCCGCGGGCATCCCGCAGATCGCGGCGGTGCTCGGCTCCTGCACGGCCGGCGGCGCGTACGTCCCGGCGATGAGCGACCAGGCCGTGATCGTCCGGAACCAGGGCACCATCTTCCTCGGCGGCCCGCCCCTGGTGAAGGCCGCGACCGGCGAGGTCGTCACCGCCGAGGAGCTGGGCGGCGGCGAACTGCACTCCCGCACCTCGGGCGTGACGGACCATCTGGCCGAGGACGACGCCCACGCGCTGGCCGTCGTGCGGACCATCGTCTCGGGCCTCGGCCCGCGCGCCGCCAAGCCCTGGCCGCTCACCCCGGTCGAGCCCCCCGCCGTCGACCCGGCCGGGCTGTACGGCGCGGTGCCGGTGGACCCGCGCACGCCGTACGACGTCCGCGAGGTGATCGCCCGTCTGGTGGACGGCAGCCGCTTCGCCGAGTTCAAGGCGGAGTACGGGACCACCCTGGTCACCGGCTTCGCCCACATCCACGGCCACCCGGTCGGCATCGTCGCCAACAACGGCGTGCTGTTCGCCGAGTCCGCCCTCAAGGGCGCGCACTTCATCGAGCTCTGCGACCAGCGCGGCATCCCGCTGCTCTTCCTGCAGAACATCACCGGCTTCATGGTCGGGCGCCAGTACGAGGCCGGCGGCATCGCCAAGCACGGCGCCAAGATGGTCACGGCCGTGGCCTGCACCCGGGTGCCCAAGCTGACCGTGGTGATCGGCGGCTCGTACGGCGCCGGGAACTACTCGATGTGCGGGCGGGCCTACTCCCCTCGCTTCCTGTGGATGTGGCCGGGCGCGAAGATCTCGGTGATGGGCGGCGAGCAGGCCGCCTCGGTGCTGGCCACCGTGCGCCGCGACCAGTTGGAGGCGCAGGGCGAGGAGTGGCCCGGCGACGCCGAGGAGGAGTTCAAGCGGCCGGTCCGCGAGCAGTACGAGCGGCAGGGCAACGCCTACTACTCGACCGCCCGGCTCTGGGACGACGGCGTGATCGACCCGATGGACACCCGGGCCGCGCTCGGCCTGGCCCTGACCGCCTGCGCCAACGCCCCGCTCGCCCCGGCCCGGCCGTACGGCGTCTTCCGCATGTGACGCGCCGTCCGGGGGCGCCGGCCCCGTCCGGCGCCCCCGGACCGCCGCTCTTCCGACCCGCTCAGATCCCCGCTCACGATCCCCGCTCACGACCCGGAGGAACGCCTCCCATGTTCGACACAGTTCTGGTCGCCAACCGAGGCGAGATCGCGGTCCGGGTGATCCGCACGCTCCGCCGCCTCGGCGTGCGCTCGGTGGCGGTGTTCAGCGACGCGGACGCCGACGCGCCGCACGTCCGGGAGGCCGACCTGGCCGTCCGGCTCGGCCCGGAGGGGCACAGCGACAGCTCGGCCACCGAGACCTACCTGCGGGGCGACCTGATCCTGGCGGCCGCCCGCCGGACCGGGGCCCAGGCGATCCACCCCGGCTACGGCTTCCTCGCGGAGAACCCGGCCTTCGCCCGGGCCTGCTCCGAGGCCGGTGTCGTCTTCATCGGCCCGCCGCCCGGTGCGGTGGAGCTGATGGGCGACAAGATCAACGCCAAGGAGGCCGTCCGGGCCGCCGGGGTGCCCGTGGTCCCCGGCAGCGTCGGGCGCGGCGACGGGGCCCCGAGCGACGCCGAACTCACCGCCGCCGCAGCCGAGATCGGCTACCCCGTGCTGCTCAAGCCTTCGGCCGGCGGCGGCGGCAAGGGCATGCGGCTGGTCCGCGACCCGGCCGACCTGGCCACCGAGCTGGCAGCCGCCCGCCGGATCGCCCGGACCGCCTTCGGCGACGACACCCTGCTGCTGGAGCGCTGGGTCGACCGGCCGCGCCACATCGAGGTGCAGGTCCTGGCCGACACCCACGGCCGGAC
The DNA here is from genome assembly GCF_039535905.1 of Kitasatospora albolonga. GTDB lineage: Bacteria > Actinomycetota > Actinomycetes > Streptomycetales > Streptomycetaceae > Kitasatospora > Kitasatospora albolonga. The sequence goes on along the minus strand of NZ_BAAAYB010000159.1, from coordinate 4,161 downwards.
GGTGCACCTGGGCGAGCGCGAGTGCAGCCTGCAGCGCCGGCACCAGAAGCTGATCGAGGAGGCTCCCTCCGTCCTGCTGAACCCGGAGACCCGGGCGGCGATGGGCCTGGCGGCCGTCCGCGCGGCCGAGGCCTGCGGTTACACGGGGGCCGGCACGGTCGAGTTCATCGTCCCCGGTCTGGACCCCGACGGGCCCGCGCCCGAGGGCGTCATGGACTTCTTCTTCATGGAGATGAACACCCGGCTCCAGGTCGAGCACCCCGTCACCGAGCTGGCGATCGCGGTGGGGGCCGACACCCCGGCCCCGGCGCGGCTGGACCTGGTCGAGTGGCAGGTGCGGGTCGCCTCCGGTGAGCGGCTGACGTTCGATCAGTTGGACATCTCCTTCCTGGGCCACGCGATCGAGGCCCGGATCTGTGCCGAGGACCCCGAGCGCGACTTCCTGCCGACGGGCGGTCAGGTCCTGCTGCTGGAGGACCCGCAGGGCGAGGGCGTCCGGGTGGACTCCGGCATCCAGCGGGGCACCGAGGTCGGCAGCCTGTACGACCCGATGCTGGCCAAGGTGATCGCCTACGGGCCGGACCGGGCGACCGCCCTGCGCCGTCTGCGGGCGGCCCTGGCCGAGACCCGGGTGCTCGGCGTCACCACCAACGCCGGCTTCCTGCGACGGCTGCTGGCCCACCCGGACGTGGTGGCCGGACGGTTGGACACCGGGCTGGTCGAGCGCACGGTGGAACGGACGCCGGAGCTGCTGGCCTCCTCCTTCTCGGCCGCTCCGGCCGGCTCAGGCCCTCTCGGAGGCTTGGACGCCTCCGACGCCTCCGAGACCACCGACGGATCCGACGGCGTCACCACCCCGGCCGCCCCGCAGCCGGACCGCTCCCCCGCCGAACCCCTCTTCCACGCGGCCGCGCTGGCACGCCAGTTGGGCCTCGCCCCGGCGGTCTCCGACGAGGGCTGGACCGACCCGTTCGCCGAGGCCTCCGGCTGGCGGCTCGGCGGCACCCCCGCCTGGACCGCCCACCGGCTCCGGCTGCCGGGCCAGGACCCGGTGACCGTGCGGCTCCGGCCCCGCCACCGCCGCGGGCACGCCCTCCGCCTGGGACGCCACTCTCGACGGCGGCCCGATCCGGACCGTCCGCGCCGCCCTCGCACCCGAGCGGCTCCACCTCACCGTCGACGGTCTGCAGACGACCTTCGCACACACCACCGACAGCACCGCCGCCGGAACGGTCCAGTGGCTCGGCCTGGACGGCGACGCCTGGGGCGTGCACCCGTACGACCCGGTGGCCGACCAGGCCCGCGGCGGCGACGCCCACCACGGCGGTCTGACCGCGCCCATGCCCGGCACCGTCACCGTGGTGAAGACCTCGCCGGGCGAGCAGGTCCGCCGCGGCCAACCCCTGCTCGTCCTGGAGGCGATGAAGATGGAGCACGTGATCACCGCTCCGCACGACGGCACCGTCAGCGAGCTGCGGGCCGCCGCCGGGAGCACCGTCGCGATGGACGAACTGCTGGTCGTGGTCGAGCCCTCCGGCACGGCGGACGCCCTCAACCACCGGGGAGGCGTCGTGACCACGGAGCCCGGCCGCACCGCCGACACCTCGACCGCCGACACCTCGACGGCCGCCCCCGCCACGGGTGGGCGCGAGCCCGACGCGCTGGACCTGGGCCTGCCCACCGTCGCCCCCGCCCCCGGCCTGCCCGGTCGGGTCAGTATCCACGAGGTCGGGCCCCGCGACGGTCTCCAGAACGAGAGTTCACTCGTACCGGTGACGGTGAAGGCCGAGTTCATCGCCCGGCTCGCGGCCGCCGGACTCGGCCGGGTCGAGGCCACCAGCTTCGTCCACCCCAAGTGGGTTCCGCAGCTGGCCGACGCCGAGGAACTGATGCCCCGGCTGGCCGGGCTGACCGACCGTCACCCGGGCCTGCGGCTGCCCGTGCTGGTGCCGAACGAGCGCGGCCTGGACCGCGCGCTGGCCCACCACGCCACCGAGGTCGCGGTCTTCGCCAGCGCCACCGAGACCTTCGCCCGGCGCAACCTCAACCGTTCGGCGGCGGAGGCCCTGGAGATGTTCAAGCCGGTGGTCGAGCGCGCCGCCGCGGCCGGGGTGCCGACCCGCGGCTACCTCTCGATGTGCTTCGGCGACCCCTGGGAGGGCCCGGTGCCGCAGGAGCAGGTCGTCGGGTTCGGCGTCCGGCTGCTGGAGCTCGGCTGCACCGAGCTCAGCCTCGGCGACCACCATCGGCGTGGCCACCCCGGGCCAGGTCACCGCGCTGCTCGAGGCGTTCGACCGGGCCGGGGTCGGCCCCGACCGGCTGGCCGTCCACTTCCACGACACCTACGGCCAGGCCCTGGCCAACACCCTCGCCGCGCTGCGCTCCGGCGTCCACCACGGTCGACGCCTCGGCCGGCGGCCTGGGCGGCTGCCCGTACGCCAAGAGCGCCACCGGGAACCTCGCGACCGAGGACCTGGTCTGGATGCTGCACGGCCTCGGCATCGAGACCGGCGTGGACCTGCGCTCCCTGGTCGCCACCAGCGCCTGGATGGCGCGCCGGCTCGGCCGGCCGAGCCCCTCCCGGGCCGTCCAGGCCCTGGCCGGCACCACGGACGAGGGCTCCGCGGACACCCCCCTCCGCCTGAGCCGCGGTCCCTCTGACCCGCTCGACGGCCGGCCCCTCCCCCGGGGCCGGCCCCTCCCGCTCCCCCACCCCGGGCAGCGGCCCGGCACCGGCCCGGCGTCTTCCCCGGCGCGCGCCACCGGGCCGCCCGGGCCCCGACCGACCCCAACTCCCGGGCCCTGCGGCCCCGATCCAGGAGGATCACCCATGCTCGACCACCGCTTGGACCGCGAGTACGAGGAACTGCGCCGCACCGTCGAGCAGTTCGCCAACGACGTGGTGGCCCCGAAGATCGGGGACTACTACGAGCAGAACGAGTTCCCGTACGAGATCGTCCGCGAGATGGCCCAGATGGGGCTGTTCGGCCTGCCCTTCCCGGATGAGTACGGCGGCATGGGCGGCGACTACTTCGCGCACTCGGCCTGGCCCTGGAGGAGCATGGCCGGGTCGACTCCTCGGTGGCGATCACCCTGGAGCCGCGGTCTCGCTGGGGCGCGATGCCGATCTACCGCTTCGCACCGAGGAGCAGAAGCGGGAGTGGCCTGCCCCGGCTGACGTCGGGTGAGCTGCTCGGCGCCTTCGGCCTGACCGAGCCGGAGGGCGGCTCGGACGCCGGGGCGACCCGCACACACGGCCCCGCTACGACGCGGAGACGGACGAGTGTGTGATCAACGGCACCAAGTGCTTCATCACCAACTCCGGCACCGAGATGACCGGCCTGGTCACCGTGACCGCACTGACGGAACCGATCGCTCGTTCGAGTGAGACTCGGCTGACGCCTCGTCAACTCGCGAGATCTCCTCCATCATCGTTCCCACGGTACCCCTGGGTTCACCGTCTCCCGCAAGTACTCCAAGGGTCGGGTGGAAACGCATCCGACACCCGTGAACTGTCCTTCACCGACTGCCGGTCCCCGCGGCCAACCTGCTCGGACACCCGCGGCCGCGGCTACGCCCAGTTCCTGCGCATCCTCGACGAGGGGCGCATCGCCATCGCCGCCCTGGCCACCGGCCTGGCCCAGGGCTGCGTCGACCAGTCCATCGCTTACGCCGGCACCCGCCGCGCCTTCGGGCGGACGATCGGCGCCAACCAGGTCATCCAGTCAAGCTCGCCGACATGGAGATGCGCGCGCACACCTCCCGCCTGGCGCTGGCGGGACGACGCCGCCTCCCGGCTGCTGCACTCCGAGCCGTTCAAGAAGGAGGCGGCCATCGCGAAGCTGTACTCGTCCGAGGCGGCGGTGGACAACGCCCGGGAGGCCACCAGATCACGGCGGCTACGGCTTCATGAACGAGTACCCGGTCGCCCGCATGTGGCGCGACTGCAAGATCCTGGAGATCGGGGAGGGCACCTCCGAGGTCCAGCGGATGCTGATCGCAAGGGAGTTGGGCATCAACTCCGACCCGTGGCACGGGCCGGAAGGGGCGGCCCGCCAGGGCCGCCCCCTCCATCGGCATCCGTCCACACGGACTCCGCGTCCCCGCTCAGGGGATGACGATCACGGGCCGGTTCGCCCGGCGCGCCAGCCGGCCCGAGAC
>NZ_BAAAYB010000158.1:0-69386 GCF_039535905.1 Kitasatospora albolonga | reverse complement strand
CCTCACAGGGGACCGTCGCCGACCGCAGCGAGGGCCGCCCGGGCCACGGGCCGAAGCGTTTCGGGACTAGCTCCCGCCATCGCACCCCGGTGCCCGGCCGGTTGATCGTGACTCAAGCGCCACCGGGCCTGTGGCCACGCGGTATGACGAGCCCGCGGTCCCCTAACGAAGCGACCGTGCTGTCGGCGGCCCTCAACGAGTGTCTCCGACCAGCACCTTCCCTGGGGCGTCGCGGGGGTGTGTCAGTGTTGGGCCCAGCACGTTGACCACCCGGCCGTTGGGGTCGCGACGAAGAACGCCGCACGCCCCACTCCTCGTCCTGCAGGGGTGAACGAGCTCCGCAGCCGCGGTCCCCGCATGACCTCATAGGCCGCGTCCAGTCGTCCCAACCTCGCACCATGTCGGGGATGACCGGGGGCGTCTTTGTCACCGGTCAATGACGGGACCTGCGCCGCCGAAGCGGAACGGGGAGTCGAGCGTCCATGATCCTCCGTTGGTTCATGACCTCCTTCGAAGCCCAGCCGGCCATAAGAACCAGCTCTACCTGCACGGCATCTGACGGGGGGAAAGAGAGAAAGAAAAGGAATGTTGGATCACAGAACCACGCGAACGGTCCATCGACGACTCCGAGCGAGAACGGCCTATTCGAGACTCTCCAGGAGTACTACGGAACGTCCGCCGTCACTGCGGATCCGCCGAACGACGCCACGACATCCATGAGGCGTCCCGGGCCTCGCCGACCCGCCTCATCACCCACCGGCACGTCCACGTCTTTGTCAGGACCCCTGCCTAGGCGACGGCGCGGTTCGGCGGCGGTATAGCGATCCCGAGAGCGACAGGTGACTGTGTCCCCACGCGCGACCGGGGCGAGTGCACAACCGTCGCAAGCGCCCTGCCGGCGTCGTTGGTGTATCCGACGGGTCGACGAGTGCCGTACAGGTGAGCCTACGACAGTCGCCGATCGGGACGTTGGTGACAGCAGGTGAAATCAGCCGCCGAGCAGCGGGGGACGATCGGCCGCCATCGGCGGATGCTGTCTGCCTGCCGATGAGCGGGTAGCCAGGTGGGTGCCAACCTCCCCCACCCCGACCAGCCCGATGGTCAAGATCCGATCGCTTCCGACAACACGCTAGCCCGAGGACGTACGGGATGCTCACGCTAGTAGTGGCGGCATGTCGAATCCTGAACCTGTCCCCCCGAAGTGTGCAGGGCGAAGGGCAGCCGCCACAGCACCCGACGGCAGCAAAGCAGCGGAAGCGCGTAGGCCAGCCAGAGCCCAGCGGGGGCGGACCGCTCGGTGTCACTGACGGGCCGGGGTGTGTGAAGGTCCTCGTCTTCAGCTTCAATCCTCACGTGAGAGCAGGCACCACCAGGGATCAGCCCTGCGAGCCGAACCGCTCCCCTGCGAAGGACGCTGTACTGAGCATTGCCCTCCCGTAGGTGGATGCTCCACGCAAAGAGCGATGGTCGCGGCGGCCGGCACTCCGTCCGGAAGGATGGGAGGAAGCCGACCGACCGAGGAACCGGTCCCGGTCTCCCCGGTCGGTACGGCTTCCAGTATCATTCGGTCGCTGTCCCCGGAGACAGCGACTGAAGCGGCAGCGACTGGGGCCGCTTTCGGCTCGCTGCCTTCCGGACAGGCAGCGAAAAGACCCAGTCATGGAGGCGGGGTCGCTTCTGGCTCAGCGACTGAAGCGACCCAGAGGCCGTTATATGAAGCGCTCCTGGTGCGCGTGTGCGTCATATAAGGACGCCTTCAGTCGCTTCAGTCCGCTTTCTTGCTCCGCTGCGGCTCCTGACCTGCGATTTCTTCCAGCTACGAGACAGCTACCGAAACGAAGAGTCCGCTGCCCCCCGCCTTCGGTGTCTGCTGAGCTCCTTCCCCGACCTCCTGACCGAGGCCTCAGGAGGGCAGTACACGAGGGTGCAGTTTTTATCCTTCCCGCCGTCGTTCAACGCCCCCCTCCGTGGAACGCCTCCGCTAGTCTGCTGTCCGTCGTTCGGGTGTCGCTTCGGTCGCTGTGGGGGAACTACATGCCTGCTGAGCTGGCGGTTTTCTCGCAGCGACCTCAGGACCGGCGCCCCCTGTCCCAATTCGGTCGCTGCCCCCTGTGGTCACCGTGGCATCAGTGGTGCGACCAGCAGCAGGGCTGCCCGTCCTATAAAACATTAATCCCCTCTCCACCACGAGGCCGCAAGACACCTCCGCGCACAACTGACGCACGCCTTGCCGCAGGCCCGCCAACACCACAGACGGAACTAAGCCCCTGTCACGTGCGCGGACCGGCGCAGCTGTGCCACGGCTATCAAGGCAGGCGACCCATCGACCCGGAACGCAATCGACCAGTGGTGGTTCCGCCAACCGCCCTATCGGCGTCGGCGTCGCCTCGAGCCACGACCCGGACCTACGTACTCATGCGACATCGGAAAAAAACAACCAGCCTCCACAAACGAGACAGAAGGACGGAAAACTGCACCACCACAAGCGACCGAACTTCTTACTGCCCGGCATCGAGATCAGCGAAGCACGTCGACCGAACGGGACCTCCAAATCCACCGGGTTCCACACCCATCGAACCGGCACTGGCCGGCCCATGACGCCACCCCAGCACCCGCGCAAGGGACCCCACTGCGCTGACGGGTAAGAACCCCATCCGGCGGCATAGACACGACATCTGGCTAACCATGACGACCCGTGCACAGCCGCCCAGCTGGCAGTGCTCCCCGGCTCCACCGGCGAGCCGCCGCCACATGGCTGAGAACACAGGTCGACGTCGCGCCCACGGCGGCTAACTCTCGCGCCCGGGCCCCCACGCCCAGCGGAACGTACACCGCGATCGGGCCCGGCCCGCCGGCCGCTCCCCACCTGCCCCGCACTGGCATGGCCGCCGAACTCGAGCAGCACGGCCAACGCTCCCGCCGTCACTTCCACTGCCCCGCGCCCCGTGCCGCCCATGGCCGACAGGCCAGTCAGCGAGGCGGGCGGCGGCCGCGACCGTGGCCGGCCGATGTCTCGCGGGGCGCCTCCGACGAGGGCGTCGCACGCCTGACGGTACGGTCTCCGAGGGCGCAGGGGCTCACCGGACAAAAACTCAAACGGGCGGCCATAGTCAACCGTGCACGGTGGCCATGGTCGCACGTCAGGAACCCCTCCCCTACGCTAAGTCGGCCCAACGAAGTCCTTCTCGGACCGCCGAACTGGCCCGGAAAGCCGGGCACAGACACCGCGGGCGGCCTCAGATCATCCGCAGGTCGGCATGGACCGGGTTCCCGAACGCACCCCTGGTGACCTTCGTGACCGTCCTGTGTCGATAACCCCGACAACCGAACCGCCCATCTTACTAGAACATTACCGAGCGCCCACAAGCCTGGGGGGGGGGGGGTGGCCGCACGAGATCGTCGCCACGCCACCGCCCGTACCCGCCCAGAACCGGGAGTCCCACCACCGCCGGTCACGTGGCTGCTGAGGGTTTGGTGCCGTGGATACGCTCAGTGACCTCGGTGTAATTGCCAAGATTTTTCATCAGGTTGTATCGCCAAATGAACTATCGGCATAGTAGCCTGGGTTGGTGTATGTTACCAGGTAGGGAATCAGCAACCACCGCGTTGGCACGATCGATGAGGACGAAACATACGATTGATGTGGGGGCGGACAAAGAATGGGATCTGGCGGAGAACATCGCCAGTCAGTGAATCCCTCTGTGTGTCATTTCCCGTCCAGGACCTGCCGCAGCAAAAACCGTACGTCGGGGCAATTCATATAGCACGGACTGATATGAACGCGCTGCTGGTAGCCAAAGTGCAGACCCCGGCGATGGTCCTCATCTGCGGCCTGCTGGACGCCGCACCCCTACTGTCTGTGCGACCCCGCGGCATAGCGTCGAAACCTGCGCAACGCTGCGGCCTGATCCGCTCCCCCGACCCCAAAAAGGACTTTCCACTCCCGCTCCAACCACCACCAAGGCCCCGTAAACGGAATGCCCCACGCCCGTTGGCACCGGTTCCCCTAGCCGACACCTTCGGCGAGGACGTGAGGTGCTGGAGATATGGGTCCAGTTATCCTGCAGCTGTGTGCTGGGTTAATTCGATCCCCCGGTGAGACTCGATGTGAGATCAAGGTGGATCTACAAAGTATCCTCTCAGGTTCCGGCAGAAACGGCAGTCCGTACTCTCCTCGTGACGTGATCATAGAAAAACTCCTAGGTACAGAACTACGGCCAGGAAAAACAGCGGCACATCCGCCCTCGTCTCCTGAATAGTACGACCTACCACCTAAACGAGGGGCAATCCCACACAGTGACCTCAGCCCGTGAAGCTTCAACGGGCTACGGTTCATCGTCTGTCTCACGAGGTAAGCCGACGAGTGCCAGGTTCGACGAGGCCCCGGGTGGACAGCTCACATGACGGGCGGTGCCCCTCCAAGGCCCGCCGCATGGCCGCCAGGACTTCTTCCCTATCGAGCCGACTCACAGACTGTGGCTGCTGGGCAACCACCAGCCCTGAAGTGGGTACCGGCGGACTTCGTGCGTTCTGGCGCAACGACTGCGGCTGATCCCGTTCGAACGGGTTCAGTCATCCGACGACCATGCAAGGATCGACAACCTCGCCGACAACATCCACGTCCAGGGAGGAGTGCACCGGGCATCCTCAACTAAGGCTCGTCATAAGGGAGCCCGCGCTATGCTCAGCCGGTGACACGACCTCGCCGGCCCGAACGCGTCGATCAGCCACCACCGCCTACGCGGAGACGAGGACCACACCGTCCAGTTATCTATCGAGGAAGTGCTGCGTCCACTAGCCCGGCAAACCACCTGCGCGGACAAAGCCGGCACTCTACCGCCGCTAACGCACCTGGTGCCGGAACGAAGGCGCCCAACCGCCAGTCCTCCCGAGCGCCTTCGCGGCAACGAGCACCGCGAAAGCTGGTCGGAAAATCCTGGCCCTCACCCAAGGAAATATCTGTCCAACTACCCGCAAGTACTAACCAACAGGACATCAGGCTCACGGTGGCTCGCGAGGAGAGAGACATCCCATGGAGGCTCCCCACATCAACGCTACCAGATCAGTACGTGACGGAGACCGACGCGTACTGGCTGCGAGTGACATCGAAGACCTCGACTACGTCCTCAGAGACCTCGACCGGCCTCCCCACCCGGCGCGGCAGGCCCGCCTACCCACGCGACGGCCGCATGACGGCTACGCCAACGCGGCCCCCGGGCCAAGGCCTCCGCTGCCTCCGGCTACCTTCCGCCCCGCGTCTCTGGCTGCTCCCCCACGACCGCGACACCTGACCCGACGGCCTCTACGTCACCGGAGCCCCCAGCCGAGGCGGTCAGACCCCGCACGCTGAAGGCGGGACAGCAAGGGACGCAAGACCGAACGCTCCGAAGGCGCCCCGACCCAATACCACGCCATGCAGGAGAATGAGCATAAACGCTCCCCTTTGCGACCGGGGAACTTCGGCAGCCGGGTGGACGCCGGGGTGCCCGGCGGGTGGGCACACCGAGCAGAACATTGCGGGCGTAGGCGATATTGCGAGGTGGGGCGCCAGCGCTCGTCGCACGTCTGCCCAGGGGTGCGGCGGTCGCAGGGGGGGCGTCAGCCCCCTTGCGCCATGTGTCGTGCGACCCGCTGCGAGTCACGAGATGAGAATTGTGGCGGGTGAACCCCCAGCACCATCGAACTCACCCTTGCCGCCGCCCGGCGGTCGGCCCCTGCCCGCCCGGGGAGGATCCGCCTGGACCGACCAAGAGTCGCGGCCCGGGCTCAGTGCACCTCTACACCCTCGCCGACACGGTGGGAGACAGCTGTGATGCGGCCATAGCAGTCGCTCGGAACTCGCGAAGCAGTTCACGGGTCGTGCAACCCTGCTCACCGTCTCGTCCGAGCACCACGAGCACCCGCGGACTCGTGGGCTTCGCAACCTTCCAGAGCTGGAGTCACCTGCGCACCAGTGACCGTGGTACGACACCGGACGCCGTCCGGGCGATGAATCGAGCGTGCCGACGCTGTTCGGACACCGGCTGCGCGTGTACCGCCGTGCGTACGACATATGGCCCCTCCCAATGATGCCAAGCCTGAGCAGGGTGACGCACCCGTCGTTCACCTGACCGACCACGGCCCGGACACCGTGCACCCGTGCACGATCACAGGCCGAGGAGACGTGCTGCACGCCAGCCGGGGTGAACAAGGCGTCCGCCCGCCGGCCCGCTCGAGGCCGGCAGTGCCACGAGACGGGCTTCGGTTGACCGGTGATGCGCCAGCTCGACCGAGGCCTCTGGGCCCGGCTAGCCCGTCCGCCGACACGTACCGATAGACCTGCCAGCAGGTGCACGGGCTGAAACAAAGAAAATATGCAAACCGACCCCCACCACATTCCCCCCCCCTCCCCCGTTTCCCGCTGGCTCGGCCTCGGCGTACTGGTACTGGCGGTGACCCTGGTCGCGCTCGACGCGACCGTGCTCTCCCTCGCCCTGCCCTCGATCAGCGAGACCCTGCACCCCAGCGGCACCCAGCTGCTCTGGATCGGTGACGCCTACTCCTTCGTGCTGGCCGGCCTGCTGGTCAGCATGGGCGCGCTCAGCGACCGGATCGGCCGCAAGAAGCTGCTGCTGATCGGCTCCACCGCGTTCGGCGCCGCCTCGCTGCTGGCCGCCTACGCACCCACCCCCGGCTGGCTGATCCTGGCCCGCGCGCTGCTCGGCATCGCCGGCGCCACCATCATGCCCTCCACCCTCTCGCTGATCCGCAGCCTCTTCCCGGACGCCCGGGAGCGGGCCACCGCGATCGGCATCTGGGGCGCGGGCGCCACCGCCGGCGCCGCGCTCGGCCCGGTGGTCGGCGGTGTGCTCCTCGAGCACTTCTGGTGGGGCTCGGTCTTCCTGCTCAACCTCCCCGTGCTGGCCCTGCTGCTGGTGCTCGGCGGCTGGCTGCTGCCCGAGTCCAAGGACCCCAAGCCCGGCCGCTGGGACGTGCTCAGCGTGCTGCTGTCGATGACCGGTGTGATCGGCGTGGTCTACGCGGTCAAGGAGGCCGCGGCCAACGGCCTCGGCCACTGGCCGATCCCGGTGACCTTCGCGCTCGGTGCCACCGCGCTCACCGTCTTCGTCCGCCGCCAGCTGCGGCTGGAGTCCCCGCTGCTGGACGTCCGGCTCTTCGTCAACCCGCGCTTCACCGCGGCGGTGCTCTCCTCGCTGGCCTCGCTGATCGGGCTCTCCGGCGTGATCTTCTTCATGTCGCAGTACCTCCAACTGGTGCGCGGGTACTCCCCGCTGACGGCCGGTCTGGCCGAGCTGCCGGCCTTCGTCGGCGCCGTGGCCGGCGGTCTGCTGACCGCGAAGCTGGCCCGCCGGGCCGGTGTCCGGGCCACCCTGGCCGGGGGTCTGCTGGCCATGGGCGCGGGCGTCGCGGTGCTCGGCTGGGTGCACCAGGGCAGCCCCTACCTGCTGCTCGGCGCCGCCTTCCTGGCCGCCGGCGCGGCCGAGGGCATCGTCTACACCCTCTCCGCCGACCTGGTGCTCACCGCCGCGCCGCCGGAGAAGGCCGGCGCCGCCTCCGCCGTCTCGGAGACCGCCTACGAGCTGGGCACCGCCCTCGGCATCGCCCTGCTGGGCTCGGTGGTCACCGCCATCTACGCCGGCTCGCTGGTGATGCCGGCCGGCACCGAGGCCCTCGGCACCGAGGCCGAGCAGTCGATCGGCAACGCGGTGCAGGCCGCCTCCACCCTGCCCGCCGAGCTGGGCGAGCAGCTCACCGCCGCCGCCCGCACCGCCTTCGTGCACGGCATGAACGTGGCCGCGATCGCGGCGGGAGCCCTGCTGCTCTCCGCCTCGCTCTTCGCCTGGTGGAAGCTCCGCGGCCAGGACGCCGCCGCCGGGGCCGAGCGCCCCGCCGACCACCTGGTCCACTGAGCCGACGAGCCCCCTGACCGACCGTCAGGGGGCTCGCGCGCGCCACCGCTCAGCGGTAGCGGTAGTCCAGCTCCAGCTCGGCCCAGACCACCTTGCCGTCCTTGGTCTGGCGGGTGCCCCAGCGGTGGGCGAGCTCGCTGACCAGGTGCATGCCGCGGCCGCCCTCGTCCTGCTCGGCGGCGGTCCGCAGGCGCGGGGCCTGGCCGCCCGAGTCGGCCACCTCCACGGTCAGCGTCCGGTCCCGGAACAGCCGCAGCCGGCGCGGCGCCTCGGCGTGCAGCAGCGCGTTGGTGACCAGCTCACTGACCATCAGCTCGGCGAAGTCGGTGAGCTGCGCCAGCCCCCAGGCCCGCAGGGTGTCCCGGGTGAACTTCCGGGCCCGGCTGGGGGCCGGGCCCTCGCCGTCCAGGTGGAGGGTGGCGATCCGGTCGGAAGGGATCGGCAGCGCCCGGGCCATGATCATGGCGATGTCGTCCTCGGTGCCGTCGCTCACCAGGGCGGCCAGCGCCGCGTCGCAGCTGGCCTCCAGCGTGCGGCCGCGCCCCGAGAGCACCTGGGCCAGCAGGCCGATGCCGTGGTCGATGTCCTCACCGCGGCGCTCCACCAGGCCGTCGGTGTACAGGGCGAGCAGGCTGCCCTCGGTGAGGGTGAACTCGGTGGACTGGAAGGCCACCCCGCCGACCCCGAGCGGGACGCCCGGCGGCAGTTCGATCGCCCGGGACACCCCGTCGGGGCTGACCTTGACCGGCGGCAGGTGCCCGGCCGAGGCGATCGTGCAGGTGCCCTCCACCGGGTCGTAGACCGCGCAGATGCAGGTGGCGAACTGGCCCTCGCCGATGCCCATCGCGGTCTCGTCCAGGCGGGTCAGCACCTGCTCCGGCGGCATGTCCAGGGTGGCCAGGGTCCGCGCCACGGTGCGCAGCTGACCCATCGTCGCGGCCGCCCGGATGCCGTGGCCCATCACGTCGCCGACCACCAGCGCGACCCGGCCGCAGGAGAGCGGCACCACGTCGAACCAGTCGCCGCCGACCTCGCTGACCAGGCTGCTGGGCAGGTAGCGGTAGGCGATCTCCAGACCGAGCGTGCGGTGGATCTCCTGCGGCAGCAGGCTGCGCTGCAGGGTGAGGGCGGTCTCCCGCTCGCGCCGGTAGAGCCGGGCGTTGTCCAGCGCGATGGCGGTGCGGGCCACCAGCTCCTCGGCCAGCGCCACGTCCGCCGCCGAGAACGGCTCGGGGTTGCGCATCCGGACGAACTCGGAGCCGCCGAGCACCATCCCGCGCGCCATGATCGGCACCATCAGGTACGAGTGGATGCCGGCCCGCACCCCGGGGGCGACCCGGTCCGGCTCGGCCACCAGGGCGGCCAGCACCTGCTCGTCCACGTGCGGGCGCAGCAGCGGGCGGCCGCTGCGCAGGCACTCGGTGTAGGTGCGCTTGGAGTCGTACTCGGAGGTGGAGCCGACGGCGTCGGCCGCGCTGGTCATGCCGGCCTCGTACGCCTCGCCGACCGCCACCGCGCGCAGCTTGACGCCCCGGTCGGGCTCCAGCCGTGACGGCTCCTCACCCCGCAGCACGGGCTCCAGCAGGTCGACGGTGGCGAAGTCGGCGAACCGCGGGATGACGGCCTCGACCAGCTCCTCGGCGGTGCGCTGGAGGTCCAGGGTGGTGCCGATCTTCGCGGTGGCCTCGGCGAGCAGGGCCAGCCGCTCCTGGGCCCGGGAGGCGCGGGCCTCGGCCTGGAAGCGCTCGGTCACGTCGATGATCGAGGAGGAGACGCCGAGCACCTGGCCGGTGGAGTCCTCCAGCCGGAAGTACGAGGCGGACCAGGCCCGGTCCCGGCGCGGGTCGCCGGGGGTGCGGCCGTGGGAGCGGGCGTCGACCACCGGCCGTCCGGTGGCCAGGACCTGACGCATCACCGCCTCGATCTCCGAGGAGTTGATGCCGGGCAGCACCGCGTTGATCCGGCGGCCGAGGTGCGCCTCGACGGAGAGGCCGTTGATCCGGGCCAGCGCGTCGTTGAGGCGGACGTAGCGCAGCTCGGTGTCGTAGACGGCCATCCCGATCGGGGACTGCGCGAAGATGCCGTCCAGCACCGCGAGGTCACCCTCCACCTGGCGCAGCGCGCCGAGGTCGGAGGCGGTGGCCAGCAGCAGCCGCTCGCCGCCGGGGCCGGTGATGGGGTAGGTGCGGAACTCCAGCTCGACCCGGTGGCCGTCGCGGTGCCGGATGGCGTACACCCCGGACCAGCCCTTGCCGGCCATGATCTGACGGAACAGCTCCTGGGCGGGCTCGCGCTCGGTGTCGGGGATCAGCAGCCGCCCGGCGTAGGAGCCGACGGCCTGGTCCGCGGTGTACCCGGTGAGCGCCTCGGCGTCCCCGCTCCAGTGCAGGATGCGGCCGTCGCCCTCGATCAGGGCGGTGGCCAGCGGCACCAGCCGATGACCCGTCAGGTCTGCCGGGACGGCACCCGCCGCCGGGCCGGTGCCGTCCGGTGTGTTCCGCTCGCTGCCTTGCATGATCAGGGGATCACCTGTCAGGTACGTTCCCCGGCCGGGCCGGGCCGGATCGGCTCCCCACCAGACTGCACGTCCCCGGGTACGGGTGCGACTGCTGGTCCGTCAGGTGGAGTACGTGGTGGGTGGTCAGGGTGCTGGCCGGGGCACAGGCTACGACAGCGGACACCCGTTCGGACATGGTCGTGCAGCACCTTGGACAAGCTGTGACCTGCCGGACCACGGTCAGGTCACGGCCCGGGCCCCGCCCAGCACCGCGTCCAGGGTGCGGGCCCACTGCCGGACCACGCCCGAGCGGCGCTGGCCGTCGTCGGTGAGCAGGTTGGCCAGGCCCAGGCCGCGGGCCAGGTCGAGGGTGGCCTGGACGGTCTCGCGCACGCCCGGGGTGGCCTCGTCCGCGCCGAGGAACTCCACCGCGGCCCGGTGCGCCTCCCGGCCGATCTGGTTCTCCAGCGCGACCAGGCGTCCGCGCAGCGGCTCCTCGGTGGCGGCCGCCACCCACAGGTGCAGCGCGGCGCGGAACAGCGGCCCGGTGTAGAGGCGGACGATCAGCTCGACCACCGCCTCCGTGCGGCGCTCCGCCGGCGGTGCCAGCCCGTCCAGGTGGGCGCGCAGGTCCGCCAGCCGCTCGGCCGCGACGTGCTCCACGGCGGCGGTGAAGAGGTCCTCGCGGGTGCGGAAGTGGTGCTGGGCCGCGCCCCGGGTGACCCCGGCCCGCTCGGCCACCACCGCGACGGTGCTGCCCTGCCAGCCGACCTCGGCCAGGCACTCCACCGCCGCCTCCAGCAGTCGGCGGCGGGTGGCCCGGCTGCGGTCCTGCTGGGGCATCCGGGCGGCCGGGGCGGTGGCCGGTGTGCCCGCGGGGACGGGCGCCGAGGTGCTCGCTGAGGTGGTCATGGCGGCCTCCCTGCCGGGTCTTCGGTCCCCGCCGATCCTGCCAGACCGGCGGGGAGCCGCCCGCTCCGGGCCCGCTGACCAGGCGTCAGCCCTGCCGCTCGCGCAGCTGCCGGCGCAGGATCTTCCCGGCCGCCGACTTGGGCACGGCCTCCACGAACTCCACCGCCCGCACCTTCTTGTACGGCGCGACCCTCTCGGCCACGTACCCGCTGACCTGCTGCTCCGTCAGCCCGCTGCCGGGGGCCCGGACCACGAAGGCCTTGGGGCGCTCCTCGCCGTCCTCGCCGCGCACCCCGATCACCGCGGCGTCGGCCACCTCCGGGTGGGTGAGCAGCAGCGCCTCCAGCTCGGCGGGGGCGACTTGGTACCCCTTGTACTTGATCAGCTCCTTCACCCGGTCCACCACGAACAGGTAGCCGCGCTCGTCGACCAGGCCGACGTCCCCGGTGTGCAGCCAGCCGTCCGGGTCGATCATCGCGTCGGTCTCGCCCTTGCGGCCGAAGTACCCCCGCATCACCTGCGGGCCCTTGAACAGCAGTTCGCCGCGCTCGCCGACCCCGAGGTCGGTGCCGGAGCCGTCCAGGGCGACCACCCGCAGCTCGGTGGAGGCGACCAGCTTGCCGACCGTGCCGGCCGGCGGGTCCTCGTCGTCCAGCGGCACCACGTGGGTGACGGGCGAGAGCTCGGTCATCCCGTAGCCCTGGTGGATCCGGTCCAGCCCGAGCCGGCGGGCGGCGGCGTCCGCCAGCTCGGCGTCCAGCGGGGCGGCGGCGCTCAGCACGTAGCGGACGGAGGAGAGGTCGTAGCGGTCCACCAGCGGGTGCTTGGCCAGGGCCAGCACGATCGGCGGGGCGGCGAAGACGCCCTCGATCCGCTGGTCCTGGATGGTGCGCAGGAACTGCTCCAGGTCGAAGCGGGGCAGCACCACCACCGTGGAGCCGCAGCGCAGCGGGTGGTTGAGCAGGGCGGTCAGGCCGTAGATGTGGAAGAACGGCAGCACGGCCAGGATCCGCTCGCCCCGGCCGGTGGCGTGCACCGAGTCGGTCTGCAGCAGGTTGCTGCTGATGTTGCGGTGGCTGAGCATCACGCCCTTGGGCAGGCCGGTGGTGCCGCTGGAGTACGGCAGCACGGCGATGTCGGTGGCCGGGTCGATCTCCGGGCGCGGTGCCGGGGCGGTGGAGGCGATCAGGTCGGCGAGCGAGCGGTGGCCCTCGGCCCGGTCGCAGACGAATATCTCGGTGACCGGCACGCCCTCGGCGGCGACGGCCTTGGCGGCCTCGACGGCGACCGGGAGGAAGGCCGAGATGGTGATGATCCAGCGGGCACCGCTGTCCTTCAGCTGGCCGGCCAGCTCGGTCGCGGTGGTCAGCGAGCTGACCGTGGTGACGGTGGCCCCGGCCCGGGTGGCTCCGTAGAAGGCGATCGGATAGGCGATGGTGTTGGGGCTGTAGAGGGCGATCACGTCGCCCTTGCGCACCCCGGCCTCGGCCAGCCCGGCCGCGAACCGGAGGCTGGCGCCGTCCAGTTGGGCGTAGCTGACGGACTCCCCGGTGATGCCGTCCACCAGGGCCGGCTGGTCCGGGTGCTCGGCCACGTTGCCGAGCACCGCGTCGTGGATCGGCAGGTCGAGTGCGTCGATCGCGGGGTAGTCACTGCGGAACACCATGCGGTCCTCCAAGCCGGGGGTGGGTGGTGCGGGCCCTCCAAGAGTGCCGCCACCGCGCCGTTCCCGACAGGGGACCGACCGGGCGGGTGCCCCGGCCGACGCCCCGTCAGGCCGGGTCGAAGGCCTGTGGGTAGACGAAGTCCCCGCGCAGGGAGGGCTGGTAGGAGGCCAGCGGGCGGACCTGGAAGAACCGGCCCCAGCTCGGGTCCGGCGCGTTGACGCCCAGGTCGGTACTGCGGCGGAAGCCGTAGCGCCCGTAGTACTCCGGGCTCCCGAGCAGGGCCACCAGCGGCTCCCCGAGCGCGTCCGCGCCCCCGATCACCGCGTGCACCAACGCCAGCCCCACGCCCTTCCGTTGGTGCCCCGGCAGCACGCTGATCGGGCCCAGCCCGACCACCGGCACCCCGTCCACGTGGGCCCGGCTGCACACCACGTGCCCGACCACCTCGCCGTCCGGCCCCTCGGCCACCATCGACAGCTCGGGAATCCAGGCCGGCCCGGCGCGCAGCTGGTCCAGCAGCTCGACCTCGAAGGGCTCGACGGTCTCCAGCTTGGCGAAGGCGGCGGCGGTCAGGGCCCGGACGGCGGCCACGTCGGCGGGGGTCTCTCGTCTGATCAGCACCGGCACAGTGTGGAGTCGACTCCGGTGCCCCGCAAGGGATTTACCCCTCCCCCGGCCCGCCGTCCCCGCAGCTCAGATACCCATGGGGGTATACTGGCCTCGAAACCCCCACCCCCGAGGAGTCCCCCGTGTGCCGACGCACCACCTGCCGCACCTGCGGCAAGGCCACCCACGCGGGCTGCGGCCTGCACGTCGAGCAGGTCCTGGCCGGCATCCCGAAGAGCGCCCGCTGCGACTGCGACCCGTCCACCCGCAAGGGCCTGTTGGCCCGCCTGCTCGGCCGCTGACCCGACGCGGAGCGACGCCCGTGCCGGCCGGGCCGTCCGCCCTCCGACCCCGCCGTCAGGCGGCGGGCTCCCGGGGCGGGAGCGGGGTTGTCCCAGTCCAGCAGGCGGAGCAGGGCCTCGTCGGGACGGGTCGCGGGGCGAGCGGAGTCCTGTGGCGGGGGGCCGTCCTGCGGACCGGAGCCGGCCGGCGGGCGGCTCGCGGTGAGGCGGGCACTGGTGGCGGTGTTGAGGTCGGTGCGCGGGCGGCGGTGGTACTCGTAGGCCGCCAGGGCGGCCTCGGCCGACGGGGCGTCACGCAGGGCCTTGGCCAGCACCACCGCGTCCTCCAGGGCCATCGACGCCCCCTGCCCGGTGGCCGGGGAGGCGGCGTGGGCGGCGTCGCCGATCAGCACCACCCGGCGGCTGCGCCAGCGGTTCCCCGCCGGCAGGTGCAGGGCGTTGGTGACCATCAGCTCCTCGCCCGTCCCCGCCACGATGTCCGCGCAGGGCGTCCGGTCCGGCCGCAGCAGCGGCTCCAGCCAGGCCCGCCACTGCGCCGGGGTGGTCCGCGCCCGCTCCTCCGCGCCCACCGGCGCGCCCGCCACCCGCGCGAACCAGAAGGTCCGCCCGGCCGGCGAGACCAGGTAGCCGAAGGCCGCCTCGCTGCCCCGCACCATGGTGATCAGGTCGGGTGCGGCCACCGGCGGCGGCGCGGCCGTGCTGTACCCGTAGAACACCCGCTGCCCGGCGTACTCGGGCCCGGCCCCCGTCCGGCTCCAGCCACCCGCGCACCGCCGAGTGCAGCCCGTCCGCGCCCACCAGCAGGTCACCGGCCTCCGAGGATCCGTCGGCGAAATGCGCCGTCACCCCCTCCTCCGTCTCGGTCACCGAGGCGAGCCGGGCTCCGTGCCGCAGCGGGATCCCCCGCCGCCGGACCTCCCGCTGGAGCACCGCCCCGAGCTCGGCCCGCCGCAGACAGCGGTACCGGGCCAGCGGCCGCTCCACCTCCCCGAGCGGGACGGAGGCCAGCTCCGCGCCCTGCGCGTCGAGCACGGTCATCGCGGTGACGTCGAAGCCGACCCCGGCCACCGCCCGCTCGGCGTCGAAGCCGGCCAGCGCCCGCATGCCGTTGCTGGCCAAGGTCATGAAGGCGCCGATGTCCTCACCCGTGTCCGGGTGCGCCTCGTGGACCACCGGCTCGTGCCCCGCCTTGTGCAGCGCCAGGGCCGCCGCCGTCCCGGCGATCCCGCCTCCGGCCACCACGATCCGCGCCATCCGCCGCCCCCTCTTGCCGTGTCCCGGTCACCCGCCCTCCCATCCTGGCAGAACGGCCGTGCAAGCGTGGTCGGTTGACGAACCGACACCACGCCGACGGCCCGGGCCCGTTGCCCGGGCCGTCGGCCCCACCCCCTCAGCCGTGCGAGAAGGTCACCTTCGGCAGCACCCTGTCCAGCCACCTCGGGGTGTGCCAGGCGGCCCGCCCGGTCAGGCGCAGCATCACCGGCAGCAGCACCAGCCGCACCAGCGCCGCGTCCAGCAGCACCGCCACGCCGAGCACGATGCCCATCTCCTTGGGCGGCAGCGGCCCGGAGATCGCGAAGGTGAAGAACACCGCGACCATCACCCCGGCCGCCGCGAAGACCACCCGCCCGGAGTGGGCCAGCGCGCCGACCATCGCCCGGCGCGGGTCACCGGTGCGCTCGTACTGCTCCTTCGCGGAGGCGAGCAGGAAGACGGTGTAGTCCATCGCGATGGCGAAGATCATGGCGAAGAAGAACACCGGCGCCCCACCCGTCCAGGAAGCCCTGCGAGGTGAAGCTCAACAGCCCTGCCCCGTGGCCGTCCTGGAACACCAGCCGGGCGACGCCGAACGCCGCGCCGGTGGAGAGCAGGCTGGCCAGCGTGCCGAGCGCCGCGATCAGCGGGGCCCGCAGGGCGACCAGCAGGAGCAGGAAGCCGAGCGCCATCACCACCCCGATCACCAGCGGCGTCTTCGCGGTGAGCAGCGCCTGGAGGTCGAGGTTCTCCACCGCCGCGCCACCGACCAGCGCCCCCTCCGGCAGCTGCGCGCGCAGCGCGTCCACGGTGCGCTCCAGCTCCGGGCTGGACGGGTCCACGGACGGGACGGCCTGGATCAGCGTCAGCCCCGAGCCGTCGGCCGCCGGCTGACCGGGCATCACCCCGGCGATGCCCGGGGCGGCGGCGAGCTGCCCGGCGACGGCCTCGGCCTGCCCGGCCGGGGCCACGATCTGCAGGGCACCTGGCGCGCCGGGGCCGAAGGCCTGCTGGACGGCGGTGTACCCGGCCCGGGCGTCGGCGTCCGCGGGCAGCACGGCGATCGAGGGCATCGCGGTGCGCAGGCCGAGCACCGGCGCGGCAAGGGCGAGCAGCGCCACCAGGGCCAGCGCGCCGTAGCGGACGGGGTGGCGCCACAGGCGCTCGCCCCAAGCCGCGAAGCGCGGGGAGCTGTGCCCGGCCCGCTTGGCCCACGGCAGGGCGACGGCGTCCACCCGGTGGCCCAGGCGGCCCAGCACGGCCGGCAGCAGGGTGAGGGTGGCGGCCAGCACGAACAGCACCGCCAGCATGATGCCGCCCGCCATCGACCTGAAGGCCGGGGAGGGCACCAGCATCACGGCGGAGAGGCTGACCAGCACGGTGGCTCCGGAGAGCAGCACCGCCTTGCCCGCCGTGTCCATCGTCTCGGCCACCGCCCGGCCGTCTCCCTGGCCGGCGGCGCGGGCCGCCCGGAACCGCACCACCAGGAAGAGCGCGTAGTCGATGCCGAGGGCGAGGGCGAACATCATCGCGAAGTTCATCGCCCAGATGGAGACCGGGAACAGATGACTGATCAGCACCAGCGAACCGGCCGAGGCGGCCAGCCCCGCCATGGTCAGCAGCAGCGGCAGCCCGGCCGCGACCAGCGATCCGAAGGCCAGCACCAGAATGGCCAGCGTGACCGGCCAGGACATCACCTCGGACTTCATCATCGCGTCGTGATTGGCCTTGTTGAAGTCGCTCCAGAGCACCGAGGCTCCGGTCGCGTGCACCTCCACCCCGCCGCCCGACAGGGCCGCGAGCGGACCCTTGAGATCGTCGGCGGCGCGCACCATGTCGTCCGGCGAGGCCGCCGCTCCGGCCAGCAGTACGGCCGTGCGGCCGTCCTGGCTCACCGTCGCCCCCTCCTGCGGGGGCACCACGACGGAGACCCGCGGATCGGCGGCCGCCAGCTCCCCGGCCCGGTCGATCACCTGCCGGACGGCCGGGTCGCCCACCGGGCGGTCGGCGGCGACCACGATCTGCAGTGCGGTGGAGGCGTTCCCGGCGAAGTGCCGCTCGGCGAGCTGACGGACCTTCACCGACTCGGACCCGTCCGCCTGCCAGCCCGCCCCGGACAGCGCCGTGGTCACCTGCGGGGCGAAGGCCCCCAGCGCGGCGACCACCACCAGCCAGCCGACCAGCACGGACTTGAAGTGCGCCACCGACCAGAGGCCGAGACGGCCCAGCAGGCCGGGGCTTGAGGGTGGTTCGGAGAGCGTGGGGGCGACCTTCGCGAGGATGCTCATGGGACTTCCTATACGGGTGGGGGTATACACGGAGGCGAAGAAAAAGCCCGCCGTCAAGCGGGACTGTCCGACAGACGAGCACCACGACCGAGGAACACCGGCCGGCCGCGCGAGCGCCGCGGACCCAGCCACGCGGCCCGGCACGCCCGCCGAGCGGGCGCGTCCGGCAGGCGAGCACCACGGCCGGGAAGCACCCGCCGGCCGCGCGAGCTACACGGGCCCAGCCACGCGGCACAGCACGCCGCCGAGCGGGCCCGCGCTTCCGTCGGCCGGGGTGGCTGGACCGATCGCCGCCGCCTGGTGCGGCCAGGCGAGTCGGCTCAGCCGGTCAGGGTGGCCAGGGTGGCCAGGGCTGCGCGGAGGCGCTCCGCCGCCTCGTCGGCGACGGGGGTCAGCTCCGGGTGGCCGGTGAAGGTGACGAGCAGCTGCGGGTCGGCGGCCTCGACCACCGTCCGGCCGGCCTCCGTCCGGACCAGCACGTTGCACGGCAGCAGCAGGCCGATCCGGCGGTCCACCGCCAGTGCGCGGTGCGCGAGCGGCGGGTTGCAGGCGCCGAGGATGAGGTAGTCCTCCATCTCCTCGCCGAGCTTGGCCCGCAGCGTGGCCTGCACGTCGATCTCGGTCAGCACGCCGAACCCCTGCCCCGCCAGCGCGTCGCGCACCCGCGCGACGGCCTCGGCGAACGGGACGTCCAGCGCGACGGTCAGCTCCTGCTCCATGTCTCCACTCCATCTCTCCGAATACCCCTGGGGGCATTGATCCATCTTCTCTCACCATACTCCAGGGGGTATCCCATCAGCCGTTCCCCCGCTTCCGCCGCGCCCACGGCCCGGTCAGCGCGGGCCTCTCCGGGCCGGCCCGGGTCCGTACGGGTGGAATCGCCGGGCCTCCCCCGGGGCCGGTCCGCCCGCATCCGGCTCCGGTGTGACCGTGGGCACGCAAGGTCCCCCATCCGGAAGAGAGGCCGTCCCGCCCATGCGACGCACCCCCGCCCGCAGGCTCGCCGCCGCCCTGCTCACCCTCTCCACCCTGCTCCCGGTCGCCCTCGCCGCTCCCCCGGCCGAGGCCCGGCACCGCCCCACCACGCTTCTCCCCGCGCCGCCCGCCGCCGCCACGGCCGCCCACCCGGCCGCGACCGTCTCCACCGAGGGGCTCGACCCGGCCCTGGTCGCCCGCCTGGACGAGGCCATCGAACGCGTCCGGCAGGAGACCGGCACCCCCGGGGTCATCGCGGGCCTCTGGCTGCCCGGCCGCGGGGAGTACCTCAAGACCTTCGGCGTGGCCGACAAGCAGACCGGCGAGCCGATGGATCCCGCGATGCACTTCCGGATCGGCAGCGAGACCAAGACCTTCACCATCACCGCCCTGCTCAAGCTGGTCGACTGGGGCCTGGTCGACCTGGACGCACCGATCTCCACCTACCTGGACGGCGTGCCCTGCGGGGACGAGATCACCATCCGTCAGATGGCCGAGATGCGCAGCGGCCTGTACTCGTACACCTTCGACCCGGACTTCCAGCACGACCTGCTGAGCAACCCCCAACGCTCCTTCACTCCGCAGGAGTTGCTCGGCTACGCGTTCAAGCACGACAACGTCTTCGCGCCCGGGACGCAGTTCCAGTACTCCAACACCAACACCGTCCTGCTCGGCCTGGTGGTGGAGAAGCTCGGCAACCTACCGCTGCAGGACTTCCTCCTGCGCAACGTCACCGGCCCGGCCGGCCTGGACGAGACCTTCCTCGCGCACGACACCGCCCTCCCCTCCCCCTATCCGCACGGCTACACCAACCAGACCCTCAGCGGCGAGGTCGAGGACTCCACGCACTGGAACCCGAGTTGGGCCTGGGCGGCGGGGGCGATGGTCTCCGACCTGTGCGACCTGCGGGACTGGGCCAAGGTGCTGGCCACCGGCGAGCTGCTCACCCCCGCCACCCAGCACGAGCGCGAGAAGTTCGTCCCCGTCCCCGGCCTGAGCGACGGCGGCTACGGCCTCGGCCTGTTCGCCACCCACGGGTGGATCGGCCACGACGGCTCCCTCCCCGGCTACGAGAGCGTCACCATGTACCTCCCCGAGGCCGACGCCACCATGGTCATCCTCCTCAACACCGACGTCCTCCACGACGGCCACGAGCCCAGCGGCCTCTTCGCCAAGGCCGTCACCGAGATCGCCACCCCCGACCACGTCTACACCCTCCCCAGCAGGCCCTGACCTCCTCACCACCCCCGCCCCTGCCCCCCGCTCAGTTCCGGTCCGGCCCCCCGGCCGCCCGGAAGGCGCGGCGGTAGGCGGCGGGGGTGGTGCGCAGGGCCTCGTGGAAGCGGCGGCGCAGGTTGACCGCCGAGGAGAGGCCCACGCGGTGGGCGATGGTCTCCACCGGGAGGTCGGTCTCCTCCAACAGCGCGCGGGTGGCGGCGAGTCGGCGGTCCAGCAGCCAGCGGCCGGGGCTGAGGCCGAGCTGTTCGGTGAATCGCCGGGTCAGCGTCCGGGGCGAGAGCTGCGCCCGCAGCGCCATCTCCGCCACGCTCACCGGCTGGTCCAGCCGCCCGGACAGCCACTCCAGCAGCGGTGCCAGCGAGTCCGCCACCGGCCGCTCGCCCTCGCCCGGCAGCTCGGCGTACTGCAGCTGGCACCCCTCCCGGTGCGGCGGCATCACCAACTTCCGTGCCACCCGCAGCGCGTGGGCCGCACCGTGGTCCGTCCGCACCAGGTGCAGGCACAGGTCCACCGCCGCCGCCGAGCCGGCGCTGGTGGCCACGTCCCCGTGGTCCACGTACAGCACCGCCGGATCGACCCGCACCCGCGGATGACGGACCGCCAACTCCCCGGCCCGCGCCCAGTGCGTGGCCGACCGGCGCCCGTCCAGCAGCCCGGCGGCGGCGAGCACGAAGGCCCCCGAGCAGAGCCCGACGATCCGCGCCCCGCGCCCGTGCGCCCGCCGCACCGCCGCGCACACCGCCTCCGGCACCTCTCCGGCGCCCCACCCCGGGACCAGCACCGTGTCGGCTCCCTCCAGCGCCTCCAACCCGGCGGTGACCAGCAGCTCGTACCCGGCCTCGCTCCGCACCGCCCCCGGCCGCTCCGCAGCGACCCCGAACGCGTACCGCTCCGCCCCGCCCTCCCGGAACACCTCGGCGGCGCACCCGAGCAGGAACGCCGACTGCGGCGCCGCCAGCAGTGCGACCACCCGGTGCGGCGCGGTGGACTTCCCCGGCCTGCTCGACCTACCTGACCTGCTCGACCTGCTCGGCGGCGTCATGGCGCGAAAGTACCCCATCATGTCGTTCCGGACACTGGGGCCGCCTCCCGGCCACCCCGATGATCGACACCGTGACCACTGCCCAGCTCTCCCGTCCCACCGCCCAACACCCCCTCTGGGACCGGCGGTTCACCCTCTACTTCACCGCCCGGGCCGTCTCCCTCCTCGGCGACGCGATGATGCCGGTTGCCACGGCGCTGGCGGTCGGGGCCCTGTACGGGGTGTCCGGCGTGGGAGCCGTCCTCGGGGCCTGGACGGGGACCTTCGTGCTCCTGGTCCTCTTCGGCGGGGTGCTCTCCGACCGCCTCGGGGCGCGGCGGTTGATGGTCGGCGCGGACCTCGTCCGGGTCGGCACCCAAGGCGCCCTGGCCGCAGCCTTCTTCGCCGGGCCGCCGCCCTTCTGGCTGCTGGTCGCCCTGGCCTCGGTCGCCGGCGCGGCGGTGGCGATGTTCCTCCCGGGCGTCAACGGCATGGTCCCGCTGGTCGCCCGCGACACCCAGCGCGCCAACGCCACCCTCAAGGTGGCCGACGCCCTCGCCCACCTCCTCGGCCCGGCCCTGGCCGGCCTGCTGATCGCCCTCACCGACGCCGGTGCGGTCTACGCCGTCGACGCCGCCACCTTCCTCCTCAGCGCCCTCTGCCTCGGCCTCCTCCGCCTCCCCGACTCGCCGTCCCTTCCCCGCACCTCCCTCCGCGTCGAACTGCACCAGGGCTGGCGGGAGTTCCGCGACCGCCCCTGGATGTGGTCGGTGATCCTGATCTGGCTCCTCTACGGCATCCTGCTCTTCGGCCCCCTGGTCCCGCTGAGCTCGGCCCTGATCGGCGCCCGGCTCGGCCCGGGCAGCTACGGACTGGCCGTCTCCTTCCTCGGCGTCGGCACCGTCCTCGGCGGCCTGCTCGCCCTGCGCCTGCGCCCCACCCGCCCCCTCGCCGCCGGCGCCGCCGTCCTCGCCCTCTACACCGCCCTCCCCCTCGGCACCGCCCTCACCACCTCCCTCCCGCTCCTGCTCACCGCCCACGTCCTCGGCGGCGCAGCCCTCGCCTTCTGGTCCGTCATGTGGGCCACCAGCGTCCAGACCCACACCCCGCCCGCCGTCCTCAACCGCGTCTCCGCCTACGAACTCGCCGGCTCCATCACCGGCATCACCCTGGGCCAACTCCTCGCCGGCCCCGCCACCCACCTCGCCTCCCCCTCCCACCTCCTGCTCCTCTCCGCCGCCACCTGCCTCACCGGCTGCGCCGCCCTCCTCGCCGTCCCGGCCGTCCGCGGCCTACGGCGCGCGCCGTAACCCGGATGCCCCCGGGGCCCGTCGCTGCTACCGTGCGCCGACACCGTCATGATCATCTAGATGAGGGAGACACGATGCGTCTCAGACGACTGGGCACACTGCTCACCGCCGCCGTGGTGGCGGCAGCGCCCCTGACGCTCACTCAGGCGGCCCGGGCGGCCCAGCCCGGGGCGGGAATCGTCCAGATCGTCGCCCACGAGGACGACGACCTGCTGTTCATGAACCCGGACCTGTCCAACAGCATCAAGGCCGGCATACCGATCACCACGGTCTACCTCAGCGCCGGCGAGGCCACCGCCGGCGTCGAGTACGCCAGGCAGCGTCAGAACGGCGCGCTGGCGGCGTACTCCCAGATGCTCGGCGTGACCTGCCCGGACGCCTGCTGGAACTTCGGCGAGGTGACGTTCGGCACGCACACTGTGGAGCGCTACGCGCTCGGCAACGTCAACCTGTACTTCCTCGGCCTCCACGACGGCGGGGCGGACGCCTACCAGGGGCTGGGGGCGCTGAACCGGATCTGGAACGGCGGCACCGAACCCACGCTCGCCATGGCCGACAACGGCAGGTGGCCCCAGTCCTACAGCAGTGCCGGGCTGGACGACGTCCTGACGCGGATCCTGGCCTCCGCCAACCCCACCCTGGTCCGGATCCAGGACCCCGCACCGGACCCGCTGCTGGCCGGAGAGCTCGGCTTCAAGCCCGAGTTCCACGGCGACAACCCCGACCACACCGCCGCGGCCCGGTTCGCCGACAAGGCCGTCGGCCGGTACGGCGGGACCGCCCCGCAGCGCGTGGTGGTGGAGCACTACCGCGACTACAACATCCAGGACACGCCCGCGAACCTCTCCAGTGCCGCGGCCCTGGAGAAGGTCACGACCTTCGAGGGCGCCTACGCGCCCAACGACCCACTGCTGCCCAGGGACCCGTCCACCGGTGAGTTCCCGTCGGCCTGCAACCCGGCCGGGGCGAGCAACGCGTACTACCAGTGTTGGGAGTCCCGCCAGCAGTACCGGACGCCCCGCTCCACCCAGTCGGTGATCTCCGACCGGAACGGCTGGCTGCACGCCTTCGCGGTGGAGAGCGGCAAGCTCTTCGAATGGCAGGAGAACTCCTCCGGTGCCTGGACCGGGCCGACGGTCCACGCCCAGGCACCCGGGCCGCTCGCCGCGGGCGTGTCGGTGGGCCGCGACCAGGACGGTCGGATCGAGGTCCTCGGCCAGCGGTCCGACACCGGCGCGATCGTCTCCAACTACCAGACGGCGGCCGGCGGCTGGGCGTGGGGATCGCTCGGCAGCCCCAACCTGCCCACCGACGCCCTGCAGGTCAGCGCTCCGGTCGCGGCGTCCAACGAGGACGGCCGGCTCCAGGTGTTCGTCCGCAACGCGGGCGGCGGGATCAGCTCGACCTGGCAGACCACCCCCAATGGTGGGTGGAGCGGCTGGGCCGACATGGGCGGCAGCGGCATCCAGGAGGCCCCCGCCGTCTTCACCACCAAGGACCGCCGGATCGAACTCTTCGGCTGGGCGCCCCGTAACGCCAGCGCCTCGGTGCTGCACTGGTACCAGCCCGCGACCAACCAGCCCTTCGTCCGGGGCGGCGACCTCCCGGTCGCACCCACCAGCGCCCCGACGGTCGCGATGGACCAGGACGGCAGGCTGGAACTCCTCTACCGCCAGCTCGACGCCGTTGACCCGCTGGTCGACCTCTCGGCCAAGTCCTACACCATGACCCTCTGGCAGACCTCCCCCGGCGGCGGCTGGGCCGCCGCGGCGGGCGCGCTCGGCGGCGGCCCCGACGACGGTGGCGTCGGCGCACCCGCCGCGGTCACCCGCGGCGACGGGCGGATCGTGGCGTTCGTCCGCAACCTCGGCGGAGGGATCAGCGTGAGCGTCCAGAACGCCCCGAACGGAGCGTTCGGCAGCTGGGCCGACCTGCGCGGCCCCGGCGCCGCCGGCCAGATCGTCGGCGTCCCCGCCGCGGGCGTCGACCGCAACGGCCTGGCCGACCTCGTCGCCCTCGGCCTCGACGGCCGGATGTACCACAACCGCCAGAACACCAACGGCTCCTTCTCCCACACCAACTGGCAGCCCATCGGCTGACTCAGCCCCGACCACCGGGCGGACGGCGGCCCGGCTCCCGTCACGGGCGCCGAGCCGTCCCGCCCGCGCCGACCACCACCGCGATCGCGCCACGATCTTTCCCACTGCTTTCCGGGGAAATTGACGATCCATCAGGCCCGGGTATTGTCATACTTCGCGGATGACCGAACAGCTGGCCGAGCGCGCCCGCCACTGGCTCGCCGAGTGCGGCATCACCGAGACCCCCGCCGGCTGGACCGAGGCCGAGGCCCCGGGCCGCCTGCTCACCGCCAACGAAGTCGCGCACGGCTGGACCGCCGAGGTCTTCGCCGACGACTCCCTCGACGCGGACGGGCAACTGGAGCTCGCCTTCGGCCTGTTGGACCTCCTCGACGACTACTGGGTGACCTGCGAGATCCGCTTCGCGGACCGCGGCCCCGACGGACCGCTGCCCCCCACCACCCTGTGGGCCGGCTACCGCCGCCGACTGGAGGCCGAGCGGGACGCCGAGGCCGTCACCTACTCGCTCTGGGTCGACTGGTTCGAGGACCGCACGACCGCCGGGACGGCCTTCGCCGAGGTGCTCGGCCTCGATCTCGACCGGATCGTGGCGACGGGCGGCCCGGCACCCCTCCTCCGCCGGGCCGGCCGCGTCCTGGCCTGCTCGGGCCCCGTCCCCTGGCCGGTGAAGCGGCGGGCCTATGCCACCGCCCTCCGCCTCCCGGCCCTCCACGAGCCGCTCTTCCAAGGCCTGCTGACCAGCTACCACGATCTCTACGGCGACCTGGAACCGACCGCCGCCCTCGCCCTCCTCACCCGCCTCGACCTCCCGCCGGACACCCCTCACCTCCACGAACTCCGCACCGTCCTCACCGCCGGCCACCGCCACCACTCCACCGACCCACAGGCCTGGGACGCCGCGACCCGCGCCCCGGCGCCCCGGTCGGCGGCCCGATGACCGGGAACCCCGGTAACCTGCCCGCCATGGACGACACCTCCGTGGCGCGGTTCTACGACCGGCTCGCAGCGGACTACCACCTGATCTACCGCGACTGGGAGAGCTCGGTGGCGGCCCAGGGCGCGGCGCTGGACGCGGTGATCCGCTCGACCCTCGGCCCCTCGCCCGCCACGGTGCTGGACTGCGCGTGCGGCATCGGCACCCAGGCCCTCGGCCTCGCCCTGCGCGGCCACCGGGTCACCGGCACCGACCTGAGCCCGGCGGCCGCCGACCGCGCCGGGCACGAGGCCGACCGGCGGGGGCTGGCCGTCCCGACCTCCGCCGCCGACATGCGCTCGCTCCCGTTCGAGGACGCCGCCTTCGACGTCGTCGTCTGCGCCGACAACGCCCTGCCGCACCTGCTGACGGCGGAGGACGTCCGCGCGGCCCTCGCCGAGATGCGCCGGGTGCTGCGCGACGGCGGGCTGCTCCTGATCAGCACCCGGGACTACGACCGGATCCGGCAGTCCCGCCCCACCTCGACCGCCCCCCAGGTCAACGGCGAGGGGAACGAACGGACCGTCACCTTCCAGCTCTGGCACTGGCACGAGGACGGCGAGCGCTACGACCTGGAGCACTTCCAACTCCTCCCCAAGGGCGAGGACTTCGACGTCCAGGTGCGACGCACCACGTACTGGGCACTCCCCCAGGACCACCTGTCCGACCTGGCTGTCGAATCGGGCTTCACCTCGCCCACCTGGCTCCCGCCCGAGGAGAGCTCCTTCTTCCAACCCCTCCTCACCGCCCGGGTCCCGCCCGCCTGAACCGATCGGCCGCCCGCCGCGCATCCGGCGCAGCACCGTGGCGTGGTGGACGAGACGTCAGCCCCGGTGGCAGGTATGACAGTCAGCGTGCCGACGCGCCAGGACGTGGAGGAATCGGCAATGATGCGTCGGCAGGCACGGTCTTCCAGGCAGGTCACGGTCGTAGAGAACTCCATGATCTTGGAAGCCGTGCCTGCCTGACCCGGGCGAGCATCAGCGACGGGGGCCGACGGCACGTAGCATCAGCCTGTGACGAGGACACCGAGGCCAGGAGCCCATTGCTCTGTGTGCGGGCTCGATCAGGGCTTCGGTGCCTGGGGTTCCGACGGACTGACGCCGTCATTCGCAATCTGCAACTGCTGCTTCATCGAATTCGGCTACGAGGACGCCTCGAATGCGGGGGTCATGACCGCGCGAGCTGCATGGATCGAAGCTGGCTGCCCTTGGCGCGGATCGGTGAGCGAACGCCCGGCGGCGTGGGATCCCCAGGTGCAACTGGTCGACAGCTTGAAGCTGCCGTAAGGCTGGGTCTCGGGCTGGACATCCGCATCCGTGAATACCTCTCACCCGCCTGAGGCCATATGCTCACGAATCGGATATCCCGCGACTTCGCCGAAGCCCTGGGTCGCGGGCGTCCATTGGATATGGACGCCCGCGATGCGGACTTCAAGATGAGAGATTTCCCTTGAACCTCAGGGAGAGGAGCACGTCATAGAATCTGCGGTCGGCCCAGGTCGAGCAGGTCGGGATCCTGCATTGTGAGCCGGGCCTCGAACTCCTCCCAGCCGTACGTCCGAACGAATTCCACCTCGGCCGCACCGATCGGAATCATCCATACGATCGCAACTCCTCGTCCGTCTTCCAAGTGAACGGAGGAGAAATCTGGGTCGAAGTAAACTGGCATTGCGGCGTAGAGTGCGACCATCTCACTTCCGGGAGCCATTGGCCCGGGAAGGTCGACAATATCGCCGCGGCGAAGTAGATCCCCGCTCGAAATCAGCTGGGAAGCGACGCCTTCCAGTGATCCGGGGAATGGTCCATAGTCACCCTGGGGGGCGTACTGGCAGCCGATGATCTCGATGTGGTAGTCGCGATCATCTTCCGGATCCTTCAGGTCCCTCAGCGGGAAGTTGCTGAGTCCCACAGTGGAGAACGAGGTGACTCCGGAAATATTTCCGCCATAGAATGAGCAGACTGTCAACTTGCCGCTTGCATCGCCCAGGTTGACCGACCATCCGCCCCCCATCGGGCCGAGGCGACTTTCCAGATGGTTGACAATTCCACTCATTCCACTTCTCCGTCTCCCCCGTTGCCCGCGCCTCGATTGCAAGTGATGCATTCGATTTGCAGGCCGGATTGATTATTTTCAATGACGTATTTGCGGCCGGGCATTCCGTTCGAACTCCCGCCTTGACCAGGAGGTCGGAAAACGTCCTACGCCGGCACCCGATTGATTCTCGTTCGGATTTCTGAAGACCTCCCCCCTTACAACCTCGTGCATGATTACTCAGGTTGAACTCACCTTGTCGGTCGATGCGAATCGGAACAGTTGGGGAGAGTGCGGGTGCCGAGGGCCATGGTTGGTGGATCCTTCCCCGACTTGGGCCATACCGTCTCTCACGACGCCCGGAAGAGTTCGTCCAGGTGATGGGTGAGGATCGCGAGTGCGGCGTCGCCCGTGCGCTGGCCGCCCAGCACGCTTGAGCCCAGTCCGTTGACCATGGCCAGTAGTCCGGCGGCGGCGATCTCGGCATCCTTGCCGGGGTCGATTTGCCCTGCCTGCTGGGCCGCGCGGAGCTGCTTGGCGAGAAAGCCCTCCAGCTGTTCCGGTTGCCGAGCGCCGTGCGCTTCCAGGACCTCGGGGTCGTTGAGCACCAGGGTGTAGTAGGCGGCGTAGGTCCTGGTGATCCGCCGGCTTTCCGGGTCGGTCGGCAGGATGCACGACAGGAGCGCGGTCACGATGCCGCGCGGTGTGGGCGGGGTTCCGGCCGCGACGATCCACTTCTCCATGCGGGCCTGAAGTTGGGTGCCGAGTCTGGCCAGCGCGTCGAGCAGCAGCCCTTGCTTGGTCTCGAAGTAGTACTGCACCAACCGCAGGGAGACGCCGGCCTCGGCCGCGACGGCCCGCATGCTGGCCGACTGCAGGCCCTGTGTGTCAGCGATCCTCAACAACGCCTCGGCGATCTGCCGTCGGCGCTCCTCGTGATCGACCACGATCCCACCTCCCTGGTACACCCGTATCATGCCGTGATACACATGTACCATGCGAATTGGCGAGTTCAGGAACGACCGAGCCAGAGACCGGTTCCGTGCCGCATACGAGCGGACTCTGGCCGAGCTGTGGCCGGGGCCGCGAACGGCGCTCGACCTTCCGACCACGTTCGGGACCACTCGCGTCTACCGGACCGGACCGCCGAGCGGTGAGCCGATCGTGCTGCTACCCGGATCGGGTGGGAACGCGCTGATGTGGCACCGGTACATCGACACGCTGGCCCGGCACCGTCCGGTCATCGCCGTCGACACGGTCGGCGAGCCAGGTGCGAGCGTGCAGACCACCCCGATCCGCGACGGCCAGGACGGCGCCGCCTGGCTGGACGAAGTCCTGGCATCGTTGGAGGTGACGGACGCTCGGCTCGTCGGCTGCTCCTACGGCGGCTGGCTGGCGATCAACCACCAGATCCACCACCCCGGACGGGCCGCGTCCCTCGTCTTGGTTGACCCCGCGGGCTTCGCCGATTTCGGGCCGCGGTTCTACGCCTGGCTGATCGCCGGCGGGCTCGCCGCAGTCGCGCCCCGCCCGCTCCGCCCCCGGCTGGCCCGACTGGTCGGCAACAGCGCGATCCTGGAGACCGAGCTGATGGGCCTGATGCGCGCGTCGATGGGATTCCGCCGCGCACTCCCGGTGCCACCGGTCCTCTCCGACGACGAACTGCGCCGCCTGCGCGCTCCTTCGTTGTTCCTGCTCGGGGCGCGCAGCGCCATGCATGACTCACGCAAGGTTGCCGACCGCCTCAGCAGGCTCGCACCCTCGGCCAGGGTGGAGATCGTGCCTGACGCCGGCCACGCGCTGCCGACCGACAAGCCGGAGCTGGTGGCCGAGCGCATCCTCCATGCCATCGGGCAGTAGCACCACCGGGTAGCCCCGACCGCTGCCGTTAAGGAGGTTGCCTCAGGGATGACGTCGGCAGCCAGGGTGGGACGATGGTCAGCCCGCTCGCGGCAAGGCAGCCGTCGACGAGTTGTGGCCGGTACTGGATCTTCCGTGAGCCACGCCGGACCGTCCGCACGAGGTGGTCGGGGTCGGCAAAAGCGACGTTGGACAGAAAGCCGCGTCTCAGCAGTGACCGCCGCGGCCGGTCGCACGACTCGGCCTCACGCCGGGCCTGCCACACAGGTCCCAACTCGGCCACCAGATCGGCGATCACCACCTGCGACAGGCCGTGATCCGACGCTCCGAAACGATCAACGAACGTGCCGCAGTCCCCACCACGCATGACCCGACGAGCCGACCGCCCGCAGGCCACGGCCAACCATGCACGAAGTCGACAGGGCCCCTCCTACGGAGTCTTCTCCACTCCGCAGAGGACTCCATAGGAGGGGTCAACCGATCCCGCTACGCGCACTTGCGGATGGTCACCCGGCCGCCGTTCTTGGTCATCTCGCTGGAGTGCGGCGCGAGACAGAGCCCCGTCCACTGGTTGGTGAAGGTGTAGGTACCGCTGATCTTGGTCGGGTTGACCGACCAGAGCTGGTTGCCCGAGTCCCAGCGGGTCTCGCAGCCCCACCACATGAGCTGGGTGTTCTGGCCGGGCGGGGTGCCGTTGTTGTAGGGGACTGTGAGGCAGTAGCCGTTGTTGTTGCGAATGGTGAAGTAGCCGTTGCTCGCCTTGACGGCATTCCACTTCTGCGCGGCCCCGCCGTCGCAGGTACGCTGCACCACGAGCCCGCCGTTGGGGACGGTGGGGCCGATGGCCAGGCACTTGCCGCTCAGCAGGTTCTTGTACGGACCCTTGCCGCCGGCCGACCACATGTCGTAGGTCCTGGTGGTCGGGGGCTCCTGCCCGCAGATGTCCCTCAGCTCCGTGTCGGTCATCTTGCGGCTCTGGTACAACCAGGCGAAGGACCGGCTGGTGTCCGGCACCCGGACGACCGCGTTCTTGACGAGCTCGTTCTTGTTGCCGTCGTAGCGGGCATCGATGTCGACGACCGCCTCGATCAGCGGCTCCCTGACCTCGATCCAGCCGACGCTGCCCAGGGGGACCGCAGCGGTGTGCGTGTGGGTGTCGCTGGTGCTCCAGGTCCAGCTCCAACCGAGCTTGGGCCCGACGGAGGCCTCCCAGTCACCGAACTTCTTCTTCCCACCGATGTCGAGGCCGAAGGAGAAGCTGGTGGAGGAGCTCTTGGTTCCGGCGACGCTCACGTTGCCGCTACTGGTGCAGCCGTAGGCGATGGGGCTCTTGCCACTGCCGAGCTTGTCGGGCATGGTGGCCTCGCCCCATACCTGCTTGCTGCTCTTGAAGGTGAGGTAGCACTCGGGGTCCCAGTAGATGATGTTCCCGGCCTGCGTGGGCCTCGGGTCGGCGCAGTCCTCGACTACCTGCGCGGGCGACTTGGCTGCCGCGAACGCCGTCGAGGTCAGCGGGAAGTAGCTCATTATCAAGGCGAGCACCACGATCGCCTTCTTCACGTTCTTCACGAGGCGTG
Source organism: Kitasatospora albolonga (assembly GCF_039535905.1). Lineage (GTDB taxonomy): Bacteria > Actinomycetota > Actinomycetes > Streptomycetales > Streptomycetaceae > Kitasatospora > Kitasatospora albolonga. The sequence continues at coordinate 38,862 of NZ_BAAAYB010000158.1, read as the reverse complement.
AGCTTAGGGATCATGAATGGCCGCTGAGAAAACGCCGTATGTACCTTACTGATCATTTCAGAATGAGGTGCGGAGCTTCCTCAGGCAGATGATGCCGCAGGCGAGTTGAAGCAGGCTCAGGTGGAGATCGGCGTGTATCTCGTAGCGGATCCGCAGGCGCTTGAACTGGTGCAGCCAGGCGAAAGTTCGCTCGACCACCCAACGGGTCTTGCCAAGTCCGGAGCCGTGGGCGATGCCGCGCCGGGCGATCCTGGGGGTGATGCCGCGGCGCCGCAGGATGCGGCGGTACTTGTCATAGTCGTAGCCGCGGTCGGCGAAGAGCCTGCGCGGCCGGTGGCGGGGCCGTCCGCGCAGGCCCCGGATGCGCGGGATCGCGTCCAAGAGCGGCAGCAGCTGGGTGACGTCGTGGCGGTTGCCGCCGGTGAGCGTGATGGCGAGCGGGGTGCCGTGCCGATCGACGATCAGATGATGCTTGCTGCCCGGCCGGCCCCGGTCGACCGGCGAAGGTCCGGTGTGAGCCCCCCTTTGAGGGCCCTGACATGCGAGCCGTCGATTGCCGCGTCGTCCATCTCCAGCAGGCCCGCCAACCGCAGTTCGGCGAGCAGTACCTCGTGCAGACGAGGCCACACGCCGGCCCGGGTCCAGTCGCGAAGTCGCCGCCAGGCCGTCACACCACTGCACCCGGTCCGCTCCGCGGGCACGTCCCGCCAGCTCACGCCCTTGCACAGCACGTACACGATGCCGCGAAGCGCGGCACGGTCATCCGCCGGCAGCCGCCCGGGGTAGCGGTGACGGCGCGGCGGACGCGGTGGCAGCAGCGGAGCCACCCGCTCCCAGAGGTCATCAGGCACAAGATCATCCGACACGGGCAGCACTCTGCCGCCCGGCCACCTCAACTGCCAAGCCCTCAAGTCGAACTCATTTTGAAATGATCAGTTAGGGCTGTCCCGTAACTACGGCGTGGTCTTCACGCCTCGGACATGGATGACTCGGTCGGGTTCACCCAGGCTGAGGCGGTTGATCCGACCACGTCCGCGGTCGATGCCCTCGGCCGCGAATCGCTTCTGCAGCCCAGGAGGGGCGAGCGGCGTCTCGAAGCCTTCACTGAGGCCTCGCCCGTTGTCGGCGTACTCGTAGCGGACTGCGTAGACCCTCCCCCCGTGCAACCACTCACAGCGGACCAGGGGCCGCGCAAGAACGGCCTCGAACCAGGTGGCTGTACGGGTCGCCGTGTCCGTGGGGTCGCCGGCAGCGGTGAAGGTGAACTCGGTTGGCGCGTCGGGGAGGGTGAAGGCCTGGTTGTGGAGCGTGTCCGCGCGGACGGCGGTGCCGTCGAAGTGGGCTCCGATGGTCAGTACACCCTGGTTGCGTTCTGGATCGTCGATGTCCAGGTAGGCCAGCAGCTCGCGGTACGGGGTGTACGGGGCTGGCAGCAGGACTGTGCTGAGCGGGTCCACCGGCCAGGCGCTCGCGCGGGTGGCGAGGACGGCCGCGAACTCCTGCTGAGCAGGTGTCAGCTCGTCCGTCTCGTGTTCGAACCAGGGAACTTGTTCCACGGCCGCACTCTACTGGGCGCGGTGTCCGCGCAGGCTGGTGAGAAGGAGGTTGTGGAGTCGGGCGATGCCGAGCACGGCGTGGTGGACGCCGCTGCCCCTGATGACAGAGCGAAGCGGCTCGATGACCCAGCGGCAGATTGGCGGCGCCCTCACCGTGCCCGATCAAGGCACCACGGGTCAAGCAACGTCAACCTTCCACCCAGGCAAGGAGGTTCCACCATGACGATGCCACCGCCACCCCCGGAACGCCCGCCGGGCCCGATGCCACCGGGCCGTCCGAGCACGCCCGGGCGTCCCACCAGGTACTTCACCACCAGAGAGGAGACCCACGCATGAGCGGCAAGCACTGAGACGGCAAGGGCGGCGAAAGCGGTGACAAGCAGCAGTCTCCCAGGGAGTCCGACGGCCAGTGGACCAAGCCCGTCCCACCCGCACCGAGCAAGTAGGCGGATCACCAACCCATGGACAAGTACGCACAGTTGCTTGCCGAGATGACCGCGGCGGGCACTCTGGGCACGGAGTGGCGGAGCGCCTTCGAGCGCGCCCCGCGCTCTGCCTTCCTTCCGAACGCGGTCTGGACTCCGGATCCCGACGAACCGACCGGCTACCGCCGTACGACCCTTGCCGCCGATCCGGAGGGCTGGTGGGCCCTGGCCAACGCCGACGACGTCGTGGTCACCCAGGTGGACGACGGGACCGCCATCGGGCCGGGCGTCGCCACGTCCTCGGCCTCCGTGCCCACCCTCGTCGCCGTGATGCTACGTCACCTGGACGTGGTCGACGGACACACCGTGCTCGACGTCGGGACTGGCACCGGCTGGACGAGTGCCCTGCTCTGCGCCCGGCTCGGCGACCACAACGTCACCACCATCGAGGTGGATCCGAACCTGGCCGCCGAAGCCGCCCACCGGCTGAGGGCAGCGGGCTTCGCGCCGACCTGTGCCGTCGGCGACGGCCTCGCCGGGTGGCCCCTCGACGCGCCGTACGACCGGATCCATTCCACCGCCGCCGTCCAGCGCATCCCGCTCCCCTGGCTCCGGCAGACCCGCCCCGGCGGCGTCATCGTCACACCCTGGGGCACCCCGTACGCCAACGCCGGCCTGCTCCGCCTCACCGTCGGCGCCCCTGACGCCGCCTCACACGGCCGTTTCGTCGACGCCGTCAGCTTCATGTGGATGCGGGCCCACCGTCCCGACGTGCCGACGGCCGCACCCGCCGCGCCCACCGCGCCCACCCATCTCAGCCCCTCCGCCATCGACCCCGACCTCGCCTTGGAGACCGTCCACGCCGCTTTCGCCATCGGCCTTCGCGTGCCCGGAGTCCGCTACCAGCACCGCTGGGACCCTGCCGACCCGAGCACGACGTACCGCATCCAACTCACCGACGCCGCAGGTTCTCTGGCCACCGCCCGCCACCACCGATGGCAGGCGCCCGACGCCGTCCGTCAGTCCGGCCCGCGCCGTCTCTGGGACGAGGTCACGGCAGCCCGCAGTTGGTGGCTCGAGGATGGACGGCCCGACCTCACCCGTTTCGGGGTGACCGTCGACCCGGACGGCACCCAGACCGTCTGGCTGGACGACCCCGACCACCCGGTGACCTGACCCGCGACCGTTCCGTAATCCGGTGGACCCTCAGCGGCGGGCGGGTCACAATCCCGGGGAACCACAACAGAGGGAGCGTGTTTGCACGTGTTCGCGTGTGCCGGGTGCGGCACCGAACTGACGGCGCCGGTGTCCCGGGTCGCCCTGCCCGTCCACACCCACCACGGCGCGTGGGAGGAGCTCCATCCTCCGCTGATGGAACCGGCGACGTACGCCGTCGACCCCTCGCCCACGGGGCCGCCCTGGCGGCTGTGGCAGGACGTCGGAGCCGAAGTGGCGGCCCGTCAGGGAGTGTTCGCCCCGGTGTACTCCGTTTCGTTCGGCGCGCGCGGCAGGATCGTGATCGCGCCCGGTGACTCGAGGTCGGTGGCCCTGATCCCGGAGAGGTGCGAGGGCTACTGCCGGGGAATCGACGGGCGGGACGGCCCGAACCTGGCCTGCGAGGGGTGCGGACGGGCGGTGGCGACCCGGATCGACGACTGCGGTTCGTGGCAGACCGTCTGGCTGGAACCGGACGCGGTCGTCCGCCGCCCCTCGGGGCTCCCGGCCGGCCCGCAGCCCTCCTGGGCGGACCTGGCCCGCGCCGAGCACCGCGTCCCGCCCGTCGATCCCGACGGTTGGTGGAGCCGGCGCTGGGAGGCCGCGATCGGCGTCGCCCTCGCGCACCTGGTGGCGGCCACCGACGGCCGGCCCGTGACCCTGCCCGTCGGCCCGGTCGCCGAGCTGCTCGGCCCCGCCGTGGCCCGATGCCTTCCGGCCGGGCCGGACCCTCTCTCGGTGGGGTTGGCCGGGCCCGGTCTCCCGGAGCCCCGGACCCGCCGGGACGTCCTGCTCGTCCCCCGTCACCCCGGCAGCGGCGAGCCGTGGCGCCCGACTGACCGTCAGGCGGCGGTGGTACCACTGGACAGCGGAATCTGGGCGTACCTCACCGGTCCGGAGGAGACCTCGCCGGTCCCCGTCACGGGAGTGCTCCCGCCGGGCGTCCTGCGCGACGACTACCCACTCGCGCCGCGCCCCTGGCACCCGCTGCGGCCGGACCCCAGGGCCTTCAGCCACACCCTGGTCCGCCTGCCCGCGATCCGCAGCCCCCGGCTGCACCGGTACCGCGACGAGTGACGGCCCGGCCATGGACCGTCGGCCGCGCGGGGCGGACAGGAGTTCACGGCCCCGTTCCGGCGTGAGCAGGTCGGCCGGGACGGAGCGCCAACTCGCCCTCCTCACCGGGGTAGTGGATGCGCCCGGGCGGGCATAGCCGAGGTACTGGTGTCCGCAGCGTGGGCGATCCTTGGGGGAGTCATGACGGGTGACCGTCCCGGTGCGGCCGGCCCGGCCCGCCGCACCTTGCGCCAGAAGATCGCCGCCTGGTTCACGGCCCTGTACCACCACCATCCGGGACTGGTGGTCATCGGCGGCCCGATGCTGCTGCTGACGGCGTTGATCCTGCTGTTCGGTCTGGTCACCGACAACACCCCCAAGCCGTGCCCACCCGGCAAGGTGTGCGACTTCGTCCGCTGAGCTCGAGCTCGGGGTCCCACCGCGCGTCGGGCTCGGTCGTGGGCTCGGTCGTGGGCTCAGTGGTGGGCTCAGTGGTGGGCGAGGACGCAGAACTCGTGCCCCTCGGGGTCGGTGAGGCAGGTCCACGGGACGGCGCCCTGGCCGAGGTCCAGGGCGGAGGCGCCGAGGGCCGCCACCCGGGCGACCTCCTGGGCCTTGTCGTCACCGGGGCCCGGCAGCAGGTCGAGGTGGAGCCGGCCGGGTCCGACCGGCGGGCCGTGGACCCGGCGGAACTCCAGGACGGGGCCGGTTCCTTCGGGCGCGCGGAGAGTCGCGCGGTCGTCGTCCAGCGCGTGCACGGTCCACTCGGTGGCCTCGCCCCAGAAGTGCGCTGCGGCCCGCGGGTCGGTGCTGTCGAGCACCACGGCGGCGATCGGCCCGGTGTCCCGGTCCGCCGTCCGGGGCTCCCGCACGCAGAACTCGTTGCCCTCGACGTCGGCCAGTACGGTCCACGGAACCTCGCCCTGGCCGATGTCGGCACGCGTCGCCCCGAGGGCGAGCAACCGCTCGACCACGGCGGCGTGGTGGGCAGGCGAGGTGGTGGCCAGGTCGAGGTGGGTCCGGTTCTTCGTCGGGGGCTTGGCGTCGGGGACGGGGACGACACAGATGCCGAGGCCGACCGGCTCCGGCCAGACGGACCCGCCCGCAGGGCCGGTGTAGGTGGTGACGCCCGGGCTGTGGACGGGCCAGCCGAGGGCGGCGGCCCAGAAGCGGCCGACCGCCGCGCTGTCGACGGCCTTGACGTTCACGTGGACGGGTCGCAGTGCCATGGAGGCGATCCTAGTGAGGCCGGACAAAACAAGCAGGCATGCTTGATTTGTTCCTGAGGGCCTGTCAGGCTGCTCCGCGTCGGGCAGGGCCAGGCGGCAGGAGGGGGCTCGGGGTGCTGCGGATCGGGAACGCGTCGGGGTTCTACGGGGACCGCTTCGCGGCGGTGCGGGAGATGCTGACCGGCGGGCCGTTGGACGTGCTGACCGGGGACTACCTGGCCGAGCTGACGATGCTGATCCTGGCGCGCGACCGGCTGAAGGACCCGGGCCTCGGCTACGCCCGCACCTTCCTGCGCCAGTTGGAGGAGTGCCTCGGCGAGGCAACCGACCGGAACGTGCGGATCGTGGTGAACGCGGGCGGCCTCAACCCCGCCCGACTCGCCGAGGCGGTGCACGAGTTGGCGGCGAAGCAGGGCATTCCGCTGGCGGTCGGCGTGGTGGAGGGGGACGACGTCCTCGGCCGACCGGGCCTCCCGGCCGGCCTGCTGGCGGCCAACGCCTACCTGGGCGGTCGCGGCATCGCCGAGTGCCTGAAGGCCGGCGCCCAGCTGGTGGTGACGGGCCGCGTCACCGACGCCGCACTGGTGAGCGGCCCCGCCCAGGCCCACTTCGGTTGGGGTGAGGGCGACTTGGACGCGCTGGCCGGCGCGGTCGTGGCCGGGCACGTGCTGGAGTGCGGAGCCCAGGCCACCGGCGGCAACTACGCCTTCTTCGGCGAGCACGAGGTCACCCACCCCGGCTTCCCGATCGCCGAGCTGCACGCCGACGGCTCCAGCGTGATCACCAAGCACCCCGGCACCGGCGGCGCGGTCACCACCGAGACCGTCACCGCCCAGCTGCTGTACGAGACTTCGGGTGCCCGCTACGCCGGTCCGGACGTCACCGCCCGCCTCGACACCGTACGCCTCACCCAGGAGGGACCGGACCGCGTGCGGATCCACGGGGTCAGGGGCGAGGCTCCGCCCCCGACCCTCAAGGTCGGACTCAACCGGCTCGGCGGCTGGCGCAACGAGGTGGTTTTCGTCCTCACCGGCCTGGACATCGAGGCGAAGGCCGAGCTGGTCAGGCGCCAACTCGCGCGCAGCACGGCCGAGCTCGACGCCCGGTGGACGCTCGCCCGGACCGACCACCCCGACGCCGCGACCGAGGAGACCGCCTCCGCGCTGCTACGGCTGACCGTCCGCAGCCGGGACCAGCACGCCGTCGGCCGGGCCCTCACCTCCGCCGCCGTCGAGCTCGGTCTCTCCGGCTACCCCGGCTTCCACGTCACCGCGCCTCCCGGCCCGGCCACTCCGTACGGCGTCTTCGAGAGCGCCCACCTGGAGGCGGCCACCGTCCCGCACACCGCCGTCCTCCCCGACGGCTCCCGGCGCACCATCGAACCACCCTCCACCACCCAGGAGTTGGAGCCCGCCGAGGCACCACCCCTCCCGCCCCCGCCGCCGCGCGGCACGCCCACCCGGCGCGCCCCGCTCGGCCGCGCCTTCGGCGCCCGCAGCGGCGACAAGGGCGGCGACGCCAACCTCGGGGTGTGGGCCCGCACCGAGGCGGGATGGCGCTGGCTGGCACACGAGCTCACCGTCGACCGGCTGCGCGAACTCCTCCCGGAGACCGCCCCCCTGACCGTCCGGCGGCACCTGCTCCCGCACCTGCGCGCCGTCAACTTCGAACTGGTCGGCCTGCTCGGCGAGGGGGTCGCCTCCCAGCACCGCTTCGACCCGCAGGCCAAGGCCCTGGGCGAGTGGCTGCGCGCCCGCCACGTCGACCTCCCGGAGGAGCTGCTGTGACCACGCTGCCCACCCGCCTCGACCCGTCCTCCCCCGAGTTCGCCGAGCACCGCGCCGCGATGCTGGCCAAGCTGGCCGAGCTGGACACCGAGCACGCCAAGGCGCTGGCCGGTGGCGGCCCCAAGTACCTGGAGCGGCACCGGAGTCGGGGCAAGCTCCCGGCCAGGGAGCGGATCGAGCTGCTGCTGGACCCGGGCTCGCCCTTCCTGGAACTGTCGCCGCTCGCCGCCTGGGGCAGCGACTACCCGGTGGGGGCGGCGCTGGTCACCGGGATCGGGGTGGTCGAGGGCACCGAGTGCGTGATCACCGCCAACGACCCGACCGTGCGCGGCGGGGCCAGCAATCCGTGGACCCTGCGCAAGGCGCTGCGGGCCAACGAGATCGCCCTCGCCAACCGCCTTCCGCTGGTCAACCTGGTGGAGTCCGGCGGGGCCGACCTGCCCAGCCAGAAGGAGATCTTCATCCCGGGCGGGGCGCTCTTCCGCGACCTCACCCGCCTCTCCGCCGCCGGGATCCCCACCGTGGCGGTGGTGTTCGGCAACTCCACCGCCGGCGGCGCGTACGTGCCCGGCATGTCCGACCACACCGTGCTGGTCCGCGAGCGGGCCAAGGTCTTCCTCGGCGGGCCGCCGCTGGTGAAGATGGCCACCGGCGAGGAGTCGGACGACGAGTCCCTGGGCGGCGCCGGGATGCACGCCCGCACCTCCGGGCTGGCCGACCACCTGGCCGAGGACGAGCACGACGCGCTGCGCACCGCCCGGCGGATCGTCCGGCGGCTCAACTGGCAGAAGGCGGGCGCCTCGCCCGAGCTCACGGCCGCGCCGCCGAAGTACGACGAGGAGGAGCTGCTCGGGCTGGTCCCGGCCGACCTCAAGGTGCCGTTCGACCCGCGCGAGGTGATCGCCCGGATCGTGGACGGCTCGGACTTCGACGAGTTCAAGCCGCTGTACGGGCCGAGCCTGGTGACCGGCTGGGCCGAGCTGCACGGCTACCCGGTCGGCATCCTCGCCAACGCCCAGGGCGTGCTGTTCAGCCCGGAGTCCCAGAAGGCGGCCCAGTTCATCCAGTTGGCCAACCAGCGGGACATCCCGCTGCTCTTCCTGCACAACACCACCGGCTACATGGTCGGCCAGGCCTACGAGCAGGGCGGCATCATCAAGCACGGCGCGATGATGATCAACGCGGTCTCCAACAGCAAGGTCCCGCACCTGTCCGTGCTGATCGGGGCCTCCTACGGGGCCGGGCACTACGGCATGTGCGGGCGGGCGTACGAGCCGCGGTTCCTGTTCGCCTGGCCGAGCGCCAAGTCGGCGGTCATGGGCCCGCAGCAGCTGGCCGGGGTGCTGTCGATCGTGGCCCGGCAGTCGGCGGCGGCCAAGGGGCAGCCGTACGACGAGGACGCCGACGCGGCGATCCGGGCCATGGTGGAGCAGCAGATCGAGGCGGAGTCGCTGCCGGTCTTCCTCTCCGGGCGGCTCTACGACGACGGGGTGATCGACCCCAGGGACACCCGCACCGTACTCGGAATCTGCCTCTCCGCGATCCACAGCGCCCCGGTGGAGGGCGCGCGCGGCTACGGCGTCTTCCGGATGTAGGCAGCTACCGGACACCAGAACAGAGGGACTGACGGATGATCACATCGGTACTGGTCGCCAACCGCGGCGAGATCGCCCGCCGGGTCTTCCGCACCTGCCGGGCGCTCGGCATCGCCACCGTCGCCGTGCACTCGGACCCCGACGCGGACGCCCCGCACGTGCGGGAGGCCGACGCGGCCGTGCGGCTGCCCGGCGCCACGGCGGCGGAGACCTACCTGCGCGGCGAGCTGCTGGTGAAGGCCGCGCTGACGGCCGGGGCGGACGCCGTCCACCCCGGGTACGGATTCCTGTCCGAGAGCGCCGAGTTCGCCCGCGCCGTGCTGGACGCGGGGCTGGTCTGGATCGGGCCACCGCCGGAGTCGATCGCCGCGATGGGCTCCAAGACGGCGGCCAAGCGGCTGATGGCCGCGGCCGGGGTGCCGGTGCTCGCCGCCCCGGCCGAGCCGACCGAGGCGGACCTTCCGCTGCTGGTCAAGGCGGCGGCGGGCGGCGGCGGGCGCGGCATGCGGGTGGTGCGCCGGCTGGCGGACCTGCCGGGCGAGTTGGCGGCCGCGCGGGCGGAGGCGGGGCGGGCCTTCGGGGACGAGGAGGTGTTCTGCGAACCGTACCTGCCCGACGGTCGGCACGTGGAGGTGCAGCTGCTCGCCGACGGGCACGGCACCGTGTGGGCGGTCGGCGACCGCGACTGCTCGCTCCAGCGCCGCCACCAGAAGGTGATCGAGGAGGCCCCGGCGCCGGGCCTGTCCGACGCGCTGCGCTCCGAGCTGCACCGCGCGGCGGTCGCGGCCGCCCGGGCGATCGGCTACCGGGGCGCCGGGACGGCCGAGTTCCTGCTCGGACCGGACGGCCGCTGCTGGTTCCTGGAGATGAACACCCGCCTCCAGGTGGAACACCCGGTCACCGAATGCGTCACCGGTCTCGACCTGGTGGCCTGGCAGTTGCGGATCGCCGAGGGCGCCGCCCTGCCGCCGGAGCCGCCGGCCACCCGTGGCCACGCGATCGAGGCCCGGCTCTACGCGGAGGACGCCGAGCAGGACTGGCGGCCGCGCACCGGACGGCTGCACCGGCTCGAAGTGCCGGGCGTCAGCGTGGAGTTCGAGGTGTCACCGGCCGAGAGCGGGCTCCGCCTGGACTCCGGGGTGGACGGCGGGGCCGGCGGCGGTACCGAGATCGGCCCGCACTACGACCCGATGCTGGCCAAGCTCATCGCCTGGGCACCGACCCGGGACGAGGCGGCCCGGCTGCTCGCCGCCGCGCTGGACCGGGCCCGGATCCACGGGCCGGGCAGCAACCGCGCGCTGCTCACCGCCGCGCTTCGCCACCCCGCCTTCCTCGCGGGCGAGTTGCACACCGGCTTCCTGGCCGCCCACGACCTGACGGGCCACCGGCCCGACCAGGCCCTGGCCGCCCTGGTGGCCGCCCTGGCCGGCGCCGGTGCCGGCCCGTTCCCGCCCGGCTGGCGCAACCTCAGCTCGCAGCCGCAGCAGCGCCGGTACCACTCGGAGGACGGCACCGAGCACCTGGTCCGCTTCCGGCTGGACCGCTCCGGCCTGCACGCCGAGGGCTTCGCCGACCTCGAACTCCTGTCCCGCGCACCGGAGTCGGTGAGCCTGCGGATCGCCGGGGTCACGCGGAGCTGGCAGCTGGCCCGGTACGGGGACCAGCTGTACCTGGACGGGCCGACCGGCGCCGTCGCGCTCACCGAACTCCCCCTGCTGCCCGAGCCGGTGGCCACCCACGCCCCCGGCGCCCTGCTCGCCCCGATGCCCGGCACCGTCACCCGCACCGGCGCCGAGCCCGGTGAACGCGTCACCGCCGGGCAGCCGCTGCTCTGGCTGGAGGCGATGAAGATGGAGCACCGGATCAGCGCGCCCGCCGACGGCGTGCTGGCCGAACTCCGCGTCGCCGTCGGCCAGCAGGTCGAGCCCGGCACCCTGCTCGCCGTGGTCGAGAGCTGACCCACCCACCCGACTGTCCCCGCACGGAAGGACCACCCTCATGTCCGCGTCCGCACCGCTGCCCAGCACCGTCGAACCCGAGGAACACCAGGCCCTGCGCCGGGCGGTGGGCGACCTCGCCCGCAGCTTCGGCCCCGAGTACTTCCGCCGCAAGGCGCGGGCCGGCGAGCCGGTCGAGGAGCTCTGGGCGGCGGCGGGCAAGGCCGGCTACCTGGGCGTCAACCTGCCCGTCGAGTACGGCGGCGGGGGCGGCGGTATCGCCGAACTCGCCATCGTCCTTGAGGAGTTGGGTGCCGCCGGCGCCCCCTTGCTGATGATGATCGTCTCCCCGGCGATCTGCGGCACCGTGATAGCCCGCTACGGCACTCCGGAGCAGCGGGACCGCTGGCTGCCCGGCCTGGCCGACGGCACCCGGCTGATGGCCTTCGGGATCACCGAACCGGACGCCGGCTCCAACTCCCACCGGATCACCACCACCGCCCGCCGGGACGGCGGCGACTGGCTGCTGACCGGCCGCAAGGTCTTCATCTCCGGTGTGGACCAGGCGGACGCCGTGCTCTTCGTCGCCCGCACCGAGGACGCCCGGACGGGGCGGCTGAAGCCCGCGCTGTTCATCGTTCCGCGCGACACCCCAGGCTTCGAGTACCGGGCGATCCCGATGGAACTCGTCACCGCCGAGCGGCAGTTCCAGGTTTTCCTGGACGACGTCCGGCTGCCGGCCGACGCCCTGGTCGGCGCCGAGGACGCCGGACTCGACCAGCTCTTCGCCGGCCTCAACCCGGAGCGGGTGATGACCGCCGCCTTTGCCCTCGGCCTGGCCCGCCAGGCCCTGGACATCGCCACCGACTACGCCCGCACCCGCACCGTCTGGGACGCCCCGATCGGCGCCCACCAGGCCGTCGCCCACCCGCTGGCCCAGTGCGCGATCGAGATCGAACTGGCCCGCCTGATGACCTCCCGGGCCGCCCAGCTCTACGACCTCGGCCACCACCAGGCAGCCGGCGAGGCCGCCAACATGGCCAAGTACGCCGCCGCCGAAGCCGCCTGCCACACCGTCGACCAGGCCGTCCACACCCTCGGCGGCAACGGCCTCACCCAGGAGTACGGCCTCGCCTCCCTCCTCACCGCCACCCGCGTCGCCCGGATCGCCCCGGTCAGCCGCGAGATGATCCTCAACTACGTCTCCCAGCACACCCTGGGCCTCCCGCGCTCCTACTGATCCGCCGCCAGGGGTGCCCTCGGCCCGGCCGGAGGCACCCCTCAGCGGTCGTAGCGGTGCACCGTGGGCCACCCCGGGCAGGCCCTGCAGACGAACACGTAGAGCCCGCCGAGACCACCCAGCTCCATGCCGTGCCCGTCGTCCTCCGCATCCCCCTGTTCCCAGCCCGACCCCGGCCGGGTGCGCTCCTCCACCGGCAGCCAGCGCCCGCAGGACTCGCTCGACGAGACGGTCAGCAGGTGGTCGGTGGGCCGTCCGCAGCCGCAGACCGGCCAGTTGGGGCGCTGGTTCCAGCCCGGGTAGCCGCCGACCTTGCTCTGGCGGGTGGTGTAGGCGTCCCAGTAGTCGATGCCGTGGTCCACCAGCAGCCGGTCGCTCCAGGCCGCCACCCGGTCCAGCAGATCGTCGGGGAGGTCGTACCCGGGGTACTCGACGGCCTCGGTCGGGTGCACGACGCACGGCAGCGGGACGTACTCCTCGTCGTACTCGTGGGGCTCGGGTGCCGTCTCCAGCAACGGACCCGATGCCACCTCGGCCGCCACGCGCCAGTACAGCACCGGCACCGGGCACCACTGGTCCTGCTCGGAGTGGAGCAGCGGGCACCAGAGCACCTGGAGCAGATCGGCCCCGGCCGGGTACTCCAGCGCCGGGACGTCCCGGGCGTGCAGCTGGAGCACCGGCACCAGGGCGACCGGCTCGGGGCCGACCACGGCGCAGCCGCGCTCCGGGTTCTGGTGGTCCGGGGCGGCGCAGTGCGGCCACGGTTCGTCGGCCGGCCAGAGCAGGGGGCCGCCGAGCGAGCTGTCCGCGCGGTCGGGCCGGCCGGTGCCGGAGCGGGGGTAGAGCAGGGTGGTGGTGCGGGCGAGCGGGAGCAGCTCGGGAAGGTGTTCGGCCGGGTCCAGCGGCGGGGGCGGGACGGTGAAGCGCATCGGGGTCCTCTCGGGAATCGCGCGCAGCGTAGCGTCCTCGCAGGACACGGGGTCGAACAGGGGTCAGAGGGGGCGGATCATCACCAGGCGGGGCCAGCGGTCCAGGCCGTGGGCGGCCTCCTCGGCGCGGATGGCGCGCTGACCAGGGGTCAGGTCGGCGTCGGGGACGGGGTGGAAGCCGCAGCGGGTGTAGTAGGGGGCGTTCCAGGGGACCTCGGTGAAGGTGGTGAGGGTGAGGGCGGGGAGGCCCTCGGTGGTGGCGCGGGCGGCGGCGTGCTCGATCAGGGCGCGGCCGAGGCCGCGGCGGGCGTGCGAGGGGTGGACGGAGACCTGTTCCACGTGCAGGTTGCCGTCCACGTGCTCGGCGAGCAGGTAGGCGACCGGCCGGTCGTCCTCGGGGTCGGTGGCGACCCAGGCCAGGCCGGCGGCCCGGTACCGTTCCAGCCGGTCGAGCGGGAACGGTTCGTCGGAGGCCACCTCGTCCATCCCGACGTCGGCGAAGAGACGGCCCGCGGCCACCTCGATCTCCTGGAGCAGGGGCAGTTCCTCGGGGCGGGCGTCTCTGATCGGCATGACCGCATTCTGGCTGGTGGGGCACCGTCAGGGCGAAGGCATTTGCCCGCCGCCGGGCCCTGCCCCGAAGATCGGACCGTGTCCGACACCACGCCCGACCTCGACGACTACGCCGCCCTGTGGACCACCGACCGCGACCACTGGCAGTTGGAGCGCGCCGGGAGCGGCTACCTCCCGCTCAGCAAGGGCGCGAACCCGTACTACCTGGTGACCTGTCACGAGGAGCTGGCGGAGCGGATCGTGGCCCGGATGCTGGCCGCCGGCGTCGAGGTGGTGGACCCGTGACCGGCCCGTTCAGCGCGTGGCGGGGTCGTCCCGCTCGCGCAGTTCGTGGATGACGTTGACGAAGGCGCGGATCCGGGCGTTCTCGGCGGCGGTCAGCCAGAGCAGGCCGTAGTCGATGGTCGGTGCGTCGCTGAAGGGGACGAAGACCACGCCCGGTCGGGTGTAGTAGGCCGCGCCGCGGGCCGCCACCACCGAGACGCCGCTGCCGACGCTGATGTGCGCCAGCACCTCCTGCCAGTAGGTGATGGGTGCGCCGTGCGGGATCGGCCGCCCGGACGGGGTGCGTGTCGGGTAGTGGTGCTCCAGCCAGTGGTCCGGGATGTTCCCGGCCATCGGGAGCAGCACGGTGTCCGCGAGGTCCTCCAGGGAGATGCTCGCGCGCCCCGCGAAGGGGTGGGAGGCCGGGACCATCAGCGCCCGGGGCTCGGAGAAGACCAGCGGACCGACGGTGATGTCCGGCTCGCGGACCGGGAGTTCGGTGAGCTGGAGGTCGAGTTCGCCCGCGCGCAGCGGCCCGTACGGGTCCCCGAGCTGGGCCTCCCGGATCCGCACCTCGCAGTCCGGGTACCGGGAGCGGAACACCTCGGCGGCCCGGACCACCAGGTCGCCGCACCAGAGCGCGGAGTACCCGACGCCGAGCGTCCCGGTGATCCCGCGCGCCGCGACGATCGCCTGTGCCAGCCCGGCCCCGATCTGCTCGTAGGCCGGCCGCAGGTCGTCGCGCAGCCGCACGCCGAGCGCGGTGAGCCGGACGTCCCGGCTGGTCCGCTCGAACAGCGGGGCCCCGACCTGCCGTTCGAGCTTCTTGATGGTCTGGCTGATGCGTCCGGTGCTGACGCGCAGCCGCTCGGCGGTCCGGCCGAAGTGCAACTCCTCCGCCAGCGTCAGGAACGCCTCCAGCTCCATTCTCTCCAGCACTGCTCCCCCTCCGTCCGACGATCCGTCAGGGAACGCTAGCCGCTGGGCCTCCGGCCCCGTTGAGCGGGGCTAAACGGTCATGGCGGGGATCGTCGTTGATCGTCCCGGCCGCGACCCGACAGGCTGGGGACCGCCCCGCGGCGCCGCCGACTCCTCCGGCGCCGCACACCCCCACCCACCCTTCCGGGAGCGCGCCCATGCGACTGACCGTGACCACCTTCGTCTCCCTCGACGGCGTCCTGCAGAGCCCCGGCGGGCCCCAGGAGGACCCCTCCGACGGGTTCGGGCTCGGCGGCTGGCTGGTGCCGTACGTCGACGAGGGCTTCGGCGGGATCGCCGGCCCCTGGTTCGACGACGCCGACGCCTTCCTGCTCGGCCGCCGGACCCACCAGCTGATGGCGGCGCACTGGCCGCTGGTCACCGACCCGGCCGACACCGCCGCGACCAAGCTCAACTCCCTGCCCAAGTACGTCCCGTCCACCACCGGGCAGGTCGCCGACTGGGCCGGGACCCAGGTCCTCACCGGTGATCTGGCGGCCGAGGTGACGGCCCTCAAGCAGCTGCCGGGCCGGGCCCTCCAGGTGCACGGCAGCGGGCGGCTGGTCCGGTCGCTGCTGGCCCACGACCTGGTGGACGAACTGCGGCTGCTCACCTTCCCCGTGGTGCTCGGCCGCGGCAAGCGCCTCTTCGAGCCCGGCACCGTCCCGGCCGCCTGGCGCCTCACCGACGTCCGCTCCACCCCCGCCGGGGTGATCGGCCACACCTACGCCTTCGCGGGCCGCCCCGCCGCCGGTGACATCGGCATCGACGCGGACGGCCGCGAAGAACTCCTCTCCGTCTCCTCCTGAAAGGCCCCACCGCACCGTGCGCACTCTCACCGCAGGCTTCTTCGTCTCCCTGGACGGCGTCGTGGAAGCCCCCTACACCTGGCACTTCCCCTACCTGAGCGACCAGGTCACCGAGGCCGTCATGGGGATGACGGCCAAGGCCGACGCCATGCTCTTCGGCCGCCACACCTACCAGGAGTTCGCCTCCCACTGGACCGCCCAGCCGGACGACGACCCACTGGCCTCGCACCTCAACTCCATCGCCAAGTACGTCGCTTCGACCACCCTGGAGAAGGCCGACTGGCAGAACACCACCTTGCTGGGCCCCGAGGGCCTGGCCGGGCGGATCACCGAGCTGAAGCAGCGGACCGGCGGCGACATCGCGGTCTCGGGCAGTGCCACCCTGGTGCGCTGGCTGCTCGCCAACGAACTGCTGGACGAACTCACCCTGCTGGTCCACCCGGTGGTGCTCGGCACCGGGGCCCGCCTCTTCGAGGGCACCCTGCCGCGCCGGGCCCTGACCCTGGCCCGCTCGGCCACCCTCGACAACGGCACCCTCCACCTCACCTACCGCACCACCTGAGCCGCGGGTCAGGCCCTCACCGGCTCCAGGCGCAGCGTCCGGCTCCGCCACGGCACCGGCTCGGCCGGGCCGAACCAGAGCCGGACGTCCTCGCCGGTGCGCACGGGCAGGCGGGGGAAGTCGTTCTCCGCGTGCTCGGTGCGGTGCAGGGCGTGGCCCGGCCCCAAGTGCCGTTCGGCGTAGGCGTCGAAGGCGGTCGCGTCGGTGGGGTGGCAGACGGTCGCGAGCACCTCACCGGCGCCCGGCGCGGGTGCGAAGCCGGGGCCGCGCAGCAGCAGCACGTCGTCGCTGTCGAGCATCGTGGCGTTGGCCTCCTCACGGTGCTCCTGCCAGACCGGGCCGGTGTAGAAGGCCTCCAGCGCGCGCCGACGGTGCGCCATGTCGGGGAACGCGCGCATCCAGACGAAGCGGTCCGGGTCGTCCAGGTCGCGGAAGCGCCCGCCGACGGCGATGCCCACCGCCTGCTGACCGGTCACGAACTCGCGCTCGAACAGCTCGATCAGCGCCTCCCGGGCGCCGGGGCGCAGGGTGTACTGCCGGAGTTCGACGATGCTCACGCCTCGGCCCGCCCGGTGCGGGTGAAGTCCATGGTCCAGTTGGGCTCCCAGGTGCGACCGTCGTCGGTGGAGAACTCCTGCTCCCAGCGGGCCTCGTCCGTGCCGAGCCGGTGCCAGGCGAAGTGGACGCGGATCGGACGGCCGTCGTAGGCGTCCTCGCCGTGGAAGTCGCCGCGGGCACCGGTGAAACCGCCGACCACCGGCGGGTCCAACCGGCCCGTGCGGCTGTCGGACCAGAAGATCGACCACCGTCCGGCCTCCCGGTCGAACAGCCGCAGGGTCACGCCCTGCCGGCCGAGGGTGGGGAAGGTGATCTCCTCGATGTTGCCGGCGCCGTCGAACAGCGGCCGGACCACCGCGTGTCCGGGGAACTCCTCCCAGGTGCCGGAGGCCGGGTCGAGGGGTGCGGTGAGACGGCGGTTGGCCACGTCCCAGGAGCCGTGCAGGAAGTCGAAGTCGTCCATGCGCCGCAGGTTAGGGCCGGTCCGCTGACATCCTCTGTCAGTGGAGGGGCGGAGACTGTGCGGCATGCGTGCGAGCCGCCTGGTGACCCTCCTGCTCCTGCTCCAGAACCGGGGCCGGATGACGGCCCGTCAGCTGGCCGAGGAGCTGGAGGTCTCCGTCCGCACGGTCTACCGGGACGTCGAGGCGCTCGGCGCCGCCGGCATCCCACTGTACGGTGCGGCCGGGCACGCGGGCGGCTACCGACTGGTCGACGGTTACCGCACCAGGCTCACCGGACTGACCGCGGACGAGGCGCAGGCCGCGTTCCTCACCGCGCTCCCCGGCGCCGCCGCCGAACTCGGCCTCGGCGAGGCGCTCGCCACCGCCGAGCTCAAGCTGCGCGCCGCCCTCCCGGCCGAGCTGCACGCGTACGCCGAGCGGGTCAGGGAGCGCTTCCTGCTCGACGCCCCCGGCTGGTACCGCGACGCCGACGACACGCCCCACCTGGTCGCGGTCGCCGCCGCGGTGTGGGCACGGCGGGCGGTGCTGCTGCGGTACCGGCGCTGGCGGGCTCCGGAGGAGATCGAGCGGCGGGTTGAGCCGTACGGGCTGGTCCTCAAGGCCGGCCGCTGGTACCTGGTGGCCGGCGGGCCCTCCGGGATCCGCACCTACCGGGTCGACCAGGTCCTCGACCTGCGGCCGCTGGAGGAGTTCACCGTCCCGGACGGGTTCGACCTGGCCGGGTACTGGCGCGGCTACCTGGCCGACTTCCGGGCGCGGCTGCACACCGGGGAGGCCCTGGTGCGGCTCACCCAGCAGGGCGCCCGCCGGCTCGGCGTGCCGTCCTCGGGCGACGGCTGGACGGAGGCCCGGGTGCCCATCGAGTCGATCGACCGCGCCCACGGGGAGTTCCTCCGGCTGGGCACCGACGTCGAGGTCCTGGCACCGGCCGAGCTCCGGGACCGCATCGCCGGGACGGTGCGCACCCTGACCACCCGTTACGGGGGCTGACCAGGCAGGGAGTGGACGGGCGGGCGCGGGATTAATGCGGTGCGCGGGGCGCGGTCAGCCCCTACGGTGTGCGCCATGACCGCCAGCGCCGCCTCCGCCCACCCGTATCCGCCGCTCAACCTGCGGGTGACCACGCCCCGCCTCGAACTCCGGGGAGCCACCGACGAGTTGCTGGAGCAGCTGCTCCCGGTGGTCCGCGCCGGCGTCGCCGACGAGCCGCCGTACCCCTTCGACGACCCGATGTCCCTCTACCTGGACGGACCGGACCGCGAGTGGGCCTGGATGCGGGGCATCTGGAACGGCCGCGCCCAGGTCAACGAGAACTTCTGGCGGCTGTACTTCGTGGTCGTCGTCGACGGCGAGGCCGTCGGCATGCAGGACGTGTTCGGAACCGACTTCGCCACCTTCGGCACGGTCGGCACCTTCTCCTGGCTGGGCCCGCAGGCCCGGGGCAGGGGCCTCGGCAAGGAGATGCGCCAGGCCGTCCTGCACCTCGCCTTCGAAGGCCTCGGCGCCCAGGAGGCCACCAGCGAGGCCTTCTTCGACAACCTCGCCTCCAACCACGTCTCCGAGGCCCTCGGCTACACGCCCAACGGCACCGGCTGGGCCACCCGCCTCCTCGAACCGGCCGCCCTCCACCGCTGGCGCCTCACCCGCGACCGGTGGACCGCCCACCGCCGCCCCGACATCACCCTCGCGGGCGTCGAAGCCTGCCTCCCCGTCCTCGGCATCACCTCCTGACTTCCGTTTCCGGAACGGGAGTTCTCCTTCAGGAGGTTCAGCGATCTCCGTCTGGACCGCCACCGACCCGCTGGGTCACGATGAGCGGCATGACGGGGAACGGCTCGACACCACCGCCCGACGATCCACCGGGTGCCCCGCCGCCGGCCGGCCCGAACTGGGCCGCCGTCGGCGCACTCGCGGCTGCGGCGGCGGCCGTGGTGGCCCTGGTGGCCTACCTACTGCCACCCGCCCCGTCACCGCTGGCTCCTCCGGTCCCGGTCGTCGGCAGTCCCACCCCGGCACCGGACCGACCCTCGCCCTCGCAGCCGGATCCGCCCTCCCCGACCGAGTCGCCGTCGCCGACCGAGCCGTCGTCGTCGAGCCCGACACCGTCGCCGCCCGGCCAGCGCCCGACGCCGAGTCCGTCCCGGACTGCCACCACGCCGCCACCACCCACGCGCACACCCCCGCACACACCCGCGCCGATCACCCCGGTACCGGAGCCGCCGCTGCCGACGCTCCGGGCCGGTGGCTGCGACGAGGGAGAGGCCGCCCTGGCCCGGTTCCGGAAGAACGCCGGGACGACGCGCAACAGCCAGGCCGCCGCCGCCCTCCAGGCCCGGGACGATCTGATGGCGGCTCAATTCAGCGCCGACCGGAGCGACATCTCCTCGGCCCTGCGACAGCTGGCCTCCGACTTCTCGGCGCTGCGCTCCCGGCTGATCGGCGAGATCATGGACGACCCCAACGAAGTGCACGCCTGGATAGACTCGGACACCAAGGACTTCAGAGCATTCTGCAGTTGACGCTCCGACCGACACCGGAGCCGGAGCCGGTCGGGAGGTCGAGCACATGCCGGACGAGCTGGACGAGCTGTGCGCGCGGGTGCTGGCGGAGCACGGCTGTGCCTCGGTCTCGGTGGCCGTGGCCGAAGGCGACGAGGTGGTCCTCGCCCGGGCGTACGGCTTCGCGGACGTGGCCTCGCGCCGCCCCGCCACCCCGGGCACGGTGTACGGACTGGCGTCCGTCACCAAGGCGTTCACCGCCACGGCCGTCTGCCTGGCCGCCGACGAGGGCCTGCTCGACCTCGACGCCCCGGCCTCCGGGGCGTACGGACCGACCGGGCCCACCCCGCGTCAACTCCTGCTCCACCGTGGTGGTTTCCCCGCGTTCTACACCTTCCACTACGGCGCGGGACCGCTCCCGATCGAGATCGAGCGCTACCGCGCCCCGCTCCGCGAACCCGGCACCGAGTTCGAGTACTCCAACACCGGCTACCAGGAGCTCGGCCGGCTCCTCGAATCCGCGACCGGCCGGCCCCTCGGCGACCACCTGCGCGAGCGGGTCGCCGCGCCCCTGGGCCTGAGCGACTTCGCCTTCGGCGCCGCGTACACCGGCCCAGCCCCCGTCGCCACCCGCTACTCCGCCGGCGGCCGCGCGTACCCCACCTGCCGCACCGGCCATCCCGCCGCGACGGCCGGCTGGGCCACCGCCGCCGACGTCGCCCTCTTCGCCCGCACCGCCTCACGCCTGCTCAAGCCCTCGACCCTCGCGGCGATGAACGAGGCCCCCGCCATCAACGAGCACACCGGCTACGGCTACGGCCGCCTCGTCTCGCACGGCCCCGGCCCGGTGGTGCACAGCCACGGCGGGGGCATGGGCGGCATCGCCGCGATGATGATCGACGTTCCCGAACGCGAACTCTCGCTCGCCGTCCTGACCAACTCCACCGACAAGGCGGCCCGCGACGCCGTCGTCCGCCACCTCGCCGGGGCCCTGCTCCCCGGTTTCCGTCCCACTCAGCTCGACACCGCCGCCGAGACCCCCCGTACCGTCACGCTCCCCCAGGGCACCTGGTCCGGCGAGATCACCACCCCCGAGGGCGGGCTCCCCCTCCGCCTCCGCCTCCTGAGCCCGACCCGGCTGGAAGTCCAGCTGGCCGACGCCCCGCCGGTGACCACCGCGGCCGCCGCCTCCGACCGCTGGGACCTGCGCGCCACCGCGGCCCTCCAACTCCCCACCCGGGACGCCCGCCTGAACAGCCCCCACCTCGGCCTTGAACTCCGCCTCCGCGAGGACACCCTCACCGGCCGGGCAATCGCCTACAAGCCCGGCGACCAGGAGGGCTTCCTCGGCTCCTACCTCCCCCACCCGTGCACCCTGCGCTGACCCGTCCCGCCCGGGCTACGGGCTACGGGCTACGGGCCCGCCGGCCGTCGCACCCAGCGCAGCACCAGGACGCTCGCCAGTGCGGCCAACGCACACCAGGTGGAGACGAAGGCGGTCCGCCACAGCACCGCGCAGAGGACAGCGGCCGCCCCGACCCACCAGCCCAGCCGCCGGAGCTCCGGCACCGGGTTGAGCAGCAGCGGGCCCAGGGTGGCCACGAGGTAGGCCGCGAGGAGCAGCGGGGCGAACCGGATGCCGACCGCGTACTCCAGGGTGTGGCCGTCCACCGTCGCCGTGACGGGGCCCGCCAGCACCGCCACCGTCAACGGGACGGCGGTGGCCAGGCCGAGCACCACGAAGCCGAGCAGCCGGCGAGGGCGGCCGGCGGCGCGCCAGGCGCCGACCGGGACCAGCACGGCGAGCAGCGGCATGGCGATCAGCGCCCATCCGACCCGGGCGAGCCCGGCGGCACCGCTGCCGACCCGGCCCTCCTCACCGAACCACACCACCGCCTCCAGGAGTTGGTGCAGACCGAGGACCAGCGGCAGCGCCGCCAGGGGCAGTTGCCGGCGGTGCCGCACCCGGCTCAGACACACCACCCCGAGACCGGAGACGGCCGCGCCGATCAGCAGGTCCGCCTGCGCGCTCCAGCACATCGCCGCGTCCCCGCCTACCCGGACACACTCGGTCCGGCCGGTCGGTCCCGGGAAGGGTCCGGGGCGGGGCTGGTCGGGGGCACGGTGCTGCTCCGTTCGGTCGCCGAGGAAAGCGGTCTGCGCGCCCGACTATCCGTCAGCACGGCCGCCCGCGGGCCCGACGACGTCGCCCGACGCCGCCGAATCACCCGGCCGGACCACGCACCTCGCCCCGCTCCCACCGGACGCGGCGCAGCCCGAGCTCGTCCAGCAGGTACGCCGCGTCGCTCCCCCGGGCCCCACCCGCCTCCGCGATCGCTTCCACCTCGCCCAGCAGGCGCTCGCGCTCACCGGCGGGCAGCTGCCCCAGCCAGTGCACGATGCGCGGGAACTCCATGTCCAGGTTGGCGAAGTCGAGCGAGACCAGGAGCGCGCGACGCACGTTCTCGTACGTCGCCGGCACCGCGCCCTCGCGGGCGTCGTGCCCGCTCCCCCTGCTCATCACGGAACGCACTCTACGTCGCGGGGACGGACCCTCACCGGGCGAGGGGCGTGCCGGAGCACGGGAGAAACCCGTTGCCCCGGAGCGGAACGACCAGCTAGGTTCGCCCGGCCGCCCGCACCGGTGCAGGTCGGCACCGTTCACGAGGAGGTGTGGAGCACATGCGCAGGAGTGCCCAGGAGTCGAGCCCACGTACTGACCCTTGCCACCTCCTCACGACGGAGACACCTTGTCCCTCCGCATCACCCCGCTGACCGACCCCGCTCCCGGACCGCACGGCCGGCGTCTCGCCTGGCTGGCCTCGGACGCCGGCTCCGTCCCGGTCGGGACGGCCTTCCTGCGCCTGCTCGACGGCGGACAGGCGCACCTGGCCGAGCTCGACCTCCGCGTTCACCCCGCGGAGCGCCGCAAGGGCATCGGCTCCCGGCTCCTCGACGGCGCCGTGGCCACCGCCCGGGACGAGGGCCGACGCCGCGTCGTCGCACGGGCGGAAGCCGGATCGCCCGGCGACCACTTCCTGGCGGCGCGCGGATTCTGCACGGTCCTCACCTTCCGCTACACCCGCCTCGCGCTGGCCGAGGTGGACCCCGCCGTCCTGGCCGGGATCGTCGAACGTCCGCATCCCGGCTACCGGCTGACGTCATGGCGGGGAACCGTCCCCGACGACCTCGCCGAGACCTTCGCCGCGTCCCGCCGCGCCATGGACGACATGCCCATGGACGAGGCCGACCACTCCCCCGTGACCTGGGACGTGGACCGCGTGCGGGCCGCCGCGAAGGCCGTCGAACAGCGCGGCGACCACCTGCACACCGTCGTCGCCGTCGACACCTCCGACGGCTCGATCGCCGGGTTCACCGAACTCGTCGTCCCCGGCAACGGCTCGGGCGACGCCCAGCACTACGGCACCGGCGTGCTGCCCGAGCACCGCGGACACGGGCTCGCCCGGTGGATGAAGGCCGAGTCGATCCGCAAGGCCCGCGAGGACCACCCCGACCTCGGTGGCCTCCTGACGGACACCGCCGACGGCAACGCGCCCATGCGACGGATCAACGACGCTCTCGGCTACGTACCCACGCACACGGAGCACCAGCGCCAGCTCGACCTCTGACGGGGGCCGGACGGGCCGGACGGGGCGTCACCCCGTCCGGCCCGTCCGCTCACTTGGGCTTGCCGTCCGCCAACACCAGGCCGCGGAAGCGGCGTAGCGAGCGGGCCGCCAGCGGGTCGGTGAGCGGGCGCAGGACGGCCGAGGCCGGACCGGCGGCGGGGAGGCGGAAGGCGCCGAGGAAGGCGAAGCGGGTGCTGGTGGCGGACTCGGGGTGGGCGGCCATGCCGCCGAGCAGGAAGCGACTGCGCATCAGGCACCAGCCGGGCGTCAGTTCGAGGTCGAAGCGCGCGCGCAGGCGGGTGTGGCCGGTGACCAGGAGGGCGGCGCGGGCGGCGCGGGCGGCGCCCTGAGGGGGCGTCAGGCGGGCCGTGCGGATGTCCGGGAGCCACTGCGGCATGGTGCGCTCCAGGTCGGCCGCGACCGACCAGACCGTCTCGAACGGAGCGTCGATCACCGTCTCGCGGACCGCAGCGCCCGGAGTGGTGGCCGCGACCACCCGCAGGCGCCGGACCGGGTCGAAGTCGGCCACCGGCCAGGGGGTTCCGTTCACTGCTGCCACGCCCTTCGGAAGCTGATCCGGGCCCGGGAGAGCCGGGACTTGACGGTGCCGGCCGCCACGCCCAGCAGGTCGGCGGTGGAGCGCTCGTCCAGGCCCTCCAGGTCGCGGAGCACCAGGACGGCGCGGTGCTCGGGCGTCAGCCGGGCGAGCACGTCCTCGATGTCGGTGGCGAGCTGCGGGTCGCCGGGGCGCGGGAGTTCGGAGAGGTCGGCGGGAACGCAGCGCGCCGTCCGCCGCACGTGCCGCACCGCCTCGCGGACGGCGATCGCCCGGACCCAGCCGAACAGGGCCGCGGGCTCCTTGAGTTGGCGCAGCTTGCGGAAGACGGCGATCAGCGCCTCCTGGGTCGCGTCCGGTCCGTCGTCGAGGGCGATCGGGCCGCACAGGCGCCGCACGTACGGCGCGACCAGCTCCAGCAGCTCGCTCACCGCCAGCTGATCGCCGCGCTGCGCGGCGCGGACCAGTTCGGCGAGACCTGCTGCCTCGCCCGGGGTTTCGGGACCATCCACATCCGACTCAGAGGCGGCCTGCGGCACGGACGTTCCACCCCTCCCGTGTGACCCTCGCCACAGGAACCTCCGTCTCCCCCGCGCGCTCCCTCCGGGTCGACGAACCGTCACCGCCCCGAAGGAGCACCCTCGATGGACACCCGCCGCAGCACCCGCACCCGCACCGCTGCCCGTACCGTGGCCGCCGTCCTCGCCGCCGACGCCGCGATCCACCTCTACTGGACCACCGGCCTCACGTGGCCCGCCCCCGACCGCGCCACCCTCTCCCACCTCGTCCTCAACGCCGACGTCCCCTTCACCCCGCGCGTCCTGCTCCCCCTCGCCACCGTCCTCCTCTGCGCCGCCACCCTCCTCCTCACCCGCACCGGCCACCTCCCCGCCCTCGCCCGCCGCCTCCCCGCCCCGCTCCTCCACCTGGCCCCGTACGCCGTCGCCACCGGCCTCCTCCTCCGCGCCCTGGCCGGCCTCGTCTGGATCACCGGCCTCGGCAGCTCGCCCGCCGACCCCTTCTACTGGCTCAACCTCGCCCTCTACACCCCCCTCTGCCTCCTCTGCGCCGCCGCCACCTGGACGGTCGCCCGCAGCCGAACCTGACGACCGGGCCGCATACTGCGACCGAGGACGGACCGAGCGCACAGGAGTGATCCCCCGTGACCGAGCACACCGCCACCCCGGACCGGACCGTGGGCGTCGACCTGGCGACCGCAGCAGCCCGCACCGCCACCGCCGTCGTCCGGTGGGAGGAGGACCGGGCGGTGGCGGAGGTGCCGCGCGTCGGATGCGAGGACGAGGAGCTCCTGGCGCTGCTCTCGGGGCTCGGACCGCACGACCGTGCCGGGATCGACGTCCCCTTCGGGTGGCCCGTCGCGTTCGTGGAGGCGGTCGGCGCGCATGCGCGGGGGCGAACGGTGGCCCGGGCGGGGCGGGCGTGACGAGCACTACCGGGCCATGCGTGCCCGTGCCTGTGACCGGCACGCGGCCGAGGCGCTGAAGGCCCACCACGGCCGCGGTCCGCTCTGCGTCTCCTTCGACAGGCTCGGTGCGGTGGCGGCCCGTTGGGCGTTCCTGTCGGACCCAGCTGGCTTCGCGCGGCCAGGCCGTCGCGCGGGACGGCAGCGGCGCCGTGGTCGAGGTCTACCCGGCCGGGGCCCGTGCCGTCTGGAAGATCGGCGGCGAGAGGTCGGTGCGAGGCCTCACCGGCGCGGCCGCCCCGTGGCTGGTCTTCGCGCCTGGCGCCGAGGAGCGCTACGCCGCGAGCGAGCACGCCTTCGACGCGTTGATCGCCGCCCTCGTGGCCCGGTCCGCCGCGCTCGGCCGGACGCTGCCGCCGAGGACCGAAGAGCAGCTGCGCCTCGCCCCCGTCGAGGGCTGGCTCCACCTGCCGGGCCCCCTGGATGACCTCGCCCCACCCGCCCGGCCTGGGCTTTCCGGCAGCCTGGCGTAGGGTTCCGGTACGGAATCCGCTCCTCCGAAGGGACCCTCAGCATGGCGACCGCGCCCACCAACGGACCCACCGTCAGCTCCGGGGCGGCGGGCATCGGGCGGTTCGGGTGGGGGACGGCGGCGGTCGGGCGGCCCGGGTACATCAACCTGGGGCGGGAGGCCGACCTGCCGGCCGGGCGGAGCGTGGAGGCGCTGCGGGAGCGGACGCACGGGCTGCTGGACGCGGCCTTCGCGGCGGGCGTGCGGTACCTGGACACGGCGCGGTCGTACGGACTGGCGGAGCAGTTCCTCGGGGAGTGGCTGGCGGCGCGGCCGGAGGCGGCGGCCGAGGTCACGGTGGGGAGCAAGTGGGGGTACACCTACACCGCGGACTGGCGGACCTCCGGGGTGCCGGTGCACGAGGTGAAGGAGCACTCGCCCGAGGTGTTCGACCGTCAGGTCGCCGAGAGCCGGGCGGTGCTGGGCAGGCACCTCGACGTCTACCTGATCCACTCCGTCACCCCGGACAGCCCCGCGCTCAGCGACACCGCCCTGCACGAGAAGCTGGCGGCGCTGGCCGCCGAGGGCGTCCGGATCGGCCTCTCCACCAGCGGCCCCGCCCAGGCGGCGACCGTCCGGGCAGCGGCCGAGGTGACGGTGGCGGGGCAGCCGCTGTTCTCCGCCGTGCAGTCCACCTGGAACGTGCTGGAGCCCTCCGCCGGCCCCGCCCTCCAGGAGGCCCACGCCGCCGGCTGGCTGGTCGTGGTCAAGGAGGGCATGGCCAACGGCCGCCTCGCCGGCCGCAACGCCACCGGCCCCGACACCGCCGCACTGCGCGCCCTCGCCGAACGGACCGGCCACCCCACCGACGCCCTCGCCCTCGCGGCCGTCGCCGCCCAGCCCTGGGCCGACCTCGTGCTCTCCGGCGCGGCCACCACCGACCAGCTCGCCTCCAACCTCACCGCCGCCGAGCTCCCCCTCTCCCCCGACCAGCTCGCCACCCTCGCCCCGCTCGCCGAACCCGCCGAGCAGTACTGGCGCACCCGCGCCGCCCTCCCCTGGTCCTGATCCGCGGCCACCCCTCTGCTACGGTCGGACGGCCGGCCGCGGGACTCCGGTGCGACTTCCGGAAACTACCTCTGAAGCAGTGATTCGCAGTTCGCGCCCCCATTCCCCGGCCGGCCCCTGACCCGGAGCACCAGCGACGAGGACGAGCCACCGTGGAGACGTACGGCGACCTGGTAGCCGCCGATGACGTGCTGCTCTTCGTCAATGCCGCGATCACCGCGACCGGCCGGCGCGAGTTCCACTCCGACCAGGCCGAGCAGCAGCTCTCGCTGGCCTTCCTGCACGAGTACATGCTCGTCAACTACCGCGGCCCGTACGCCGCTTCGCTGGCGCTCGACATCAACGACCACAACGCCGCGCTGATCGTGCGCCACCTGCTGGAGACCGCGAAGGAGGCTACCGAGGAGCAGCGCCGTACCGAGGGGCGGCTGATCGCGCGGCGGCTGGCGCTGCTGCCGCCGCAGCGGGTCTACCGGCTGATCGGCGAGCTGCGGCGGGCCAAGGTGAACAACCGCCGTACCCGGGCGATCCTGCGCGACTGGCTGGCCGCCCGGCCGGACCAGACGCTGGACGCGGTGAAGTACCGGGGCGGGCTGAAGCTGGCGCTGCGTCATCTGCACCTGCGCCCGGCCGAGGCGGAGACCGGGGACTTCCTCTTCAGCAAGGCGGCCAAGGGCGCCGGGAAGTACCGGGCACCACTGCTGAGCGCCTGGACCCGCGCGCACTACGAGCAGCCCGCGCTCTACGAGTTGCCGTACACCGTGGCGGAGGGCTTCGCCGCCAAGCACGGCATCCCGCGCGAGGTCTTCCTGCGGAAGATCGAGCCCCGGATGACCGCGCTGGAGCGGCTGCGCCTCCAGGAGTCGGCACGCACCGCGGGCGCGTCGGAGGTGAACGCCGCCGACCTGTCCCGGATGTCACTGAACCGCCTGGCGGTGTACGCGCTGGGCCTGTCCGCCGCCGACCGGATCGCCCGCCGGGGCGAGCTGACCGGCGCCCTGCGCGCCGCCGCGCGCCGCACCGCCGGTGCGCAGGCCGGGAGTTGGGGGAAGGTCGCGGCGGTACTGGACGACAGCTTCTCCTCCTACGGCTCCGGGCAGCAGCGCCGCCGTCCGCTGGCCGCCGCGCTGGCCTGCCACTTCCTGCTGGAGGCGCTGGCTGGCGAGGGCGGCTACACCGCCTTCTGGACCTCCGGCCGCACCGACGCGCTGCTGCTCCACCCGCTCGGGCCGACGCCGCTCGGACGACGGATCGTGGACGCCCTGGACACCGCCCCCGACCGGCTGCTGATCGTCTCGGACGGGTGGGACAACTCCCCGCCGGGGATGGCCGCCGAGGTGCTGCGGGTCTGGCGCACCCGGCTGGACCCCGACCACCGCACCAGCGTCGTCCACCTCAACCCGGTGTTCGACGCCGAGAGCTTCGACGTGCGCCGGCTGGCGCCGACCGTCCCCACCGCCGGGCTGCGCGACGCGGCGGACCTGACCACGCTGGCGGAGTTCGCCCGGTTCGCCGAAGGCCGTACCGGCATCGGCGAGTTGACCGCCCACCTGGCACTGCGCACCGAGCAGTTCCTCGACCCCGGGCAGGCCCGATGAAGACCGAGCCGTTCACCCTCGACCTGGCGGGCCTGACCACCCGACCGGCGCAGGTCTGGGGCGGGGTCCGGCTGGTCCCGCTGGTGCGCGAGGTGCCGATCACCGACCTGCGGCTGCGCCAGGAACTGTACGGCGAGGAGGACGGCTGCGGCTGCGGCTGCGGCCGTGGCACGGTGGAGTGCGACAAGGGCCTGTACACCTCCTACCTGCCGCACGGCTTCGTCGCCGACTGGACCCGGGACGGCACCCCGGCCGCCGCCTACGGCACCCAACTCGGGGGCTCCGCACCGGAGTCGGTCCCGCTGGAGCGCCGGCCGGGACGGCTCGCCAAGCGGGCCGACCGGACCCGGCTGCGCTTCCTGCCGCTGCACCTCGCGCTGGAGGGGTACCTCGCCCTGCACTTCGGCGGCCCCACCTTCGCCTGGCAGCAGTGGTCGGAGCGGGCGCTGCGGCACGGCCTGTCGCCGCGTGAGGAGGCGAGCTACAGCGGGGCGCACGTCAGCGGACTCGCCGACGCCCTGCGGGCGTTCGAGCTGCACCCCGGCCAGTGCGGCGTGCTGCTGTACGTGGCGGACGCGCTCGCCGCCGCCTTCGTGGTCCCGCATCCGGAGGACTACCGGGCCCTGCACCGCAGCCTGCTGCTGGACCTCTACGGCGAGCTGGTCTACCACTACGCGCTGCTCTCCGCCCCGGTCCCGGACTTCCGGGCCGACCTCGGCCGCTCCTCCGTCCGCTCCCTCGCCGAGCTGCGTGCGGCGGTGGACCGACAGGAGCGTACCTGGGCCGGGTTCCACGACGCCACCATGGCGGACGGGCTGCTCGGTGCGGCCTACCGGAGCCGGACGGTGCGCCGGATGGACCGCTTCACCCTCTCCCGCTTCCTGCCCGAGTTCCGCCCCCGGCAGGAGAACCACATCGGCGAGGCGATCACCGACGAGCAGGGCCGGATCGCCTACCTCAAGACCTTCCGCCTCTCCGAGAGCCAGACCCGGCGCGGCCATCTGCTGGACACCCTGGCCGCCCACGACTGGCACCTGCCGCAGACCGCCGGCAGCCTCGGCCTGACCGAGCACCAGCTCGGCCTGCGCCTGGAGTCGGCCGGCTTCGGGGCCCTGCTCCAGCAGCACGTCCTCGACCGGTACCGCAGCCAGGCCCGCGCCGAGAGCCGCTGAATCCACTGGCGCGCCGCGCCCCGGAGGAGCTACGCTCCCCCACGATGATCACTCACTCCCTCTCCGGATGGGGGGGTCTCGTCCACGTTCGGTGAGTGCTGATGGCCACTCACCCCGTGCGCGAGGACTCCTACCTCTCCCGCTGGCTGCGCGTGCGCGAGTACGCCGTGCCGCCCGTCATGATCGAGCGCTCCACCGCCCGCCGCACCGTCGGCGACTGGGCGGGCGCCTGTGCCGCCTCCCGTGTGGACGTGGACTTCGATCTGCCCACCGTGAACCGTGCGCTCGGCCACGAGTTCACCGGTCAACTCCGTTCGGACCTGCGCCACTTGGCGCCCGACCTGCTCCGCTGGCACCTGCCGCGGACCGCCCCCGACGGCCTGCTGCGCGGCGGGCTGACGATCTCCCTGGCCCGCTACCGTCTGCCCGGACGTCCGGGCCCGGTCCACCTGGTCGCCCGTACCCCGCCCAGCTGGGCGGACGGCGGCCAGCGCTTCGCGCTCGCCCTCTGGACGTCCGACGGCGACGTCACCGCCTCCGACCGGCGCCACCACCACCCGCACCGGTGCCCCGATCCGCGCTTCCGGCTCGACCTGCACCGGCACCTCTGGGACGCGCGCCGGGCCGGCGAGCTCCGGGAGCGGGCCGGATCGGTGCAACAGGCCCGTGTACCAAGTGAGTTGGAACCGTCCTACGCCGTGGACCGCTGGTGTGCCGAGGCGGCACTGCTCCGGGAGGCCGAGGGCCGGCCGGAGCTGGCGGTGGTGGTCCGGCTCGACACGAGACGCCGTCTGCTGCTGGAGCCGGGAGCCCGGCTCACCTCGGCCGGCCTCGACGAACTCCCGGACGGTGTCGCGATGTTGACGGTTCGGGAAGCGGCCGGTCTGTCCGTGCTGCCCGACGCCGCCACCTGGACCGCGCCCGATCTGGAACTGCTGCGCAGCGGGGCGATCCGCCCGGAGCGGCTGCACCCCCTGGTCGCAGCGGCCTTGGCGCCGGGCCACCCCGCCCCGCCGCGTGTCCGCCCGGACGGGTCCTCGGCACCGGCCCTGGTGGACTGTCAGGGAGCCCGGCACCGGATCGCCCTGGTGGACGGCACCCTCAGCCCGCTCGACCACGACCCCGCCGAGCTCCACCGGGAGCAGCTGCTCAGCGCGCTCGGCGGCACCCCGATGCCGTGCCTGCGCACCATCGAGCAGGCCCACCGCCACCCGGAGGAGCTGACGGGCGTCCGCGAACGCCTCGCCCACGGCGACAGCGCCGGTGCGCTGGCCGTGGTCGAATCGCTGCTCGGCCCCGCCGCCCTGCTCCCCGAGGGCCCGCTCCGCTCGGCGTTGGAGGCGGCGGCCGAACGGCGCGTCACCCACGGCCTCTACCGGGCAGGCCTGTTGGGCCTGGTCCGGGTGGCACCCGCGCGGCCCCGGCCGCCGAGGCCCCGGACCAGGTTCGTGTCAGCGGTGCCCCGGACCAGGCCCCGGCTCGCGACGTACCGCCGCTGAACCCTGCCGATCTCCGCTTCCGGCCTCCCGGCACCGGCCGGCCGTCGCCACCCCCTGCCCTCATCTCCTTCTCTCCCCAAGGTGATCCGCCATGAACGAGCACGCCCCGATGCCCCAACTCGACGTCGCCGAGCAGCTGTTGGCCCTGCTCGGGACCACCACCACCGAACCGCGCACCGATCCCCAACTGGAGGCCCTGACCCTTGCCGTCGCCGCCGACCTGCCCGTCCTGCTCTGGGGCGAACCGGGCATCGGCAAGACCGCCGCGCTGACCCAGCTCGCCGAGACCCTCGACCTGCCGCTGACCACCGTGATCGCCAGCGTCCACGAGCCCTCCGACTTCTCCGGCCTACCGGTGCTCGGTGACGACCCCGCCGTCCAGGGCGTGCCGATGGCCCCGCCGGACTGGGCGGTCCGGCTGGTCCGGGAGGGCCGCGGGCTGCTGTTCCTGGACGAGCTCTCCACCGCCCCGCCGGCCGTCCAGGCCGCGCTGCTCCGACTGGTGCTCGAACGCCGGGTCGGTGCCCTCCGACTCCCGCCGGGGGTACGGATCGTGGCCGCCGCCAACCCCCGCGGTTCGGCGGCCGACGGCTGGGAGCTGAGTGCGCCGCTGGCCAACCGCTTCGTCCACCTCCAGTGGACGCACGACCACGAGGTGGTGGTGCGCGGCTTCGGCGGCACCTGGCCGCGCGCCGTGCTGCCGGTGCTCGACCCGGACGGGCTGCCGGAGGCGGTCGCCTTCGCCCGTCGGGCGGTCTGCACCCTGCTGACCGCCCGGCCGGAGCTGGTGCACCGGCTGCCCGAGGGCGAGAGCCGCCGGGGCGGGGCCTGGCCCTCGCCGCGCAGCTGGGAGATGACGCTCCGTCTGATGGCCTTCGCCACCGCCGCCGGGGCCACCCGCGAGGTGCTCTCCATGCTGGTGCGCGGCACCGTCGGGGACGGGCCGGGGCTGGAGCTGCTCGCGAGCACCGAGCGGATGGACCTGCCCGACCCCGAGCTGCTGCTCGCCGACCCGGCGGCGGCCGAGCTGCCCCGACGGGGCGACCTCCGGCAGGCCGTGCTGGACGGTGTGGTGGCGGCGGTGCGCAACCGGCCGACCCAGCCGCGCTGGGACGCGGCCTGGCAGCTGCTGGCGCTGGCCCTGGAGACCGGCGCGCCCGATCTGGTGGTGGTCCCGGCGAACACCCTGGCCGCGCTCCGCCGGGACGGCTGGACCGTCCCGGACACCGTCGAGCGGCTGGCCGGGACGGTCCGGCTCGCCCGCCGCGCGGACCAGCTGGCGCCCGAGGCCGCGGCGGGGGTGGGCCGGTGAGCACCGCCCCCACCCCCGCGCCCGCGCGCGGGTCGGCACCGCCCAAGCCCGCACCGCCGAAGCCGAGGCCCCCGCAGCCACGGCCGACGACCGCCACCGCTCCCGCTGCCGTCCCGCAGACCCTGGACCGGGAGAAGCTGTTCACCGCCCGCCTGCACGCCGCCCGGGTCCGCCCCTACCTGGCCACCGCGCTGTTCGCCCTGCACGTGGTGGAGTCGCAGCGGGTGCCGACCATGGCCGTGGACTCGCACTGGCGGTGCTACGTCTCCCCCTCCTTCGTGGCGAAGACCTCCCTGGCCGACCTGGCCGCGGTCTGGGTGCACGAGGTCTCCCACCTCCTGCGCGACCACCACGGGCGCAGCGACCGCCACGCCCGGCGGCACGGCCTGACCGGCCCGGCCGAGCGGCTGCGGATGAACATCGCGGCCGATCTGGAGATCAACGACGACGCGTTCGGCGACGGCCTGGTCAGACCCGCGGGCGCCCTGACGCCCCGTCGGTTTGAAGCTGCCGGAGGGGCAGCTGATGGAGGAGTACCTGCACTTCGTGGGGCTCGGGAAGCTCACCGAGCCGTGGGCCTGGCTGGACTGCGGCAGCGGTGCCGACGGGCTGGAGCGGGAGTGGGACCTCGGGCCGGACGGGGCGCACGGCCTCGCCGGGCACGAGCGCGACGCGGTGCGCTTCCGGGTGGCGGAGGGCATCAGGGCCGCGCAGGGGGACGTGCCGCAGGGCTGGCGGCGGTGGGCCGAGGAGGCGTTCCACCCGCCGCAGCCGTGGCGGCAGTTGCTCGGTTCGGCCCTGCGGGCCGCCGTCTCCGGCTCCGGTGCCGGCGAGGACTACACCTACGGGCGGCCGGCCCGGCGCTCGGCCGGCCTGCCCGGGGTGGTGCTGCCCAGCCTGCGCCGCCGCCCGCCCCGGGTCGCGGTCGTCATCGACACCTCGGGGTCGGTCAGCGACGCCGAGCTGGGCACGGCGCTGCTGGAGGTCGCGGCCATCGCCCGCGTGGTCGGCAACCGCCGGGACCAGGTCAGCGTGGTGGCCTGCGACGCGGCCGCCGGGGCCGCGCAGCGCAGTCGCTCTGCGGCGTCGAGGGCCTCTCCCTGATCCGGCGGCGGGGGCACCGACCTGCGGGCCGGCTTCGACCGCGCCCTGCGGCTGAGCCCGCGCCCGGACGTCGTGGTGATCCTGACCGACGGTCAGACCGACTGGCCGGCCGCGGCCCCGCCGGCGCGCACGGTCGTCGGCCTCTTCCCCCGCGACGCGCGCCCCGACGAGGACGACCCGGACTACGTCCCGCCGACCCCGCCGGCCTGGGCCCGGACCGTCCGCCTGGGCGTTTGACCGGGCCCGTCGGTGGATCGGGCCTGTCGGCCGACGGTCCGGTCAGGGGTCACTCGCCGATGCGCTCGACGATCAGCTCGCACAGCTCGTGGGTGCGCAGCGCGTCGCGGGCGGAGAGCGTCTGACCGGCCCGGACGGCGTCGAGGAGGTGGTCACCACCTGCTCGATGCCGCGCTGGCGGGCGACCGGGACCCAGTCGCCGCGGCGGGCGCACGGTGGGCTGGCCCCGGTGGTCGATCACCTCGGCGAGGTTGTGGACCTCGCGCTTGGAGTCGGCGCCGGAGACCTCGAGGACCTCCTCGGTGGAGCCGGAGAGCCGGTTCATGATGCCGAGCGCGGTGAAGCCCTCGCCGGCCAGGGTGAGCACCACGTGCTCGACCAGGCCCTCGCGGACCCGGGCCCGGACGTCCACGTGCTGGATCTCGCCGGGCACCAGGAAGCGCAGGGTGTCGACCACGTGGATGAAGTCGTCGTAGACCAGCGTGCGGGCGGCCTCCGGGAGGCCCTCGCGGTTCTTCTGCAGCACGATCAGGTCACGCGGGCGCTCCTTGGCGAGCAGGTAGCCGGGCGCGTGGCGGCGGTTGAAGCCCACCATCAGCGAGCGGCCCCTCGCGCTCGGCCAGGTCCACCAACTTCCGTGCGCCGTCCAGGTGGTAGTCGAGCGGCTTGTCCACGTAGACGTCGATCCCGGCCTCCAGGAGGGTGCTCACGATCGGCACGTGCTGGTCGGTGCTGGCGTGCACGAAGGCGGCCCGCACCCCGCTGTCGATCAGCTCGCCGAGATCGGTGAAGCGCGGGGCGATCCGGTGGGTGTCGCCGATCCGGTCGAGCTTGGCCCGGTCCCGGGTCATCAGCTTCAGGTCGAGGCCCGGCAGGGCGGCGAGCACCGGGAGGTACGCCTTCTGCGCGATGTCCCCGAGCCCGATCACCCCGACCGGGATCGCGGTGACGGACTGACCGGCGGCGGGCTGGCTCATCGGCGGGCGCTCCTGTACGTCTGACGTCGGCTCACGGCCGCCGCCCCGGTGGGACCCGGCCACACCCGGCAGCATATTCCAGAGCCGTGACCGGGCCCCGAAGCGGCCCGGCCCGATGCCCCGGCTACCCCGGCTGCCCCGGCTGCCCCACCGCCCCGCCGTCCTCGCCGCCCCGCCGTCCGAGGACCGCCCGACGGACCGTCAGTCCGTCCCGAGCCCCGCCGCCGCGGTGGTCAGCGCGGCCAGCACCGGCTGCACCAGCGGGTGGCGCTCCGCGCCGGTCCGCACCGCCGCGAACACCTTGCGGGTGGCCAGCGCGCTGTCCACCGGCCGGACCTCGACCGCCTCCAGGTCCACCCCGCGCAGGCGCGGAGCGCGGCACCAGGGCCACCCCGGCCCCGGCCAGCGAGAGCGCGACCACGGCGCGGAAGTTCGTCGAGGAGTGCACCAGGCGTTTCTGTAAACCCCTGTCTTCCCTCATTCCAGCATTACCACTTCTTTCCCTTTTTTTCCTGGTTTTCTTATTTTCTCTTCCCCACAACTTTTTCTTTTACGAGCTCGCCACAGGGACAGGGACGAGTAGAGACCTCGGCCAGCGGGCCGTGGCCGCAGCGGGAGCACCGCCACATCCGAAGGGCTCGGCAGAACAGCGGAAACTCGGTCAGAACGCAGGTACGTAGGCGCGCGGCGCCGCCCCGGTACTCTCTTACGCAGAGTTGGAGCGCGAAGAGCAGAGCGGGGAAGGAGGAGATTCGAGGGAGAAGAAAACAAAACAATAAAAAACATCAAAAAAAAAAAACCCAAAACAACAAACCAAAAAAAAAAAACTAGACCAGTTTGATGATGGTTGGAACCGAAAGAAAGTCACATTCCGATAACCTGCATGATAACATACATGATGGAGACTAAACATTGTAAACCGAAGATACCAGAGAACACAGACTCTACAAGCACAGTGAACACAAAGTGATTCAAAACAAAAAAAAAACGACTGGGGGGAGGGGCTTCTGTCTAGAGTCCTGCTGTGCCAGTTCGAGATGGCGGGACGTAGCTGGGACCCATAAGTCTGGTTGCGCGAGCGCTCGAGGAAGTTGGAGTGTGTCATGAAGCGCAGCTGGTTCGAGCGGAGATAGAGCGGCGTGATAAGAAGTTGTGGCGGAAGGTGAGCGGAGCAGAGTAAGACGGGGGGGGCGACGACCTTGTGCGAATGGAGGTACGAGGCTCGCGGGCAAGGATCTGCCCACGAGGACATACGGGACGACAGACATCCGGACAGGGGATGGCTAGTGGCGTCTAGCCGATCCCCGGCGGTCGATCGACTCAGCCCACTGGGAAGAGGCACCAGTTACCCAGGACTAAAGACCAACTAGAGTAGACATGTCCGTGTGCATACCGAAAGTACGACACCGTTCTCAAGTAACGCACGTTTCTTGGCGGGAGCGGAGCTGGAGAGCGAAGGGCGCCGCTGGGTCGATCGGATCGTCGAGGGGATTTGCCGAGCCGCTGCTATGAAGGGGACGAGGAGCTCCTGCCAGTAGGTGCCCCGAGAGATTGGACGAGACTTAGAGACAAGAGGCCCACCATTAAAGAGGCATAGGGGATATCACTATGAGATGTGTCCCTAACGTTCCGAGCGTGTGGGCGCTCCCAACCTGATGAGATCTATATGGAGCTGAGTGGAGGTGGACCCGCCTATGCCCGCGTTAGAGAAAGTTGATGACCCAATCGAAGGGTGAGGCGACCTTAGTGACTGGGGGAGTGAGGAGGGCCAGGGACGTAAGGGGTGTGGAATGGGCGAGCGGGGTCGTGGCGCCAGTTTGAGACCAATAGACAGAGGGGGGAGCGCCGAGGGAACGGGCGGAGGGAGGAGGTCCAGCCAAAATTGGTTTTCAAAGGAGTGTCCAAACGTCTTCCCCGTGCATAGAGCGACGTTCCAGGGCAGCAGTGGTAGAGGCGTGGGAACGGTGGAGTTTGGTTGGAGTGGCGGGGTGTACAGCCTACGGGCTCTGTGCTCCAATATTTGATGGATGGCGCGATGTCGGCCCGGCCGTCCAGCACCATGGGCAGGCTGGCGTCGCCCTCCGCGTCCAGCACCCGCAGCCGCACGCCCGGTGCGGCCGTGGCCAGGTCGGCGATGGCGGGGGCGAGCACCAGGGCGATGCCGGTGGCGAAGGCGGCGACCGTGACCTCGCCGGCCGCGCCCTGCTGGTAGGCGGCCAGGTCGGCCTCGGCACGCTCCAGTTGGGCGAGCACCAGGTCGGCGTGGAGCAGCAGGATCTCCCCGGCGGCGGTGAGCCGCACTCCGCGGCCCTCCCGGGCCAGCAGGTGGTGTCCGGTCTCCTGCTCCAGCGCGGCGAGCTGCTGGGAGACGGCGGAGGGGGTCAGGTAGAGCGCGGCCGCGGCGGCCGTCACCGTCCGGTGGTCGGCCACGGCCCGGAGGGTCCGCAACCGTCTTGCGTCGATCACACCGCCATTCTGCCAGCGCCGAGCGCACGCTCCCGCCGGTCCGCGCGGCGCCCGTCCCTCCCGGCCGTCGCGTGCGCACCACCCGCCCCGCCACCACGTGATCTTCGTTACCAACCGCGGGCGGTTCCGTGACCACCTGACGGGTACTCAGTTGTCGCGATACTCCGCGCGAGGAGCCGGAGGGGAGGCGCGCGCGACCGATGCGACGGACCTGGCGTTAAATGGAGTCAACGACACATCCGGACCCAGACTGACCGGTGGCACCTACTAGGGACGGACTCCACGGGATTCAACGGACGGGGGGAAAAGTGAGGGAAGGACGCTTCTGCGCGGACGGACGGACACCGGACCATCGCCAACCCGGACGCGGGCTTCCTTTCCGGAGGCGGACGCGAATTCGTCGTTTTCAACGGCTGTGTCCTCGGTTCCACGGACAATCACCCCCACTGCGCTCCCCATTCCGCCACACATTCGCGAACACATTCCCCGGGACGTCGGGTGCTCCAATGACCTTTCCTCGTGGTGGAAACTGGCGGTGGACAACCGGGTCTGACCTTCTTCGTCCGTTTGGACGGACCCCGGACTGCCGGCACGGAAGCAGTTGATACGGAGAGGACCCACGGAACAATACTCTTACCCCCACCGCTACCCTAGCCCGTGACCAGTCCGCTCGCACGCGTCGGGCGGACGGACGGCGGAAGTCTTGTTCGCAAAGGGCGAACCATTTTTCATCCTCGACTCTTGCGTGCGGCCCTCGCCTCTGCCTTGAATCCCGGTAGGCCGCCCACGGTTACCCCCAATCGCGACGCGCGAACCCAGATTCCGGCGCCCTCTCCGCTGCTTTTTTGTCGCCGAGCGTCACACACCGCGCGGCCCGGGATGTCGACTAACGTGAGTTAGCAACCCAGTTTCCGGGCCTGGCGCGACACCCCCCGGTCTAGCCTACCCTCACCGCGGATTCTCACTTACTTTTTCCCGGCCCCGGATGGACGGCCGCGCCATCGGTTTGTCGGAACCCGTCGGACTCTAGCCACTGTCGGTTCCACACCCTCCCTATAGCCGCCTGGACCGGCAACGATGAATATACAGCCAAGAAATGCCCTCCGTCGCTCCGGACACCCGCGGCCGGGCGGACGTCACCGGCGCGCACGGCGGCGGCCGGACCCCCGGACGGCGCCACGCGGCGTGGTGTTGTGGGGGGTCGGGGGGGACCCGGACGGACGGACGCCCCGGGACGGAAGCGGACCCGGAACACGCGCGGGAGGCCGGCCCGAGGCAGCCCGCCGGACATCAGCACGGTTACGCCCGTCGGCCGGGCGGACCGGCGGCGCAGGGACACAACCGAGCCTTCACGTCTCACCAACACGGACAAGGACGCGCCGGGCACTTACCCGCTGGATACGGCCGCTCCCTCCCACCTCGTTCCCCCACCTCCCCCACACTCCGCCTTCCTCGCTTCTCTTCCTCTCTCTCATTCGACCTCTCCGTTCTCTCCACCCTACCTCACAACAGCACACCAACCGTCCGATCACTCTATCCCAGCCGCCTCTTCATGCACATGCGTTCTCGACCTCTCTCTACCGTCATCTCCCTAGCGCACTCTGCACCTCACTCTCCCTTCTCCTTTCCCCCTTT
>NZ_BAAAYB010000157.1:0-80674 GCF_039535905.1 Kitasatospora albolonga | reverse complement strand
CCCGGCCAGCGCGGCCCCCGCGGCGACGGCCCCGACGCAGACGGCGGTGTACGCGGCACCCACGGCGCGGTCGTCGCGCCAGATCCGGCGCTCCAGCCGCGTCGCGGCCGTACCGAACAGCGCCACCGGATGGCCGCGCCGGGGATCGCCGAAGCGGGCGTCCGCCAGGTAGCCGGCGGCGGCGCCCAGCAGAAAGGGGGTCAGACGGCGCACGGTGCGGGCGAGTCGGCGTGGCTCCGGGCAGGCGGCATCAGTGCGTGTCCTCACTCAGGGTCCGCGCCCTGGATCGACGTAGCGGGGGCGAGAGTCTCCTGGCTTCCGGGTCGGACACACCCTCGGGCCTTCCAACAGCCGCCTGGGCGGGCCGTCGTGACCATGGTTCGAGCGTGCTCCCCGGTGACAGTGGCGGGACCGCGCCGGATTCGCACCGGCTTCCTCTCCTTGCCTCCGATTGGCTGAAAGATCCCACCACGCCCCTCGACCGGGCGTCAACAACGGTGGCGGAGGGGTTGGTCACACGGTTGTCCGCCCCGCCGTGCGGCGCGCCTGCGGCGGCGGCAGGCTGGCCGTGGCACGGCACCGTCGCCGTACCGGACCCGGAAGAAACAAGAGGGACGGCGATGACCGATCTCGGCAAACTCCTCAGCGGCCTGCTCGGCGGCAGCGGCGGTGGGAACGCCAGCGCGGGGAACCTGCTCTCCATCCTGCTCGGCTCGCTGGCCGCGAACGGCGCCGGGCGGGGCAACGGGCTCGGCGCCCTGCTCCAGCAGCTGACGGAGGGCGGTCTCGGCTCCCAGGCCCGCTCCTGGGTCGGCACCGGCGACAACCACCCCGTCACCGGCCCCGAACTCGCCGCCGCCCTCCCGCCCGGCGAACTCGAGATGCTCGCCCGCAATGCCGGCATCACCCCCGACCAGGCCGCCGACACCCTCGCCACCCACCTCCCGTCGACGGTCGACCGCCTCACCCCCAACGGCGAACTCCCCACCCCGGCCACCATCGAGGAGCTCTTCGGCAAGATGTGACGCCCGGGAGCGCCCCGCAGGGGCGCGAGGAACTGCGCGAGTCGGAAGGCGGTCCACCTGCAACTCAAGGCACGTCAGCCAGTTGCACGTGCTGCCGTTCCCCCACGCGCAGTTCCCCGCGCCCCTGCGGGGCGCTCCTCGCCGTCGTTATCTCCGAGCGGCCCTGGGTGATCACCCGTCAGTAGTGGGAGGATCCTCCAGCGCCGCGCCCCGGGCCGGGAATCCGGTTCGTGCGTTCAGCGGGTGCAGGCGGCAGCCGGGCCGCACCTACGGTCTGGGCATGCGCCGCAGACCGCCCACCCCCACGCCGGTCCCGTTCTCACCCGCCGCCGCGAGGGCCCACCGGGTGGGCCTCGGGCTGACGCCCGATCAGGTCGCGGCCGGCATGGCCGCGCACGGGGTGCGGCTGCTGCCCACCCACGTGATCGGCTGGGAGACCGGGGAGTACCGCCCGGACGAGACCGAGTTCATCGCCCTGGCCCGCGCCCTCTGGTGCCCGCCGGCGCAGCTGATGGGCACCGCCCCGTCGAGCCTGCGCGACTTCCGGGTGGCCCGGGAGCTCACCCAGGAGCAGGCCGCCCGCCGGATCGGCGTGGCCCTGCGCGTCTACGAACAGGCCGAGCTGACCGGCAGCTGGCCCGGAGACCCGGAGCAGTCCTGGGAACTCGCCCAGGTCCTCGGCCTCACCCTCCGGGCCTTCGCCTGGGTGACCAACCGTCAGGACGCCCTGGAGAAGTGCCTGCGGCAGTGCGTGGACGGCCGCTGGCAGAGCCAGGTGAAGCCGGTCGCCAAGCTGCTGCCGGTGCCCCGCTCCGTCCTGGAGAGCGTCCTCGCCGACCTCCAGCAGGACCACGTCGTGCCGATGCACTGGGGCGCCGCGCCCGCCCCCGTCGCCGAGCAGCAGCCCGACGTGCCGCCGCTCCAGCGCTTCTGGGAACTGCTCGCGGCCCGCCCCACCGACATCCCCGTCTGACGCACCGTCCGCTTCCGTTCCCGTACGGCGGCACTCCGGTGGCACCCCGCTCCCGCCCCCGGTCGAATGGACCGCAACGTCCGAGACCCGCCCTCACACCCGGGAGCGCCCATGCGTTGGGGAACCGCGGCCATGGTGGCCGCCGCCGTCGTCGGAGCCGGTGGCGCGGCCGTCCTGCTGATCGGCCGCCGGGCCTCGCAGAACGTGGTGCGGCCCGGACGGCCCGAGCCCGGCAGCGCCCCCGAACTGCGGGTGCACGACCTGGCCCCGGGCGCGGTGGTGCTCACCCGCAGCGCCGCAACCGCCCTGCCGGGCCGGTACGCGCTGGAGTGGCCGAACGGCGGGCACGCCGTGGTGGGCGAGGTGCTGGCCACCGGGCCGCAGACCGTCACCCGCCGCCTGGAGCTGGTCGACGGCGGCTCCCTCGACCCCGGCACCAAGGTCGAGTTCACCCCGCGGGTGCTCACCGGTGACCCGCGCACCGCCCTCGGCATCGACCACACCGACACCATCGCGGCCGGTGAGCACGGCGACCTCCCCGCCTGGTACACCCCCGGTAAGCGCGGCACCTGGGTCCTGCTGGTGCACGGCCCCGGCGCCGACCGCACCCAGGCCCTCCCGGTCATCCCGACCCTGCGCGCCCTGGAGCTCCCCACCCTCACCGTCACCTACCGGGGCGACCAGGGCGCCCCCGACTCACCGGACGGCCTCACCCACTTCGGCGAGACCGAGTGGGAGGACGTCGAGGCGGCGATCCGGCTGGCCCTGGAGAGCGGTGCGGGCAAGGTGATCCTCTACGGCTGGTCCACCGGCGCCACCATGGCGCTCCAGACCGCCGCCCGCTCGGCCTTCCGGGAGTCGATCGCCGGGCTGGTGCTGGACTCGCCGGTGCTCGACTGGTCCCGGACGGTCCGCCGCGAACGCGCCCGGGCCGGCGTCCCGGCCGCCGTCGCCGAACTCGGCGCCCTCGCGGCCGAGGGCCGGGCCGGCGTCGACCTGGCCGGCTTCGCCCGCCTCGCCTCCGGCACCGACCTGCACGTCCCCACCCTCCTGCTGCACAGCCCGGACGACTCCATCGCCCCCTGGTCCGCCGCCGCCCGCCTGGCCGACCTCCGCGGCGACCTGGTCAGCCTCCACCCCGTCCCCCACGCCGAACACGCCGCCCTCTGGAACGCCGCCCCCACCCCCTACACCGAATCCCTCCGCCGCTGGCTCACGCCCCTCCTCTGACGGAAGTGGTTACACCAGGGGCGCGGGGAACTGCGCGCAGGGGAACGGCAGCACCTGCAACTGGCTGACGGCGGATCAGGTGCAGGTGAGCCGCCTTCCGTCCTCGCGCAGTTCCCCGCGCCCCCGGAGTGACCACCGCCGCCGGCCAGGCCGGTTCTGCCGCCCGTCGCGCGCCCACGCGGCGGAGCCGCACATCAGCAGAGCCCCGCGCCCCCGGGGCATCCCATGGCCGCTCCGGTGCCTTGTGTGACCGAAGAAATGACCTTCTCGGTCGGGTTTGCACCGCTCGCGCGAAAAGCCGATGTGACAGGAGGCCCGTACACGGGGAAGACTGCACGGCGTGACGTCTCGGAATCCGCGCGACCGTGATGCCCCGCTCCCGCCGAAGACCGGTACCGGTGCGACGGTGACCCGTCTCCCCGGTTCGGCCCGTCGGCCCGACACAGTGCAGCCGGGCGCCCCGCGCCGCCGCACGCCCGCACCCAAGCCCGGCCGGGGCCGGGTGCCGGTTCCCGATGGCCTCCCGGCCCCCTCCGAGCTGGCCCCGCTGGCCCGGCGGATGCTCGCCGACGCGGTCCGGATCGCCCGCTGGGCGGGTGAGCTGGAGCACGTGGACAAGCGTGGGGAGCTCCTCCCCGAGGACGCCCGCGCCGCCGGGAAGGCCCTGGCGATGACCGTGGGGGCCGCTGCCCGCGCCTGGGGCCAGGCACTGCTGGTCGGCCTGGTGGAGGCCCGCGAGGGCGGCGCCGCACCCGGCTGGCGGCTGCACGCCTGGGAGCACGACGACGAGGCCGTGATCCGCGGCTGGTCGGCGCTGTTCGACGCCTGGACGCTGGTCGCCCCGATGCCGCCCGCCGCGATGCGCGGCGTCTTCGCGGTGCTGGCGGGACAGGCGGTGGACCAGGCCCCGCAGCTGCTGTCCTTCCTGCACCTGGTGGACGGCCCGGTTCCCGACAGCGAGCTGCTGGAGCTGCTCCGCCGGGGCCTGGACGAGCGCCGGGTGGCGGCGGGCACCAGCCCGCTCTCGCCCGTCCCGCACGCCGCCTCCGCCGTCTCGGCGGTCCGCGGCACCTGCCGCGAGCCGCAGATCGACACCCCGCACGCCCCGGCCGAGGTGGCCGCGGTGCTGGACTGGATGCTGGACGGCCTGGCGGCCGTCGGT
The DNA here is from genome assembly GCF_039535905.1 of Kitasatospora albolonga. Classification (GTDB taxonomy): domain Bacteria; phylum Actinomycetota; class Actinomycetes; order Streptomycetales; family Streptomycetaceae; genus Kitasatospora; species Kitasatospora albolonga. The sequence goes on along the minus strand of NZ_BAAAYB010000157.1, from coordinate 76,284 downwards.
GCCCTCACCCGGCACGACGAGGCGGCCGAGCTCTCCCCGCTGGGCCACTGGGCGGTGCGGGCCAAGCTGGAGGAGATCTGCACCGTCGCGCAGACCGCCGCCGGGCACATCGAGCAGAGCGCCCTGGAGCTGCTGGACGCCTGCGCCAACTACTCGCCGGGCCCGGCCCGCGCCGAGTACCGGGCCTGGGTCGCGGCCCGGCCGGTGGACCGCGCGGTGGCCGAGCTGCTGGACGCCGCCCGGGGCGAGGACGCGCTGCTGCGCGGTCTGGCCTTCGAGGCGCTCCGGGTGGCCGGCGGCACCGCCGAGCAGGCGGTCCGGGCGGCCGTGGACGAGCCCGTGCTGCGCCCGTACGCGCTGCTCTGGCTGGCCGAGCAGTCGGACGAGGCGGGGGTGCTGCCCTCGGACGTGCTGACGGCGGAGGACGCCGCCTGGCTCTGGGTGGACACCGCCGCGGCGGTGCTGGACCACGGGGAGACCAGCCTGCTGGTCGGCCACGTGGAGGGCGCCTCGGCCGGCGAGCCGGTCCGGCTGTTCCACCGGGCCCGGCAGTCCGGCCACCCCAGGGCGGCCTCGGTGCTGACCGCCGTCGCCTCGGTCCACCCGGACCCGGTGGTGGCCCGGGCGGCCCGCCGCAGCGCCTTCAGCGTGCACAACGGCGGGGCGTAGCGCGCACGACATGACGGAGAAGGCCCCGAACCGGGATCCGGTTCGGGGCCTTCTCTTCGTGCGTGGGGCGGCGTCAGCAGCCGCTGCGCGACTCCGCGCGGCGGGCCCGGACGTCGCCGACCTTCTGGCCGACCTTGCGGCGGATGACCAGCAGCGGGGCCATCGCGGCCAGCGTGATCTGGGCGACCGCGCCGACGTGCATCAGGGTGTTGCCACCGGGCAGGCCGGCCGCCCAGGCGGCGAGGCAGCCGATGGAGACCACGATCCAGCACAGGGTGGCGGTGGCCAGCATGCCCTGCGGCTTCGGGTACTCGATCCGACTGACCATCAGGTAGGCCACGCCGAAGATCATCAGCAGGCCCGGGACGAACGGCGGGTCGAGCAGCACGATGGCGATCACCGTCATGGCACCCATCGGGCAGGGCATGCCCTGGAAGATCCCGGGCGCCATCTTGACCGCCGAGAAGCGGGCCAGCCGGAGCACCACCGCGAGCAGCACGGTGAGCGCGATCAGCGCCGAGAAGCGCTGGTCCGAGCCCGGGCTGACGATGCCCCAGACCGCGACGAAGTACGCGGGGGCGATGCCGAAGCTGATCAGGTCGGCCAGGTTGTCGAGCTCCGCGCCCAGCGCCGAGGAGCGCAGCTTGCGGGCCACCAGACCGTCGAACAGGTCGCACATCGAGCCGATCAGCAGCAGCGTCACCGCGGTGGCGGCGCTGTGCTTGTCGGGCCCGGCCGCCGAGGCGCCGGTGATGTGCGGCATCAGGACCCCGGTGGTGATCGAGTAGATCGCCAGGAAGCCGCAGACGGCGTTCCCCAGGGTCAGGAAGTCGGCGGTCGACAGGTGCTGGGGCGAACGGGGAGCGCGCAGCTCCCGGTCGCGGGCCCAGCGGCGACGGCGCAGCGCCGTCTCCTCGTCGTCCAGCCCGACCAGGGTCTCAGGATCAGTCACGGTCAAGGCGCGTCACCCCGGCAGTGGTCTTCTGGCCGACCTCGACGCCGACCTCGACGCCGGCCGGCAGGTAGGTGTCGACGCGGGAGCCGAAGCGGATCAGACCGATCCGCTCGCCCTGCTCGACCTTGGTTCCGGCGTCCACGTACGGCACGATGCGACGGGCCACGGCCCCCGCGATCTGCACCATCTCGATGTCGCCGAGCTCGGTGTCGAAGTGCCAGACGACACGCTCGTTGTTGTCGCTGTCCTTGTTGAACGCCGGGACGAAGTTCCCGGGCACGTGCTCGACGGACGTCACGGTGCCGGGCAGCGGCGCGCGGTTGACGTGCACGTTGAGCGGGCTCATGAAGATGGCCACGCGGGTGCGGCCGTCCGGCCACGCGTCGATGGACTGGACCACGCCGTCGGCCGGGGAGATGACCCGGCCCTGCCCGATCTCCCGCTCGGGGTCACGGAAGAACCACAGCATGCCCGCGCTGAGCGCGCAGGCCGGTACGGCCGCCACGGCCCACTTGCCGCTCCGCCGGGTGAGGGCGGTGGTGATCGCGGCCGTTGCCAGGGTGGGCACGAACCAGGGGGTGGCTCCTCGCGCGATGGTGACGCGCGGGCGTCGACCGTTCGCCGGGGCGAGGGCATCGCCAGCCGGAGCGGAGGAGTGAGGGGACGGGCTGATGGGCATCGAATACCTTAGTCGCGGGCCCCGGCCGGCAGAGCTTGGCACCTGGACGGGGGCCACCGCGGGGATCGAGTGATAAAGGGACGGCATGCTGTCCCGGTGGATGGTATCGGGACCAGGCGGTAGGTGGGCAAGCCGCCTGCTGAGCTGGGTGTCCGGTGCGGTGCCGATCCGTGCCTGCTATGTGTACGACCGTAACGCGGCGGACTGCGGTTCCCCAAGGGTCCGAGCTCGCCTCGTGACCCACGTCTCAATACGAACACGGCTGACGGGTCGTCAATCAAGAGCGTACGGAAGCAGCCGTAGGGCGCATACCCCGGGGGTACACGCCCTACGACCTCACCGGGCTCCGGCCCGCACGCCGGGCCCGGTCGGACGGTGGTCTCAGTCCGCGATGCGGTACTCCTCGAGCAGGCGGCGTCCCACGATCATCTTCTGGATCTCCGCCGTACCTTCACCGATCAGCAGCATCGGGGCCTCCCGGTAGAGGCGCTCGATCTCGTACTCCTTGGAGAAGCCGTAGCCGCCGTGGATGCGGAAGGCGTCCTCGACGACCTCCTTGCAGTACTCGGAGGCCAGGTACTTGGCCATGCCGGCCTCCAGGTCGTTCCGCTCGCCGCTGTCCTTCTTGCGGGCGGCCATCACCATCATCTGGTGCGCGGCCTCGACCTTGGTGGCCATCTCGGCGAGCTTGAACTGGATCGCCTGGTGCTCGGCGATCTTCTTGCCGAAGGTGGAGCGCTGCTGGGCGTAGGAGATGCCCAGCTCGAAGGCGCGGCGGGCCACGCCGCAGCCGCGGGCGGCCACGTTGACCCGGCCGACCTCGACGCCGTCCATCATCTGGTAGAAGCCCTTGCCCGGGACGCCGCCCAGGATGCGGTCGGCCGGGATGCGGACGTCCTGGAGCACCAGCTCGGTGGTGTCGACGCCCTTGTAGCCCATCTTCTCGATCTTGCCGGGCACGGTGAGGCCCGGGACCTTCGGGTTCGGGCCGAAGCCCGGCTCCTTCTCGATCAGGAAGGTGGTCATGTTCTTGTACGGGGTGGAGCCGCCCTCGTCGGTCTTGCACAGGACCGCGACCAGGGTGGAGGTGCCGCCGTTGGTCAGCCACATCTTCTGGCCGTTGAGGACGTAGAAGTCCCCGTCCTTGACGCCCTTGGTGGAGATCGCCGCCACGTCGGAGCCCAGGCCCGGCTCGGACATCGAGAAGGCGCCGCGGATCTCGCCGGCGGCCATCCGGGGCAGGAAGTACTCCTTCTGCTCCTGGGTGCCGTGGGCGTTGATCATGTGGGCCACGATGAAGTGGGTGTTGACGATGCCGGAGACGGACATCCAGCCGCGGGCGATCTCCTCGACCACCAGGGCGTAGGTCAGCAGGGACTCGCCCAGGCCGCCGAACTCCTCGGGGATGGTCAGGCCGAACAGGCCGAGCTGCTTCATCCCCTCGACGATCGCGGTCGGGTACTCGTCCTTGTGCTCCAGCTCGGTCGCGACCGGGATGATCTCCTTGTCGACGAAGTCCCGCACGGTGGCGAGGATGTCCCGCTGGATCTCGGTCAGGCCGTCGGTCTGTGCGAGGCGTCCCATCGTGCGGCTCCAGGAAAGGTCTGAGGGTGGAGGGGAGTTGTGGGGCCCCGCAGGCGTGACTCTGCGGGGCCCCGTGACCGGGAGAGGGGCCGATGACGGCGGCTCCTCGGCCGGGGTCTAGGAGAGGGGCTCGGGGCGGCCGGGCTGGTCGCCGCCGCGCTCCTTCAGGTACTGCTCGGTCGGCACCATCACCTTGCGGCGGAAGATGCAGACGACCGTGCCGTCCTGCTTGTAGCCCTTGGTCTCGACGTACACGATGCCCCGGTCCGGCTTGGAGGTCATGTTCTTGTCGAGCACCACGGTCTCGCCGTAGAGGGTGTCGCCGTGGAAGGTCGGCGCGATGTGCCGCAGCGACTCGATCTCCAGGTTGGCGAGCGCCTTGCCGGAGACGTCCTCGACGCTCATGCCGAGCAGCAGCGAGTAGATGTAGTTGCCGACCACGACGTTCTGGCCCTGCACGGTGGTGGTCGCGTAGTTGGCGTCCATGTGCAGCGGGTGGTGGTTCATCGTCAGCAGGCAGAACAGGTGGTCGTCGTACTCGGTGACGGTCTTCCCGGGCCAGTGCTTGTAGACCGCGCCGACCTCGAACTCCTCGTAGGTGCGTCCGAACTGCACGTCAGGCCTCCGCCTTCTTGTCAGAGACGGGCTGTTCGAACTTGGAGGTGCGCTGCATGCCGGCCGCGCGGCCCTTGCCGGCGATGACCAGGGCCATCTTGCGGCTGGCCTCGTCGATCATCTCGTCGCCGAGCATCGCCGAGCCCTTGGCGCCGCCGGCCTCGGAGGTGCACCAGTCGTAGGCGTCGAGGATCAGCTCGGCGTGGTCGTAGTCCTCCTGCGAGGGCGAGAAGATCTCGTTGGCCGCGCCGACCTGGTCCGGGTGCAGCACCCACTTGCCGTCGAAGCCGAGGGCGGCGGCGCGGCTCGCGACCTCGCGGTAGCCCTCGGGGTTGCGGATCTGCAGGAAGGGGCCGTCGATCGCCTGGAGGTCGTGCATCCGGGCGGCCATCAGGATCCGCATCAGGATGTAGTGGTAGGCGTCGGCCGGGTAGCCGGGCGGCTGCATGCCGACCACCAGGGACTTCATGTTGATCGAGGCCATGAAGTCGGCCGGGCCGAAGATGATGGTCTCCAGCCGGGGCGAGGCGGCGGCGATCTCGTCGACGTTGACCAGGCCCTTGGCGTTCTCGATCTGCGCCTCGATGCCGATCTTGCCGACCTCGAAGCCCATGGTCTTCTCGATCTGGGTGAGCAGCAGGTCGAGCGCCTTGACCTGGGTGGCGTCCTGCACCTTGGGGAGCATGATGCAGTCGAGGTTCGGGCCGGCGCCCTCGACCACGGTGATGACGTCCCGGTAGGTCCAGTGCGTGGTCCAGTCGTTGACCCGGACGACCTTGGTCTTGTTGCCCCAGTCGCCGTTGTTCAGCGCGTCCACGATGTTGTGGCGGGCGCTCTCCTTGACCAGCGGGGCACAGGCGTCCTCCAGGTCGAGGAAGACCTGGTCGGCCGGCAGGCCCTGCGCCTTCTCCAGGAAGCGCGGGTTGCTGCCGGGGACGGCCAGACAGGAGCGGCGGGGGCGCAGGCGGTTCACAGTCATGAGGGTGGGTCAGTCCTTCCGGGTCAGCTGGTCGCGGCGGTCGAGGTCGCGGCCCAAGGCTGGAGCCTGTTGGCCAGCCGGATCTCGTCCACGATCCGGCCGATGATGGTGGTGATGCCGAAGTCCTTCGGGGTGAAGACGGCGGCGACGCCGGCGGCCTTGAGGACCTCCGCGTCCGCTGCCGGGATGATGCCACCGACGATCACGGGGACATCCTCCACCCCGGCCCGCCGCAGGCGGGAGAGGACGTCGGGCACCAGCTCCGGGTGGGCGCCGGAGAGGATCGACAGGCCGACGCAGTGCACGTCCTCCGCGACCGCCGCCGAGACGATCTGCTCCGGCGTCAGGCGGATGCCCTGGTAGACCACCTCGAAGCCCGCGTCGCGGGCCCGGACGGCGATCTGCTCGGCGCCGTTGGAGTGCCCGTCCAGGCCGGGCTTGCCGACCAGCAGGCGGAGCTTGCCGGTGCCCAGCTCGGCCGCGGTGGCGGTGACCGCCTCGCGGACGGCGGCCAGCTCGCCGCCGGGCTCGGCCGGCACGGCGACGGGCGCGCCGCCGACTCCGGTGGGGGCGCGGTACTCGCCGAAGACCTCGCGCAGGGCGAAGGCCCACTCGCCGGTGGTGACCCCGGCACGGGCGCAGGCCAGCGTGGCGGGCATCAGGTTGGCCGTGGTCCCGGCGACGGTCTTGAGCTCGGCCAGGGCGGCCTGGGCGGCCGCCTCGTCCCGCTCCCGGTGCCAGGTCTGAAGGGCCGTCAGGACGGACTGCTCGGAGGCCGGGTCGACCACCATGATGGCGGTGTCCAGGTCGGCCGTGAGCGGGCTCTCCTCGGTGGTCTCGTAGCAGTTGACCCCGACGATCTTGTCCTCGCCGGACTCGATCCGGGCCCGCCGGGCGGCGTGCGAGGAGACCAGGTTGGACTTCAGGTAGCCGGACTCGACGGCCGGGATCACCCCGCCCATCCCCAGCACCTTGGCGATCTCCGCCTCGGCGCCGGCCAGCAGCTCGGCGGTCTTGGCCTCGATCACCTCGGAGCCGTTGAAGATGTCGCCGTACTCCAGCAGGTCGGACTCGAAGGCCAGCACCTGCTGGATGCGCAGCGACCACTGCTGGTCCCAGGGCCGGGGAAGGCCCAACGCCTCGTTCCAGGCCGGGAGTTGGACGGCCCGGGCGCGGGCGTCCTTGGAGAGCGTGACGGCCAGCATCTCCAGCACGATCCGCTGGACGTTGTTCTCCGGCTGGGCCTCGGTCAGGCCGAGCGAGTTGACCTGCACGCCGTAGCGGAACCGGCGCTGCTTGGCGTCCTCGATGCCGTAGCGCTCGCGGGTGACCTTCTCCCAGAGCCGGGAGAAGGCCCGCATCTTGCACATCTCCTCGACGAAGCGGACGCCCGCGTTGACGAAGAAGGAGATCCGGGCGACCACCTCGCCCATCCGCTCGGCCGGCACCTGGCCGGAGTCGCGGACGGCGTCCAGCACCTCGATCGCCGTGCACATCGCGTACGCGATCTCCTGGACCGGGGTGGCCCCGGCCTCCTGGAGGTGGTAGCTGCAGATGTTGATCGGGTTCCACTTGGGGATGTTGCCGACCGTGTAGGCGATCATGTCGGTGATCAGCCGGACCGAGGGGCCGGGCGGGAAGACGTGCGTCCCGCGCGACAGGTACTCCTTGACGATGTCGTTCTGGGTGGTGCCGGTGAGCTTGGCGATGTCCGCGCCCTGCTCCTCGGCGACCACCTGGTAGAGCGCCAGCAGCCACATGGCGGTGGCGTTGATCGTCATGGAGGTGTTGGTCTGCTCCAGCGGGATGCCGTCGAACAGCGTCCGCATGTCGCCGACGTGGCCGACCGGCACCCCGACCCGGCCGACCTCGCCGCGGGCCAGCACGTGGTCCGAGTCGTAGCCGGTCTGGGTCGGCAGGTCGAAGGCGACCGAGAGGCCGGTCTGACCCTTCGCCAGGTTCTTCCGGTAGAGCGCGTTGGAGTCACTCGCGGTGGAGTGGCCCGCGTACGTGCGCATCAGCCAGGGACGGTCCCGGTCGGCGCCCATCAGATGTTCCGGAAGCGGTTGATGGCGGGGAGGTGCTGCTCGCGGAGCTCCTGGTTGCGGACGCCCAGGCCCTCCTGCGGGGCCAGGCAGAGCACGCCGACCTTGCCCTGGTGCTTGTTGTGGTGCACGTCGAGGGCGGCCTGGCCGGTCTCCTCCAGGGTGTAGACCTTGGAGAGGGTCGGGTGGATCTTGCCCTTGGCGACCAGGCGGTTGGCCTCGAAGGCCTCGCGGTAGTTGGCGAAGTGCGAGCCGACGATGCGCTTGAGCGACATCCACAGGTAGCGGTTGTCGTACTGGTGCATGAAGCCGGAGGTGGAGGCGCAGGTGACGATGGTGCCGCCCTTGCGGGTGACGTAGACCGAGGCGCCGAAGGTCTCGCGGCCCGGGTGCTCGAAGACGATGTCCACGTCCTCGCCGCCGGTGAACTCGCGGATCTTGGAGCCCAGGCGCTTCCACTCGCGCGGGTCCTGGTTGTTCTCGTCCTTCCAGAACTTGTAGCCCTCGGCGGACCGGTCGATGATCGCCTCGGCGCCCATGGTCCGGCAGATCTCCGCCTTGGCCTCGCTGGAGACCACGCAGATCGGGGTGGCGCCGCCGGCCAGCGCGTACTGGGTGGCGTACGAGCCGAGGCCGCCGCTGGCGCCCCAGATCAGGACGTTGTCGCCCTGCTTCATGCCCGCGCCGTTCTGCGAGACCAGCTGGCGGTAGGCGGTGGAGTTGACCAGGCCCGGGGAGGCGGCCTCCTCCCAGGTGAGGTGCTTGGGCTTGGGCAGCAGCTGGTTGGTCTTGACCAGGGCGATCTGGGCCAGGCCGCCGAAGTTGGTCTCGAAGCCCCAGATGCGCTGCTCCGGGTCCATCATCGTGTCGTTGTGGCCGTCCGGGGACTCCAGCTCGACCGAGAGGCAGTGCGCGACGACCTCGTCGCCCGGCTTCCAGGCGTTGACGCCGGCGCCGGTGCGCAGGACCACGCCCGCGAGGTCGGAGCCGAGCACGTGGTACGGCAGGTCGTGACGCTTCGTCAGCGGCGAGAGGCGGCCGTAGCGCTCCAGGAAGCCGAAGGTGGAGACCGGCTCGAAGATCGAGGACCAGACGGTGTTGTAGTTCACCGAGCTGGCCATCACGGCGACCAGGGCCTCGCCCGGGCCGAGCTCGGGCAGCGGCACCTCGTCGAGGTGCAGGGACTTGCGGGGGTCCTTGTCGCGGCTCGCCTGGCCGGCGAACATCTGCTCCTCGTCCTTGTGGAGCGTGACCGCCCGGTAGGACTCCGGCAGCTTGAGCCCGGCGAAGTCCGCCGAGGTGCTGTCGGGGTTGAGGATCGCGTCGAGGATTTCCTTCATGGCTGCCTCCGAAGGCGTACCTGTGTGAGGGCGCACAGGGCGTCTGGGGGAGCCGGGAGCGGACACCGGCTTCGCTTGTCGGTCTGGGTGGGAACTGCTGGAAAGTCTGCGGGCTGCGACGGCTGGTGGTGTCGCACCTGACACGGCGCGCCGAGGTGGGGAGCCGCGGCGCCGCGCTGGTGAGCAACAAGGTAGTGGCACCCTGTGCCACTCGTAAAGACACCGCGTGCCAGGAATTCGAGTGAACCAGCACACGCTCCGCGGCGCCCGCCGGGGGCGTGCGAAAGGCCCGCCCCGAGGAGTCGGGACGGGCCTTCGAAACTGCTCTGACCTGCGGAGACGTTAGCCGGTGGGCGCGCTGAGGGCGGCCTTGATCCGGTCCACGACCTGCTCCAGCGGGGCGTCGGTGCGGGTGACTGTGATGAGCACCTCACCTCCTGAGCCGCCCGGGACGGCACCGAGTGCATCGGCCGTCATGACCTCGAAGGCCGGCGACGGTGTCACATTGGCACCGGGTGCCACACCGGTGCCGCGCCGCCTCATGCCGTTCGGCGCGGTGGCCCAGAAGGTGCCGCGGATGACGTCGAAGGAGTGGTCCAGCTGGGCCTCCACGTCGCCCGAGCCGCCGGCCCGCAGCCAGCGCCGCAGCACGTGGTTGTGGGCCGCGACCACGGCCGCCGCCGAGACCTCGGCCAGCATCGAGTCGTCGTCCCCGCCGCGCTGCCAGCCCGGCGGGATCTCCTCGGCCGCGTCGAAGCGGCCCAGCAGGTACCGGGTGAACAGCCGCTCGTACCGGGAGACCACCGCGATCTCCCGCTCGCGCAGCGCCGGGACCTGACGGATCAACTGGTACCGGGCCACCGAGACGCCCGGGGTGGAGGCGTACATCCGGAGCACCTCCTTGATGCCCCGGCAGACCACGTCCAGCGGGTGCTCCTCGGAGTCGGCGCTGGCCAGCAGGTCGGCCACCCGGACCAGGGTGTCGTCGTGGTCCGGGAAGATCGCCTCCTCCTTGGACCGGAAGTACCGGAAGAAGGTCCGCCGGGCCACCCCGGCGGCGGCCGCGATCTGGTCGACGGTGGTCTCCTCGTACCCCTGGGAGGAGAACAGGTCCATCGCCGCGGTCGCCAGGTCCTGGCGCATCTGGAGGCGCTGGGCGGCCGCCCGGCGGCTGCCGGCCCCGGTGTCGGCGGCCGTCCGGCCGCCCTCCGCCCGCTCCGGGGCTGACGTTTCGGATGACTGTTCCCGGTCCATGCCCGGAACGCTACACGTACCGGGAGGCCCTCCCGCGGGCTTCGGACGCCGCAGTGGCGGCACGGGCGCGGAGACCGCCGGGCGGGGCCACCGCCCGGCCGCCGCGCCGGGCCCCCAGGCGGGCCGGACGGCTCTCGCCGGGGCGGCCGCCCGGCCGTCCGGGGACGGTGCCCCGGCGGCCGGCTGACGGCCCGTCACCGGCGCACGTGGTCGCGGAAGCCGCGACCCGTCTTGCGGCCCAGGCACCCGGCCGCCACCAGGTGCTCCAGCAGCGGTGCGGCGGCCAGGCCGGGCTCGCGGAACTCCTGGTGCAGCACCTTCTCGATGGTCAGCGAGACGTCCAGGCCGACCACGTCCAGCAGCTCGAACGGGCCCATCGGGTAGCCGCAGCCGAGCTTCATCGCGGTGTCGATGTCGTCCACCGTGGCGTAGTGCTCCTGGAGCATCCGGACGGCGTCGTTGAGGTACGGGAAGAGCAGCGCGTTGACGATGAAGCCGGCCCGGTCACCGCACTCCACCGGGTGCTTCTTCACGCGCGCGCAGAGCTCCAGCACGGTGGCGGTGACGTCCGGCGCGGTCAGCACGGTGGAGACCACCTCGACCAGCTTCATCGCCGGGGCCGGGTTGAAGAAGTGCATGCCGATCACGTCCTGCGGCCGCGAGGTGGCGGTCGCGCAGCTGATCACCGGCAGCGAGGAGGTGGTGGTGGCGAGCACCGCGCCCGGCTTGCAGATCTTGTCCAGGGTGGCGAACAGCTCCCGCTTGACCGCCAGGTCCTCGGCCACCGCCTCGACCACCAGGTCGGCCTCCGCCAGCTCCTGGTACGAGCCGGCCGGGGTGACCAGGGCCAGCGCGGCGTCGCGCTGCTCCTCGGTCAGCCGGCCGCGCTTGACCGAGCGCTCCAGCGAGCCGGCCAACTGGGCCTTGGCGGCGTCCGCCTTGGCCTGGCTGCGGGCGGTGAGCACCACCTGGTAGCCGGCCTTGGCGAACACCTCGGCGATGCCGGTGGCCATGGTGCCGGAGCCGCAGACGCCGACGGTGCGCACCTCGCGCCCGGCCGGGCGCTCGACGGCGGCGGCGCCGGCCTCGGCCACCACCCTGGAGGAGCCGGGGGCCTGGTAGGTGTAGAAGCCGCGCCCGCTCTTGCGGCCCAGCAGCCCGGCCGCGACCAGCTGGCCGAGGATCGGGGCGGGGGCGTGCAGCCGGTCCCGGGACTGCTCGTACATCGCCTCCAGGACGGTGCGCGCGGTGTCCACGCCGATCAGGTCGAGCAGTGCCAGCGGGCCCATCGGCAGGCCGCAGCCGAGCCGCATGGCGGCGTCGATGTCCTCCCGGGTGGCGTACTTGGACTCGTACATCGCGGCTGCCTGGTTGAGGTAGGCGAACAGCAGCCCGTTCACCACGAAGCCGGCCCGGTCCCCGGCGGCCACCGGCTCCTTGCCCAGGTCGCGGGCGAACTCGGCGGCCTGCTCGGCCACCTGAGGGGTGGTCAGCACGGTGCGCACCACCTCGACCAGCTTCATGGTGTGCACGGGGTTGAAGAAGTGCAGGCCCAGCACCCGCTCGGGGCGGCTGGTGGCGGCGGCGATCCGGGTGACCGAGAGCGCGGTGGTGCCGGTGGCCAGCACCGTCTCCGGCGGACAGATCCGGTCCAGCTCGGCGAACAGCTCCCGCTTCAGCTCCAGCTGCTCCGGGACCTCCTCGATCACCAGGTCGGCGGTGGCCGCGGCGTCCAGCTGGTCGCCGACCGAGACCAGCGCGAGCAGGGCGGTGCGCTCGTCCTCGGTCAGCCGCTCCCGGCGGACGGCGGCGGCGGTGGCCTCCTCGATCCGGGCCAGCGCGGTGGCGGCCTCGGCGGGGCCGGCCTCGATGCCGATCACCCGGCGGCCGCTGCGGGCCACCGCGACGGCGATGCCGGCACCCATGGTGCCGAGGCCGACCACGGCGACGGTGGGGAAGGGACGCTCCATTGTCCTGACTCCTTGTCATGGGGACCGCGCCGCCCTCCCCGGCCCGGCGCGCGGCTCGTCGTCGAGCGGCGGCCCGTGTGGGGCGGGGGAGGAGGGTGTGGCGGCGCGGAGGCGGGAGATGACGGTTGCGGCGTCACGCGGGCAGGCCGGTCCGCTCCGGCTCTGGCGTTGGACTGCCGTGGTTCTCAGGCGCACTGGTGAGGTGTGCCGGGTCCGCCAGGGTGCGATGGCACGGCGGACGCGGCCCCGCCGGTGCGGCTCCCGAAGCCCGGCGGTGGTGCGTGCGGGTCACTGTAGCGAAGTTACTTCCAGGTAGGAAGAGTTCCGAGGTGACAAGGCATCGGTGAATTTCCGCCGGGACGCGGCTTCCCCGCGCGCGGAGGGCGATGCTCGGCCGGTAGGCAGGGACAGGCGTAGGACACGAGAGTCGGGGACAGGACATGAACGACTTCGGCACGGCGGAGCGGATCGCCCAGATCAAGGCGGCCTCCGACCGACTGGGCGCACTGATCGCGGAGCTGACCGACGAGCAGGCGCGGGAGGCCACCGAGCTGCCCGAGTGGACCAGGGGCCACATCCTGGCCCACCTGGCCGGCATGGGCCCGGCCTTCGCCCGCCAGGCGGAGTACGCGCTGCGCGGCGAGCAGATCGCCGTCTACGACCGGGGCCCGGCCTCCCGCAACGGGCTGATCGAGGCCAACCACGACAAGCCGGCCCAGTGGCTGCGGGACGCCTTCGCCCAGGGCTCCGAGACGCTCTTCGCGGCCTGGGAGAAGCTCGGCGAGGAGGACTGGCAGCTCCCCAGCCCCTACCGGGGCAGCCTGCTGGCCACCCAGCTCTCCTACTGGCGCGAGGTCGAGCTGCACGCGGTCGACCTCGGCCTCGGCTACCGGATCGACGCGGTCACCGACGAACTGGCCGACCACCTGCTGCAGTTCCTCGCCGTCCGGCTGCCGGCCGGGGTGGCGGCGGTGCCGGGCGACGGCGGCCCGGCGATCGGCGACCCGCAGGCCACCGTGACGGTCCGCGGCACCCGCCGCGAGCTGGCCGGCTGGCTCTCCGGCCGCCCGGCCGCCACCGCGCCCACCGCGGACGGCTCGGCCGTCCTGCCGGAGATCGGCGACTGGCCGTAATGGCGTAGCGAAAGCACGAGGGCCCCGCCTCCCGGAAAGGGAGACGGGGCCCTGATGCCACGTCAGGTCAGTGCGCCATCACCGGGACGGCGTCCTCCTGCGCGGCACCGGCGGCCGGGGCCTCCGGCTTGCCGGTGTTGATCAGCAGACCGGCGATCGCGGCGGCCAGCACCATGATCCCGAAGGACCACCAGATGGCGGTCTGGAAGCCGTGCACCATGCCGTTCAGGCCGAACAGCTGCGGGTTGCCCGCGGCCTGGGCGGCGTTGTCCTTGAGCCAGGCCGTGGTGGCGCTGGCCGCGATGGTGTTGAGCAGCGCGGTGCCGATGGCGCCGCCGACCTGCTGCGAGGTGTTGACCATGGCCGAGGCCACGCCCGCGTCCCGCGGCTCGACGCCGTGGGTGGACAGGCTCATGGCCGGCATGAACGAGGTGCCCATGCCGAGGCCCATCAGCACCAGGCCGGGCAGGATCAGCGAGACGTACTTGGTGTCGACGTCGATCTGGGTCAGGATCAGCAGCCCGAGCGAGGCGAGCAGGAAGCCCGGGACCATCAGCATCCGGGGCGCCACCTTGGTCATCAGGCGGGCGCCGATCTGGGTGGAGCCGGTGATCATGCCCGCCACCATCGGCAGGAAGGCCAGGCCGGTGACGATCGGGGTGTACTTCAGCACGACCTGCAGGTAGTAGGTCAGGAAGAGGAACAGGCCGAACATCCCGATGATCGCGACGCCGAGCGAGGCGTAGACGCCGGCCCGGTTCCGCTCGGTGACCACGCGCAGCGGCAGCAGCGGGGCCTTGACCTTGCTCTCGACCAGGACGAAGGCGGCCAGCAGCACGGCGGCGGCGACGAACAGACCGATCGTCACGCCGGAGCCCCAGCCGTCCGACTCGGCCTTGGTGAAGCCGTAGACCAGGGCGACCAGGCCGGTGGTGACCAGCAGCACGCCGGGCACGTCGAGCTTGTTGCGGTTGCGGCCCTCGGTGGGCTCGCTGATCACCAGCACGGCGCCGGCTATGGCGACCAGGGCGAACGGGATGTTGACGTAGAAGGTCCAGCGCCAGTTCATGTACTCGGTGAGCAGGCCGCCGAGGATCAGGCCGATGGCACCGCCACCGCCGGCGATGGCGCCGTAGATGCCGAAGGCCTTGGCGCGCTCCTGGCCGGAGGTGAACATCACCGCGAGCAGGGAGAGCGCGGCCGGCGCGAGCAGGGCGCCGAAGACGCCCTGGAGGGCGCGGGCGCCGAGCAGCATCGCGGTGTTGACCGCGGCGCCGCCGAGCGCCGAGGCCAGCGCGAAGCCGACCAGGCCGACGATGAAGGTGCGGCGCCGGCCCCAGAGGTCGGCGATCCGGCCGCCGAAGAGCAGCAGCGAGCCGAAGGCCAGCGCGTAGGCCGTGATGACCCACTGGCGGTTGCCGTCGGAGATGTGCAGGGCGGTCTGCGCGGAGGGCAGGGCGATGTTCACGACGGTGGCGTCGAGCACCACCATCAGCTGGGCCAGGCCGATGAAGACCAGGGCTTGCCAACGGCGCGGGTCGGGCGCCGTGTTGGATCCGGACAAGGGGATACCCACTTAGGTGCGAGAGCGTGCGAAAGACGAGCGGTGTGCTCGGGAAGAAGTCACGGGACGCGCTCGGGCTCTGCCGGGCGCGGGTTTCCGACGGAACGTCAGTGCTTGTGGCGCTTGAGGTCCTCCATGGCCGCGGGACGGCCGGGCAGTTCGGAGCGGGCCGGGGCCCGCATGCCGTCCAGCAGGAGCAGCAGGTGGCGGCGGGACCAGCCCTCCGCCGTGAGGCAGCCGGTGCCCGGCAGCGGCCTGGTCAGTTGGGTCACCGCGACAAGGTAGTCGCCGACACCGACATCGGTGCGGAAGACCCCGGCCTGCTGGGCCCTGGTGATCACCTCGGTCACCAGGGCCATCAACTCCGCACCGGCCTGGGCCAGTTCGGGATGGTCCGGATCGGCGTGCTCACTGACCAGCGGGCAGAGCGCGCTGATCTGCTCCTCGGCGGCGGCCATGGTGAAGCGCACCACGGCCTGGAAGGCGTCGGCCTCCTCGGCCATGGCGGCCCGGGCGTGCTCGGAGACGCGGCGCATCACCGAGCAGGCGACGTGGTGGACCAGCTCGCGCCGGTCGGCGAAGTTCCGGTAGACGGTCGCGTTCCCCACCCCGGCCCGGCGGGCGATCTCGTCCAGCGGGACGTCCGGCCCCAGCTCGACGAGGGCCTCGCGGGCCGCGTTGACGATCCGCTCCCGGTTGCGGGAGGCGTCGGCCCGCAGTCGTGGTGCGCTCGCCTCGGTGGCGGTGGCTGTCATCGGTCCAACTCCTCTCCGACCCCCGTTACCGGGGACGGATTCCCCGGATGTTCAGAACATAGCGTCAAACGGGGAGGATGTCCCCGGATATTTCGAGCCGCGGTGTGACCTGCGTCATGTCTGTCGCCGCACTTCTTGACAGGACACCGGCAGCTGTGACCGGGTGGCCCAGGGGCTGTCTCCTTGGTGGGGCCGGGCGGCCGCCGCCGGGGCACGCACCTCGACGCCTTCTCGTCGGTCGCCGATGCTCCGCATGGGCTCCCTCCTCGGCGGCGCCGATGCACGCACCCCAACGACGCCCGCTATCCGACCCCACCAAGGAGACAGCCCCTACCCGATGGAGTGGCACCGCACCGCCGGGCGAGTGACGCGGGCCCGGTGCCCGCCCCGCGCGCGGGCAGCATGAGCGGCATGAACAGCGCACCGTCGCGCGCCGAGCGCGCCGCCCGGGCCCGCCTCGTCGCCTCCCGGCTGACCGCCCAGGGCGTGGACGGAGTCGCCGTCAGCTGGGTGGACAACTCCGGGATCGGCCGGGTGAAGACCTTCCCGGTCGGGCAGTTGGAGCACGCCGCCGAGTGGGGGGTGGGGGCGGCGCCCTGCTTCGACGTCTTCCTGATGGACGACTCGGTCACCTCCAGCCCCTTCACCCGGGGCCCCGACGGCGACCTGCGGCTGATCCCCGACCTGGACCGGCTGGTGCCGCTGGCCGCCCAGCCCGGCTGGGCCTGGGCCCCGGCCGACCGCTACGCCCAGGACGGCACCCCGCACCCGGGCTGCCAGCGCCGCTTCGCGGCCCGGATGGTGGAGGACGCCGCCCGGCGCGGGCTGACCCTGAGCACCGGCATCGAGGTCGAGTGGGTGGTCACCGACGCCGCCGGCGCCCCGGCCACCACCGCCCCCGCGTACGGGCTGCACCGCTTCGCGGACTTCTCCGACTACCTGCGGGACGTGCTCCGGGCGCTGGGCGAACAGCAGCTGACGGTGCTCCAGCTCCACCCCGAGTACGCGCCGGGCCAGTTCGAGGTCTCGGTGGCCCCGGACGGGCCGCTCGGCACCGCCGACACCACCGTCCTGGTGCGCCACACCATCCGGGCCGTCTCGGTCCGGCACGGCCTGCGGGCCGGGTTCGCCCCCGCGCTCACCCCGGAGGGCGTGGGCAACGGCGGCCACCTCCACCTCAGCCTCTGGCGGGACGGCCGCAACCTGGGCAACGGCGGCTCCGGCCCGTACGGCCTGCACCCCGCCGCCGAGCACTTCCTGGCCGGGGTGCTCGACCACCTCCCGGCCCTGCTGGCGCTGGGTGCCCCGAGCGCCGCCAGCTACCTGCGCCTGCGCCCCTCCCGCTGGTCCGGCCCGTACCGCTGCTGGGGGCTGGAGAACCGGGAGGCGGCGCTGCGGCTGATCACCGGCTCCACCGCCGGGCAGGCCAACGCCGAGGTCAAGTGCTTCGACGCCACCGCCAACCCCTACCTGCTGGTCGGTGGGGTGATCGCGGCCGGGCTGGACGGGCTCGACGCGGGCAAGCCGCTGCCCGGCGAGGTGAGCGGCGATCCGGCCGAACTCGGCACGGTGGAGCGGCTGCCCGCGAGCCTGGACGAGACGGCGGACGCCTTCGAGGCCTCGGTGGTGCTCCGCGAGGCGCTCGGCGCCCAGCTGCACGCCGCGGTGCTGGCGGTCCGTCAGGCCGAGGCCGGGCTGTTCGCCGACCGGGCCCCGGAGGAGGTCATCGCGGCCACCGTCGGGCGCTACTGAGGCCCGGCACGCCTAGCGGAACTGACGCTCCGTCGGAAGGCCTACCTCCCGGTAATCGCCCGTCCGTGGCCACAGCTGACGGAGACCGGGTGTTGTCCTGGCCGCGACGACGGGGCGCTCCCTAGTGTCGTTGGTGAAGGAACGAACGTACACGGAGCCGAGGAGAGCGCCATGGGCCGCAGAGCCGTCAGACCGTAGGCCCGGCGGGTTCGCGCAGCCGCTTGCTGTGCCGGGCGACCCGTACCCGGTTCCCGCAGGTGGTGGTGCACCACTCCCGCCGCGCGTGGCTCCGGACGAAGTAGAGGATGCAGCCCGGTGCCGGGCAGGCCCGGACCTGCTCCGCGGCCGGGCCGGTGAGCAGCTCGACGCCGGAGGCGGCGATCTCGCCCAGGGCCACCAGCCGCAGGTCGGGCTCGGTCCAGTGGGCCGTCGCGGTGCCGCCGTCGGGTGCGAACTCCAGCCATCCGGCGGCCAGTCGGGCGGTCCGGTTCACCACGGCCAGGGCCGGGTGCGGCGCGGCGGCGCCGGCCACCAGGGTGCCCGAGAGCTCGCGCAGTGCGGCGCGCAGCTCCAGGTAGCTCTCCAGGTGACCGGGGCCGGCCGGCAGGTCGTCCAGCAGGGCGGCCAGGCCGGGCCGCAGCCGCGCGCCGAGCCGGGGCAGGCAGGAGCGCAGCCAGTCGTCCAGCTCGGTGGGCTCGGTCAGGGCGTCCATCAGGGTGCCCCGGGTGCCGCCGTGCACGTAGGTCGTGTTGACAAGGTCGAGTGCGAGCGGTTCGCCGGTGAGGGGCAGTAGGTCCGTCGCCGTCCGGGTGCCGCGCTGCCGAGTCGTGCTGCTCATGAGCCCATCATGCCTCTCCGCCCGCCGCGTCCGGTCCCGGTCCCGGAGGAGGCGCGAAGGCCACCCTCCAGCTAATGTGTACCATGCCGAAAAGGCATTAGCAGCGTCTCGCGACGAATCCGAGGGAGTCCTCATGACCAACCTCTCCGCCCCGCCGGCGGCACCGTCCGCCGCCCAGCCCGCCCCCAAGGCGAGCCCGTTCGCCTCCAAGGCCCCGGCCCGGCCCGGCCTCTCCGCCATCGGCGTCGGCACCCTCGGCTCGGTGGCGGCCCTGGTCGCCCTGGTCGCGATCGGCGTGGCCCTGCACCAGATCGTGCTGATCCCGCCGCTGGCGGCCAGTGCCGCGCTGGTCTTCGGCGCGCCCGCACTGCCGCTCTCCCAGCCGCGCAGCGTGATCGGCGGCCAGCTGATCTCCGCGCTGGTCGGCTTCGTGGTGCTGGCCGTGGCGGGCCACTCGATGTGGGCCGCCGGGGTGGCCGGCGGTCTGGCGCTCGGCGCGATGATGCTGGCCCGCACGCCGCACTCGCCCGCCGCCGCGACCGCCGTGATCGTGGTGCTGACCCAGCCCCACACGGTGAAGTTCCTCGCCCTGCTCGCGCTCGCCACCGTGGTGCTGGTGGTGGTCGGCATCGTCGCCGGGCGCAGCGGCAGGACCGCCAGGTACCCGAGCTACTGGTGGTAGGCACCACCGCCCGCTGAGCCCCGTACCGCTCAGCCCCGTACCGCTCAGCCCCGTACCGCCGCGCACCACCCCGCCGTGCTCCACCCGCCCCCGACCACTTGTGAGGAGCCACCTGATGGCCGTTCAGATCGCCGGCATCGAGATCCCGGACAGCAAGATCGCCAACGAGGCGACCGAGCTGATCCGCGAGGCCACCACCGACCTGGTGTTCCACCACTCCCGCCGGGTCTTCCTCTGGGGCGCCCTCCAGGGCGAGCGCCGCGGCCTCACCGTCGACCGCGAACTCCTCTACGTCGGCGCGCTCTTCCACGACCTCGGGCTCTCCGAGCAGTTCCGCGGCTCGGGCCGCCGCTTCGAGATCGACGGGGCCGACGAGGCCCGCAAGTTCCTGCTCGGGCACGGCGTGCCGGAGGAGTCCGCCCGCCTGGTCTGGGAGGGCATCGCGCTGCACACCACCCCCGAGATCCCCACCTACATGGCCCCCGAGGTGGCCCTGGTCACCGCCGGCGTCGAGCTCGACGTGCTCGGCATCGGCTACCACGACGTCTCCGACGAGGTCCGCGCGGCCGTCACCGCCGCGCACCCCCGGCCGGGCTTCAAGCAGCAGATCCTGGCCGCCTTCAACGAAGGCATCGCCCCCCGCCCCGCCACCACCTTCGGCAACATCAAGGCCGACGTGCTGGCCCACTTCGACGCGGACTTCGTCCGGCCGAACTTCGTCGAGGTGATCCTGCAGTCCGACTGGCCGGAGTGAGCCCCGGCTCGTGACGGCCGCCCCCGTGACCGACGACCGGTCACGGGGGAGACCATGCAAGGCAACTTGGAGAAGGAACGTGAACCCCACCAGCACCTTCCGAACCACCGCCCCGGGCCGCCGGTTACCGGCCGTGGTGACGGCGGCAGCGCTCGGCGCGGCCCTCCTCACCGTGGTGACCGGGGCCCCCGCGGAGGCCAGGAGCGACCTGGCCGCCCCCCGGCCGGGGGACAACGCCGTCCTCCAGTGGAACACCCAACTGCTCGACGCCCTGAGGACCGCCACCGCGACCTCCGGCAAGAACACCCCGCCCCCCGTCGGCCCCCGGGCCATGGGCGTCCTGAACGCCTGCGTCTTCGACGCCTGGGCCGCCTACGACGGCCGCGCCCGGGCCACCCAGCTGGGCGACCGGCTGCGCCGCCCCTGGTGGCAGCGGACCTCCGCCAACGAGCGGGCCGCCGTCAACTACGCGGCCCACCAAGCGCTCAACGACCTCTTCCCCGCCCAGCGCGCCACCTTCGACAAGAAGCTGCGCGAGCTCGGGTACGACCCGGCCGCCGCCCGGCCCGAAGCCACCGTGGAGGAGGCCCGCAGGGCCGGCACCCCGGCCGCGGTGGCCGGCGCCTCCTGCGGCGCGGTGCTGCGCGACCGGCACGCCGACGGCTCCAACCAGCTCGGCACCCCGCCGTACTCGGCCGCGCCCGGCACCTACGTCCCGGCCAACCCGCCGCAGGACGAGAACCACTTCGACCGGGCGGCCCTGGTCCACCCGGAGCGCTGGGCACCGCTGGTGCAGAACGGCGTCGTCCAGCAGTTCATCACCCCGCAGTTCCCGGACGTCCGGCCGTTCGTGCTGAAGGACCCGGCCTCCTTCCTGCCCGCCCCGCCGCCCGCCCCCGGCACCCCGGAGTCGGACGCGGCCATCGCGAAGCAGCTGGAGCGCAACGCCGCCCTGACCGACCGTCAGAAGGCCATCGCCGAGTACTGGATGTTCCCGGCGGAGACCTCGGGCGGCATCACCCTCGACTGGGCCCGCTACCTCTCGCACCGCGACCGGCACTCGCTGGACGAGGACGTCAAGACGCACTTCGCGCTCGGCCTCGCCGAGGCGGACGCCGGCGTGGTGATCTGGGACTCCAAGCGGACCTTCGACTACGCCCGCCCGATCACCCTGATCCGGTACGAGAAGTCCGGGCAGCAGGTGCGCGGCTGGGGCGGCCCGGGCCAGGGCACGCAGACCTTCGACGGCTCGCAGTGGCGCCCCTACCTGCCGACCCCGGCCTTCGCGGCCTACGTCTCCGGGCACACCGGCTTCACCGCCACCGGTGCCGAACTGCTCAGGCTCGCCACCGGGAGCGACCGCTTCGGCGGCTCCGCGGTGATCAAGGCCGGAAGCTCGAAGTTCGAACCGGGGCACCCCGCCACCGACGTGCGGCTGTCCTGGCCGACCCTCAGCGCCGCCGCCACCGAGGTGGGCACCTCCCGCCTCTACGCGGGCGTGCACTGGGAGTTCGACCACGAGGCAGGCACCGCAGTAGGACACCAGGTCGCCCGTGCGGTCTGGTCCGAGGCCCAGCGGTTCATCAACGGAGGCTGACGCACCCGGGCCTCGGTGACCCGGGGCCGCACCGCGACGGCGGAGCGGCCCCGGGTTCTGCCGCTCTCAGCTGCCGGGGCGCTGCTGCTGACTGCTCTTCGGACTGCACCACTCCGTGATGGTCTGCTTGGGCTTGTACGCGTGTTCGGTCAGTGCCCGGTCGCCGGCGGCCGACCCGAACCAGGTGCTGAACGAGCGGAACCACCGCTCGTCGCCCAGGTACTGGTCGAGTGCGTGGTCGATCTGCAGGCACAGGGCGCTGTCCTCGGGGCGCAGGGCGATGCCGTAGAGCTGGGGCGAGGACCCCGGGTCGTAGTCGATGTACCGGTACAGGTCCCTTCCCGGAGTGGCGATGCTGCGGCCCAGGAGGATGACCGCGTCCGACAGGAAGACCTGGTCCGAGTGGTCGCGGATGGCGGTCAGGCAGTCGTCGGAGTTCTGCCGGGGGATCGCGTTGAAGGGCTTGTCCCCCCGGCCCTCCGGGCCGAGGAGCTTCTTCACCGCGTCGGCGGCCGTGGTCTTCTCCACGTAGCAGACGTTCAGGTTCTTCAGTCCGTCGAGGTCCGCCCTGGTCAGCGGGCTGTCCTTGCCGACCATGATCCCGAGGCTGGTCTGCAGGTAGGGGCCGGCGAAGATGTGCGTCGCGTTCCGCTCCAGGGTGTAGGAGATCGTCGAGACGGCGACCTGGATCTTCCCCTTGTCCAACTGGGCTTCCCAGCTGTTCACGTTGATCGGGGAGAACGTCACCTGGCGGCCCAGCAGGTCGCTCAGCACCGCCTTGGCCATGGACGGTTCGAAGCCCACCGGCTCGCTCGCATCCGCCGGCAGCTGGCTCAGGTTGGGCTGGTTGTTCTTGAACCCGACGATGAGTTGGGGGTTCGGCGTCGACCGGCTGGGGCTGGGCGAGGCCGTGTTCGATGCAGGGGGGGAGGGACTGGGGTCCACCCGCCCCGTCCCGGGCCCGCAGGCGCAGAGCAGCAGGACCAGGACCAGCCCGTTTCCGGTGCTCAGAATTCTCCGCAACAAGTCGGCCGTCACTTCCCGGAGTTGTGGAACTTGGCCAGCTGGATGTACGCCGTCAGCTCGCAGTTGCGGTCCGGATGCACCGTCAGGAGCAGGTCCACCTGTTTCACCTTGGGCGGGATCCGGACGGTGACGGTGTCGCCGCTCCTCGCCTTGGTGGGTTCACCGGGTCTGTTCCGGTCCTTCGCCGGCACCACGTCGCCGAGCCGCAGCACGTCGAAGGTGGAGGCACCGCAGTCGCCGAGTCCGGGATACCGGTCGACCAGTGCGACGCTGATGTCCAGGCTGTTGAGGTTCTTCGGTACGGCCAGCCGGGCGGTGGCCGTGACGGTGGGCTCGTTCCGGTCGGCTGGCCAGTCGATCTGACTGGTCACGTCGACCGGTTGGTTGGCGAAGTAGTGCTGCCCCGCGATCCCGATCGAGACGGTCAGGGTGGTGGCCATGAGCAGCGCGGCGACCGCGTAGCCGGGGCGCAGCGTCCAGCGGTTGAAGGCGATCACGCTGCTGGAGAGCAGGGTGGCGGCGGCCAGGATGAAGGTGCCGGCGGCCAGGCCGTCGGCACCCAGCGCGACGGCCCGCCAGACGCCGAGGGCGGCGCTGGCGAGGACGAGTGCGGCGAGGACGGCGCCGGCCGATTCGCGGAGCTTGGACCGGCGTGCGGGGGTGGCGGGAGGTGCGGGTGCGCCGGAGGCGGGGCCGGCGGGCGGCGGTGGGGGAGCGGCCGGCCCGGAAACCCCGTTCGAGGTCGGTGGCATGGCCACGAGTATGGCGGCGGCACGGCCGGTGTGCACACGTATTCGAGGATTGATGAAGTGTTTGAAAAAGCCTACGCAGAACGGGTGTTGAGGAGTATGACGATCCGTCAGCGGGTCTGCGGCTTGCCGCTCAGGTCCGGGACGTCCTGCAGCCAGGCCGGGCGGCCCGCCCGGGTGGCCGCGGCCCTGGAAGCGGCGGTGTGCGCCAGTTGCTCGGGGGTGGGGAAGTCCTCCGGCAGCCAGGCCGCCGACTCGGCGGCCCGGGCCGCCAGTTGGGAGACGTACGCCTCGCGCAGCAGCTCGGTGGAGTCGAAGCCCGGCTCGTCCGCCAGCCACTCCTCGGGTACCAGGGCGACCACCTCGCGCAGCAGCTCCGGGGTGACCAGCGGGGCCAGCGCGGCGTCGGCCGCCTTGACGTCCGGGGCGTACCGGCCGAGCGCGTGCTCGCTGAGGTCGTAGCGCTTGAGCAGCGAGGCCGCCGCGCCGGACCAGCGGTGGTGGAAGACCAGGCCCGCGCCGTTGTCGATCAGCCAGAGCTTCCCGTGCCACACCATCAGGTTGGGGTTGCGGTAGCTGCGGTCCACGTTGGCGGTGAGCGCGTCCAGCCAGACGATCCGGCCCGCCTCCACCGGGTCGACCTCCAGCAGGCCGTCCGTGAAGTCCCGGGCGCCGGGCAGGTAGTCCATGCCGAGGTTGTGCCCGGCGCTGGCCCGCAGGATGTCCTGGATCTCCTGGTCCGGCTCGTGCGCGGCGACGGCCGGGTCGAAGTCCACCAGCACCAGTTCGGGCACCCGCAGGCCGAGTCGGCGGGCCAGTTCACCCACGATCACCTCGGCCACCAGCGCCTTGTGTCCCTGGGCCGCACCCGCGAACTTGACCACGTAGGTGCCCAGGTCGTCGGTCTCGACGATGCCGGGCACGGAGCCCCCGGCGCGCAGCGGGTCCAGGTAGCGGAGAGCGGTCACCTCGGTCAGCACACCGGCCAGCCTAACCCGGTGCCCGCTGTGATTGGCTTGGGCCGGCGGCGGTACCGCTGCTGTGCGAGGGAACGGAAGAGGAGAGTACAGAGATGGGACAGGTGCAGGCCACCACCGAGCGGGTCCTCCCCGGGGCGGCTCCGGAGCGGGTGTTCGAGGCGCTCGCCGACTACGCGGTGATCCGGCCGAAGCTGCTGCCGGAGCAGTACAGCGAGTACGAGGTGCGGGCGGGCGGGCGCGGGGCCGGGACGCAGGTGCACTGGAAGCTCCAGGCCACCGAGAAGCGCGTCCGGGACTGCCTGTTCACCGTCACCGAGCCGGGCGGGCGCACCCTGGTGGAGACCGACGCCAACTCCTCGATGGTGATCACCTGGACGGTCGCCCCCGAGGGCACCGGCAGCAAGGTCACCGTCCGGGCCACCTGGACCGGCGCCACCGGCATCGGCGGCTTCTTCGAGCGCACCTTCGCACCCAAGGGCCTCAACCGGATCCACGACCAGATCCTCGTCAAGCTCGCCACCGAGACCGCCTGAGGGCAGCGCAGCGACCTCAGGGGCGCGAGGAACTGCGCGAGTCCGGAAGGCGGCCCGGGGCGAGGTCGGGGCACGTCAGCCAGTTGCCCGTGCTGCCGTTCCCCGGCGCGCCCCGCGGCGGAGCCGCCGATCAGCAGGGCCCCGCGCCCCCAGGGTGACCACTGACGCCCGCGCCCCGGGGTGACCACCTTCGCCCGCAGACGGCGGCCCGCCGTTCCCCGTACGGGTGGTCGTTGTCACCGGTACGGGTGATGGTGCCCCGGACCGGTGCGGCGGCGAACCTAGGCTCGCCGCCGTGCCGATGACTATCCTTCACGTCTCCCAGCCCGTCGACGGCGGCGTCGCCCGCGTCGTGGTCGACCTGGTCCGAGGTCAACGCGAGGCCGGCTGCCGGGTGTTGGTGGCCTGCCCGCCCGAGGGCAGGCTGGCCGCCGAGGCGGCGGCCGCCGGGGCGCTGGTGCTGGACTGGGAGGCCGGGCGCTCGCCCGGGCCGGGCACCGCGGGGGAGGCCTGGCGGCTGCGCCGGATCGTCCGCGGCACCAACCCCGACGTGCTGCACCTGCACAGCTCCAAGGCCGGTCTGGCCGGACGGCTGGCGGTGCGCGGCTCGGTGCCCACCGTCTTCCAGCCGCATGCCTGGTCCTTCGCCGCCGTCACGGGCGCGGTGGCCGCGGCCACCCTGCGCTGGGAGCGGCTGGCCGCCCGCCGGTGGTCGCACGCGGTGCTCTGCGTCAGCGGGCAGGAGCGGG
This sequence comes from Kitasatospora albolonga, assembly GCF_039535905.1. GTDB lineage: Bacteria > Actinomycetota > Actinomycetes > Streptomycetales > Streptomycetaceae > Kitasatospora > Kitasatospora albolonga. The sequence continues at coordinate 51,082 of NZ_BAAAYB010000157.1, read as the reverse complement.
CCGACGGCGAGGCCGCCGGTCTGACGGCCCGTTGGCAGGTGGTGCCGAACGGCGTGGACCTGCGCCACCACGCCCCCGCGGACTCCGCCGCGCGCCGGGCCGCCCGGATGTCGCTGGGCCTCGACCCGGCCGCGCCGCTGGCGGTCTGCGTCGGGCGGCTCTGCCGCCAGAAGGGCCAGGACGTGCTGCTGGCCGCCTGGCCCGCCGTCGTCTCCGCGCTGCCGCAGGCCAGGCTGGCCCTGGTCGGTGGCGGCCCGGAGGCCAACGCGCTGGCCGCAGCCGTCCGCGAGCTGCCCGAGCCCTCCTCCGTCCGGCTGGCCGGGGACGTCGCCGACCCGCGGCCCTGGCTGGCCGCCGCCGATCTGGTGGTGCTGCCCTCGCGCTGGGAGGGGATGGCGTTGGCCCCGCTGGAGGCGATGGCCACCGCCCGCCCGGTGCTGCTGACGGACGTGCCCGGGGCCCGCGAGAGCCTGCCGCCGGAACTCCTCGCGCACGGGCTGGTGGAGCCGGAGGACCCGGCCGCGCTCGCCCGACTGGTCGTGCGTGCGCTGAGCGATCCGATCGAATGCGAACGCCTCGGTCTGATCGCCCGGGAACGAATGTCCGATCATCACGATGTCCGAGGGGTCGTCCGGCAGGTGGGGGACCTCTATCGAACCCTCCTCCGGGAGGAGGTCCCCGCGCCGAGGCTCGCCGAGGAGTCCGACACCCGTGTCCCCGGGCGGTTCTGATCGTTTCTCAGACCGTGAATGCTCGCCGCGAGGGTGCTGCCGTGTTCGCATCTCGACCAGGCGGCCGAGGATTCAAAATCCGAAAGTCTTATTAATGGGCGGGTGGAATGAAATGGCAAGTCAGCTTCCTGGAACCAAGCCAGCGTTCGGTATTGTCTGATTTTGCCTGCTTCGCTGTCATTTCTGAGCGCCGTACTCGGAAATACCCGAATAGCCGCCCGTGGCAGCAGGCGCTACCTGGACCGCATCCGTCGGCCGGGATTACCTCGTCGGTCCGACTCGGGTCCGGGTGTCCCGTCAAGACGGGTACACAGCAGGGGAGTTCGTGCGCTGATGACCATTGACCACGAGAGTGTGCCTCGGCCGGGCCGCCCGGTGCCGCCCCCCTCCCGCCGGGTCGCCACCGAGCTCCTGGAGCGGCGACCGCCACGACGACCGGCCACCTCCCGGCCCGCCCCGCCGATCAGTCGGCGGTACCGCCGCCGGGCCCCGTTCCGGATCGTCCGCCCGGCCGCCCTGGTCACCGTGGACTGCCTGGCCCTGGCCGCCGCCATCGCCCTCACCGACCCGCTGCACGCGGCCGCCGCCGTGCTGCCCTTCCTGCTGGCGCTCAACCTGGCCGGCGGCCTCTACCGCAACCGGCTCACCCTCTCCGCGCTGGACGAGTTCCCCGCGCTCGCCGCCCGGGCCACCGTCGCCACCGCCTTCGCCGTCACCCTGGCCGCCTGCCTGGAGGGTTGGCCCGACAGCCCCGCCTCCCCGCTGCGGCTGCTCGCCCTGCTGGCCGTCTTCCTGCCCGTCGCCGCCACCGGCCGGGCCCTGGTCTACCGGCTGCTGCGCCGCGGCCGCCGCCGCCGGCCCAGCCCCACCCTGGTGCTCGGCGCCGGCCAGCACGGCCAGAAGGTCGCCGCCGCCCTCGCCGAGCACCCTTCCTACGGCCTCAGCCCGCTCGGCTTCCTGGACTCCGAGCCGGTGCTGCTGGCCGAGGACGCCAAGCTGCCGGTGCTCGGCAGCCGGGAGGAGATCGGCCGGGTGATCCGCCGTCACCGCATCCGGCACGTGATCGCCACCGACAGCACCACCGACGACCCCGAGACCGCCGCCAGCCTGCGCAAGGCCGCCCAACTCGGCTGCGAGGTCTGGCTGGTGCCCTCCCTCCGGGAGTACGGCGCGGTCCGCAGCAAGGACCAGGACCACCTCTGGGGCTTCCCCTGCCTCCAGGTCGGCCGCCCGGCCATGCAGCGCCCCGGCTGGCTCGCCAAGCGCATGCTCGACGTCGCCGCGGCCGGGTTCGGCCTGCTGCTGGTCTCCCCGCTGCTCGGCGCGGTCGCCCTCGCCGTCCGGTTGGACACCGGCCCCGGCGTGCTCTTCCGCCAGCAGCGCACCGGTCTGGACGGCCGGGTCTTCACCGTCCTCAAGTTCCGCACCCTGCGCCCGGCCAACGAGCACGAGTCGGCCACCCACTGGAACATCTCCCAGGACCACCGGATGAGCCCGGTCGGCCACTTCCTGCGCAAGAGCTCGCTGGACGAGCTGCCGCAGCTGTGGAACGTGCTGCGCGGCGACATGAGCCTGGTCGGCCCGCGCCCCGAACGCCCGTACTTCGTCATGCGGTTCGGCCAGGCCTACCCCGAGTACGCCGACCGCCACCGCGTCCCGGTCGGCCTCACCGGCCTCGCCCAGGTCAACGGCCTGCGCGGCGACACCTCCATCGAGGACCGGGCCCGCTTCGACAACCGGTACATCGAGAGCTGGAGCCTCTGGCTCGACGTCAAGCTGCTCTTCCGTACCGCCGCCCTCATGCTGCATCCGGACGGGAGCTGACGACCAGGTGGCCCTGACCCTTCCTCACCACCGGGTGTTACCCGCCCGGTTGACGGCCCGCACCCACCGGCTCCAGCGGCCCAGCCTGCTGGCCGCGGCCACCGTGCTGCTGGTCTGCGTGCCCACCGGCGAGAAGGACGTCACCGCCGCCGTCCACGTCACCGCCGCCGACCTCGCCTCGCTGGCCCTGGTCGCGGTGACCGGCCTCGCCCTCCTGCGGGGCCGGCTCCCGGCGCTGAACCGCACCGTCTGCGTGCTCTTCGGCGCGGTGGTGGTGGCCGCCGGGGTCGCCACCGTGCACTCCATCGACCCCTCCACCAGCGTCACCGGCTTCGTCCGCCTGGTCCAGGTCTTCGTCCTGGTGCCGGCCGCCGTGCTCTGCTCCCTGCGGGACCGGACCGACCAGCAACTGGTGCTCGGCTCCCTGGTGCTGGCCGCCCTGGTGCAGGGCGTGGTCGGCGCCAAGCAGTTCCTCACCGGCACCGGCGCCTCCTACACCGGGCAGCCGATCCGGGCCATCGGCACCTTCGGTGCGCTCGACGTCATGGCGATGTCGACCGTGGTCAGCTTCGGCCTGATCGCCGCGCTCGCGCTCGCCCTCGGCGAGCGGGGGCCCGGCGGGCGGCGCGGCCTGCGGCTCTCGCTGTACGCCTCCGCCGCGTTCCTGCTCTTCCCGCTCGCGGTCTCCTTCAGCCGCGGCAGCTGGATCGCCACCGCCGTCGCCGTCGCCGTCCTGCTGCTGCGGGCCGACGCCCGGCTCGCCCTGCGCGGCGCGGTCATCGCCCTCGCGCTCGGCGTCGTCGCGATCGGCGGCCTCGGCCTCGGCGGCGCGGGCGTCACCGACCGGCTCACCAGCATCGGCTCGGTCTCCTCCGCCCCCGACCAGTCCGTGACCGACCGCTACGACCTCTGGGGCACCGCCGTCCGCATCTGGCAGGACCACCCCACCACCGGAGCCGGCCCCAAGGCCTTCCAGCAACTCCGCGACAGCCACGCCCCGATCCGCCTCTCCTCCGGCAGCGACGCCGCCGACTCCCAGATGGGCTTCACCCGCGAGCCCCTCCTCTCCCCCCACAACATGTACTTCCTCGTCCTCAGCGAACAGGGCCTGATCGGCGCCCTCGCCTACCTGGCCCTCTTCCTGACCCTCCTCCTCAACTGCCTCCGCAACGCCGGCCCGGACGCCTCCGGCGGGAGCGGCGCCGCGTCGGCCGTTCCCCGCGGCGTGCGGCTGGCGGCGCTCGGACTGCTGGCGTGGGTGGTCGTCGACTTCCTGTACGCGGACATCGGGGGAACCACCACCGTGCTGACCTCGGTGATCCTCGGCCTGGCGATCCGGGCGGCGTTCCCCGGGGAGGCGGCGCAGCGGTGAGCACCGATCAGCAACTGGCCGTCGCCGAGGTCCCCGCGCCGCGGACGGAGAGCACGCCGCCCCGCCGCGACTTCCTCGCCCGGGCCTTCGGGGTCACCGCACTGCTCACCGCCGCCGGCTCCGCCTTCGGCCTGCTCCGCGACCTCCTGCTGGCCCGCTACTTCGGCGCCAACCAGGGCACCGACGCCTTCCTGGTCGCCTGGACCGTCCCCGAGACCGCCGCGCCGCTGCTGATCGAGGACGCGATGGCCTTCCTGATGGTCCCGGCGTTCAGCCTGGCCCTGGTGCTGCGCGAGGAGCGTCCCCACGGCCCGGACCCGGTCCGCCAGTTGGTCCGCGCCACGCTGCCCTGGCTGCTGCTCTCGCTCTGCAGCCTCTCGGCCGCCGTCGCCGTAGGCGCCCCGCACCTGGTCGGCTTCCTGGCCCCCGGCCTGGCCGACCCGGCGCTCGCCGTCAGCTGCACCCGGATCACCGCCCTGACCATCCTCCCGTTCGGTGTGGCCGGCTACCTTGGCTCCGCCCTCCGGGCGCACCACAGCTTCACCGCCCCGGCCGGCATCTACGTCGCCTACAACCTCGCCATCCTCGGCATCCTGCTCACCGGCCACACCGTCTGGGGCGTCAAGTCCGCCGCGATCGGCGTGGCGACCGGCAGCGTGCTGATGGCGGCGGTGCTGGTCGGCCCGTTCCTGAAGAAGCTCCGCGGGGCCAAGCGCCGCAAGTCCCGCCGGGGGACGGCCGGGCTGGTGCTGATCCCGCTGGCGATGCTGCCGGTGGCGGGCTTCACCCTCACCCGGCAGTCCCAGGTGTTCATCGAGCGGCACCTCGGTTCGGGCCTGCCCCCGGGCACCATCTCGCACCTGAACTACGCCGCCAAGATCTCCCAACTCGCCATGACGGCGGCCATCCTGATCTGCACCGTGACCTTCCCGGTGGTGGCCCGCGCGCTGGCCGCCGGTGACCTGGGGGCGGCCCGGGACCGGGTGGAGAAGGACATCGGCCAGGCCACGGCGCTGGTCCTGATGGGCACCGCGTTCATGATGGCCTGCGCCCCGTCGGTGGTGGCGCTGCTGTTCGAGCGCGGAGCCTTCACCGCCCACGACACCGCCGCCACCGCCGCGGTGATCCGGGTCTACAGCTTCGGCCTGCCGGCCCAGGCCCTGATCGGGGTGATGGTCCGTCCGTACTTCTCGGTCCGCCCGGTGGTCCGCCGGGCCGACGAGGACCCGGCCAGCTTCCGGGTCACCCGGCTGGACTGGTACCCGGTCGGTGCGATGGCGCTCGGCCTGGTGGTCACGGTGGCGGTCGGCCTGGCCGCCACCCCCCGGTACGGAGGCCTCGGCCTGGCGGCCGGGAACGCGGCCGGGATCACCACCACCGCGGCGCTGCTGATGCGCGGCCTGCTACTGCGCGGGATCGCGCTGCGGGTGCCGAAGGTGATCAGCGGTCAGGCCCGGTTGCTGGCGGCCGCCTTGGGCGCCGCCGTCCTCGGCTGGCTGATCGACGGTCTGGTCCGGGACCCGCTGCTGGCCACCCTGCTGGGCGGTCTGACCGTCCTCACCGTCTTCGCCGCCCTCGCCGCCGCCCTCGGCGCCCCCGAGGTGCGCGCCCCCCTCCTGGCCGCCACCAAGGCCCTCCAACCTTCGCCCGCAGAAGGGAAGCCCCATGGACGTTGACTCAGCCCAGCACCTGCGCCTGCCGGCGCAGGCCCGCTCCGGCAGGCCGAAACCCCCGGCCGGCCTGGGCCGGACCGCACCGTGGATCCTGATGTACCACTCGGTGGCCGACGAGGAGGAGGACCCGTACCTCCTCACCGTCAGCCCCAGCCGGTTCGCCGCCCAGATGGAGTGGCTGCACCGCACCAACCGACGCGGCGTCAGCGTCCGCGAACTGCTCAGGGCCCGCGCGGCGGGCCGGGCCGACCGGCTGGTCGGCCTGACCTTCGACGACGGCTACGCCGACTTCGCCCGGCACGCCGTCCCGGTGCTGCACCAGTACGGCTTCACCGCCACCGCCTACGTGGTGCCCGACCTGCTCGGCACCGAGAACGGCTGGGACATCGAGGGCCCGCGCAAGCAGCTGCTCACCGTCGACCAGGTGACCGATCTCGCCCGGGCCGGATGGGAGATCGGCTCCCACGGCCTCGGCCACCGCGCCCTGCCCGGCCTCTCCGCCGAGGCGCTGGCCGTCCAGACCAGGGAGAGCCGGCGGGCCGTCGAGGAGCTGATCGGCGGCCCCGTCACCGGCTTCTGCTACCCGTACGGCGCGGTGGACCTGGCGGCCACCCTGGCGGTCCGGGACGCCGGCTACGACTACGCCTGCGCCATCGCGCACGGCGGGCTCACCGGCCGCTTCGCCCTGCCCCGGAGCTACGTCGGCGACCGGGACGGCGCATGGCGGCTGCGGGCCAAGCGCGGCCGCCACCGGTTCCGCGACGTGGTCACCGGCCTGCGCCGCAGCCCCCGGAGGTCGGTCCGGTGAGGGTCCTGCACGTGATCACCGGCCTGGCCTCCGGCGGGGCCGAGCGCCAGCTCGAACTGATGGTCCGCCACCTCCCGCCGCGGTACGAGTGCGAGGTGGCCACCCTGACCAACCCCGGCAGCGTGGCCGAGGCCCTGCGCGCCGACGGCGTCACCGTGCACGACCTGCGGATGCGCGGCAACCGCGACCTCGGCGTGCTGCCCCGTCTCACCGGCCTGATCCGGCACGGCCGGTACGACCTGGTGCACACCCACCTGTACCGGGCCATGCTCTACGGCCGCCTCGCCGCCAGGCTGGCCGGGGTCCGCCCCGTGCTGGCCACCGAGCACTCGCTGCACGCCACCGTGATCGAGGGCCGCCCCGTCACCCGGGGCGTCAAGTCCCTCTACCTGGCCGCCGAGCGGCTCGGCACCACCACCGTCGCGGTCTCCCGGCAGGTCGCCGCCACCCTCGCCGACTGGGGGGTCCCCGAGCACCGGGTGGCGCTGCTGCCCAACGGCATCGACGCCGCCCGCTACGCCCTGCCCACCGCCTCCCGCCTCGCCCTGCGGCAGAACCTCCGGGCCGAGCTCGGCCTGCCGCAGACCGCCTGGGTGATCGGCGCGGTCGGGCGGCTGGTGCCCGGCAAGCGGTTCGACCTGCTGGTCACCGTGCTCGCCGAGCTCACCCGGCTGGCCTCCGAGTACCCCGCGCTGCGGGAGCCCTGGCTGCTCCTGGTCGGCGCCGGCCCCGAGCGGGACGCCCTGCTGCGGCAGGCCGCCGATCTCGGCGTCCGGCACCGGATCGTGCTCACCGGCGAACGCGGCGACGTGCCCGAACTCCTCACGACCGTCGACGCGTTGGCCGCCCCCTCGGCCGAGGAGACCTTCGGCCTCACCGTCCTCGAGGGCCTGGCCGCCGGGCTCCCCGTCCGCCACAGCGCCTGCCCCGCCCTCGACGACCTCCCGCCGACCGCCGCCCCCGAGGCGGCCCGCCTCCCGCAGACCGCCGCCGCGTACACCACGGCCCTGTGCGAGCTCTGGTCCCGCCGCAGCGCCCCCCTCCCGATCCCGGACGCGGTCCGCCACTACGACATCGCCTCGATCGCGGAGCGGCTGGGGACGGTCTACGACCAAGTGACGCGCGCCCAGGGGCGCGAGGAACTGCGCGATTCGGAAGGCGGACCAGCGTTCAGCCGGGCTCGGTGAGCCAGATGCACGCGCTGCCCTGACGCCGCGCGCCCACGCGGCGGAGCCGCACATGTCACAGCCTCGCGCCCCCGGGGTGACCACCCTCGAAGGAGTAACCACATGTCCGTTCTGAGCCGAGCCCGCCGTTGGTGGCCGATCGCCGTCGCGGTGCCGCTGGGCGCCGTCGCGGGGGCCGGCTACGCCGTGGTCTCGCACCCGAGCTACGCCGCCAACTCCTACGTCGTGGTGGTGCCGCAGGGGCCGGGGGAGAGTGCCACGGCCGTCAACTTCGCGCAGGCGTACGGCCGGCTGGCCGGCCAGCCGCAGGTGCTGGTGGGGGCGGTCGCGGAGACCGGCCGCTCCGTCACCGAGCTGGAGCAGCAGGTCCGCGGCACCACCTCGCCCGACGCCCCGGTGATCGAGATCACCGGCACGGGCCGCCGCGCGGCCGACGCCGCCCGGGCCGCCGACGCGGTCGCCAAGTCGCTGATCGCCTTCGCCAACACCAGCAGCAAGGAGACCGGCGTCCGGCTGGTGCCGCTGGCCACCGCCGCCGAGCCGGACCGCCCGGCCACCCCCTCCGCCGCGCTGGACACCGGGGTCGGCACGGCCGGCGGCCTGCTGCTCGGCGCCCTGGTGATGATGACCCGTCGCCCCCGCCCCGCCACCGAGGAGCCGGCCCCGGCCCCGGCCCCGGCCGAACCGGTCACCCCCGAGGACTCCGAGCGCACCGTCGCCCACTCCCTCGACGTGCCCAAGCGCCGGGCCGAGGACGGCGAGAAGAAGGCCGCCGGCAAGGAGCCGCAGCAGGCGGGGAGCCGGCGATGACCACCGAGATCTCCGGCATCAGCCTCCCCAGCCAGACCGGATCGGGCACCCCCCGGTGGAGTGCCGAGATCCGCCGCGAGGACGACGCCCTCGAGCAACTGGCCGACGAGTGGGACGGGTTGGCCGCCCGCTGTGCCACCGCGACCCCGTTCCAGGCCGCCTGCTGGCTGGCCTCCTGGTGGCGCCAGTACGGCACCCCGGGGGGCCTGGTCCTGATCCTGGTCCGCCGGGACGAGCGGCTGGTCGGGGCGGCGGCGCTGCAACGCCGGGGCCCGTTCGGGGGGTTGACCAACCTCGGGGCGGGGCTGGTGGACTTCACCGACGTCCTGCTGGACGACTCCTGCGCCGACCGGGCCGCCGCCGAACTGGCCGCCGCCCTCCCGCTGCACCGCCCGTGGCACTCCCTGGAGCTGCGCGAGGTGCACCCGGAGGCCGCCGTCCAGCAGGTGTACCGGCACTGGCGCGGCCGCGGGCACCGCTTCGAGGACTCGCTCTGCCAGTACCTGCCGGCGGTGCCGATGGACGAGCTGCTCAAGCGGCTCCCCGGCAAGACCGCACAGCGCAGCCGGGTGAAGCTGCGCAAGAACGCCGAGGTCGGCGTCCAGGTGCTCACCACCGCCGCCGAGGAGGTCCCGGAGGTGGTGCGGGAGCTGCTGCGGCTGCACTTCGAGCAGTGGCAGGAGCGCGGGATCACCCCCGAGCACCGCACCGAGCGCTTCGCCGCCCACCTCACCGACTCGACCCGGGGGCTGGTGGCCTCGGGCCGGGCCGCGCTCCACCGCTTCGTGCTGGACGGGGAGTTGGTGGCGGTCAACCTGGTGCTGCTCTGCCCGTCCTTCGGCGGCCTCTACATGTACGGGGCCACCCCGGTGCTGCGCGAGCGGGTGGACATCGCCGGGCTGCTGTTCGGGGCCGCGCTGGACGAGGTGCGGGCGGCGGACATCCCGGTGCTCAGCCTGCTGCGCGGCCAGGAGCCGTACAAGCAGCGGTGGCGCCCGGACCAGCGCACCAACCAGCGGCTGGTGCTGGGGCCGGGAAGGTTGGCGCCCTGGGCCGCGGCCCGGGCCGTCCGGGTCCGGGTCCGGCTGGCGCTGGTGCACCAGCTGCGGACCCGGATGCCGGGGCTGAAGCGGGCGCTACTGGCCCGGATGCGCGGCTGACGGGGCGGTGGCGCCCTTGGAGCCGGTCATCAGGTCGCGGTAGACGCGGCTGGAGCGCGGGTTCCGGTCGCACTGCCAGAAGCCGTGCGGGCAGTAGTCGGTGACGGTCTGGTAGGCGGTGTCGTGGGTGCGGATCCAGTCCACCATCCGCCGGACGAACTCGGGGTTGTCGCCGTTGCGGAACAGCCCCCACTCCGGGTACGAGACCGGCTTGCCGCGCTTGGCGGCGAACTCCACCTGGTCCTGCAGGCCGTAGGGCTCGGAGACGTACTCGTCGAAGGTGGCGCCGGCCGGCTGGTCGTAGCTGTCCATGCCGATGATGTCGACCACGTCGTCGCCGGGGTAGCACCTGGTCCAGGGGATCGCGTCCAGCCCCCGGGTCGGGTTGAAGTCGAACTGGAAGTGCTGCCCCGGCACCGAGCGCATCACCGTCACGATCCGCCGCCAGTACGCCTTCCAGGCGGTCGGGTCGGGCTTGCAGCGGCTGGTGTAGGTGATGCCGTTCATCTCCCAGCCCAGGGTGATGACGGTGTCGTGGCCGCCGAGCGCGACCAGCTTGCGGGCCAGCTTGAGGAAGTGCTGGTCGAACTCGCCCTTGTTGGCCCGGGCCAGCAGCCGGGCCACCTCGGGGTCGGGGGTGTTGTTCTCGTTCGGCACCAGCATCGGCACGCCGAGCACCAACTTGCGCTGCGGGTCGGCCAGTTTCCACTGCGACCAGAGGCCGAGCACCACCGTCTCGCCCTCGACGTCGTTCCAGCCGTTCCCCGCCAGGTAGGTGTGGCCGACCTGCATGTTGGCGCCCTTGAGCCAGGTGGCCATCCGGGCGATGTTGGGGATGTAGTTGTCCCAGGAGCCGACGAAGGCGCCGAACGGCGGCTCGTGCCTGGCCCGCTGGACGTTCGGACGGGGCGCCGCGCCGCGCGGCTCGATGGCGTCCGAGGAGAGCCACGCGTGCCGCTCGGTCTGGCTCAGCGGGGTGCCGGCGGGGACGCTCGCGGTGGTCACCAGCAGCAGCGCGGCGGCGGCCAGCGTGAGGCGGCCGATTCGCATGGGTCTTCTCCTCGGGGGACGTGCCGACGGGCCCGGGCAGGCCCGCACGCACGACGGTAATCCCACAGACCGTCAGAAAAGCCTCATGTCACTCGATAGTGGTAGGTCGCGGGCGGTCCGTCCGGACGGATCAGCCGAAGGTGTTGCACTTGGCCATGTCCCCGGTCCGGAACCCGGTGGTGAACCACTGCTGGCGCTGGGCCGAGGAGCCGTGGGTCCAGGTCTCCGGATTGACCCGGCCGCGGGCCTGCTGCTGGATCCGGTCGTCCCCGACGGCGGCCGCCGCGTCCAGCCCGGCCGCGATGTCGGCCTCGGTGAGCGAGGTGATCAGGGGGCGCCCGGTGGTGGCCAGCGGCGTGCGGGTCGCGTTGTACGCCCACACTCCGGCGTAGCAGTCCGCCTGCAGCTCCAGCTTCACCGAGCCGCTGTCCGCGCCCTGCCGGTCGTTGCCGACCTTCTTCATCTGCCCGGTCAGGTTCTGGATGTGGTGCCCGTACTCGTGCGCCACCACGTAGGCCTCGGCGAACGGGCCGCCCTTGGCGCCGAAGCGCGTGCTCAGCTCGTTGAAGAAGCCGAGGTCGAAGTAGGCCTTGCGGTCGCCCGGGCAGTAGAACGGGCCGACCGCGGAGCTCGCCGCCCCGCAGGCGGTGTTCACCTGGTTGGTGAAGAGCACGGTCTGGGCGGGGGAGTAGGCCCCGGCCCGCCGGGTGAACTCCTGGCGCCAGAAGTCCTGCACGCTGTTCACCACGGCGACGATCCGGCAGTCCTGCCGCCGGTTGGCGTCCGCGCCGGTCTTGCAGGTGTCGTCCACCTGGCTGGCCGTGGTGGCCCCGCCGGAGGTGCCCGTCGAGCCGTCGGTGAGCCCGACGCTGCCCGGATCGATCCCCAGCAGCAGGGCCAGCACCAGCCCGATCAGGCCGACCGCCCCGCCGCCCACCGCTATCTTCCCGCCGCCCGACATCCCGCGCCGGTCCTGGACCTGAGAGGTGTCCAGATCCGCCTGGTCGTCAAACTGCATCGAGTACCACCTCTGTAACAGTCCGTCGGGTGACCGCAGTCGCACCCTAGCCCCGGGTGAGGGCGCCCGCCCGCCGAGAGTCCCAGGTCCGGAGGGTGCCGGGCGGACCTCGGAGAACCCGTCAGTCTTCCGGGTGGACGGCCGAGCCTGGCTGACGGACCCGGTCCGGCCCGGGTACGCTCCGCCCGTGTCCTGGAAGCTGCCTGCCCCCGTCCGACGATCCGTGCTGCCCGCCGTCGCCGTCCTCGTGGTGCTCGGCGCGGGCGCCGCGGCACACGCCAACAAGCCCGTCCCGTTCGGCGACGTCCTGGTCAAGCCGGGCGCCGTGGACGCCAGCCCCGTGGGCGCCCAGCCCCGCGACTCCGGTGCCCTGGAGCTCAAGGTCGGCCCCGGCCTGGAGGCCTACGACCGGCTGACCGCCGAGCACCTCTGGTCCTACCGCCGCGAGGGCGCGACCGCCCTGCACCTGTCGATGGTCGGCGAGAACGCCGTGGTGGTCTGGGACGACGGCATGGTCACCTCCGTCCGGCCCAGCGACCACGAGGTCCGCTGGCACCGGGCCGTCCCCGGCCTGGACGAGTGGCTGGCCGGCAGTGACCTCAAGGAGACCGGCAGCCGCACCGAGGCCGAGAAGCTGGCCACCGCCGTCCGCCGCGCCGCCGCCGCGCTCCAGCCGGTGAACGACCCGGACGGCGGCTGGGTTGCCGTGGTGACGCCGGCACTGACCATGGGCTTCCGCGACAGCGACGGCGACCTGCGGTTCAACTCCCGTCCGCTGTCCGGCTGTTCGTACGACCCGCTGCGGGCCGTGCACACCGACTACGCGGTCCTGGTACCGCGCTCCTGCACCGGCAGCACCAGCGCGGGCGGCCAGCTGCCCGGCGGCGTGACCGGCTTCAAGCTCAACGGCCGGGGCTTCCAGCTCGGCGTCGGCCCCAACGTGCAGCTGCGCCGCCTGGACGAGCAGCGCGTCTCGCTGGAGGACGGCCCGGTCCTCGGCACCCGCGTCTACGACACCCGCCTCACCACCCCCGAATCCGCCTGCACCACCGACTTCGCCGCCCTCCACCCCCGCCCGGGCTGCCCCACCGGCTGACCCCGGTGGCCCCGAAGGGGCCATCGGGGCGCGAGGAACTGCGCGAATCGGAAGGCGGACCAGGGCCAGATCGGGGCAGGCGAGCCAGTTGCACGCGCTGCCGTCCCCCCGCGCGCAGTTCCCCGCGCCCCTGCGGTGCGCAACCACTCACGCCGGCTGCACCTCGGCTCCGGAGGTTTAATCCTTCCGGGGTTCCTCCGGGCTGCCGGTAGACTGGCCCGCATGGCTGTTCCCTCCCGGCATTAGCGCGCGCAGCGCCCGCCAGATGCCCGCCGTCCGCTGCCCCCGCCAGTCCCAGGAGTACCCACAGCCATGATTGCTGCCAACGCGCTCGAACTGCGTGCCGGTGCCCGCGTCCTCATCGAGTCCGCCTCCTTCCGGATCGCCCCCGGCGACCGGATCGGCCTGGTCGGCCGCAACGGCGCCGGCAAGACCACCCTCACCAAGGTCCTGGCCGGCGAGGGCCTGCCCGCCGCCGGCACCGTGACCAGCTCGGGCCAGGTCGGCTACCTGCCGCAGGACCCGCGCACCGGCGACCTGGACGTCCTCGCCCGCGACCGCATCCTCTCCGCCCGCGGCCTCGACACCGTGCTCAAGAAGATGCGCGAGAACGAGGAGCGGATGGCCAACGGCAAGGGCGCCACCCGCGACAACGCGATGAAGAAGTACGCCCGCCTGGAGACCGAGTTCCTCACCAAGGGCGGCTACGCCGCCGAGGCAGAGGCCGCCACCATCGCCGCCGCGCTCGGCCTGCCGGACCGCATCCTCGGCCAGGAGCTGCACACCCTCTCCGGTGGTCAGCGCCGCCGCGTCGAGCTGGCCCGGATCCTCTTCTCGGACTCCGACATCCTGCTGCTCGACGAGCCGACCAACCACCTCGACGCCGACTCGATCGTCTGGCTGCGCGACTTCCTGAAGACCTACAAGGGCGGCTTCATCGTCATCTCGCACGACGTCGACCTGGTCGAGACGGTCGTCAACAAGGTCTTCTACCTGGACGCCAACCGCGCCGCCATCGACATCTACAACATGGGCTGGAAGCAGTACCAGCAGCAGCGCGAGGACGACGAGAAGCGCCGCAAGCGCGAGCGGGCCAACGCCGAGAAGAAGGCCGCCACCCTCAACGCCCAGGCCGACAAGATGCGCGCCAAGGCGACCAAGACGGTGGCCGCGCAGAACATGGCCCGCCGCGCCGAGAAGCTGCTCTCCGGCCTGGAGCAGGCCCGGGTCTCCGACAAGGTCGCCAAGCTGCGCTTCCCGGACCCGGCCCCGTGCGGCAAGACCCCGCTGACCGCCAGCGGCCTCTCCAAGTCCTACGGTTCGCTGGAGATCTTCACCGACGTCGGCCTGGCCATCGACCGCGGCTCGCGCGTGGTCATCCTCGGCTTCAACGGCGCGGGCAAGACCACCCTGCTGCGGATGCTCGCGGGCGTCGAGCAGCCGGACACCGGCGAGGTGATCCCGGGCCACGGCCTGAAGATCGGCTACTACGCGCAGGAGCACGAGACCCTCGACCCCGAGCGGACCGTGCTGGAGAACATGCGCTCCTCCGCCCCCGACACCGACCTGGTGCAGATCCGGAAGATCCTCGGCTCCTTCCTGTTCTCCGGCGACGACGTCGACAAGCCGGCCGGGGTGCTCTCCGGTGGCGAGAAGACCCGTCTGGCGCTGGCCTCCCTGGTGGTCTCCTCCGCCAACGTGCTGCTGCTCGACGAGCCCACCAACAACCTCGACCCGGCCAGCCGCGAGGAGATCCTCGGCGCGCTGCGCACCTTCACCGGTGCGGTGGTCCTGGTGACCCACGACGAGGGCGCGGTCGAGGCGCTCCAGCCGGAGCGGATCATCCTGCTCCCGGACGGCGTCGAAGACCTGTGGAGCGCCGACTACGCGGACCTGGTCTCGCTGGCCTGAGTGCCCGGGTGAGGGGCCGAGTAGACGCCTCCTCACTAATCCGACGTAGAAAAGCCGGTCTCTGACGGAATCCGGGAATGGGAGACTCCCGGATTCCGTTTGAGGAGTTCCACTCGTGTCCGGGCGGTGTTCATCCCCCCGCCCGCCCGTGCTGATCAGCTCTTTCTCTCTTCACCCCATCCCCTCGTGTGCCGTCCGAGGGGGCGCGAGCACTCTTGGTGAGCGCCCTTGTGCGCTGCGATCACGACCGGCAGACTGCGCTTTCCCGGTATCGACCTTGTCGAATGGGTGGCCAGGAGCCTGGCTATGGGTGATCATGGGAATCTGACCGAGCAGCACAGTTACGAGGAGGCACGGGTGGCCGAGACTCTGAAAAAGGGCAGCCGGGTGACTGGTGCCGCGCGTGAGAAGCTCGCGGCCGATCTCAAGAAGCAGTACGACTCCGGAGCGAGCATTCGCGCGCTCGCGGAATCCACCGGCCGTTCCTACGGCTTCGTGCACCGCATGCTCAGCGAGTCCGGGGTCAATCTCCGGGGCCGTGGCGGTGCCACCCGAGGCAAGGGCAAGACCGCTGCGACTTCCGGTTCCTGACGGACCGTCGGGCCAGTGGTCCGGCAAGGCAGCGCCAGTTGACCCGAGCGCCGGCACGTCCGTAGGACCACGCGGCTGATCGCCGCACACGCGCACGCATCACCACTCAGCTCCCAGCTCCAGACGAATCGGCGGCCGGAATCCCGGACCGCCGATCGTCGTTCCCGGCACCGCGGGCGGCCCCGAACGGGCACTGTCCGGCGGTGCCGGTTTTTGTTACTCTCCGGTAGCCAGTCACCCCGCTGCCGGAGGTACCGCTCATGACCAGCCCCGCCGTCGACCTCGACCCGCAACTCCTGGAGCAGGCCGGGATCCGGCTCGAAGTCGAGGGCGACACCGCCGTGGTGACGCTCTGCCGCCCGGACCGCCGCAACGCCCAGTCGCCCGCCATGTGGCGTGCGCTCACCGCCATCGGCCGCAGCCTGCCCGGCACCGTCCGGGTGGTGCTGCTGCGGGGTGAGGGCCCCTCCTTCTCCGCCGGGCTCGACCGGGCCATGTTCACTCCCGAGGGCATCCCCGGGGAGCGGAACTTCCTCCAGCTCGCCGCCGCGGACGACAAGGACCTCGACGAGACCATCGCCTCCTACCAGGACGCCTTCACCTGGTGGCGCCGCCCCGACCTGATCTCGATCGCCGCCGTCCAGGGCCACGCGGTCGGGGCCGGCTTCCAGCTGGCGCTCGGCTGCGACATCCGGGTGGTCGCGGACGACGTCCGGTTCTGCATGAAGGAGACCTCCCTCGGGCTGGTCCCCGACCTGGCCGGCACCAAGCCGCTCACCGAACTCGTCGGCTACGCCCGGGCCCTGGAGATCTGCGCGACCGGCCGGCAGGTCGGTGCGGAGGAGGCCGTGGCCACCGGGCTGGCCAACCTCGCCGTCCCCGCCGCCGAGCTCGACGCCGCGGCGCGCGACCTCGCGGCCGCGCTGCTCGCCGCCCCGCGCAGCGCCGTCATCGAGACCAAGGCCCTCCTCCAGGGTGCCGCCACCCGCACCTACGACGAGCAGCGCACCGCCGAACGCGCCGCCCAGGCCCGCCGCCTCCGCGACCTCGCCGGCCTCGGCGACTGACGCCCCCTCACGAAGGGCCCGTTCCCACCCCGGGGGCGGGCCCTTTTCGGTAGTGGTTACGCCCTCGGGGGCGCGGGGAACTGCGCGCGGGGGAACGGCAGTACGTGCAACTGGCTCGCATGCCCCGATCAAGCGCTGAGCCGCCTTCCGTACTCGCGCAGTTCCTCGCGCCCCTGAGGGGCGCCAACCGGGGCGCGAGCGGGGACCACTGGGCCGTACGGTCCTCAGAGCGGGCGCGACCCGTGGCGGAATGTCAGAGTTGGGCTGGTTTGCGATATAGCTGGATCCGTACCGCGAGGAGCCCACTGATGCCCGAGAGCCCGACGCCCGCCGCCCTGGCCAAGAACGACACCGCGAAGCCCGCGGCGGCGGAGGAGCGTGGCCGCACCGCCCTGGCCGTCGGCGTGGTCGAGAAGATCGCCGGCATGGCCGCCCGCGAGGTGACCGGGATCCATGCGCTGGGGTCCGGGTTCTCCCGGACCTTCGGGGCGATGCGGGACCGGGTGCCCGGCGGGAAGTCGAGCGTGGGCCGGGGGATCAAGGCGGAGGTGGGGGAGAAGCAGACCGCGATCGACATCGCCCTGGTGGTGGAGTACGGCGTGGTGATCCCCAAGCTGGCGGCCGAGGTCCGGGCCAACATCGTCGCGGCGGTGGAGAAGATGACCGGCCTGGAGGTGGTCGAGGTGAACATCGCCGTCAACGACGTCCACCTGCCCGACGAGCCGGACGAGGACGAGCAGGAGCAGGCCGAGGCCGAGAGCGGCCGTCGGGCCAGGGTGCAGTAGACCGGAGAGCGAAGGGGAACGGCGTGAATCTCGGCCTGATCGGGCTGGTGGTGGGGATGGCCCTGGGCTTCGCCGGGTACTTCGGCGGGTTCGCCGCCTTCCTGCTGGTGGCCGCGCTCGGTGCGGTCGGCTTCGTGGCCGGCCGTCTGATCGACGGTGACCTCGAACTGGGTGACCTGAGCGAGCTGCTGCGCGGCCGGGACCGGCGTCGTTGACCACCGCGGTTCCGGTGCCGGCGCCCCAGCGCGGCCAGCTGCGGATCGCCGACCGGGTGTTCACCCGGCTCGCCGCGCTGGCGGCGCGTCAGGCGCTGGCCGAGGACGACGGCACGGTGCAGCGCACCTCGGTGGTGGAGCAGCACGGTGAGGTGCGGCTGACGGTCGGGGTGGAGCTGCCCTTTCCGGCGGATCTGGCGGCGCTGGCCGAGCGGGTGCGGGCGGCCGTGCAGGAGCGGCTGTCGGAGCTGACCGGGCGGACCGTCGGCGAGGTGGTGGTCGTGGTGGAGCGGCTGGTGCCGCGTGGCCGGTGAGCTGACGGGGGACCGGCCCCCGGCCGGGGCGCGGCGGTTGCGCTCGGACCGGACCTTCTGGGCCGGGCTGGTGGTGGTCGCCGGGCTGGTGGTCGCCGGGGCGCTGCTGTACGACGCGGCGGCGGTGCGGGCCGGACGCACGGCGCGGCCGTGGCGCGCGGAGACCGCCGACGAGCTGGCGCGGCGTCACCTGGACGATCCGGTGGTGCTGATCGCGGCGGGGGCCGCCGTGCTGCTCGGGCTGGGCTGCCTGGTGCTGGCGCTGACGGCCGGTCAGCGGCGCTGGCTGCCGCTGACCCGGCCGGGTGCGGTGATCGACCGGGCCGGGGTCTCCGCGCTGGTCACCCGGTGGGCCCGGCGGATCGACGGGGTGGACTCCGTGAAGGTCCGCACCGGGCGCGGCCGGACCGTGGTGCGGATCGACGGCGCGGCCGAACCGGCAGCCGTGGAGCGGGAGTTGCGGGCCGAGCTGGCCCAGGTGCCGCTGGCCGGGGAGCACCGGCTGGACGTACGGACCCGACGGGGGAGCCGATGAGCCGGGCCACGGTCAACCGCGCGGTCCTGCTGCTGGCCGGTGCGGCCCTGCTGGCGGGCGGCGTGCTGGTGCTGGCCGGCGGCCTGGACCTCTACGGGCGGCTCGGGTGGACCCCGCCGTCCTGGTGGCCGCTGACCTCGCCGGACCAGCCGGTGTTCAGCGACGCCTCGCGGACCAGGTGGTCCGGTGAGGCCTGGTGGTGGCCGGTGGTCTTCGCGGTGCTCGGGCTCGCGGTGGCCGGCGGGCTGTGGTGGCTGTTCGCCCAGGCCCGCCGCAGCGGCCCCACGGCCGTCACCCTGCCCGTCGCGGCCCCCGGGCTCACCCTGCGGCTGCGGGCCAAGGCGTTGGCCGACGCGGTGGAGACCGAGACCATCGCCCTGCCCGAAGTCGCCCGGGTACGGGCCCGGTTGACCGGCACCCCGAAGCGGCTGCGGCTGTGCGCCGCCGTCCGGCTCACCCCGGACGCCGACCCGGCCGCGACCCTGGAGCACCTGCACGACGGACCGCTCGCCCACGCCCGCACCACGCTGGCCCGGGACCTCCCGGCCGAGCTGCGGCTACGCGTGGTCCGGCCGCCCGCCCCGCCCAGGCGGGCCGGGACCAGACCCCGGGTGACCTGAGCACCCGCACGGGGCCTCTGCCCGCACGCCGACGGGGGACGAGGCGGCTCGTCCTGCCCGTCGGCGGGTGGGAGACGGCCCGGGAGAGGGCCCGGGACGACGGCTGCCCCTGCGGCGGAGCGGCCGGTCGCGGGCTCAGAGGGCGCGCAGGGCGCCGCCGTCGACGGGGATCATCACGCCGGTCAGGTACGAGGCGGCGGGGGAGAGCGCGAAGGCGGCGACCTTGCCGAACTCCTCCGGGGTGCCGTAGCGGCCGAGCGGGATGGTGGCGGCGGCCCGCGCCCGGGCCGCCTCCGGGTCGCCGCTCAGGGCGTCCAGCTCGCGCAGGCGGTCGGTGGCGATCCGGCCGGGCAGCAGGCCCAGGACGCGGATGCCGCGCGGGCCGAGCTCGTCGGCCAGCGACTTGGCGGCCATCGCGAGGCCCGGCCGCAGGCCGTTGGAGATGCCGAGGCCGGGCACCGGCTGACGGACCGAGGTGGAGAGCACGAAGGCGATCACCCCGCCCTCGGTGAGCGAGGCGGCGGCGGTGCGGGCGATCCGCAGGGCGCCGAGCACCACGGACTCGAAGGCCGACTGCCACTGCGCCTCGGTGGTCTCCAGCACCGTCCCGGCCGCAGGGCCGCCGACGCTGACCAGGACGCCGTCGAGCCGCCCGAACTCGTTGACCGCCGCGTGGACCAGCTGGGCCGCCGCCCCGGGGTCCGCGTTGTCGGCCGCCACGCCGAGCACCCGGCCCGGCGCGCCCAGGGCGTTGGCCGCCGTCTCCACCGCCTCCTTGGTGCGGCCGCTGATCACCACCTGGGCGCCGTCGGCGAGCAGCTCGCGCGCCGTCGCGAAGCCGAGGCCGCGGGTCGCCCCGGTGACCACGTACACCTTGTCCTGAAGTCCGAGATCCATGGGGCACATCCTGCCGCAAACGGAGCGTCAGGGAGTGACCGGTTCCGGTGCGTTCACGTCCGCCGTCCCGGCGGCCTTCGCGGCGGTGGCCGCCCGCTCGCGGGCCTCGCGGCGGGCGAGCACCACCAGGCCGACCGGCAGCAGGCCGGCGAACAGCCACCACTGCACGGCGTACGCCATGTGCGGGCCGATCGAGGAGTGGTCGGGCTCGGCGAGCAGCAGCGGCGAGTCGCCCTGGGCGGGGGAGGACGTGGTGAGCTCGACGAAGCCGCCGAGCACGGGGGTGCCCAGGCGTTCGGCCTGCTCGGTGCTGCTGATCAGCTGGTACTGACGGTCCGGCAGCTTGCCGCGGGCCTTGAGGCTCTTGCTCTCGGCAGACTCGTCGGCGCGCAGCCGGCCGGTGACGCTCACCTGGCCGGCGGGCGGGGCCGGGACGGTGGGGTAGCTGGTGGCGTCCCCGGCCGAGTCCACCCAGCCGCGGTTGACCAGGACGGTGCCGGCGCCGTCGGCCAGCCGGAGGGGCGTGATCACGAAGTAGCCGATGCTGCTGCCGCCGGGCTCCGTGCGGTTGCGGATCACGAACTCGGCCGCCGGGTCGTACTGGCCGGTGGCGTTGACGGTCCGCCAGGTGAGGTCCTTCGGGACGGCCGCACCGGGGCGCGACAACGAGTCGAAGGGGACGGCGGGGGCGGTCAGGCTCTGCGCGATCAGCTCGTTCCGGGCGACCCGGGCCTCGTGGCGGTGGTACTGCCAGAAGCCCAGCCGGACCATGGTCGGGATCAGCAGCAGCACGAGGAGGGCGATGAGCGCCCAGCGCCGGGACAGCAGAAAACGGTACACATCGGCAAACTACGCGCACTCACACCGCGATCACACACCGGGGTCCGCAAGTGGGTCGGCAGGGCAGCGACCCAGGGGCGCGAGGAACTGCGCGCGGGGGAACGGCACCACGTGCAACTGGCTCGCCTGCCCCGATCCCACGCCGGTCCGCCTTCCGGACTCGCGCAGTTCCTCGCGCCCCCGGCCGCTCGACCACGTGCCCCGGTCCTACGCCTCGTGCGGAGCGACCTCGCGGAGGAGGTGGAGGAAGGCGTCCTCGCCGATGACCGGGGTGCCGTACTCGCGGGCCTTGCGGGCCTTGCCGCTCCAGCTGTCGGCCTCGTTGGTGACCAGGAGGCTGGTGAGCCGGCTGACGGAGGAGGCGATGTGGAGGCCGGCCTCGATGGCGCGGTCCTCCAGCAGCTCGCGGTCGGTGGCGGTGTCTCCGGTGATGGCGACCCGCATGCCCTGCATCAGGGGGCGGCCGTCGACCCAGCGCCCCGGGTTGGGGTAGGGGCAGGCGGGGCGCTTGCGGCCGGGGCGGTAGGAGGAGCCGTAGGAGCGCCCGGCGGAGGCCGGGGCGGGGGAGTCGTCGAAGTCGGTGACGGCGACGCAGGTGGTGAGCGGGAGCGGGATGGCGAACTGACGGGCCAGCAGCAGGCTGGGGCGGAAGGCCTCGGCCAGCACCCGGGCGTCGTCGAGCGCGTTGTGGGCCTGGCGCTGCTGGACGTCGAAGTGGGCGGCGAGGCTGGCCAGCTTGCCGTTGGGCAGCGGCAGGCCGAGGTCGCGGGAGAGCACCATGGTGCAGATCCGCTGCTCGACCGGGGCGCGCAGCCCGGCGCGGGAGAACTCGCGCGAGATCATGTTCCAGTCGAAGAGCGCGTTGTGGGCGACCATCACCCGCCCGGCCAGCCGCTCGGCGAACTCGGCGGCCACCTCGGGGAAGGTCGGGGCGTCGGCCAGGGCGGCGCTGGTGAGGCCGTGGATCCAGGTCGGCCCGGGGTCGCGCTGGGGGTTGACCAGGGTGTACCAGTGGTCGGTCACCTCGCCGTGCGCGTCCAGCTGGTAGACACCGGCGGAGATCACCCGGTCCTGCCGGCCGAGGCCGGTGGTCTCGACGTCGACCACGGCGAAGCCGGGGCCGTCCTCGGGGGTGCGCTGGGCCGGGAACGGCGCGGCCCAGGAGGGCTCGTCGTCCGGGGGCTGGATCGCGTACATGGAGAACCACTTTAAGGGCGCGCGCCCACACCGATGGCCGAACGGCCCGTTCAGCGGCGGTGGGGGCGCGGAAAGTGGCGAACCCGACATCGGGATCCATCAGGAATACCGTGGGGGAGGAAGAACGTCCTACCGGACGGCACCACCTGAACACCAGCACGAAGGAAGACCCCTCATGCGCGCCACCGTCATCCACGGCCCCCACGACATCCGGATCGAGGAGGTGCCCGACCCGCAGGTCAGCCGGCCCACCGACGCGGTGGTCCGGGTGCTCAACGCCTGCATCTGCGGCAGCGACCTCTGGGCGTACCGCGGCGTGGCGAAGCGTCAGCCCGGCCAGCGGATCGGGCACGAGTTCCTCGGCGTGGTCGAGGCGGTCGGCTCCGAGGTCTCCACGGTGAAGGCGGGCGACCTGGTGGTGGCCCCCTTCGTCTGGTCCGACGGCGTCTGCGACTACTGCCGGGAGGGCCTGCAGACCTCCTGTCCGCACGGCGGGTTCTGGGGCGAGCCGGGCTCCGACGGCGGCCAAGGCGAGGCCGTCCGGGTGCCGTTCGCCGACGGCACGCTGGTGCGGCTGCCCAAGGAGGCGGCCACCGACGAGGCGCTGCTGCCGCACCTGCTGGCGCTCTCCGACGTGATGAGCACCGGCCACCACGCGGCGCTGGCCGCGGGCGTGCGCCCCGGCTCCACCGTCGCGGTGGTCGGGGACGGCGCGGTCGGCCTGTGCGGGGTGCTGGCGGCCCAGCGGCTGGGCGCCGGGCGGATCATCGCGCTCGGCCGGCACGAGGCCCGCACCGCGATCGCCCGCAAGTTCGGCGCCACCGACGTGGTGGCCGAGCGCGGCGAGGCCGCGATCGAGGCCGTCCGCGAGCTGACCGGCGGTCAGGGCGCGCACGCCGTGCTGGAGGCGGTCGGCACCGAGGAGTCGATGCGCACCGCGATCTCGATCACCCGGGACGGCGGCGGGGTCGGCTACGTCGGCGTGCCGCACGGCGGCAGCGCGGGCGTGGACATCAGCCAGATGTTCAACCGCAACGTCCGGCTCGGCGGCGGTGTCGCCCCGGCCCGCGCGTACATCCCCGAGCTGCTGGCGGACGTGCTGGCCGGGAGGATCGAGCCCGGTCTGGTCTTCGACCGCACCGTCGGCCTGGACGAGGTCCCCGAGGGTTACCGGGCGATGGAGGACCGCGAGGCGCTGAAGGTCCGGATCAGCTTCTGAGGCGCCGGCGCCTGACGCACCATCAAGAAGGCGGTACCGCTGCGGCGGTGCCGCCTTCTTGATGTTGTGCGGCCCAACCTCGGCCCGGGGTCTGTCGTGCCCGCCTCAGCAGGCCCTACCATGCAGCGGCATCACGACTGTGACGCCCCTCACGTCCATTCGTTCCCCACTGTGCCGCCGACACATCACAGGAGACGCCGAGTGGAAACCCCATCGACCGCCGAGGACGCGACGCCCACGGAAGTCCAACTCATCGAACAGAGCGAGGAGTTCGCCGCCCTGAGGAGGGCGTTCCGGGGGTTCGTCTTCCCGGTCACGGCGGGCTTCCTGCTCTGGTACCTGCTGTACGTGCTGCTCTCCAGCTACGCCCACGACTTCATGGCGATCAAGCTCTTCGGCGCGATCAACATGGCCCTGCTGCTCGGCCTGCTCCAGTTCGCCTCCACCTTCGGCATCGCCGCCTGGTACGCCCGGTACGCGGACCGCCGACTCGACCCGAAGGCCGCCGCGATCCGCGAGCGCGCCACCGTCGTGAGCCCGCGGGAGGCCGCCGAATGAACGCCCTCGCCACCACCCACCTCGCCACCGCGGCCACCGAGCACCGCGGCCTGACCATGACGCTGTTCGGCCTCTTCGTGCTCGCCACCCTGGGCATCACGATCTGGGCCGGCCGCCAGACCAACGACGCCGCCGACTTCTACGCCGGCGGCCGCGGCTTCACCGGCTTCCAGAACGGCCTGGCGATCTCCGGCGACTACATGTCCGCCGCCTCCTTCCTCGGCATCGCCGGGGCCATCGCGCTCTTCGGCTACGACGGCTTCCTGTACTCCATCGGCTTCCTGGTGGCCTGGCTGGTCGCCCTGCTGCTGGTGGCCGAGCCGCTGCGCAACTCCGGCCGCTACACCATGGCCGACGTGCTGGCCTTCCGGATGCGCCAGCGCCCGGTGCGCACCGCGGCGGGCATCTCCACCATCGTGGTGTCGATCTTCTACCTGCTGGCCCAGATGGTCGGCGCCGGCTCGCTGGTCGCCCTGCTGCTCGGGGTGAGCGGGGACGGCGCCAAGCGCTGGACCATCGTCGCGGTCGGCGCCCTGATGGTGATCTACGTCGCCATCGGCGGCATGAAGGGCACCACCTGGGTGCAGATCGTCAAGGCCGTGCTGCTGATCGCGGGCACCGCGCTGATGACCGTCCTGGTGCTGGCCAAGTTCGACTTCAACGTCTCGCACCTGCTGCAGGCCGCCGCCGACCAGGCGGGCAAGGGCTCGGCCTTCCTGGAGCCCGGCCTCAAGTACGGGGCGACGGGCACCAGCAAGCTGGACTTCCTCAGCCTGGGCCTGGCCCTGGTGCTCGGCACCGCGGGCCTGCCGCACATCCTGGTCCGCTTCTACACCGTGCCCACCGCCAAGGCGGCCCGGAAGTCGGTGCTCTGGGCGATCGGCATCATCGGCGGCTTCTACCTGATGACCCTGGCCCTGGGCTTCGGTGCCGCCGCCCTGGTCGGACCGAAGACCATCAAGGCCTCCAACGCGGCCGGGAACACCGCTGCCCCGCTGCTGGCCGAGAACCTCGGCGGCGGCGCCGGGACCACCGGCGGTGCGATCCTGCTGGCCGTCATCTCGGCCGTCGCCTTCGCCACCATCCTGGCCGTGGTGGCCGGTCTCACCCTGGCCTCCTCGGCCTCCTTCGCCCACGACCTGTGGGCCAACGTGATCCGCAAGGGCAAGGCGGACGAGAAGGAGGAGGTCCGCTCGGCCAAGCTGGCCGCGATCGGCATCGGCGCGGTGGCGATCGTGCTCAGCCTCTTCGCCGACAAGCTCAACACCGCCGCCCTGGTGGCGCTGGCCTTCGCGGTGGCCGCCTCGGCCAACCTGCCCACCCTGCTCTACTCGCTGTTCTGGAAGCGCTTCAACACCACCGGTGCGGTCAGCTCGGTCTACGCGGGCCTGATCAGCTCGGTGACCCTGGTGTTCTTCTCCACCGTGGTCTCCGGCGGCAAGAACTCGCTCTTCCCGCACAGCGACTTCCACTGGTTCCCGCTGGAGAACCCGGGCCTGGTGTCCATCCCGATCGGCTTCCTGGCCGGCTGGCTCGGCACCGTGTTGTCCAAGGAGCAGGCCGACCCGGCCAAGGCCGCCGAACTGGAGGTCCGCTCGCTCACCGGACTGGGAGCACACTGACAGGAGCTGACCTAGTCGCAGCCGGTCGGTCCCGCCCACCGGATACGGAGCGGCCGCGAGGGATCGCGGCGTTAAGCTGGCCCGGCCCGCCGACACCGGCGGCCGGGCCAGTCGCGCTCCAGGGAAGGGGGCCGAGCACCGTGCTCCTCGACACCTACGGCCGGCAGGCCGTGGACCTCAGGGTCTCCCTGACCGACCGCTGCAACCTCCGCTGCACCTACTGCATGCCCGAAGAGGGTCTGCAGTGGCTCGGCAAGAGCGAGCTGCTGACGGACGAGGAGATCGTCCGCCTGGTCTCCCTCGCGGTCCGTGAGCTCGGCGTCCGCGAGGTCAGGTTCACCGGCGGCGAGCCGCTGCTCCGCCCCGGCCTGGTGGGCATCGTGGCCGCCTGCGCCGCGCTGGAGCCCCGCCCCGAGCTCTCCCTCACCACCAACGGCATCGGCCTGGCCCGGACCGCGACCGCCCTCAAGGCGGCCGGCCTGGACCGGGTGAACGTCTCGCTGGACACCCTGGACCCGGAGCTGTTCCACACCCTGACGCGCCGTCACCGTCACCACGACGTGCTGGACGGTCTGGCCGCCGCCGAGGCCGCCGGGCTCACCCCGGTCAAGCTCAACGCGGTGCTGATGCGCGGGGTCAACGAGCACGAGGCGCCCGCCCTGCTCGGCTGGTGCCTGGAGCGCGGCTACCAGCTGCGCTTCATCGAGCAGATGCCGCTGGACGCCCAGCACGGCTGGGACCGGTCGCAGATGGTCACCGCCGAGGAGATCCTGGAGCAGCTGCGCACCCGCTTCGAGCTCACCCCCGAGCCCTCCTCGATCCGCGGCGCCGCCCCGGCCGAGCGCTGGCTGGTCGACGGCGGCCCGGCCACCGTGGGCGTGATCGCCTCCGTCACCCGGCCGTTCTGCCGGGCCTGCGACCGCACCCGGCTGACCGCCGACGGCCAGGTCCGCAACTGCCTCTTCGCGACCGGGGAGACCGACCTGCGCACCGCCCTGCGGGACGGCTCCGGCGACGCCGAGCTGGCCGCGCTCTGGCGGGCGGCGATGTGGGGCAAGAAGGCGGGCGCGGGGATCGACGACCCGGACTTCCTCCAGCCCGACCGGCCGATGTCCGCCATTGGCGGCTGACGGAACGGTCGCCATTGGCGGCTGACGGCACAGTCGCCATCGGTGACTGACGCTGCGGTCGCCATCGGTGGCTGAGGGGGCGTCAGGCCCCTTCGGGCTCCTGCCAGTCGGCGAGGGCGACGGTGTCCTTCAGGAACCCGCGCACGCCGAGGAACTGGCCCAGGCTCTCCCGGTGGTCCTCACAGGCGAGCCAGGTCTTCTTGCGGTCCGGGGTGTGCAGCTTCGGGTTGTTCCACACCAGCACCCAGACGGCGGGCTGACGGCAGCCCTTCGCCGAGCAGACCGGCGGACCCTCCGGGCCGTCAGCCGGGCCGAAGAGGTTGATCGAGGGGCTGTCCATGGAGCTGCCGTTCCCAGTACCCGAACACGACGACGCCGGGCAGCCACGGGGGGAGCCGCCCGGCGTCGGTCAGTCGCTCCGACGGGGGATGCGGAGCGCGTACGCAGTATGTCACGCCAGGCGGCCCGCGTGGCTAGGTTCCGTCGAGATTAATCTGAGCTTGTTCTGAGCTTTCTGTCCGGCAAATCGGCTGAACAGCCGTCAAACCGGGCATGAGCCTCAGCTGCGCGCCTGGTCGCCGCCGCCACCGGAGCCGCCGGGGCCGAGCATCAGGGGGGTGTCGGCCGGGATCGCGAAGGTGCTCGGCAAGCCCGGGGCCTTCTCCCGGCCCGCGTTGGCGATCAGCACCGCGAAGTACGGCAGCAGCACCGCGCCGGCCAGCGCGCCGTAGGCGACGAAGCGCTCGACGTTCCACATCGCCACCGCGAGCAGCACGCAGAGGGTGCGCGCCAGCATCGAGATCACGTACCGGCGCTGGCGCCCGCGGACGTCCTCGCTCAGACTGCTCCGCGCCCGGGTGATCCGGAAGACCTCGTCCCGCTTGCCCATGCCTCTAACCGCCCTCGTCAGCCCCCGCACTCCGGCCCGGTGCGGCCATCTCACGGTACGCCCGCCCACGCCCGTACAGGAGGGTGGGGGCACGGGAACGGCCCACCCGGGGTGCGGGTGGGCCGTACGGGGCAAAAACTGTGATCCACGGGGAGGAGCACCGCCGAGGGTCGGCGGCCGCGGCCTCCGGGAGCTGACTATGTGGGCGATCATCTCGGCGCTGATCGAGGGTCTGATCCTGGGCGGCATCGCCCGGTTGCTGATCCCCGGGAAGCAGGACATCCCGCTCTGGCTGACCATGGTGCTCGGCATGGTCGGGGCGATCATCGGGAACCTGGTGGCGCACCTGTTCGGGGTGGCCGACACCCGGGGCTTCGACTGGTGGCGGCACGCCTTCCAGCTCGGTGCGGCGGTGCTGCTGATCGTGGTGGTGGCGCCGGTCTGGAGCTCCCGGAAGAAGTCCTGACCGGCGCCTGACGCGGCCTCAGGCCGGCAGCCGGCCGAGGTAGCCGGGCGGCACGGCGTCGGTCAGCCAGACGCCGTTCGCGGAGATCCGGAACTCGTGGCCGGCCGCGTGCAGTGCCGCCGCGTCCACCGTGAGCACCACCGGACGGCCGTGCCGGGAACCGACCCGCACGGCCGTCTCGGTGTCCGCCGACAGGTGCACGTCCTGACGGCTCATCGGGCGCAGGCCCTCGCGGAAGATCGCGTCCAGGTGCGCCCCGGTGGTGCCGTGGTACAGCACCGCCGGGGGCTCGGCGGCGGCCAGACCGAGGTCGACCGCCACCGAGTGCCCCTGGCTGGCCCGGATCGCCGAGCCGTCCTCCGAGAAGGCGAAGCGCTTCTTGTTGTTGGTCGCCACCACGTGGTCCAGCTCGTCCCGGGTGATCCGGGTGCCTTTCCGGCGCAGGGCGTCGAGCAGCGTGTCCACCGGGACCCACCCGGCCTCGTCCAGCGTGATGCCGATCGAGGCCGGGTCGTGCCGCAGGACCCGGGAGAGGGTCTTGGAGACCCGTACGCCGCGCTTCTCGTCCATCGTTACCGCTACTCCTCAGCTCGCTTGGCTGACCGAGCTCATGTTGAAGTCCGGCACCCGGACCGGCGGCATGGCCGCCCGGGTGAACCAGTCGCCCCATTCACGGGGGAGGCAGGGCTCGGTCTTGCCCGCCTCGGTGATGCGGCCCAGCAGGTCCACGGGGGACTCGTTGAAGCGGAAGTTGTTCACCGCGCCGACGACCTCGCCGTTCTCCACCAGGTAGACGCCGTCCCGGGTCAGCCCGGTGAGCAGCAGCGAGGCCGGGTCGACCTCGCGGATGTACCAGAGGCAGGTGAGCAGGAGGCCCCGCTCGGTCCGGGCGATCATCTCGTCCAGGGTCGGGGCGGCGTCCTGGTCGGCCGTCTCCAGCACCAGGTTGTCGATCGCGGGGGTGAGCGGCAGGCCGGTCAGGCCGCTGGTGTGACGGGTGGTCAGCAGGTGGGCCAGCTCCCCGTCCTTGATCCAGTCGGTGGCCGTCAGCGGCTGCCCGTTGTCGAAGACCGAGCTGTCGCCGTTGGAGGAGTGCGCCAGCACGAACGGCGCCGCCTCCAGGCCGGGCTGGGCCGGGTCCGAACGGAGCGTCAGCGGCAGCTCGCTGAGCCGCTCGCCGATCCGGGTGCCACCGCCGGCCTTGGAGAAGACCGTCCGGCCCTCGGACGCGTCCCGGCCGCCGGAGGACCAGCTCAGGTAGACCATCAGGTCGGCCACGGCGGTCGGCGGCAGCAGGGTCTCGTACCGGCCGGCCGGCAGGTCGATCCTCTTGCGGCCCCAGCCG
This sequence comes from Kitasatospora albolonga, assembly GCF_039535905.1. Classification (GTDB taxonomy): domain Bacteria; phylum Actinomycetota; class Actinomycetes; order Streptomycetales; family Streptomycetaceae; genus Kitasatospora; species Kitasatospora albolonga. The sequence continues at coordinate 22,152 of NZ_BAAAYB010000157.1, read as the reverse complement.
AGGCGCTTGGTGGCCTCGGCGTGCAGGGCGGCCACGTCCACGTCGGTGAAGTCCCGGGTGGCGGCGCCGACCCAGGAGGAGGCCGACAGGTCCTCGGTCTTGGCGTTCAGCTCGACCGTGCCGGTGGGCTGGTCGTGGCGCAGCCGCAGGCCGGTGGAGGTGCCCAGGTAGCTGGAGACCACCTCGTGGCGGGCGAAGCCGTAGAGCAGCTGGCCCTCCTTGCGGGCCCGGGCGAAGGCCTCGCCGAGCGCCGGCGCGAAGGCGGTGAAGACCTCGATGGAGGTCTCGGCCGGGGGAGCCGTGAAGCTCTTCTGGTGAGGGGCCGCGGAGGACTCCCGGGACGGCAGCAGCGGCTGGGCGTCCTCGGCCGGGCCGGCCGCGCGGGCGGCGGCCTCGGCGGAGCGGACCAGCGCCTCCACCTCGTCCAGGGTGACGGCTTCCGCGGCCACCACGCCGGAGGCGGTGCCCTCGGCGCCGTCCACGGTGGCGATCACGGTGAGCCGGCGGCCCTTGGTGACCCCGTTGGTGGTCAGGGCGTTGCCGGCCCAGCGGAGGTTGGCGGTGGTCTCCTCGTCGGCGATGACCACGCAGCCGTCGGCCTCGGAGAGTTCGAGCGCGCGCTCGACCAGTTCGTGCGGGTGGACGATGGGCATCAGTGACCCGCCTCCTGCTGGGTGTTGAGCACGTTGACGCCGCGGAAGAGCGCGGACGGGCAGCCGTGGCTGACGGCGGCGACCTGGCCGGGCTGGGCCTTGCCGCAGTTGAACGCACCGCCGAGCACGTAGGTCTCGGGGCCGCCGACGGCGCTCATCGAGCCCCAGAAGTCGGTGGTGGTGGCCTGGTAGGCGAAGTCCTTGACCTGGCCCGCGAGTTCGCCGTTGCGGATGGCGAAGGCGCGCTGGCCGGTGAACTGGAAGTTGTACCGCTGCATGTCGATCGACCAGGAGCGGTCGCCGACGATGTAGAGGCCGTTCTCCACCTGGGAGATCAGGCCCGCGGTGTCGGGGCCGCCGGCCACCGGCTGGAGCGAGACGTTGGCCATCCGCTGCACCGGGACGTGGCCGGGGGAGTCGGCGAAGGCGCAGCCGTTGGAGCGGCCCAGGCCCTTCTGCTTCGCCATCGCGCGGTCCAGCTGGTACCCCGTCAGGACGCCGTCCTTGACCAGGTCCCAGGACTGGGTGGCGACGCCCTCGTCGTCGTAGCCGATGGTGGAGAGGCCGTGCTCGGCGGTGCGGTCACCGGTGACGTGCATCAGCTCGGAGCCGTACTTCAGCGAGCCCAGCTTGTCGAAGGTGGCGAAGGAGGTGCCCGCGTAGGCGGCCTCGTAGCCCAGCGCGCGGTCCAGCTCGGTGGCGTGGCCGATCGACTCGTGGATGGTCAGCCAGAGGTTGGACGGGTCGATCACTAGGTCCAGGTGGCCGGCCGTGACGCTCGGGGCCTTCATCTTCTCGGCCAGCAGGACGGGCATCTCGGCCAGCTCGGCGTCCCAGTCCCAGCCGGTGCCGAGCAGGTACTCCCAGCCCCGGCCGACCGGCGGCGCGATCGAGCGCATCGAGTCGAAGGCGCCGGTGCGCTCGTCGACCGAGGTGGCCTCCACCGTGGGGTGCAGCCGGATCCGCTGCTGGGTGGTGACGGTGCCCGCGGTGTCCGCGTAGAACTTGTTCTCCTGCACCGTCAGCAGGCTGGCCGAGACGTGCGAGACGCCGTCGGCGGCCAGCAGGCGCCCGCTCCAGTCGGCCAGCAGCGCGGTCTTCTCGGCGTCCGGCACCTCGAAGGGGTTCACCTCGTACGAGGAGACCCAGGTGACGTCCGCGTGCACCGGCTCCTCGGCCAGCTCCACCAGGTCGGTGCCGCCGGCCGCCCGGCTGATGCCGCCGGACAGCTTCGCCACCGCGACGGCCTGCTCGGCCACCCGCTGCGCGGCCTCCGGGGTCAGGTCCACCCCGGCGGCGAAGCCCCAGGCGCCGTCCAGCAGCACCCGGACGGCGAAGCCGAGCTGCACCGTGTCGGAGGAGCCGGAGGGGCGGGCGTCGCGCAGCCGCCAGGAGGCGGAGCGCACCCGCTCCAGGCGGAAGTCGGCGTGCGAGACGCCGAGCTGCTTCGCTCGGCTCAGCGCGGCGTCCGCGAGGGTGCGCAGCGGATAGGCGAGGAACAGCGGGTCGACGGCACGGCCTTGGGTGCGGCCGGCGCTGGGCGTCGGGGGCATCGGGCTCCCTGAGTCGGGGACGAACGGAGGGTCGGGGCGCCCCGCTCACGAGGCACCCCGTACCGCATCATGGACCGCTCAGGGTTTTGGGGCCAGCAGATTAACGGCGGGTCAGTGGACGGCGTGTCAGGCCACCGTCTCCCACCAGCCGTCCAGCTCCGGAGGGCTGTCCACGTCCACCCGCTGGCCCGGGCGCGGCACCGCGACCGGCACCGCGTGCTCCTTGGCCGCCACCAGCAGCCGCTCGACCGGCTCGGCCCACGGGTGCAGGCCCAGGCGGAAGGTGCACCAGTGCACCGGCACCAGCAGACCGCCGCGCAGCTCGCGGTGGGCCAGCACGGCGTCCTCCGGGGTCATGTGGATGTCGGCCCAGGCCGTGTCGTACGCGCCGATCTGCACCAGCGCCGCGTCGAACGGGCCGTGCTGCTCGCCGATCCTCGCGTAGCCCTCGAAGTAGCCCGAGTCCCCGGTGTAGTAGACCTTCCGGCTCGGACCGGCGATCACCCAGGAGCCCCAGAGCGTGGTGTTCCGGGTGGTGCCGCGGCCGGAGAAGTGGTGCGCGGAGGTGAGGGTGACGGTCAGGTCCCCGAGGGTGCAGGTCTCGTCCCAGTCCAGCTCGATGATCCGGTGCTCCGGCACGCCCCAGCTGCGCAGGTGGCCGCCGATGCCCAGGGGCACGGCGAACGGCGCGGACTGGCTCTTCGTCAGCCGCTGGACGGTCGGCATGTCCAGGTGGTCGTAGTGGTCGTGCGAGATCAGCACCACGTCCACCGGCGGCAGGTCCTCCAGCTCCACCGGCACCGGGTGCAGCCGCTTCGGGCCGACGTGCTGGGACGGCGAGCAGCGGTCGCTCCAGATCGGGTCCAGCAGCACCCGGCTGCCCTCGATCTCCACCAGCGCCGAGGCGTGGCCGAACCAGGTCAGCTGCACGCCCTCGGTCACCTCCTGGTGCGGGCCGCCGTCGAACCGGGCCAGCGGCACCGGGCCGGTCGGCAGGCCCTCGCGCTCGAACAGCATCCGGCGCAGCGTCCCTGTGTCGGCCGGGGAGCCCACCGAGGGGCGGGCCAGCTCGGACGGGGCGTTGTGGAAGACGCCGTCGCGGTACTGCGGGGAGTTCCGCACCCGGGGGTCGGCCGGGTCGGGCCGGCGGCCGAAGGCGACGGGCACCTCGCGGAAGGTCCAGGCGGCGGCCCCGGCCGCGGCGGTCAGGGCGGCCAGCAGCAGGGTCTTGCGGCTGCCCGATCGTTCCTTGCTCATCCGGTTCTACGCTCTCTCGGTCCGTGGCGACGGGCCGGCCGACGGCGGCCCGTGTGGGCAACGGCGGCGACCGGCCCGGTTGTTCCCGTTCCGGCGCCCTCGCCCCGGTATTGGCGGGTCCACTGAGCCGCGGGTGGCCGAGCCGTCGCACAACGTCAGCACCGGCCGCCCCGGTGTCCGTGCCCATTGTCGGAAGGCGACAGTTCGGGCCGGGTGGACCTGTGGGAGACCGATTCGCCCCTGGCCGGAAATGACCGATAGCGTCACACTGCGTACGCGCGCACCGCGTCGCGCACCGCGTACCGCCGCGGCCCACCCGCCACCCCACGTGCCGGACCGGGGCCGCCGGTCAACCAAGGAGAAGAGGTGTGTCCGTGAGCCGCTCGGTTCTCGTCACCGGAGGTAACCGGGGCATCGGTCTTGCCATCGCCCTGGCCTTCGCCGAGGCGGGTGACAAGGTCGCGATCACCAGCCGCTCGGGCGAGCTGCCCGAGGAGCTGGCCAAGTTCGAGGCGATCGCCGTCCGCTGCGACATCAACGACGCCGCGCAGGTGGACGCCGCCTTCACCGAGGTCGAGGCCGCCCACGGCCCCGTCGAGGTGCTGGTCGCCAATGCCGGGATCACCAAGGACACCCTGCTGCTGCGGATGTCGGAGGAGGACTTCACCTCCGTCCTGGACACCAACCTCACCGGCACCTTCCGGGTGGTCAAGCGCGCCTCCGCCAAGATGCTGCGCGCCCGCAAGGGCCGGGTCGTCCTCATCTCCTCGGTGGTCGGCCTGCTGGGCTCCCCGGGCCAGGCCAACTACGCCGCCTCCAAGGCCGGCCTGGTCGGCTTCGCCCGCTCCCTGGCCCGCGAGCTCGGCTCGCGCAACATCACCGTCAACGTGGTCGCCCCCGGCTTCGTCGACACCGACATGACCGCGGTGCTCAGCGAGGAGCGCCGCAAGGAGATCGTCGCGGGCGTGCCGCTGGGCCGCTACGCCACTCCCGGCGAGATCGCCTCTACCGTGCGCTTCCTCTCCTCCGACGAGGCCGCGTACATCACCGGAGCCGTCATTCCCGTCGACGGCGGATTGGGCATGGGTCACTGAACATGAGTGGAATCCTCGAGGGCAAGCGCATCCTCATCACGGGTGTGCTGATGGAGTCCTCCATCGCCTTCCACACCGCCAAGCTGGCCCAGGAGCAGGGCGCCGAGGTCATCCTCACCGCGTTCCCCCGCCCCAGCCTCACCGAGCGCATCGCCAAGAAGCTCCCGAAGCCGGTCACCGTCCTGCCGCTCGACGTCTCCAGCGAGGAGGAGCTGGCCGGCATCGCCGACAAGGTCCGCGAGGCCGGCCTGCCGACCCTGGACGGCATCGTCCACTCCATCGGCTTCGCCCCGCAGGACGCCCTCGGCGGCAACTTCCTGCACACCCCGTGGGAGTCCGTGGCCACCGCCATGCACGTCTCCGCGTTCTCGCTGAAGTCCCTCACCACGGCGCTGCTCCCGCTGATGCAGGACGGCGGCTCGGTGGTCGGCCTGACCTTCGACGCGCAGTTCGCCTGGCCGCAGTACGACTGGATGGGCCCCGCGAAGGCCGCCCTCGAGGCGACCAGCCGCTACCTCGCCCGGGACCTCGGCCCGCGCAACATCCGCTGCAACCTCATCTCGGCCGGCCCCATCGGCTCCATGGCCGCCAAGTCCATCCCGGGCTTCGGCGACCTGGCCGCCACCTGGGAGACCCGCTCCCCCCTCAAGTGGGACCTCTCCGACCCCGAGCCGGCCGGCCGCGGCGTCGTCGCCCTCCTCTCCGACTGGTTCCCCAAGACCACCGGCGAGATCGTCCACGTCGACGGCGGCCTCCACGCCATCGGCGCGTGAGCGTAGCCACCTAGATCAAGCACTACCAGGCGCGAGCCATGTGCACCTAGGTCAAGCACACCAGGGGCGCGAGGAACTGCGCGCGGCGGGAGAAGTGAAGCTCAGCTTCTCCCGCCGCGCGCAGTTCCTCGCGCCCCTTCGGTTCGTGCGTGGTTGCCCTCGTGCGAAGCGTCAGGCGTCGCTGCAGACCCCGATCGCCCGCCCCGCCTCGACCGAGGCCTTCGCGGCGTCGCGCTCCCGCACCGCCGCCAGGATCCCGTCGTGGCTGACGTACCGTTCGGCGATCAGCTCCGGCCCGACGTCGTGCCGCAGGTGAGCCCGCGTCACCTCGCCGAGGTCCGCGTACACTGCCGCCAGCACGTCGTTGTGGGCGGCGGCCACCACCGCCTGGTGGAACGCGGCGTCGGCCTGGATGAAGTCCTCCGTCTCACCGGAGTGCCACGCCGCCTCCCGCCGCTCCAGCGCGGTCCCGATCAGCTCCAGATCCCGTTCGCTGCGCCGGACCGCCGCCAACCCCGCCGCCGAGGTCTCCAGCACCGCCCGCAGCTCCGCCACCTGCTCCTGGTCGGCGTCCGCGAAGCGACGGTGCATCACCCCGGCCAGCTCGCTGGTGGCGAGCACGTACGTCCCCGAGCCCTGCCGGATGTCGAGCAGCCCGTTGTGGGCGAGCGCGCGGACGGCCTCCCGGACGGTGTTCCGGGCCACCCCCAGCTGCTCCACCAACGCGGACTCGGTCGGGATGCGGGCCCCGACCGGCCACTCGCCGGAGGTGATCTGAGCCCGGAGCTGGGCGATCACCTGGTCGGAGAGCGGGGTGCGGCGGGTGGTCGACAGCGCCATCGGACTCCCTGTCAGTTCTTCGTGCGGGACCCCTTCAGGATACCGGGGTGCCCAAAATTCATCCCATCATTCTATGATGGGGCGCATGCAGACCGCCAAGACCACCGAAGCCGAGGCGACCACCACCGCCGTACGCACCTCTCCCCGCCCCGCCGCCCACCGCCTCGGCTGGCTGCTGGCCCTGGCCGTCGCGGTCGCCGCGCTCAACCTCCGCCCGGTGGTCACCAGCCTCGGCCCGATGCTCGACCAGGTCCGCTCCGACCTGCACATGAGCGCCACGGTGGCCGGCCTGCTCACCGCCGTCCCCTCGCTCTGCTTCGCCGTCTTCGGCCTGGCCGCCCCCGCGCTGGCCCGGCGGCTCGGCCCGGTGGTGGTGGTCACGGCCGGCCTCGGCGCCATCGCGCTCGGCGTGCTGGCCCGCTCGTTCGCGGGCGGCACGGCGGTCTTCCTGCTGCTCACCGCCGTCGCCCTGGCCGGCGTCGCGGTGGCCAACGTGCTGATCCCGGTGGTGATCAAGCGGTACTTCCCGAACCACGTCGGCCCGATGATCGGCCTCTACTCGATGGCGCTCTCGGTCGGCACCGCGGCCGCCGCCGCCCTCACCGTCCCGATGACCACCGCCCTCGGCGGCAGTTGGCGCGAGGGCCTGGGCGTATGGGGCCTGCTGGCCGTGGCGGCCGTGCTGCTCTGGCTGGTCACGCTCCTGCTCCGCCGCGACACCCGCCGCTCGGCGGCCTCCGCCACGGCGACCCCGTCGGCCACCACCAGGCTCCCGATCACCCGCAGCCGCACCGCCTGGGCCCTCGGCGCCTTCTTCGGCCTCCAGGCCACCAGCGCGTACGCCACCATGGGCTGGCTGCCCACCATCTACAAGGACGCCGGGGTCTCGGCCGGCACCGCCGGCGTGCTGCTCGCCCTGGTGATGGCGATCAGCGTGCCCGCCTCCTTCGTCCTCCCCAACCTGGCCGCCCGCCGCGGCGAGCAGGGCCTCTTCGTGGTGGTCCTCGCCCTGTGCGGCATCGCCGGCTTCACCGGCCTGGCCCTCGCCGCCGGCACCGTCCCCTGGCTCTGGGCGATCCTGGTCGGCCTCTCGATGTGCGCCTTCCCGCTCGCCCTCACCATGATCGGCCTGCGCGCCCGCACCCCGGGCGGCGTCACCCAGCTCTCCGCCTTCGCCCAGAGCCTCGGCTACCTGATCTCCATCCCGGGCCCGATCCTGGTCGGCTCGATCTACCAGAGCACCGGCCAGTGGTACCTGCCGCTCGGCTTCCTCGCCCTGCTGCTGGTCCCGCAGATGGCCTTCGGCATCCGGGCCGGCAAGGCCCGCCACGTCGAGGACGAGGGCTGACCCCGGGGGAGTCCACCGCCGTAAGCGGATGCGAGACTCCTCCCATGCCCGTCCTCGAACCGAACCCCCCGAACGGTCAGAAGAAGCTCCTCCAGCTCCTCGGCCTGATCGCCGCCCTCGTCGTGGTGATCGCGATCCTCGCCAGCTTCGCCAACGACATGGGCTGACGCCGCCACCCCCAGGAGTGGTGGGCACGGGGAGCGCCGCGCCCGACCGGGGGTTTTCTGGAAAGCTCTGGGTATGAGCGCCGACACCCTCCGAAGGATCATCGTTCTCCGCCACGCCAAGGCCGACTGGCCCAACGGCGTGGACGACCACGAGCGGCCGCTGGCCGACCGGGGCCGTCACCAGGCCCCGGACGCCGGCCGGTGGCTGACCGACTCCGGCATCAATCCCGACTACGTGCTCTGCTCCACCGCCCTGCGCACCCGGGAGACCTGGAAGCTCGCCGCCCACGAGCTGCCCAAGCGCCCCCGCAAGACGGTCTACGAGGACCGGATCTACGAGGCCAGCCCCGGCGAGATCATCGCCGTCCTCCAGGAGACCCCGGACGACCACCACGACCTCATCCTGGTCGGCCACAACCCGGGCGTGCTCGGCCTCACCCAGATCCTCGCCGGCGACCAGGGCGACCCCGACGCCCTCACCCGCCTCACCCGAGGCGGCTTCCCCACCGCCGCCATCGCCGTCCTCTCCTTCACCACCCCCTGGAAGACCGTCGAACCGGGCATCGCCACCCTCGACACCTTCCACACCCCGCACGAGGACTGACGCGACGTCAGGGGCCCCGACCGTTCCGACGGTCGGGGCCCCTGACGTGCGACGGTTCGATCGTCCGCCGGATCAGTCCTCGGTGGGGGTGCCGTCCAGGGCGTCGGCGCTTCCGCTTCTTCGGGGGTGAGGCCCTTCGTCCGCCTGCCCCTTCCCCGCCCCGCCGGAGGCGGTCAGTCCTCGGTCGGGGTGCCGTCCAGGGCATCGGCGGCTTCGACCTCTTCGCGGGTGATGCCCAGCAGGTAGAGGACGGCGTCGAGCCAGGGGACGTTGACCGCGGTGTCGGCGGCCTCGCGGACGACGGGCTTGGCGTTGAAGGCGACGCCGAGGCCGGCCGCGTTGAGCATGTCGAGGTCGTTGGCCCCGTCGCCGATGGCGACGGTCTGCTCCAGGGGGACGCGGGCCTGCTCGGCGAAGCGGGCGAGCCAGCGGGCCTTGCCGGCGCGGTCGACGATCTCGCCGGTGACGCGGCCGGTGAACTTGCCGTCGACCACCTCGAGGGTGTTGGCGGCGGCGTAGTCGAGGCCGAGCTGCTCGACCAGGTGGTCGGTGACCTGGGTGAAGCCGCCGGAGACGATGGCGACCTGGAAGCCGAGGCGGCGCAGCGTACGGACCAGGGTGCGGGCGCCGGGCGTGAAGCGGACCTCGGTGCGGACCTTCTCGGTGACGGCGGCGTCCAGGCCGGCCAGCAGGGCGACCCGGGCCCGCAGCGACTCGGCGAAGTCCAGCTCGCCGGCCATCGCGGCGGCGGTCACCGTGGCGACCTCCTCCTCGCAGCCGGCGTGCGCGGCGAAGAGCTCGATCACCTCGTCCTGGATCAGGGTGGAGTCCACGTCCATGACGACCAGCCGCTTGGCCCGCCGCTGCAGCCCGGCCCGGACGACCGCGATGTCGACCCGCTGGGCGGCGGCCTCGGTGACCAGGACGGAGCGCAGCTCCTCGGTGGGCACGCCGGAGACGGCCAGTTCGACGGCGGTGACGGGGTACTTGGCGAGGCGGAAGACGCGGTCGATGTTGCCGCCGGCGTCGGTGATGCGGCCGGTCAGGGCGGCGGTGGCGGCGGCGGTCAGGGGGTGGCCGAGCACGGTGACGTGGGAGCGGCCCTCGCGGCGCGGGGCGTTGTCGCCGGTGCCGGAGATGATCTCGGCCTGGAGCTTGAGCTCCTCCGCCCAGCGGTGGACGGTCGAGCGGAGCGCGCCCTCCGCGCCGGGGCCGCCCTGGGGGGGTGGCGATCAGGGCGCAGAGCGTGATGCGCCCCCGGGTGACCATCTGCTCGATGTCGATGACGTCCACGCCGAACGCGCCGAGCGTGCTGAACAGTCCGGAGGTGATCCCGGGACGGTCCTTGCCGAAGACCTTGACCAGCAAGGTGCGCTCATCGTCGTACGACCGGGGCAGCGGGGGGAGGGGCGCAGCGTTCATGGTGCCTCCCACGCTACCGGGCCGCCTGACCGCGCCCGCAACGGCGTCCGCCCTCTGGACCAACGCGCGGACGAACGGTGGGGGAACAGTGACCGGCTGACAGCGCCCGCACCGGGGTACTGGAAAGATGGCGCCCCGTCAGGGGTCGGGACCGGCGGGGGGAAGAGCGGGACGTGGCACAGCTCGAAGTGGTGGTCGGCGGGCGGAGGGTGGTCCTCGATCCGGCGCGTTCGTACTCGGTGGGACGCGATCCGGCGGCGGACCTGCGGATCGACGACGCCCGGGTCTCCTGGCGGCACGCCACCATCGGCCACCAGGGCGACGGCTGGCACCTCACCGACCACGGCTCCACCAACGGCACCTACCACCGGAACGAGCGCACCGGGCGCATACCGCTCCGGCCCGGTACCGAGGTCCGCCTGGGCAGTGCGGCCAGCGGCCCGGTGCTGAGTTTCGCCGCCCCGCAGGTGCCCTGGCACGCGGCCGTCACCAAGCGCGGCGAGGCGCCCAAGCAGGCCTTCCCGGCCGCAGCGTTCCCCGCCGCAGCGTTCCCGGCCGCCGCGTTCCCGCGCCAGGAGCCCCCGACGGTGGTGCGCAGCCTGGCCGCGTACACCCGCACCATCCGGATCGGCCGGGCCCTGGACAACGACGTGGTGCTGACCGACCTGCTGGTCTCCCGCCACCACGCCGAGCTGCGCCAACTCCCGAACGGCGACTGGGAGGTGGTCGACCTCGGGGCGAACAACGGGGTCTACCTGAACGGCCTCCCGGTGCAGCGCGCCCGGGTCGGCGAGCAGGACCGCCTCACCATCGGCCGCTCCGGCTTCGCCCTGGTCGGCGGCCAGCTCCAGGAGTACGTGGACGACGGCGCGGTGACCTTCTCGGCCCGCCACCTCACCGTCGAGGTGGAGCACAAGGGCAAGCGCCGCACCCTGCTGGACGACGTCGGCTTCACCGTCCCGGAGAAGTCCCTGGTCGCGGTGGTCGGCCCGTCCGGCTCCGGCAAGTCGACCCTGCTGCGCGCGCTCACCGGCTACCGCCCGGCCGACGCCGGCCAGGTGCTGTACGACGGGCGCGACCTCTACCGGCAGTTCGCCGAACTCCGGGCCCGGATCGGCCTGGTGCCGCAGTCCGAGATCCTGCACCGCGAGCTGACGGTGCGCAGCGCCCTGCGCTACGCCGCCGAGCTGCGCTTCCCCGGGGACACCGAGGCGGCCGAGCGCGAGCGCCGGATCGAGGAGGTGCTGTACGAGCTGCGCCTGGACCAGCGGGCCGACCAGCGGATCAGCGCGCTCTCCGGCGGCCAGCAGAAGCGCGTCAGCGTCGCCCTGGAGCTGCTCACCAAGCCCTCGCTGATCTTCCTGGACGAGCCGACCTCCGGCCTGGACCCGGGCATGGACCGCGAGGTGATGCAGACCCTGCGCACCCTGGCCGACGACGGCCGGACCGTCCTGGTGGTCACCCACTCGGTGGCCGAACTCGGGCTCTGCGACCGGGTGTTGGTGCTCGCCCCGGGCGGCTCGGTGGCCTACTTCGGGCCGCCCGCCGAGGCGCTGTACTTCTTCGGCTACCCGAGCTGGGCGGACGTCTTCCAGGCCTTCGAGAACCACCCCGGCCACGACTGGGCCGGCCGCTACCGGGGCTCCCCGCACCACCAGGAGTACTCCGCCGACTCGATCGCCACCCCGCTGCCCGCGCTCCCCGTACGGCGCGGCGGCGCCGAGCCGCCCCGCCCGCGCAGCTGGGGCGCGCAGCTGTGGACCCTGGTCCGCCGCTACCTGGCGGTGCTCGGCACCGACCGGGGCTTCCTGGCGCTCTCGCTGCTGCTGCCGCTGGTGCTCGGCGGGGTCAGCGCGGTGATCCCGGACCCGTGCGGTCTGGTCGCCTGCGAGGGGGCGGGCCCCAAGGCGGTGAACGGCGGCGCGCGGATGATCCTGCTGGTGCTCGCGGTCGGCGCCTGTCTGGCCGGAGCGGCCAACTCCGTCCGCGAGCTGATCAAGGAACGGCCGGTCTACGAACGCGAACGGGCCACCGGCCTGTCCAGATCCGCCTACCTCACCTCCAAGGTGGTGGTGCTCGGCGCCGTCAGCCTGGTGCAGGGCGGGCTGATCTCGGCGATCGGCTTCGGGGCGCGCGAACTCCCCTCGGAGGGGCTGCTGCTGACGGGTGCTCCGGCCCTGGAGCTGGGGATCGGGGTGACCCTGCTCGGCCTGGTCTCGATGATGGTCGGCCTGGTCATCTCCGCCCTGGTGCGCACCGCCGAGAAGACCATGCCGCTGCTGGTGATGTTCGCCATCGTCCAACTGGTCTTCACCGGCGCGGTGTTCCGGCTCTACGACGAGCCCGGCCTGGAGCAGTTCGCCTGGCTGATGCCCGCCCGCTGGGCCGTCGCGGCCGGGGCCACCACCCTCGACCTCGGCCGGATCTCCCCGACCGCCCCCGAACCGGACGGCCTCTGGGCTCACGAGCCGGGGCAGCTGCTGCTCAACTGGGCGGTCCTGGTGGCCTTCGCGGTCCTGCTCGGCCTGCTGCTGGCCCGGCTCCAGCGCCGCCACGAGCCCGAGGTGATGCAGCGCGGCTGAGCACCGTGCGGGCCCCGGGGGGAGTACCGGAGCTCCGGTAGCGCGGCCGAGGACCTGCGGAGGTACGCGCCGCCCGGACCGGGACCATGGACCTAGACCCGATGCCTCATGCCCGCGCCCGGGCCCCGGCGGTAGCGTGGCCCCATGCCGGAACCGTGTGACCAGCCCGCCTGCGACCCCAACCTCAGCGGCATCGAGGCCGTCAGCAGCGCCGTGCTGGCGATGAGCCGCCACCTGGAGGTGCGCGAGGTGCTGCGGCGGATCACCGCCGAGGCCCGCGCCCTGCTGGGCGCCGAGTACGCCGCCCTCGGCGTGCCGGACGACCACGGCGGCTTCGCCCAGTTCGTGGTGGACGGCGTCAGCGACGAGCAGTGGAAGGCGATCGGCCCGCTGCCCCGCCAGCACGGGGTGCTCGCCGCGATGCTGCACCGGATGGAGCCGACCCGGCTGGCGGACGTCCGGCACGCCCCCGACTTCGAGGGCTGGCCCAGCGCCCACCCCGACATGAAGGACTTCCTCGGCGTGCCGATCGTGGACGGCACCGAGATCCTCGGCGCCGTCTTCCTGGCCAACAAGGAGGGCGGCTTCACCGCCCACGACGAGGAGCTGCTGCGCATCCTGGCCGCCCACGCCGCCATCGCCCTCGGCAACGCCCGCCTCTACGAGCGCAGCCGCGAGCTCACCCTGGCCGGCGAACGGGCCCGGATCGCCCACGACCTGCACGACGCCGTCTCGCAGAAGCTCTTCTCGCTGCGCCTGACCGCCAAGGCCGCCGCCAAGCTGGTCGACCGCGACCCGGACCGGGCCCGCGCCGAACTGGCCGAGGTGGCCCGGCTGGCCGCCGAGGCCGCCGACGAACTGCGCACCGTGGTGGTCGAGTTGCGCCCCGCCGCACTGGACGAGGACGGTCTGGTGCCGACCCTGGCCTCCCAGGTCCAGGTCCTCGACCGGGCCCACACCGCCTCCGTCCGCTTCACCGCCGACGGCGTCCGCGCGCTGCCCCCGGCCCAGGAGGCGGCGGTGCTGCGGGTCGCCCAGGAGGCGCTGCACAACGCACTGCGCCACTCCGGCGCCGGGGCCGTGGCGGTCACCCTGACCGGCACCCCGTCGCGCGGCGCCCGCCTGCGGGTGGCCGACGACGGCCAGGGCTTCGACCCGGACGCCGTCCGCCGGGCCGGCCGCCACCTCGGCCTGGTCTCCATGCGGGACCGGGCGGCTGCCGTCGGCGGCACCCTGTCGCTGGAATCCGCCCCCGGCCGGGGCACCGTCATCGAGCTGGAGGTCCCCGGTGCCTGACACCGCGTCACCGATCCGCGTCCTGCTGGTGGACGACCACCAGGTGGTCCGACGGGGCCTGCGCACCTTCCTGGAGGTGCAGGACGACATCGAGGTGGTGGGGGAGGCCGCCGACGGTGCCGAAGGCGTGGAGCGGATCCTCGCCCTCGCCCCCGACGTCGTGCTGATGGACCTCAAGATGCCCACGGTGGACGGCATCGAGGCGCTCAAGCTGCTCCGCGAGGGCGGCTCCGAGGCCAAGGTGCTGATCGTCACCAGCTTCACCGAGCAGCGCACCATGGTGCCCGCCCTGCGGGCCGGCGCCTGCGGCTACGTCTACAAGGACGTGGACCCGGAGGCGCTGGCCGGCGCGATCCGCTCGGTGCACGCCGGCCACGTCCTGCTCCAGCCGGAGCTGGCCACCGCCCTGCTCTCCGACGACACCCCGCGCGCCCCGCAGGGCCGCGGCGGCAGCCTCACCGACCGCGAGCGCGAGGTGCTCTCGCACATCGCCGACGGCCGCTCCAACCGCGAGATCGCCCGGGCGCTCCACCTGTCCGAGAAGACCGTGAAGACCCACGTCAGCAACATCCTGATGAAGCTCGACCTGGCCGACCGCACCCAGGCCGCCCTCTGGGCGGTCCGCAACGCGGCCGGCTGACGGGTCGGCTGACGGGCTGGCTGACGGGCCGTCAGGCGGGCTCGACCACCAGCCAGGCGACCACCGAGGCGTCCCCGGCCGTCCCCCGGACCGCGAAGGACACCCCGGCCGTCCGCCCGGAGACGTACGCGACCCCGGGGGTGGCGCTCGAACCCGCCGCCGACTGCGCCGTCAGGAAGACCCGGCTGCGCGCCGTCACGGCCGTCGTGGGCACCGTCACCTCGGCGGTCCCGTTCAGGGTCAGCGTGCCCATCCGCGCGCTGCTCCCTCCCTCGCTCACCCGCAGGCCCTGACCCAGGCTCAGGGCCTGGTCGGTACGGAGCACCCCGGGGCCGGAGCGCTGGAGCACGGTGTCGGCCGCCGCCGCGCCGTCGCTCCACTCCATCCGGCCGGAGGCGCCCAGCGCGAAGCGGGTCCGGGCCTCGCCGGCCACGGCGGCCTTGAGCACGTTGCTCGCGGCGGTGCCGGTCTGCAGCCGGACCAACGGCTGGTTGACGTTGGAGCCGCTGTTGTCCAGCGCCAGCGCCGTCCGGTCGTCCTGCGCCACCGCGACGCCGTACGCGGCGGTGGCGCCCCAGCGGTTGCGGTCCGCCGTCACCGGGGCGGAGGTCGGGCCGGTGGCCAGCCCCAGGCCCGGGTCCAGCCGCAGCAGCCCGTTCCCGCCGCCGTCCAGCACCGGGGCCTCGGCGGCCTGGAGGTAGCCGCCGGAGACGGAGACGAAGGAGGAGTTCGTCACCGCCAGGCCGTACTGCGGGGTGGAGGCGTTGGCGCCGCCGTCGTCGGTGCCGGGGAAGACCGCCAGGCCGGAGACCGCCACCGGCAGGGTGGTGCCGAGCGCCTGGAACCCGGCGTACCCGCCGCCCCCGGCCCCGCCGTTGCGGCCGTCCCGACGGAGCATCAGGCCGTTGAGCACCAGCGGGCCGGTGCCGGTGGCGTTCACCAGCACGCCGTTGTACGCGTTGCGGTCGGTGGAGAGGTTGGTGGCCGAGCAGCCGCCCGCGCCGTTGCCGGTGGTCCAGGCACCGGTGAACTCGAAGCCGTGGTGGCCGTTCCACTCCGCCCGGCAGCTGACGAAGTGCGAGTTGGCGGCGTTGTTGACGTAGAAGCCGCTCTTGCCGCAGCCGATCGCCTCCAGGTCGATCCAGGTGCAGTCGGTCATCGAGAGGTTGAAACCGAAGCCGCCGCAGGCGTTGGCCACCACCCGGGTGCCGCGCCAGCTGTAGGCGATGCCGGAGGAGTTGTACGAGGCGGTGACGCCGTTGCCGCCGACCCGGAACACGGCCACGTCCTGGAGCACCACGCCGTGCACGTGGCCGAGGGCCCGGATGCCGGCCACGGTGTTCCCGGCCGGCAGCCGGGAGCCGTCCACGGTCACCTCGGTCAGCCGCTGCTCGTTGCTCACCACCGGGTAGCCGCCGGTGGCCCGGTCGACGAAGCGGATCACCGCGTCGCCGGTGAACGAGGCCAGCGGCCGGACCGAGCAGGCCAGCAGGTCCAGGTGGGTGCCGTGGCTGCCGCGCAGCGTGACACCGGGCGGCACCACCAGCGGGGCCGAGGTGGCGTACACGCCGGGCGGCAGCAGCACCACGCCGCCGACCGGGCACGCGGCCAGCGCCGAGTTGACCGCGGCGGTGTCGTCGGTGCTGCCGTCACCGGCCGCGCCGTAGGGCGCGGCGGTCACGTCGAGCCACGGGGCGGCGGCGGTGGCCGCGGCGGCCGGCGAGGCGGCGGCCAGGCCGGCCGCGCCCGCCCCGGCCGCCGCGAACAGGAGCTTGCGTCGGGTCGCGTGCATGGAGGTCCCCCCGGAGGTCATCGGTGATCGCCGGGGGAGTCTGCCACGCACACCTGACGGGGTGTCGACCGCTTTCGGGCCAGCCGGCCGGTCTCAGCCCCGCTCGTCCACCAGGGCGTTGTACGCCGCCGCCTTGGCCCGCCGCGTGGTGCGGCCGAGGGGAGCCAGCACCTCCCGGCGGGCGGCCATCTCGGAGGCGGAGACGGCCGCGCCGTCGCCGTGCCCGAGGGCGATCCAGAGCAGTGCGGAGATCTGCCGGGCCGACTCCAGCACCCGCACCGCCCGGGGCGGGTAGCCCGGCGCCAGCAGTTCGGTGTGGCCCCGGCGGCGCCACTGGTCCAGCGCCCGCAGCGCCTGCGGGCCGGCGCCGGCCACGTCCAGCTTGGTGAGCATCAGGGTGGTCTCGCGCAGCCCGTCGGCCAGCTCGCGCTCGGCCTCGTGCAGTGACGGCACGTCAGCCGGAGGCGCGTCGTTCACCGCAGAGCAGCGCCAGAGCACCCGGACGCCCTGGTCGCCGGCGGGTCCGTAGACCTCCACCTCGGGCACGAAGCCGATCGGCAGGCCGACCACGAGCACCGCCTCGCCGGCCACCATCGCGGCGTCGTTGAACCCGGCCGGGCCGGTCAGCCCGAGCGGGTGGCCGGAGACCGGCAGGGCCAGCCGCAGCCCGGTCGCCCCGAGCACCCGCAGCCGCCCCAGGGCCCAGGTGAGCCCGTGCAGTTCGCCCTCGGCGTCGCCGGGCAGGCCGGTCACCCGGTGGCTGTCGTCGGCCCCGGCCACGGCGGTGGCCGCGTGGTCGGGGGAGGTGTGGCCGGTCAGCAGCGCATTGCCCCACGCTGCCAGGCGCCCGGAGCGCGGCTCTTCGTACGGATTGTCGGCGGCAAAGGCAGGCATCCGGCCAGCCTACGGAAAGTACGGCCATCCGCGTGGCGTAGGTTTGGACAGCAATCCCGAGGGCCCGGCGCCCGGGGCCCTCGGACACCGCCCAATTTTTCTTGCTTTGGGGAAGGCGTAGGCATGAGCGACGTGCTGGAACTGGTGGACGTATCCGTGGTCCGGGAGGGGCGCGCGCTGGTCGATCAGGTCTCCTGGTCCATCAACGAGGGCGAGCGCTGGGTCATCCTCGGCCCGAACGGAGCGGGCAAGACCACCCTCCTCCAGGTCGCCTCCACCTACCTGCACCCCACCTCCGGCTCCGCCGCCGTGCTCGGCGAGAAGCTCGGCGAGGTCGACGTCTTCGAGCTGCGCGCCCGGATCGGCCTGGCCTCCGCCTCCCTGCTGGACAAGCTCCCCGCCCAGCAGACCGTGCTGCAGACCGTGCTCACCGCCGCCTACGGCATGACCGCCACCTGGAACGAGGAGTACGAGAACACCGACTCGTACCGCGCCCTCGCGCTGCTCGACCGGCTCGGCATGTCGGCCCTGGTGGAGCGGAAGTTCGGCACCCTCTCCGAGGGCGAGCGCAAGCGCACCATGATCGCCCGCGCCCTGATGACCGACCCCGAGCTGCTGCTGCTGGACGAGCCGGCGGCCGGCCTGGACCTC
The DNA here is from genome assembly GCF_039535905.1 of Kitasatospora albolonga. Lineage (GTDB taxonomy): Bacteria > Actinomycetota > Actinomycetes > Streptomycetales > Streptomycetaceae > Kitasatospora > Kitasatospora albolonga. The sequence continues at coordinate 4,586 of NZ_BAAAYB010000157.1, read as the reverse complement.
GGCGGCCGCGAGGACCTGATCCGCCGTCTCGGCGCGCTGGCCCAGGACGAGTTCGCCCCGGCGATGGCGATGGTCACCCACCACGTGGAGGAGATCGTCCCCGGCTTCACCCACGTCCTGATGATCCGCCGGGGCAAGGTCCTCACCGCCGGCCCGATCGACACCGAGCTGACGGCCCGCAACCTCTCGCTCTGCTTCGGCCTCCCGCTCACCCTGGAGCGCCACGGCGACCGCTGGGCCGCCCAGGGCCTCCCGCTGGGCTGACCGGGGCTGCTGAACGGCGCTGAACGCACGGAACACGGACTGAACCGGGGCCGGTCGCACATGCGGCCGGTTTCCGCCCGTCCACCTGCGGGAACTTTCCGCCGGGAGAGACCTCGCCTCCCTAGGATGGACCCGTGGACAGCTGGATCTGGTGGCTCCTGGCCGCAGTCGGACTTTGCATACCGCTGGTGCTCACCGCGATGCCGGAGTTCGCCATGTTCGCGGTCGGCGCCGGCATCACCGCGGGGGCCTCGGCCCTCGGCATCGGCGTGACCGGGCAGTTCCTGATCTTCGTCGGGACCTCGGCCGCCCAACTGGTGTTCGTCCGGCCGATCGTGCGCCGCCAGTTGGAGAAGGGGCCGCAGCTCAGGACGGGCGTCGATGCGCTCACCGGGGCCACCGCCATCGTGCAGGAGCAGGTCGACGGGCAGGGAGGGCGGATCAAGCTGAACGGCGAGATCTGGTCGGCCCGTGCCCTGCACCCCGGCAGCGTCTACGAGCCGGGGCAGCAGGTCGACGTCGTCGAAATCCAGGGCGCCACCGCCCTGGTCGTCTAGGGGAGAACGAGTGGAACCCGTCCTGATCGTCCTGATCGTCCTGGTCGTGGTGGCCTTCATCGCACTGATCAAGACGATCCAGGTGATCCCGCAGGCCAGCGCAGCCATCGTGGAGCGGTTCGGCCGCTACACCCGCACGCTGAACGCCGGCCTGAACATCGTCGTCCCGTTCATCGACCGGGTGCGGAACCGGATCGACCTGCGCGAGCAGGTCGTCCCCTTCCCGCCCCAGCCGGTGATCACCCAGGACAACCTGGTGGTGAACATCGACACGGTGATCTACTACCAGGTCACCGACGCCCGGGCCGCCACCTACGAGGTGGCCAGCTACATCCAGGCGATCGAGCAGCTCACCGTCACCACGCTGCGCAACATCATCGGCTCGATGGACCTGGAGTCCACCCTGACGTCCCGTGAGGTGATCAACGCGGGGCTGCGCGGCGTCCTCGACGAGGCCACCGGCAAGTGGGGCATCCGGGTCAACCGCGTCGAGCTCAAGGCGATCGAGCCGCCGACCTCCATCCAGGACTCGATGGAGAAGCAGATGCGCGCCGACCGCGACAAGCGCGCGGCGATCCTCACCGCCGAGGGTGCCCGGCAGGCCGCCATCCTCCGCGCCGAGGGCGACAAGCAGGCCGAGGTGCTCAAGGCCGAGGGTGAGGCGCAGGCCGCGGTGCTCCGCGCCGACGGTGAGGCCGCCGCCATCCGGACCGTCTTCGAGGCGATCCACGACGGCGACGCCGACCAGAAGCTGCTGGCCTACCAGTACCTGCAGACCCTGCCCGAGCTGGCCAAGGGCGACTCCAACAAGCTCTGGATCATCCCGAGCGAGGTCGGCGACGCGCTCAAGGGCCTCGGCGGCGCCTTCACCGGCCTCAACCCGAACGCCAACGGCAGCGGCGCGGCCCCGGCGGCCACCTCCGTCCCGGTCGACCGCCCCTCCGTCCCGCCGACCGCCGGCCCGCGCCCGGTCGACACCGAGAAGGGCGCCGCCCGCCCCCGGGTGGAGCCCAGCCGCGAGTACCCCAAGCTCGACCCCGAGTAGGCCGCACCGCCGACGGGCCCGTTCCCCTGCCGGGGAGCGGGCCCGTTCGCGTATCGGACGGCACTATCCGCCGGGCCCCGCCCTGATGCATGATCGGCGGACGAATCGTCCGGACGTCCGGCTGCGAGCCGCCCGAGTGCCGTGGACCGGACCAGGGAGGGGAAAACACGCATGACGCTCTGGGAGGACCTCGCGGTCCTGCTCGCCGGGGTCGCCGCCGGGACCATCAACACCGTGGTCGGCTCCGGCACCCTGATCACCTTCCCGGTGCTGCTCGCCTTCGGCGTGCCACCGGTCACCGCCAACGTCTCCAACACCATCGGCCTGGTGCCCGGCAGCCTCAGCGGCGCCATCGGCTACCGGGAGGAGCTCAAGGGCACCGCCCCCCAGCTGCTCCGGCTCGGCACCGCCTCGCTGCTCGGCGGCCTGCTCGGCGCCTGGCTGCTGATCGAGCTGCCCGGCTCCGCCTTCGACGCGATCGTGCCGGTGCTCATCCTGCTCGCGCTGGTCCTGGTCGTGATCCAGCCACGCGTCGCCCGCGCGATGGCCGCCCGCACCCGGGACGCGAACCCCGCGGCATCGGCCCGGTCCTGCTGACCGGCGTCTTCCTGGCCGGCATCTACGGCGGCTACTTCGGCGCCGCCCAGGGCGTGCTGCTGATCGCCATGCTCGGCATGCTGCTCCAGGATCCGATGCAGAAGCTCAACGGCATCAAGAACGTGCTCGCCATGGTCGTCAACGGCGTGGCCGCGGTCTTCTTCCTCTTCACCTCCGAGATCGACTGGCTGGTGGTCGCCCTGATCGCGGTCGGCTCCACCATCGGCGGCCAGGTCGGCGCCAAGGTCGGCCGCCGCCTCTCGCCGGTCGCGCTGCGCGCCCTGATCGTCGTGGTCGGCCTGGTCGCCGTGACCCGGATGCTCCTCACCTGACCGCGCCCTCGTGCCGCCCTGCGTAGCCTGACGGCATGACCGATCGCACCCTGCTGACCGAGGCTCAGATCACCGAGGGCCTGGCCGCCCTCCCGGAGTGGACCCGGGAGGGCGGCAGCATCGTCCGCACCGCCGAGACCGCGAGCTTCCCCACCGCCATCGCCGTGGTGGACACCGTGGCCCTGGCCGCCGAGCAGCTCGACCACCACCCGGACATCGACATCCGCTGGCGCACCCTGCGGTTCGTCCTCTCCACCCACAGCGCCGGCTGGCCTCACCGCCCTCGACCTCACCATGGCCGCCCGCATCGACCAGGCACTGCGCGCCCTCTGACGCCCCGTCGCACGCCGCCCGGATGCCCGAAAAGCGCCGGTTCCGGGCGGGATGCCCCCGAGGGCGTGAGATGCTGGCACCCGCACCACGCAGTCGGACGGACGGATCGCATGGCCCAGGACTACCCCGGCCCCGCCGGGCAGGACCCGGTCGGCTACGACTACCAGCCGGGCTGGTACCCGACCCAGGAGCAGCCGCAGTACCAGCCGCAGGAGCAGTACGCGGGTCATCAGCAGTACTACGACCCCTCGCCGTACGCGCCGACGACTACCAGGAGCCGCCGGCCGCACCGGCCTTCGAGCCCGCGGTGCCGCCTGCGGCCGTGTCCGTGCCGTCGCCCTCGCCGTCGCCGGAGGCGCCCGCCGCCGCGGCGGCCGTCGCCCTGCCGACGCAGGGACGCCGCGCGGCCCGCGCCGCCGCCAAGGGGTCGGGCAAGGGTTCGGGAAGGGCCCGGCCAAGGGCACCGGCAGGACCTCCGCCGCTCACCGGTCGACCGGGTCAAGGAGCTGGTCGGCTCCGCCCTCTCCGGCGAGCACGCCCCCGGCAAGGCGCGCCCTGCTGATCCGCGCCGGCGCGGGCGTCGCCGCCCTCGGCGTGCTGGTCCGCCGCCGCGCTGACGGTCACCGGCGACCAGGACGAGGAGACCGCCGCGGCCGGCCCCGCCGCCGCCCCCGAAGACCTTCAGCGTCGCGCACGCCAAGTCCTGGACCGCCCAGCCGGCCAACACCACCGGCCGCCGGCGCCGACGACACCCTGCTCGGCAGCTGGATCACCGGCGACGCGGTCGTCCGTGCCGACTCCACCGGCGTGCACGCCTACGCGCTCGCCGACGGCAAGCCCACCTGGACGGTCACCCCGCCCGCCGACGGCGCCGTCCCCTGCGGCCCTCTCACCCACCGTCAACTCCGACGGCCTGGGCGCCGCGCTGTTCCGCACCTCGGCCGACCCCAAGAGCCCCTGCACCCTGCTCGCCGCCGTCGACACCAAGACCGGCAAGAACGCCTGGACCAAGCCCGTCTCGGACGCCAAGGACAACTACACCGCCCACGCCGCGGTACTGGCCGACCGGATCGTGGTGGTCGGCGACGACCGCGCCGCCGCCTGGGCCGCCGCGGACGGCAAGGACCTCTGGGCGTACGCCGGGCAGGGCCAGTTCTGCACCCTGAGCGGCACCGCCGCCGGCAACCGGGTGCTGCTCCACAGCACCTGTGCCGACAGCAACCCCAACGACCAGGCCGTCGCGCTCAACGCCGCCGACGGCAAGGTGCACTGGTGGCGCGGGCTCAACAACCAGCCCAAGACCGTCACCGTGCTCTCCGCCGAACCGGCCGTGGTGCTCACCACCGGAGGCGCCCCCGCCGACGACCGGATCTTCGCCTGGGGCGACAGCGGCGACCCGGCCACCGAGATCCCGCTCAGCACCGACGGCGGCCGCCTCGAAGCCACCCGGGGCGCACT
>NZ_BAAAYB010000156.1:0-15570 GCF_039535905.1 Kitasatospora albolonga | reverse complement strand
CCCCGGCAACCGACCCGCTCCTACCGCTCCCGGCAGCCCCTGCGCGTGGTCGCGGAGCTCCGGGAGTGGCAGGGCACTCGGAGAGAGAGCTGCGGCAGATGCACGACCACCTGGCGGCGCTGAAGCCCGGGCATCGAGGCCCATCAACGAGTGAACTCCATCCCTCGAGTGCGGGGCTGTGTCGGACGTTGGATCGCAGGATGGAAACGATATGAGCTGGTGCGCGTGCCGTGACAGCGAATGATCAGGGGGCAACCGTTGGACGATGAGCAGAGTTCCACCGTTACGGCTTCCGTCCCGTCGGCGCCGACCTCGACGAGATCCGTTCAGTGCTCAGAGAGCAGCGAGGCTTGAGCGACAGTCCCAGGGCTACGGCGACACCGAACTGATGAAGCTCTGCTGTGTCCAACTGTTCAACAGCGGCGGCATCGACGATGTGCTTCTCGTCTGAGCGCGAAGCGGGGCCAGCTTCGACGCGGGCTGCTCGATCGACATCGAGCTCCTGCTCGGGGCACGGGCTCGATGCGACGAAGGAGTACCTCTCGCGCACCCGGAGCCTTCTGCGCGGAGGCGCTGGACCGGACTGTCCAAGCTCGAGGCCGACGGCGCGTTTCGAGGGTTTCTCGTCGAGGAGCGGCAGTCGCTCTCTACGACATGTACGTACAGGGCTACTGAATCGTTCGAGTCCGGTCACTCATGGCCCGTGTGAGTTCGGTCTCCAGGCCTTGAACGGCGGCTCCACCTGGTACGTCGGGTCGCAGAAGCCGCGAATCCACTGCGCTGCGCGGTATCTGGGCATCTCCGTCGTTGAGCACGTTTCCATCGGAGTCGATCTCCAGCACGTTGCTGTAGACGGCGAAGACCTGCTCAACGTGAGAGCCGAACCGGAACAGAGCCGGCCGGTAGTCGAATCCGTCGAGCAGGTCACGTCGACAGTGCCGTTGGCCAGGTAGAACGCGAAGAACCGAAGGGGAATGCACGCAGATCGACAGGTAGATGTCCCATCGTGGCATCATGCCTCGTGGGGCGACCAGCTTGCCGAGATCACTTCGGGCGACACGGCCGGGGTGAGGGGGCCGGCCGGCCGACGTGGAGTCAGTCCTGGCCGGTGTACTCGTTCGTCGTCGGGCTTCAGGAAGTGCTCGGGCATCGTCGCAGGGGTGATCCCGGGGGACCGTCAGGTAGTGCCCGTCGCGGAGCACGGCGGGCCGGTCAGTTCCAGGGAGTAGAGCACCTTCCCCCGTCCGGAGCTCGGCGTCCAGGACCACTGCTGGCGGTGCCGACCTGTTCGGGCAGACGGAGCGCGGCGGGTCCTGCCGGTCCTCGCGGCGCGGAAGCGCACCCGGTCGCCGCGGCGAAGGCCGCGTGGGGCGGCCAGAGGCGGGCCGACACGGCGGCTTCGGCGTGGAGGCGGGTGGTGGGGAAGACCGGGACGGGGCTGTCGTCCTCGCTGACGAGGATTCGTATCTCGGTGCAGCCGAGGATGACGCCCTCGGCTCCGGAGGCCACCAGGTCGGCGATGACGTGTCGTAGGCGGCGCGGGACTCCTCGCGGACCAGGCCGAGGCAGAGCTCCTCGTAGATGACCCGGTGGACCAGGGCGCGTCCGGGTGCGTCCGGGACGAGGACGTCGAGGCCGTGGGCGGCGAGCCGGTCGCGGTAGAAGTCCTGCTCCATGGTGAAGGCCGTGCCGAGGAGGCCGACCCGCGCACGCCGGCCGCTAGCACCGCCGCCGCGTGTGGCGTCGGCGAGGTGCAGCAGCGGGATGTCGACCGCCTGCGCGACCCGGTCGGCGACCTTGTGCATGGTGTTGGTGCAGATCAGCAGGAGCTCTGCCCCGGCGGCCTCCACCGACTTGGCGGCTGCGGCGAGCAGGTCGCCTGCCGCGCCCCCAGTCGCCGGCCACCTGCAGGCGCTCGACCTCGGCGAAGTCCACCGAGTGGAGCACGCACTTTGGCGGAGTGCAGCCCGCCGAGCCGCTCCCGGGTCAGTTCGTTGAGCAGTCGGTAGTACTCCGCCGTCGATTCCCAGCTCATTCCGCCGAGCAGCCCGATCGTCTTCACCGGTCCACTCTTTCACGCCGCGTCAGGCGGCTCCGCAGCGGCTGGGCGAGGTGCAGGCCGAGGACGGGGGAGGCGAGGGCCACGGCGGCCAGTGCGGCGTTCCGGAGGGTGGTGTCGGGCGCCCCGGGGACGGGGCCGAGGCGGGCGGGGACGGGGCCGTCGGGGTCGAGGGTGAGGAGCACCTCGGTGCCGGGGTCCGGCGCGGCGGAGGCGAAGCCGACGCGTACCCCGTCGACCCGTGTCCCGTCGTCGAGGCGGACGTCCACCGCGCGGGAGTCGCCGTCGCGGTTCACCTGGACGCTCACCACCACGCCGTGGGCGGCCCGTCCGCGCTCGTGCAGGACGTGCGCCTGGGCCGTCTGCACGGTGGTCCACTGGAAGAGCAGCCAGCCGGCCGCGAAGAGGAGGAACGCTCCCAGGGTCAGGCGCCATCGCCACGGGGGCAGGCGGCTGGCGCTGAACAGGAGCAGGACGAGCAGCAGGGGGACGGCGGCCAGCATGACGCCCTCGTTGAGCTGGTCGGCGTGTGCCCAGCGGCCGACGAGCCAGACCGAGGAGCGCCCCAGCAGCAGCACGCCTCCTGTGATGCCGGCCGCCGCCAGGGCTGCCGCGAGCACCGCCACCATCGGGCGATCCTGGCCGTTGCGCACCGCCCCCACCCCCTTTGCCGCCGGGTGTCCAGGATGTGCGGGCCGGACGGCCGGGACAAGAGCCCGTTCCTCTCGGGGAGTTCGTCGTGCCGGGCCGGTCAGGCCGGGGGCGGGGTGAGGCGGGCGGAGAGGCCGGTGAAGTAGCTGCGGTGCAGGGCCGGGAGGTCGATGTGCTCGGGGTCGAGGAGCCAGAGGAGGTGGGCGCCCTCGAGGAAGGCGGCGGTCTCGGCGGCGAGGGTGGCCGGGTCGAGGTCGGGGCGGGCGGTGCCGTCGGCTGCGGCGCGGGCGAAGGCGGCGGCCAGGTGGGAGCGCAGGGCCCGGCCCCGGTCGCGGAACCAGTCGTGCAGGGCGGTGCCGGGGGTCAGGTTCTCGGCGGTCAGCGTGGTGTGGAGGGCCGTCAGTTCGCGTTCGGTGGCGGCGGTGTGCTCGGCGTCGCGGACGAACCAGGCGAAGGCCTGCTCCAGGGTGGGCTCGGCCTCGGGGGCGGCGCCGAGCCGGGCGAGCGCCCGCCGGTCGGCCTCGGCGAGGACCGCCCGGACCAGGCCGTCCTTGCTCCCGAAGTGGTGGATCAGGGCGGAGGCGGTGGTGCCGGCGCGCTCCGCGACCGTGGCCAGGCCGGTGCCGCGCACGCCCTGACGGCCGAAGAGTTCGAGGGCGGCGTCGACCATCGCCCGGCGCCGTTCGACGCCCCGCTGCTGCACCTGCCCCTTGACCCCGGCCACGGTGCTCAGCCTGCCGTGGCCGGGGCGGTGGTGTCCAACTCCCGGGGGCCTGCGCGGAAAAGCCGTGGCGCGGACGCCTGATCGCCATTATGTTGAACGACCATGCAGGAAAATGAGACCTACGATCCGACCGGCCGTCAACTGACCGTCCCCGTCGACGGTCTGGAGCTGTGGGCGGAGGAGTTCGGCGCCGAGGGCGACCCGGTGGTGCTGCTGGTGATGGGCGCGCAGGCCCAGGGCGTTCAGTGGAACGACGGACTGGTGGCCCGGCTGGTGGCCGGCGGCCTGCGGGTGATCCGCTACGACCACCGGGACACCGGCCGCTCCTCGGTGGTCGACTTCGCCGCCCGCCCCTACACCGTCCGCGACCTCGCCACCGACGCGCTCGCCGTGCTGGACGCCGTCGGCGCCCGCCGGGCCCACGTGGTGGGCGCCTCCCTCGGCGGGGTGATCGCGCAGCGGCTGGCCGTCTCCGATCCGGAGCGGGTGCTCAGCCTCACCGTGCTCTCCTCCCAGCCGCTGGGCACCGACACGGCGGCCGCCCTGGCCCGGATGCTGGCGGGCGAGCAGCCGGCGGCGGACGAACTGCCCCTCCCCACGCCGGAGCTGATGGCCGCTCTGATGGCCTCGCTGCCGGACCCGGCGGCCGGGCCGGAGGGGTACCTGGCGGCGCGGATGCCGCTGTGGCGGGTGCTGCACGGCCCGGAGCTGCCGTTCGACCCGGCGGAGTACGAGGCGATGGAGCGCCTGGTGTACGCGCGGGCCCGCGACCTGCGGGCCGGGCTGAACCACACCCTGGCCGGTGCGGCCGGGAGCGGGGAGACCGGCGAACTGGCCGGGATCTCCGCACCGACGCTGGTGCTGCACGGCACCCGGGACCCGATGTTCCCGCCCGCGCACGCCCGGGCCACCGCCGAGGCGATCCCCGGGGCGCGGCTGGTGCTGGTCGAAGGGCTGGGCCACAGCCTGCCGAGGGCGCTGGACGCCCGGCTGGCGGCGGAGGTGCTGGCGCACGTACGGGCGGTACCGGAGCGGCAGCAGCACGTACGGCCGCCGGAGGCGCCCGCGCACCGCGGGGCCGGCTGACGGGAGGTCAGGCCGCTACGCGCGGTGGCGTTCGCGCCAGACGGCGGCCGAGGCTCCGGCCGTGCCGGCGGCCAGGGTGCCCCAGAGGGCGGCGGGGCCGTGGGCCGCCAGGGCGGTGATCGCGGCGGGGGAGACGGCCAGGCCGAAGCCGGTGGAGAGTTGGAAGCGGGCCAGCGCGCGGCCCAGCAGGGCGGGCGGGGCGAGTGCGGTGACCAGGGCGGTCGAGCTGCCGGCGTAGAGGATCTCGCCGAGCGTGAAGGGCACCGAGACCAGGGCGACCGCCGCCGGCCCGAGGCCGGTGGCGAACAGGAAGCCGAGGTAGCCGAGGGCCAGCACCACGCCGGAGGCGGCCATGACGGTGCCGCGCGACCAGCGGGCGCTCCAGGTGGTCACCGGCACCTGGAGCGTCACGACCAGCACGGTGTTGGCGACGAACACCGCCGCCGCCCAGGTCGGCGAGGCGTGCAGCTGCTCCACCAGCACCAGCGGCACCGCGATCTCCGGCACGTTCAGGCAGAACACGTACAGCACGTTGGCCCCCAGCAGCGCGCCGAGCCGCGGCGCCGGCCCGGCCCCGGGCGCGTCCTGACGCACCGTCGGATCCGCGGCCACCCGCACCGACCAGGCCAGCCCGGCCGCGGCCAGGTACCCGACCCCGGAGGCGACCGCCAGTACCCGGAGCCCGCCCGGCCCGGCGGCCATCGCGCCCGCCGCCAGCAGGGCCCCCACCCCGAGCCCGGCGTTGCGCACCGACCGGGCGCCCGCCAGCGCCGCGTCGCGCAGCCGCCCCTCGCTGACGGTGGCCACCAGCGCGGCGTGCGCGGCCGGCCAGGACTGGTTGCCGACGCCCAACAGCAGCGCCGCCAGGGTGAACGGCCCGGTGCCCGCCCCGGCCGGCGCGGCCAGCAGCACCACCACCCCCGCGACCCGCACCAGCATCGAGGCGGCGACCGCCGTGCTGCGCGCGCCCCGGTCGAGCCAGCGGCCCAGCGGAGGCAGGCAGGCCAGACCCGCCACGATGCCGACCGTCATCGCCAGACCGGCGGTCGTGGCGGACAGGCCCAGCACGGTGATCCCGTACAGGAGCAGGAACGGGCGCAGCAGGCCGGTGCCCAGGGCGTCCACGGCCAGGGCGGCGGCGTAGCGCGGTCCGCCGCCGGCGGCGGTCAGTTGACGGAGGGTGAGGGAGGGGCGGGCGGACGGAGGTGCGGTGGTGGTCATGGCGGACACCGTGCGCCCGGGCCGCGGCGGCGGTCACGTCGGTTGACGATTTCCGTCAACCCGCGGCACCTCCCCGCCCGCGACCAGGGAGGATGACCGAGTGACCCTGCGCATCGACCTCACCGGCACCCCCAGCGGCCGGATCCGCTTCGCCGTCTCCCCGCTGGCCGAACTCACCGCGATGCTGCACGTGCTGGCCGCCCCCGACCACCATCCGCACCTGGCCGGCTGGGCGGCCGGGGTGCGCGGCGCGTTGCGGCCCGAACTCGCCGAGCGGCTGCACGAGGCCGAGTTCCTCTGGCGCTCCTCACGTGCCGACTTCCTCGTCCCGGCCCGGCCCCGGGCCACCCTCGCCGAGGAGCTGGACGAGGTCGACCTGATCGACGACGACCGCTACGCCCACTCCGCCCTGGTCACCACCTGCGGCAGCAACCGGCTGCAGTTCGCGGGCCGCTCGCCGCTGCGCGACCCCGAGGCCCGGGCCGAGGCACTGGGCCGTGCCCAGGCCCGGGGCGCGGCCCAGGAGGCGTTCGCGGAGCGGCTGTTGACCGACCCGGCGGTGGTCCGGGCCCGGGTGCGGGAGACGCTGGAGCGGTGCGGCGAGGCATTCTTCGACGCCGCCTGGCCCGGCACCGTCCCCCGGCTCGCCGAGGACGCCCGGGTCAAGGCCGAACTGCTGCGCCGGCAGGGCCTCGGGGCGGCGATGACCGCCGTCAACGGCGCGATCACCGTGGGAGCCGAGGGCCGTTCGCTGGTCCTGGACAAGCTCCAGGACAGCGCCGCCGAGGCCGGGCCGGCCGGCGTCACCTTCCTCCCCACGCTCTACGGCCACCCCCACCTGGTCGTGGTGTACGCACCGGGATGGCAGCCCGTGGTCCAGTACCCCGCCGCCGCCCGGCCCGAGGAGGGCGGCCCCGTCCCGCTGGAGACCGTCCGCCTGCGACTGGACGCCCTCGCCCACCCGGTACGGCTCCGGCTGGTCCGCACCCTGGCCCGCGGCCCGCACACCACCGGCGAACTGGCCCGCGCCTGGGAGCTGACGGACCCGGAGGTCTCCCGCCACCTCGCGGTGCTGCGCCGCGCGGGCCTGCTCTCCTCCCGCCGCCAAGGGCGCTACGTGCTCTACAGCCTCGACCTGGCGGCCACCACCTCGCTGGGGGCGGACCTGCTGGCGGGGGTGCTGCGCTGACGCCCTGTCAGGACGGGTCGGGTCCTGAGGGCCCCGTCAGGGCCCCTGGCAGGGCGACCGGGTTGCGCCGAATGCCGCACGGGACTTGGTGACCGGGCGGGGGCTGTGGCTGAGTGGGCGTCATGTGGCAGTTCTTCGCCGACAACCCCTGGGTGACGCTCTTCGCCGTGATCGCGCTGGGCTCGCTGCTCGGTCTGGCACGGCTCGGGCCGGTCCGCCTCGGCGCAGCCGGAGTGCTCTTCGCGGGCCTGCTGGTCGGCGCCCTGGACCCGGACATCGGCCGCGCCGTGCCCGCAGGGGTGTCCGTCCTCGGTCTGGCCCTGTACGTCTACACCGTCGGACTGGAGTCCGGCCCGGCGTTCTTCCGCGAGCTGAGGCCGCAACTGGCCGTCATGGCCGGTGCGGTGATCGCCCTGGTCGTCACCGCCGTCGCGGTCGGCCTGCTGGGCAACAAGGTCTTCGGCATCAGCGGCCCGTACCTGGCCGGCGGCTACGCGGGCATCGGCACCACCACCCCCGGTCTGGCGGCCGCGCAGGCGGCCTCTTCGGACCCCGCGCAGCCGGCCGTAGGCTACGCCATCGGCTACCCGTTGGCGGTGGTCGTCACCATCCTGTTCGTCGCGGGCCTCGCCACCGTCCGCAGCTGGCCGGGGCGCCACGCCGGGGACCTCCGCCCACCGCGGTCGTCCCGGACCGCGACGCGTCACCGTGACCAGGTGCGGCGCGGCAGGTCCTCTGCCCGGGTCGCGGCGCCCCGGCCAGCTGCGGACGGTGGCGAGGCCCGCGACGAACAGGATGGTGACGACCACCGCCAACGGGTAGCCGATGGCGTAGCCTACGGCCGGCTGCGCGGGGTCCGAAGAGGCGCCTGCGCGGCCGCCAGACCGGGGGTGGTGGTGCCGATGCCCGCGTAGCCGCCGGCCAGGTACGGGCCGCTGATGCCGAAGACCTTGTTGCCCAGCAGGCCGACCGCGACGGCGGTGACGACCAGGGCGATCACCGCACCGGCCATGACGGCCAGTTGCGGCCTCAGCTCGCGGAAGAACGCCGGGCCGGACTCCAGTCCGACGGTGTAGACGTACAGGGCCAGACCGAGGACGGACACCCCTGCGGGCACGGCGCGGCCGATGTCCGGGTCCAGGGCGCCGACCAGCAGGCCCGCGAAGAGCACTCCGGCTGCGCCGAGGCGGACCGGCCCGAGCCGTGCCAGACCGAGCAGCGAGCCCAGCGCGATCACGGCGAAGAGCGTCACCCAGGGGTTGTCGGCGAAGAACTGCCACATGACGCCCACTCAGCCACAGCCCCCGCCCGGTCACCAAGTCCCGTGCGGCATTCGGCGCAACCCGGTCGCCCTGCCAGGGGCCCTGACGGGGCCCTCAGGACCCGACCCGTCCTGACAGGGCGTCAGCGCAGCACCCCCGCCAGCAGGTCCGCCCCCAGCGAGGTGGTGGCCGCCAGGTCGAGGCTGTAGAGCACGTAGCGCCCTTGGCGGCGGGAGGAGAGCAGGCCCGCGCGGCGCAGCACCGCGAGGTGGCGGGAGACCTCCGGGTCCGTCAGCTCCCAGGCGCGGGCCCAGTTCGCCGGTGGTGTGCGGGCCGCGGGCCAGGGTGCGGACCAGCCGGAGCCGTACCGGGTGGGCGAGGGCGTCCAGTCGCAGGCGGACGGTCTCCAGCGGGACGGGGCCGCCCTCCTCGGGCCGGCGGCGGCGGGGGTACTGGACCACGGGCTGCCATCCCGGTGCGTACACCACGACCAGGTGGGGGTGGCCGTAGAGCGTGGGGAGGAAGGTGACGCCGGCCGGCCCGGCCTCGGCGGCGCTGTCCTGGAGCTTGTCCAGGACCAGCGAACGGCCCCTCGGCTCCCACGGTGATCGCGCCGTTGACGGCGGTCATCGCCGCCCCGAGGCCCTGCCGGCGCAGCAGTTCGGCCTTGACCCGGGCGTCCTCGGCGAGCCGGGGGACGGTGCCGGGCCAGGCGGCGTCGAAGAATGCCTCGCCGCACCGCTCCAGCGTCTCCCGCACCCGGGCCCGGACCACCGCCGGGTCGGTCAACAGCCGCTCCGCGAACGCCTCCTGGGCCGCGCCCCGGGCCTGGGCACGGCCCAGTGCCTCGGCCCGGGCCTCGGGGTCGCGCAGCGGCGAGCGGCCCGCGAACTGCAGCCGGTTGCTGCCGCAGGTGGTGACCAGGGCGGAGTGGGCGTAGCGGTCGTCGTCGATCAGGTCGACCTCGTCCAGCTCCTCGGCGAGGGTGGCCCGGGGCCGGGCCGGGACGAGGAAGTCGGCACGTGAGGAGCGCCAGAGGAACTCGGCCTCGTGCAGTCCGCTCGGCGAGTTCGGGCCGCAACGCGCCGCGCACCCCGGCCGCCCAGCCGGCCAGGTGCGGATGGTGGTCGGGGGCGGCCAGCACGTGCAGCATCGCGGTGAGTTCGGCCAGCGGGGAGACGGCGAAGCGGATCCGGCCGCTGGGGGTGCCGGGTGAGGTCGATGCGCAGGGTCACTCGGTCATCCTCCCTGGTCGCGGGCGGGGAGGTGCCGCGGGTTGACGGAAATCGTCAACCGACGTGACCGCCGCCGCGGCCCGGGCGCACGGTGTCCGCCATGACCACCACCGCACCTCCGTCCGCCCGCCCCTCCCTCACCCTCCGTCAACTGACCGCCGCCGGCGGCGGACCGCGCTACGCCGCCGCCCTGGCCGTGGACGCCCTGGGCACCGGCCTGCTGCGCCCGTTCCTGCTCCTGTACGGGATCACCGTGCTGGGCCTGTCCGCCACGACCGCCGGTCTGGCGATGACGGTCGGCATCGTGGCGGGTCTGGCCTGCCTGCCTCCGCTGGGCCGCTGGCTCGACCGGGGCGCGCGCAGCACGGCGGTCGCCGCCTCGATGCTGGGTGCGGGTCGCGGGGGTGGTGGTGGCTGCTAGGCCGCGCCGGCCGGGGCGGGCACCGGGCCGTTCACCCTGGCGGCGCTGCTGTTGGGCGTCGGCAACCAGTCCTGGCCGGCCGCGCACGCCGCGCTGGTGGCCACCGTCAGCGAGGGGCGGCTGCGCGACGCGGCGCTGGCGGGCGCCCGGTCGGTGCGCAACGCCGGGCTCGGGGTGGGGGCCCTGCTGGCGGCGGGCGCGATGGCCGCCGGGCCGGGGCGGGCTCCGGGTACTGGCGGTCGCCTCCGGGGTCGGGTACCTGGCCGCGGCCGGCTGGCCTGGTTCGGTGCGGGTGGCCGCGGATCCGACGGTGCGTCAGGACGCGCCCGGGGCCGGGCCGGCGCCGCGGCTCGGCGCGCTGCTGGGGGCCAACGTGCTGTACGTGTTCTGCCTGAACGTGCCGGAGATCGCGGTGCCGCTGGTGCTGGTGGAGCAGCTGCACGCCTCGCCGACCTGGGCGGCGGCGGTGTTCGTCGCCAACACCGTGCTGGTCGTGACGCTCCAGGTGCCGGTGACCACCTGGAGCGCCCGCTGGTCGCGCGGCACCGTCATGGCCGCCTCCGGCGTGGTGCTGGCCCTCGGCTACCTCGGCTTCCTGTTCGCCACCGGCCTCGGGCCGGCGGCGGTCGCCCTGGTCTCGGTGCCCTTCACGCTCGGCGAGATCCTCTACGCCGGCAGCTCGACCGCCCTGGTCACCGCACTCGCCCCGCCCGCCCCTGCTGGGCCGCGCGCTGGCCCGCTTCCAACTCTCCACCGGCTTCGGCCTGGCCGTCTCCCCCGCCGCGATCACCGCCCTGGCGGCCCACGGCCCCGCCGCCCTCTGGGGCACCCTGGCCGCCGGCACGGCCGGAGCCTCGGCCGCCGTCTGGCGCGAACGCCACCGCGCGTAGCGGCCTGACCTCCCGTCAGCCGGCCCCCGCGGTGCGCGGGCGCCTCCGGCGGCCGTACGTGCTGCTGCCGCTCCGGTACCGCCCGTACGTGCGCCAGCACCCGTCCGCCGCCAGCCGGGCGTCCAGCGCCCTCGGCAGGCTGTGGCCCAGCCCTTCGACCAGCACCAGCCGCGCCCCGGGGATCGCCCTCGGCGGTGGCCCGGGCGTGCGCGGGCGGGAACATCGGGTCCCGGGTGCCGTGCAGCACCAGCGTCGGTGCGGAGATCCCGGCCAGTTCGCCGGTCTCCCCGCTCCCGGCCGCACCGGCCAGGGTGTGGTTCAGCCCGGCCCGCAGGTCGCGGGCCCGCGCGTACACCAGGCGCTCCATCGCCTCGTACTCCGCCGGGTCGAACGGCAGCTCCGGGCCGTGCAGCACCCGCCACAGCGGCATCGCGCGCCGCCCGGAGTTACCTCACCTGCCGCGTCACCCAGGCCGCCGAGGTCGCGGCTACAGTCACCCGAATGGGCAGCAGTCAGAGCGGCCATCAAGCTACGAGCCGTGGGTGTAGAGGGCAGTAGCGTTCGTCCGCCGGCCGGTAACTGCTGACTTGCCCGCTGCACTGCATCCTGGGCCAGGAGCACTGTGAGGCCGCGCGTGTCGGTGCCCGCGTGCTGGGGCAGGAGCTGAGCACGCGTGAGGCATGAGCAGACGCGACCGCTCGAGAGGAGAGCGCGCAGCCGCTGCGCAGATCACGCGCGCCGCCGAGGGGAGCGGCGCCCACCACACAGCCGCGGCCCGAGGGACGCCGACGGCGGTCCCGCACGGGATTCGAGGCGAGGCGCGTCGGTCTGGACGAGACGGGGTCGCGGACGGTGTAGGGTGCGGGCGTGCGCAGTCGACCACGAGGAGCGGCGTACGTGTCCCTGGTGTGGTCGTAGCGGATCACCTCCGGCAGGGCCGCCGGGCGCACCAAGCGTAGCCGGGCCACGCAGTCCGCTCGTTCACTGAACGCTCCATGGGCGCGGCGCGACCCACGCATCACGCGAGCTAGCACCACGGTCGCCCTCGCGCCGAATTCTCCTCCGCCCACAGCTCCAGAACCGTCGACGGGACGGTCAGTTGACGGCCGCGAGCGGAGTCGTAGGTCTCATTTTCCTGCACGTGTCGTCAAGCATCAATGGCGATCAGCGGTCCGCGCCTATCGGCGATTTTCCTATTTTCACGCTGCAGAGGCGAGTAGTGGCACCACCACGGCCCCGGCGCCCCAACGCGGCCAGGCAGTCGTGACGCACCGTCGGGACCGCAGGGTCAAGGGCAGGCGCACTTGCAACAGCGGGCGCGGTAAGTCGAACGGCGCCGAGCGGATGGTCGACGCCGCCCTCGAACTCGTCAGGCCGTTGCAGTGGAGTGCGCTATCGCAAGGAACTGGCCGGAACCGCCTCTGCCAACACGGTCGCGTGGAGACGCGCCTGCACGCATGCACCACGCCTCCGCCCTGACCTCCACCACTTCGGGAGCAGGACGCGCCTGGTCGCCCCTCGGACGCGGCTCACTCAGCCCAGGGAGGAATTGGCCAGACCTGCGCTCGGGGCGCTGCACGCCCTCCGGCTCGGCGCCGCCCCGCCGCACACGAGTCCGCACGAACTACCCTGGCCAGCAGGCCGCTCGCCCGTGGTTCGTCCGCGACGCCGAGTCACACCGCGGCCACCGATACGCGGACTGATCGGCCCTCACAACCGACGCTGACCGCCGAGAACCTGACCCCACAGGCACCGCCCTGCACGACTGGCTCTCTTGCGACCGGGTGGCCGCTGCGCGTCCCTTACATCTGGCTCGCCGCCTTCGCACCGCGCCGCAGCCGAACGCGACGCCCGCGCGACCTCTGGGACCCGGCCACCCTCGCCGCCGAGACCGCCGCCTTCCTCGAGGGCGCCCACCTCCTCTGGCTCCTCGACCCCGAGCACATCGACCTCCCGGCCCTGCACCGCAGCTACTTCACCGGCCTCTCCGCCCGCCTCACCCCGCCCCCGGCCTGACCGGCCCGGCACGACGAACTCCCCGAGAGGAACGGGCTCTTGTCCCGGCCGTCCGGCCCGCACATCCTGGACACCCGGCGGCAAAGGGGGTGGGGGCGGTGCGCAACGGCCAGGATCGCCCGATGGTGGCGGTGCTCGCGGCAGCCCTGGCGGCGGCCGGCATCACAGGAGGCGTGCTGCTGCTGGGGCGCTCCTCGGTCTGGCTCGTCGGCCGCTGGGCACACGCCGACCAGCTCAACGAGGGCGTCATGCTGGCCGCCGTCCCCCTGCTGCTCGTCCTGCTCCTGTTCAGCGCCAGCCGCCTGCCCCCGTGGCGATGGCGCCTGACCCTGGGAGCGTTCCTCCTCTTCGCGGCCGGCTGGCTGCTCTTCCAGTGGACCACCGTGCAGACGGCCCAGGCGCACGTCCTGCACGAGCGCGGACGGGCCGCCCACGGCGTGGTGGTGAGCGTCCAGGTGAACCGCGACGGCGACTCCCGCGCGGTGGACGTCCGCCTCGACGACGGGACACGGGTCGACGGGGTACGCGTCGGCTTCGCCTCCGCCGCGCCGGACCCCGGCACCGAGGTGCTCCTCACCCTCGACCCCGACGGCCCCGTCCCCGCCCGCCTCGGCCCCGTCCCCGGGGCGCCCGACACCACCCTCCGGAACGCCGCACTGGCCGCCGTGGCCCTCGCCTCCCCCGTCCTCGGCCTGCACCTCGCCCAGCCGCTGCGGAGCCGCCTGACGCGGCGTGAAAGAGTGGACCGGTGAAGACGATCGGGCTGCTCGGCGGAATGAGCTGGGAATCGACGGCGGAGTACTACCGACTGCTCAACGAACTGACCCGGGAGCGGCTCGGCGGGCTGCACTCCGCCAAGTGCGTGCTCCACTCGGTGGACTTCGCCGAGGTCGAGCGCCTGCAGGTGGCCGGCGACTGGGGCGCGGCAGGCGACCTGCTCGCCGCAGCCGCCAAGTCGGTGGAGGCCGCCGGGGCCGAGCTCCTGCTGATCTGCACCAACACCATGCACAAGGTCGCCGACCGGGTCGCGCAGGCGGTCGACATCCCGCTGCTGCACCTCGCCGACGCCACCGCGGCGGCGGTGCTAGCGGCCGGCGTGCGGCGGGTCGGCCTCCTCGGCACGGCCTTCACCATGGAGCAGGACTTCTACCGCGACCGGCTCGCCGCCCACGGCCTCGACGTCCTCGTCCCGGACGCACCCGGACGCGCCCTGGTCCACCGGGTCATCTACGAGGAGCTCTGCCTCGGCCTGGTCCGCGAGGAGTCCCGCGCCGCCTACCGACACGTCATCGCCGACCTGGTGGCCTCCGGAGCCGAGGGCGTCATCCTCGGCTGCACCGAGATCGAACTCCTCGTCAGCGAGGACGACAGCCCCGTCCCGGTCTTCCCCACCACCCGCCTCCACGCCGAAGCCGCCGTGTCGGCCGCCCTCTGGCCGCCCCACGCGGCCTTCGCCCGCGGCGACCGGGTGCGCTTCCGCGCCGCCGAGGACCGGCAGGACCCGCCGCGCTCCGTCCTGCCCGAACAGGTCGGCACCGCAGCAGTGGTCCTGGACGCCGAGCTCCGGGACGGGGAAGTGCTCTACTCCCTGGAACTGACCGGCCCGCCCGTGCTCCGCGACGGGCACTACCTGACCGGTCCCCCCGGGATCACCTGGACGATGCCCGAGCACTTCCTGGAGCCCGACGACGAGTCCACCGGCCAGGACTGACTCCACGTCGGGCCCGGCCGGCCCCCTCACCCCGGCCGTGTCGCCCGAGTGATCTCGGCAAGCTGGTCGCCCCACGAGGCATGATGCCCCGATGGGACATCTACCTGTCGATCTGCGTGCTTCCCTTCGGTTCTTCGCGTTCTACCTGGCCAACGGCACTGTCGACGTGGACCTGCTCGACGGATTCGACTACCGGCCGGCTCTGTTCCGGTTCGGCTCTCCGTTGGAGCAGGTCTTCGCCGTCTACAGCAACGTGCTGGAGATCGACTCCGATGGAAACGTGCTCAACGACGGAGATGCCCAGTACCGCGCAGCGCAGTGGATTCGCGGCTTCTGCGACCCGACGTACCAGGTGGAGCCGCCGTTCCAGGCCTGGGAGACCGAACTCCACGGGCCATGAGTGACCGGACTCGAACGATTCAGTAGCCCCTGTAGTACATGTCGTAGAGAGCCGAGCGCTCCTCGACCGAGAAACCCTCGAACGCGCCGTCGGCCTCGAGCTTGGACAGTCGGTCCAGCGCCTCCGCGGCAGAAGGCTCCGGGTGCGCCGAGAGGTACTCCTTCGTCGCATCGAGCCCGTGCCCGAGCAGGAGCTCGATGTCGATCGAGCAGCCCGCGTCGAAGCTGGCCCGCTTCGCGCTCCAGACGAGAAGCACATCGTCGATGCCGCCGCTGTTGAACAGTTGGACACAGCAGAGCTTCATCAGTTCGGTGTCGCCGTAGCCCTGGGACTGTCGCTCAAGCCTCGTGTGCTCTCTGAGCACTGAACGGATCTCGTCGAGGTCGGCGCCGACGGGACGGAGCCCGTAACGGTGGAAACTCTGCTCATCGTCCAACGGTTGCCCCCTGATCATTCGCTGGTCACGGCACGCGCACCAGCTCAATCGTTTCCATCCCTGCGATCCAACGTCCGACACAGCCACCGCACTCCCCCCGAGGGATGGGAGTTCACTCGTTGATGGCCTCGATGCCCCGGGCCTTCAGCGCCGCCAGGTGGTCGTGCATCTGCCGCAGCTCCTCCTCCGAGTGGCCCTGCCACTCCCGGAGCTCCGCGACCACGCGCAGGGGCTGCCGGGAGCGGTAGGAGCGGGTCGGGTTGCCGGGG
>NZ_BAAAYB010000155.1:0-67132 GCF_039535905.1 Kitasatospora albolonga | reverse complement strand
GGCGGTCGTCGTCGGCTCGGCCCTGGGGTCACAGGGCACGATGCTCGACACCTACGACACCCTGCGGACGAAGGGGCCCGAGGCGGTCTCCCCGTACGCCGTCCCGATGTTCCTGGGCAACAGCGCGGCCGCCCAGGTCGGCCTCGCCGTCGGGGCCCGAGCCGGGGTGCACACTCCGGTGAGCGCCTGCGCGAGCGGCGCCGAGGCCGTACTGCTCGGACTGGAGGCCATCCGCTCCGGGCGGGCCAAGGTCGTACTGGCCGGCGGGACCGACGCCAACCTCAACGCCCTGACCATCGCCTCCTTCGCCGCGATGAACGCCCTCTCCCGCCGCAACGACGAACCCCGGCTCGCCTCCCGGCCGTTCGCCAAGGACCGGGACGGCTTCGTCCTCGGCGAGGGCGCGGGCATCGTCGTCCTGGAGGACGCCGAGGCCGCCCGCTCCCGCGGAGCCCGCGTCTACTGCGAGGTCATCGGCGGCGGCGTCTCGTCCGACAGCCACCACATCGCCCGGCCGCCCGCCGACGGCTCCGGGCTGCTGGAGGCGATGAGGCTGGCCCTGCTCGACGCCCGCCTGGATCCCACCGACCTCGACCTGATCAACGCACACGCCACCTCGACCCCGCAGGGCGACGAGGCCGAGGCCCGCGCCATCCGTCACCTGCTCGGCGCACGCACCGGCCGGATTGCCGTGAGCGCCACCAAGTCCGGTACCGGTCACCTGCTGGGCGGGGCCGGAGCGGTCGAGACCGTCATCACCGCACTGTCGCTCCACCACCGACTCGTCCCGCCGGTGGCCAACACCGACGACGGGCCGGAAGCCCTCGAACTCGGGCTGGTGCGCCACACCCCGGCGAGGCTGCCCGACGGTCCGCTGGCCGCCCTCAACAACTCCCTCGGCTTCGGCGGCCACAACGTGGTCGTCGCACTCTCCGCATCCGGTACGGGCGGTGGACGGACCCGTCCATGACGGCCCCCCGCACCGCCGTCCTCTTTCCCGGTGTCGGCTCCTGCGTCGCGGGCTCGTTGCGCGGACTGCGCGACCGCCCCGCCGTCCGGGCCACGCTGGGCGAGATCGACGCGGCCCTGCCCGATGACCTCCCTGGCCGCCCCGTCTCCGACCTGCTCCTGTCCCCGGCCGGGGACGGACCTCCCGACCACGAACTCCTGCTCCAACTGGCCGCACTGGCGCAGAACCTCGCGGTGTTCCGCCTCCTGGAGGACGAGCACCGCCTCCGGCCGCAGGTGCTGATGGGTCACAGCCTCGGCGAACTCACCGCCATAGCGGCCGCCGGAGTCATCACCGCGGCGGACGCGACCGCCCTGCTGCTCGCCTGCGACCGGGCGCGGACCGCACACGGAACACCGCCCGGCGCACTCCTGGCCCTCAGGCTTCCGGTCGAAGAGGCACTCTCCCTGCTGGCCGGACTCCCTCTTCCGGAGGTGGTGACGGCCTGCTCCAACGGTCCTGCCCAGACCGTGTTCTCCGGACCACTGGACAGCGTCACCGCCTTCGCCGAGTTGGCCGGACTCCGTCGCATCACCCACGCGCTGCTGCCGACCCGGATGCTCTTCCACCACCCCCTGCTCGCCCCGGTCGCCACTGCGGTCCGCCGCAGCGCGAATCGGATCCCGTTCCACCGTCCTCGCTTCCCGGTGCACTCACCCCTGCGAGGCCGCACCCACCACGGTGCCGAGGAGTTCCGCGACGCCGTGGTCCACCACCTCGTCCACCCCGTACCGTTCGGCACGGCGGTCGCGCGACTGTACGGCTCCGGGGTCCGCGTCTTCCTCGAGGCCGCCCCCCGCTCCGTCCTGACCCCGCTCGCCAGGTCCGTCGTCCGCGACGCCGTCGCAGTGGTACCGGTACGTGCCGGCGGGACCAGCGCCCAGGCCGGCGAGGCACTCGCCGCCCATGGCCTGACGGTGGCTGACCTCGCGTCAGCCGGGCCGCCGTCGCCGGCCCCGCGCCGCAGCACGCCGATCCCCTCGGAAGGCACAGCCCTGTGTACACACGTTTCGAGTCCATCGGCACCTACCTCCCGCCGACCGCGGTGAGCAGCGCCCATATCGTCGGCGCCCTCGCCCGTCCCCTCCCGTTGGACCTCGCGGCCCTGACCGGCATCGCCGAACGCCGGGTTCGCGACCGGCGGCCGGGGACCGGCGAGGATTCGCTCGCCCTGGCCGTGCGGGCCGCTCTGGACTGCCTGGCCTCCTCGCGCCACCGGGCCGAGGACCTCGACGTGGTGATCTCCGCCTCCATCACCCGCTACCGCGGTGAGCGGATGCAGTGGGAGCCCGCCCTCGCCCTGGAGGTCTGCCGGGAGATCGGGGCGGTACGGGCGCTGTACTTCGACGTCTCCAACGCCTGTGCCGGAATGATGACCGGCGTGTCGGTGCTCGACCACCTGATCCGGTCGGGCCAGGTGCGCAACGGTCTGGTGGTCAGCGGGGAGTGCGCCACGACCGTGGCCGAGACCGCCCAGCGCGAGATCACCGGGCTCCGCGACCCCAGGCTGGCCTCACTGACCGTCGGCGACGCCGGGGCGGCCGTGGTGATGGACCTCGCCGAGCCCGGCGCCCCCGACCGCGTCCACTACGCCCAGCTGATGACCAGCGCCCGGTTCGCCCGGCTCTGCACGGCCAGGCCCAGTGACCTGGCGCCGGGGATGACCATGCACACCGACAGCGCGGAGCTGCACGGCAACGACGTGGTCGGCCAGTGGCCCGCCCTGTACCGCAACCTCCTCGACCGGCTCGGGCTCGCCTTCGATGACGAGCGGTTCGACTTCCTGATCCCGCATCAGGTCAGCTCCGGCTTCGTCGAACGGGTCAGACAGGCGGGCGAACGCGAACTCGGCCCGATGCCACCGATGCTGACGGTCCTGGACCGCTACGGCAACACAGCCTCCACCTCCCTGTTCGTGACGCTCCACGACCACCTGCGCGGCCGCGCCGGAACCGGCCCGGCCAAGTACCTCGTCGTGGTCTCCGCCTCCGGCGTGGTCATGGGCGTCGTCTCGGTCACCGTCTCCCCGGCAGCGGTGCGGGCCGGCCTCGCCGGCGCGACCGGCGCCGCGGTGGTGGTCTGAGGTGGGCGCCCTGATCCGCTCGGCAGCCGTCAGCACCGACCCGACCGTCCGGTCCGCCGTCGACCACGCCCGGATCGCCGCCCAGGCCTGCCTCGACCGGGCCGGTGTCGGCCGGACCGAGGTCGACCTGGTGGTCAACGTCGGCGTCTACCGGGACGAGAACCTGATCGAACCGGCCGTGGCCGCCCTGGTCCAGAGCGACCTGGGCATCAACCCCGACTACGCCCGCGACGCTGCCACCGCGCCGACGCTCTCCTTCGACCTGCTCAACGGAGCCTGCGGCCTGGTCAACGCCGTCCAGGTCGCGCAGGCCTTCCTGACGGCCGGTCAGGCCCGCAACGTCCTGGTCACCGCCGCCGACGCCCACCCCTCGGGGGCGGACGAGAGGCCCGTCACGTTCCCGTACGACGCCACCGGCGCGGCCCTGCTGCTCACCCGGGGCGAGGACCCCCGGGCGGGTTTCGGTCCGGTCACCGCCACTCCGCCGGCCGCCGGCCCGCCGGTCGTCGAGGGCTACAGCGAGCTGGCGCCGGCGCACGGGCGCGCACGGCACGAGGTCGTCCTCCGGGCCGCCCCGGACGCCACCGACCGGCTGGCCGAGCAGGCCGCCCTGCTCGCCCGCTCCTACGCCGCCCGGCACGACCTCGACCTCCGCCGGACCCGGCTGCTGGTCTCGCGCACCACCCCCGGCCTGGCGGAGGCGGTGGTACGACGCCTCGGCCTCCCGACCCCGCGCCGCACACCGTCCTCCCTCCCCGCGCCGGCCGCGCACACCGCCTCACTGATCGCCGACTACCTGGAGGCCACCGCGGCCGGACGGCCGTCCACCCTGCTGTTCCTCGCCGTCGGGGCCGGCCCCTCGGCCGCCTGTACGGCCTATCGCCCGGCCGCCCCGATCCACCCCGGACAAGGACCACGATGACCGCTCACCCCTCCCCCGCCGACCGGACGGTCGCCGTCATCACCGGCGGAAGCTCCGGCATCGGGCTCGCCCTGGCCACCCGGCTCACCGACCGGGGCGGCACCGTGGTCCTGGTGGGCCGCAGCCGGGAACGCCTGGAGACCGCCGCCGGCCTGCTGCACGCCCGGGGCCGGGGCCGGGTCGCCACCGCGACCGCGGACGTGGCCGACGCGGCGGCCCTCGCCGGGATCTGCGACCGGACGGCCGACGAGCACGGCCGGATCGACCTGATGGTCAACAACGCCGGCGTCCCCGTCACCGGCAGCTTCCAGGAGCTCGGCATCGACCACTGGAACCGCTCGATCGAGACCAATCTCAAGGGCGTGGTCCACGGAGTGGCCGCCTGCTACCCCCTGATGGTGCGTCAGGGGCACGGACACATCGTCAACATGTCCTCCCTGGCCGGGCTCATCCACCCCCCGCTACTCGCTCCCTACGCCGCGGCCAAGGCCGCCGTCGTCTCCCTGACCCTCGCCCTGCGCGCCGAGGCGGCCCCCCACGGGGTCCGGGCCACCGTGGCCTGCCCCGGCTTCGTGGACACCCCGTTCCTCGACCGGACCAACCCCGGACTCCCGGCGACCGGCTTCTCGGACAACTCCCGCGAGGAGATCCGGCGTTTCCTCACGCCGCTGTCCGACGCCGACACCATCGCCCGGCGGATCCTCCGGGCGGTGGACCGCAACCGGGCGGTCGTCACCGGCTCCGCCGTGTCCCGCGCGGCCTGGTGCCTGACCCGGTACGCCCCGCCCGCGGCAGCGGTGCTCCGGGAGGCACGGGCCCGCCGGTACCGTGGGCACCCGGCCCCGCTCCACCGTTGACACCCCGTCGGAACAGGAGACCGCCCGTGCACCCGTCCGCCCCCGGCGGGCAACCGCCCCGCATCCCCCCGGTGTCCCGCGCCGTCTGGGCGGAGGTGGCCGCGACCCTGCCGATCACCCTGCCCGGTCCGGCCGACGAACCACTGACGGTCTTCACCGTCCTGGCCCGGCACCCCGAACTGTTCCGGCAGTGGGTGGGATTCGCGGGCACCCTGCTGCTGGCCGGCACCCTGCCGGCCCGGGCCCGGGAACTGGCGGTCCTGCGCACCGCGCACCTGCGGTCCTGCACCTACGAGTGGGGCCACCACGTACCGGTGGCCCTCGCCGCCGGACTGCCCGAGGGCGCCGTCGCGGCGGTCGCTTCCCGCCTGACGGACTGGGACTGGGCCCCCGAGGACCTCCTGGTCCTCCGTGCCGCGGACGAACTCCACGACCGGGGTGAGCTCACCGACCCGACCTGGGACGGACTGCGGGAGCTCTACGACGACCGGCAGCTGATCGAACTCGTCATGCTCATCGGCCAGTACACGATGCTCGCCTTCACCCTCCGCACCCTCCGGGTACGGCCGGAGCACTGAGCGGGGCCCGGACCACCAGTGGTCCGGGCCCCGCTCCGTGACGCTCGGTCAGGACAGCGGCGTGCACCCCGGCGCCGGGGCGTTCGGGTGCTGGCCGTCGTAGCGGAGCACCGTCCGCTGGAACGCCCCGGTCAGGTTCTCCCAGAAGCGGGAGGCGGTCATCGGCGCACGGACCGACTGCTGGAGCTCCTGGAGCTCGCCGCAGGCCAGCTTGGCCCGGGCCGCCGCGGTGGCGTCGGGGTTGAGGCCGGGGACCTTGTCGAGCGCGGCGTCGGCGGCCGCGTAGTCGGCCACCAGCCACTCCATCGGGACGAGCTTCTCGTGCCCGGCCCGGACCCGCTGGCCCATCGCGGCGTGCGCGCCCAGCGGATACGCCAGCCCGGCCGGGTCGATCACCAGGGCGTCCAGCGGGATCGCCGCGCCGACCGCCCCGAGACCGCCCTGGGTCACCGCGTACCTGACCGGTGTCGGGTAGTCGAGCTTGACCGGCACCCGGTACTGGCCGCCGGCGGCGTCCGGGAACCAGAGCTGCAGGCTCGGCGCCGCGTCCGTCGGGGCGAGCCGGAAGGTCTCCCCGAAGCCGGCCTGGTCCTTGATGTGGACTGCGGTGGTGTCGGGGTGGGCGCTGCCCGTGTACTTCTGGGTCCAGGCCCGCTCGTTGGACACGCCCCAGGTGTTCCACATCGCGTCCACCCGCAGGGCCACCAGGCAGGTCGCGGCCCAGGCGGCCAGTCCGCCGGCCAGCACCAGGCCGGCCCGGCGGACGTGCACCAGCATGGTGGGCAGCAGCAGGGTGAAGAGCGCCGGCAGCAGCATCCGCGCGTGCATGAAGTCGCCGCCGACCCGGACCACGTAGATGGTCATCAACACGCCGCCGGCCAGCGTCATCCACCGCAGGGCCCCCTCGCCGCCGCCCTCGCGGACCCGCTCGCCCTTCGGCGCGACCATCGCCAGCAGCCGGGTCAGCAGCACCGGCAGCCAGAGGTAGTAGGTGTCGGCGAAGTCCTGGAGGTAGGCCAGGCCGCGCGGGACGTCGGCCGAGCCGGCCTCCTTGGCCACCGCCGGCAGCGGCGACAGCAGCCCGTAGTAGCCCATCCGGAACACCTGGTAGGCCAGCGGGACGGCCCAGGCGAGCGCCAGGAGCAGCGTCAGCCGGGGCCAGGACGGCCTGCCGCGCCAGATCAGCCAGGACATCCAGACCACGCTGATCAGCAGCAGGTCCGGCCGCACCAGCCAGCCGAGCCCGGTGACGACGTACGCGAGCGCCTCGGCCCTCCGCCCACCGGTGGGCACCCGGGTCAGCGCGTACCAGCAGAGGCCGAGCCAGCCGAAGACCAGTCCGCTCTCCAGCGCCGAGGTGGCGAAGTCCCAGAACGGCGGCAGCACGGCGACGATCAGCGCGCCGGCCGGCAGGGCGAAGGAGCCGGCCGGGGCGGTCCCGATCAGCCGCCGCGCCCCGAGCAGCGCGCCGAGCAGGCCGAGGACGGTGCAGACCAGACCCGTCCACACCGCCAGCAGGCCCAGGTCGACCGGCAGCACGTACCGCAGCGCCGCGAGCAGGTAGGTCCAGAGCGTCGAGGTGTTGGTCTCGGCCCGTTCGCCGACGTTGAACACCGGCCCGTTGCCCGCCATGAGCTGACGCACCGTCCGGGTGACGATCAGTCCGTCGTCGGCCATCCAACGGTGCCGGTAGGCGCCGACCGCGAGCAGCGCGCACGGAAGGACGACGGCGGCCGCCTCCGTGAGCCGGGTGGTCCGCCACCGTCCCCCCGGCTCCTCGGGCGGGCTCTCCGGTCTGCTCAGCTGATCCGTATTCGACCGGCTATCGGAGATGATGGTCACCGAAGGCTCCAAAGAATAGTGAAAGGCACGTGGCCGCCAGGAGCCGACTTTCCGGAATTCACCTCCGGGGGCTCTCGGTGCAGGATTCTACGAGCGCCACCGGAAGGGCACGGATGTCGACGCGCCGCCCCGGCTCCCGGCGAATTTGACATAAGGAATGTCGTCCGATTTTTCAGCGACCGTGGACGGCGCACCCGTACACCGCGGTCCAGACCAGCGCGGTGATCAGCAGCGGCCGGTCGCGGAGGATGACGTCCTCCGGGGCACCGGCGGTGCCGTGGTCGGCGAACACCCCGTACCGCAGGACGCCGATCAGGAACGGGGCGATGGAGAGCTCCCGCCACGGCAGCACGGCCGGATGGGTCACCGCGGTGGCGGCCGGGTACCCGGTCGCCCAGAGGCAGTAGCTCAGCATGGTGGCGCCGGCCGCCAGCTGCCAGACGAAGCGCAGGTAACCGACCGAGTAGTCGGCCAGCAGCTCCCGGGTGGCACCGGCCCGGTCCGCCATCAGCTTGAGCTCGGAGTACCGCTTGGCCGACACCACGAACAGGGCGCCGAAGCTCGTCGTGATCAGGAACCACCCGGAGATCGGCACCCCGATCGCCAGTCCGCCGACCAGCGCCCGCACCAGGAACCCGGAGGAGACCACCACGAGGTCGACCACCAGGAGGTGCTTGAAGGTGGTGCAGTAGACGGCCTGGACCACCAGGTAGGCGGCGACCGCCGCCGTGGCCATGGCGTTCAGCGCCAGGTACGAGCCCACCAGTGCGGTGCACGCGAGCACGGCGGCGGCGGCGAACGCCAGCGCCACCGGAACGGTCCCGGCGGCGATCGGACGGCGGCACTTCGCCGGGTGCGCCCGGTCCGCCTCGACGTCGAGCGCGTCGTTCAGCAGGTAGACCGCGCCCGCCGCCGCCGTGAACAGGACGAAGACCAGGAGGAGCCGGGACGGGTTCCCCGACGCGGTGAGCTGGCCAGCCGCGGCCGGCGCCGCCAGGACCAGGAGGTTCTTCGCCCACTGGCGCGGCCGCACGGTCCGGAGCAGTCCGACCGCCACGGAGGCCGCTGTCCGCCCGGCCGCCACGGGCTGAGCGCCTGCGGGGCGGGGCACCCTGGGCGACGGGTTGGGCACCAGGTCGCCGACGGCCACGGTCCGGTCAGCCACGGGTCACCCCCTCCGCGGTCCAGCGGCGGCCGAGTCCGCCGACGGCCGCCCCGAGCACCACCCCCGCCGTGACGTGCTCGCCGCACCAGGAGGGTCCGCGGGCCGCCCTCACCACCGGCTCCCCACCGGTCGCCACGAAGACCGTGTGGAACGGACGGGCGTCGTATCCCCGCTCCACCGACTTGTCCGCCATCAGCACATTACCTTCCGACACACGATTCGTTGTCCAGAGCGTTCAGGAATTCAGGGAAAGCGCCGCGACCCGTCCTCCGGCGAGAGAATGGAGATCAGGAAAATATGATGAGTAGCGACTTTTCCAGTCGCTACGCCATTCGGTCGGAAGGCATTCTCGCTTCGCCTCGTCAGCAGTCAGCGACGCTAGCGTAGGAGCCATGTCACGCTCCCCAGGCACTACGCCGACTCCTTTGCATTCCCCACTCCTGGAGCAGTCGGCCCCGCCACCACCCCCCCGGCCTCGCCAGTCCGAGGAGGCCCCGACCGCCTTGCTGTCCGGCTGGGGACGCACCGCGCCCTCACCCGCACGGGTGGTCATCCCGGGCCGCGTCGAGCAGATCCGGGCCGCCGTGTCGGCGGCAGGCCCCCGGGGGATCCTGGCCCGCGGTCTCGGCCGCGCCTACGGCGACGCCGCGCAGAACGCCGGCGGGTCGGTCCTCGACATGACCGCCTGCGCGGCGATCCGCTCCTTCGACGTACCGAACGGCCTCATCACCGCGGACGCCGGCCTGAGCCTCCATCAACTGATGCGCGCGGTACTGCCGTTCGGCTGGTTCCCGCCCGTCACGCCCGGGACCCGGATGGTCACGCTGGGCGGGGCGGTGGCCGCCGACGTGCACGGCAAGAACCACCACGTCAGCGGTGGGTTCACCAACCACGTCACCGAGTTCGACCTGGTCACCGCCGACGGCGCCCTCAGCACCGTGCTCCCCGGGTCGGAGCTCTTCGCCGCCACCGCCGGCGGGATGGGCCTGACCGGCGTGATCACCTCGGTCACCCTCCGGCTGCTGCCCGTGCGGTCCTCCCTGATGACCGTCGACACCGAACGGGTCGGCCATCTGGACGTCCTGATGGACCGTCTGAAGTCCGGCGACCACCACTACCGCTACTCCGTGGCCTGGATCGACCTGCTGGCCAGGGGCTCGGCGATGGGGCGGGCGGTGATCACCCGCGGCGACCACGCACCGGCCGAGGCACTGCCGCCGGCGGCCCGGCGTGACCCGCTGCTGTTCCGTCCGTCCTCCCTGCCCGGGGCCCCGCACCTGCCCGGCGGTCTGTTGCGCCCCAGCACGGTGCGGGCGTTCAACCA
Source organism: Kitasatospora albolonga (assembly GCF_039535905.1). GTDB lineage: Bacteria > Actinomycetota > Actinomycetes > Streptomycetales > Streptomycetaceae > Kitasatospora > Kitasatospora albolonga. Next base: position 57,352 of record NZ_BAAAYB010000155.1, on the reverse strand, counting down.
GCTCTGGTACCGCAAGGCCCCGCGCTTCCGCAGGGACGAGCTCCAGACCATCTCCACCTTCTTCCACCCCTTGGACGGCCTGCCCGACTGGAACCGCATCTACGGACCGGCCGGCTTCCTCCAGTACCAGTTCGTGGTGGCGGACGGCCAGGAGGAGACGCTGCGCAGGATCGTGGAGCGGATCAGCCGCGCGAGCTGCCCCACCTTCCTGGCCGTCCTCAAGCGCTTCGGTCCGGCCGGACCGGGGTGGCTGTCGTTCCCGGTGCCCGGCTGGACGCTCGCCCTCGACCTCCCCACCCGCACGCCCGGGCTGAACGCGCTGCTCGACGAGCTCGACAGCTGGGTGGCGGAGGCCGGAGGCCGGGTCTACCTGGCCAAGGACTCCCGCCTCAGGCCCGCGACCCTGCGGGCCATGTACCCCCGGCTGGACGACTTCCGGAGCCTGCGCCGTGCGCTCGACCCGAACGGCGTCTTCACCTCCGACCTCGCCCGTCGGCTGGCCCTGTGAACCGCCCGGCCGCCATCCGGACCCCTCTTCCCCGTCCCCGTACCCAGTCAGGCCACCAGCTCATGAAGAACGCCCTCGGCGACACCCAGTCCCTGCTCATCCTCGGCGGCTCCTCCGAGATCGCCCTCGCCACCGCCCGCCTTCTGGTCGGCCGCCGCACCGACCGGGTCTACCTGGCCGGACGCCCCTCCCCCGAGCTGACCGCCGCCGCCGCCGAGCTGGCGGACCGGGGGGCCATCGTCAGTGAGATCGCCTTCGACGCCACCGACTACGAGGACCACGAGAGCGCGCTCGGCAAGGTCTTCGCCGAGACCGACGTCGACGTGGTGCTGCTCGCCTTCGGCCTGCTCGGAGACCAACTCCGGGACGAGGAGGACCCGTTGGCCGCGACCCGGGTCGCCGAGGTCAACTACGTCGGAGCGGTCTCCGCCGGCCTGGTCTGCGCCCGGCAGCTGCGGCGGCAGGGCCACGGGACCCTGGTGGTGCTCTCCTCGGTGGCCGCGGAACGGGCCCGGCGCGCCAACTTCATCTACGGCTCCGCCAAGGCCGGGCTCGACGCCTTCGCCCAGGGCCTCGGCGACGCGCTGCACGGCTCGGGGGCCCGGGTGATGGTGGTCCGCCCCGGATTCGTCCGCACCCGGATGACGGCGGGCATGAAGCCGGCCCCGTTCGCCACCACCGCCGACGCCGTGGCCACCGCCACCGTGCAGGGGCTGCTGCACGGTGCCTCCACCGTCTGGGCCCCCTCCGTCCTGCGGGTCGTGATGTCGGTGCTGCGCCACCTGCCGCGGCCGCTCTTCCGGCGGCTCCCGGGCTGACCCGGACGGCAGCCGGGGCCGGCCTCCGCCGCACTCAGGGCGTCCGGCCCCGGCCCAGTACCTCGATCTCGTCGGTCAGCGCCCAGGAGCCGATGCCGTTCCCGGTGACCGTGGCCCGGACGTACCGGGCCGTCACCGGGACCGGCAGGTCCAGGCGGTAGTCCTGGACCAGCGGCCGGTGCGGGACGGCCGGGCGCTCGACCCGTCCCACCGTGGTCCACGGCGCACCGTCGCCCGCGCTCACCGCGTACTCGACCGCGGTCGGCAGGAAGATCCCGGTGTCGCGCGCCTGGAGCCAGCCGGTCGACAGGGCGCCGACCGACCTGCCCGCCGGCGCGTCGGCCCCGAGGTCGACCGTCACCGACCACTGGGCCGGGTCGTCGTCGAGCAGGTCGGCACCGACCCAGGCCGGGTCGAAGGGGTCGAGCGGGCCGTGCAGCCCGTCGGTCAGGCGGGAGCCGTCGTCCGGGTGGTTGGCCTGGCCCCACCCCTCGATGAGGTAGGGACGCCGCACGGCCAGGTCCGCGAGCTCCTCGCGCTCGGGGACCACCACCGACGACGCCCCGCTCGCCGTGGTGCCGCCGAAGGCGTCGAAGGCCTCCACCCGGTAGGAGTGGGTGGCCGAGGCCAGTTGACGGTCCGTGAACCCACGGGCCTTCGGCTCGCGGAGGATCTCCACCAGTTCCCGGTCGCGCCAGATCCGGTACCCGGCCACACCACCGGGTGCCTTGCTGGTCGCGGCGTCCCAGTACAGCCGCACCGTGCCGTGCCCGGCGGCGACGGAGCGCAGCCCGCCGCGGAACGCCGGCGGCGGAGACGCGGCCTCGCCCCGGGTCCAGGAGGCGTAGGCGAGGTAGGTCGAGTTGGCCGCCGGGTACGTGATCCTGGCCGGATCGGTCGGCAGCAGGTGGTTCGCCGCGAAGGTCAGGTAGCGGGAAGCCCTGCTCGCGCACAGGTTCTCGGCGAGGGTCCGGATCGGCAGGTCGTCGCCGTCGAAGGGGTCGTAGGTCTCGGCGTCGTTCCAGATCGCGACGGGCAGGTCGGCGAGCCCTTCGGAGGCCGCCGCGAACAGCCGGCCGATGTCGGCCGGCGAGCGCCCGGTGCCGCCGCCGTCCTGGATCGCGATCGCGTCGATCGCCGGGGCGGTCCGGGTCAGGACGCCGTGCCAGAGCGCGGTCCAGGTGCGCAGCCCCTCCTCGGTCAACTCGCCTCCGTAGAACGGGGCGATGAGGACGGGCAGCGGCGCGCCGGGGGCCGAGAGGGCCTTCACCGAGGTGGCCACCCCGCGCACGTACTCCTCGAAGGCGGCCAGGTACTCCGGGGTGGTCCAGAGCGGGGCCTGCACCTCCGGCCAGAGGTACCACCCGGCCAGCAGCCCCGGGTACCGGCTGCCGTAGAGGTTCCACAGGTCGGCCGCCACCCGCCGGGAGTTCTCGGCCTCGGTGACCAACCAGCCCGGGTCGGACGGCCGCTGACGCCACCACAGCTTCTCGTTCGCGGTCAGGCCGAGGTGGATGCGGACCGGATGCCGCCCCGGCTCCCGTCCGACCAGGTCCGCCGCCCGGAAGAGGTTGTCGAGTTCCACCGAGCCGTCGGGGGCGCTGACGGTCTTCCAGCCGAGGCTCGACCCGGGGTAGTAGACGAGCCGTGAGGTGCTGTCGGCCGCCCACTGCACGTAGACCTCGTTCATCCCCACATCGTCCAGCGCCCGCAGCTGCGCCACCCAGTCCTCCGCGGTCCAGGAGGACGCGAGGCTCGGCACCACGTAGGTGCCGGTCGGCACGGGCGCCGGAGCCCCGTTCGGGCACCTGGGCCCTGAGGCTCCGGCCGCGTGCACCTGGGCGGACGGCACCAGCATCGCGAGGGCTGCGAGGAACGCGAGGACCGGTCGGTTGGGTTGGATCACCGGACCGACCCTAGCCGTGCGTCCACCGACGGACGCGCCGCCACACCGCCCCCGCACACCGTGCTCGACGCAGGGTCGGCAGCCGTCCTACTGCGGCGGGCCGACCCCGGCGGCCGGTGCACGACGCCCCGGCCGAGTGGAGGTCAACCGCTCTCGGCGACCGGGTCCGACCGTCGGCGCCGACGACGCCCGCGCAGCAGGAACACGCCCCCGGCCACGGCAACCGCAGCTGCCGCGCCGGCCATCATCGGGAGCCGGGACGGTGCGGCTCCGCCCCTTCCTCCGTCCTCCGGAGCCCAGGCGACCTGGCTGGAGGCGCAACCGGCAAGCGGCTGCCCCGGGTCCGTGCGCACGCAGGCGGTGGTCACGAGCTTGTCGCCGCCGGTGGTCCGCTCCCCGACCTTGGTGGTCAGGGTGAGGGTGACCTCGCGCCGGGGAGGCAGTTCGGCGGTCCAGGTGACCTGGGTGGCGTCGATCCGGCCGCCCTCCCCCACCGAACCGGCCTGGAGCGTGGCCGGCAGCATCTGGTAGACCTCGGCCGCCGCGATCGGCCGGTCGCTCTCGTTGCGGACCCGCACCGTGTAGTCGAGGGTGCCGCCGGCCCGTGCCTGCCCGCCGCCCGCGTCGATCGACACCAGCACCGGTGCGGTCGCCGGTGCCGCCGCCGGCGGGGGTGCCGGCGTCTCGGCGGAGGCGGCCCCGCACCACACGGCCGCCGGTAGGGCGACGACGGCCAGGGACGCCGTCCGCCGTCGGCTGGAACTCACCAATACCTCGACCTCCTGGAGCATGCGCCGCACGGAACGTGCTGACGGACCGTCAGTGACTCTGCCCGGGTGACAGGCGCTCCGGCCCGTCCGGCCGTTCGTGCCGCGCGCCGGTCATCCGTCCGGGTCACCGCCGTGCCGCCGCTCGGCCGTGCCCGGCCCTTCCGTCCTGCCACCGTCCTCACTCCCCCGCTCGGCGCGAGCGGCGCCGCACCACGGCGGTGCAGGCGAGCCCGAGCAGGAGCAGGAGCGTCGCGGCGGTGGTGGCGGCTGCGACCGCCGTTCCGGTGTCCGGCAGCGGCCCCGGCTTCGGCTTCGGCGTCGGTCCGGCCGGCACGGTCCGGAGCGGACCGCCGTCGGGCCCGTTGGTGCCCGGCTTGTTGCTGTTGTCGGCCGGGCGGGGGTCGAAGGTCTCCGAGCCGGTCGTGGCGATGTTGTCCACGTCCCGGCCGTTCCCGGCGTAGCGCGGGGAGAGCGTCACCAGGACGCGGTGGACGGCCTTCTCACCGGGCGCCAGCCGGGCCACCGGACCGCACCTGACGGTCCGTCCGTCCGCGCCGCACCCGTCGGGCGAGGACACGAACGCGAGCTCGGCGGGCAGCGGGTCGGTCACCCGGACGCCCATCGCGGTCGACGGGCCGTTGTTGGTGGTGGTGACGGTGTAGGTGAAGGTGTCGCCCGCGTCCACCCGGTCCTTGCCCACCGGGTAGGCGGCGGACTTGGTCAGCGCGAGGTCGGCCACGGGGGTGCCGACCCGGAGCGCGTAGACGTCCTCGTCGTTCTCGGCGAGTCCGTCCGCCGGATCGGTCACCCGGACCCGCTCCGTCAGGGTCCGCCCGGCCTGGGCCTCCGGGGAGACCCGTACCTCGAACTCCGTCTCCAGGACACCGACCGCCGGATCGCCGGCACCGTTCCGAGGCTTGGGCAGGAGCCCGGCGGGGAGCTTGCAGACGGCCCGCTTGGCACCGACCGCCGTGCAGTGGCCGGGCAGCGCCCGGGCGAAGGAGAGCTCCTCGGGCAGGGTGACCGTGAAGGTGGCCTCGCCGTGGTGGGTGGAGGGCCCGTTGTTGGTGATCCTCGCGATGAGCTTCACCGTCTCGCCGGGCACCACCGTCTCCTGCGAGAGGGTGACCCGCGCCGCCATGTCGCGCTTCGGCGGAGCGGGGCGCCCGTTGTCCGGCAGCGGGGCGTCGTCACCGTCGTTGGCGGAGTTGGGGTCGATGTTGTCGGCGTGCACCACGGCCCGGTTGACGACGTCGGTGCCGTCACCCCGGTAGGAGGCGTCCAGCCGTGCGGTGAGCACGTAGGTCATCTTCTGACCCACCTTCAGACGGCCGCGGGCCGGGCAGGTGACCGTCCGGGTGGTGGCCTCCACCGTGCAGCCGGCCGGCTGGGAGGAGACGTAGGTCAGAGCCGCGGGCAGCCGGTCGGTCAGGACCACGTTGTACCCGTCCGACGAGGGCCCGTTGTTGGTGACGGTGATCGTGTAGTCCACGGTCTCACCGGGGACCACCGCGCTCCCGCCGGCCGACTTGTCGACCGCGAGGTCGGCCTCGCCCCGCCGGGGCTTCCCGCCGGGCAGCCCGGCCGCGGCCGAGGAGTTGTTCGCGAGCTCCGGGTCCGCCGTGCCGGCCGTCACCTTGGCGATGTTCCCGATGTCCGAGCCGTTCCCTTCGTAGTCCTGGTCCAGCCGCACGGTGAAGGTGAAGGTCCGCGTTCCGTTCACCGCCAGGGTCGGCAGGGTCGGGCACGTCACGTCCTGCCCGGCTGCGGTGCACCCGTCGGACGAGGAGACGAACGCGAGGGGTGCCGGCAGTGCGTCGGTCGTCCGTACGTCGGTGGCCCGGGAAGGCCCGGCGTTGGTCACCGTGATCGCGTAGTCGAAGGTCTCACCGGGGGCCACCTGGGTGGACCCGACCGGCTTCTTGGTGACCGCGACGTCCGCCTTGGCCGGAGCCGGCGGGTTCGGCCCGGGACCGGGGCCCGGGAGGGTGCCGGTCGCGGCGTCGGAGGTGTTGTTGCTCGGATCCGGGTCGGGGCTGTCCGTCCCGACCTTCGCCTGGTTGCGCACGTCGCTGCCGTCACCGGAGTACGCCGGGTCGAGCTGCACCTTGACGGTGTAGGTCTTCGACGCCCCCACCGCGAGCGTCGCCACCTTCGGGCACGTCACCTCCTGCCCGCTCGCCGTACAACCATCGCTCGCCGCAACGAACTTCAGCACCGCGGGCAGACTGTCCGTCACCACCAGGCCGGAGGCCTGCGACGGACCGTTGTTCGTGACCGTGATCGCGTAGTCGAAGGTCTCACCGGGGGCCACCAGGCCCGTGCCGACCGGCTTCTTGGTGATCGCGACGTCCGCCTTCACCGGCGCGGGCGGATTGGGGCCCGGACCGGGGAGGGTTCCGGTCGATCCGTCGGAGGTGTTGTTGGAGGTGTCCGGGTCGGGGCTGTCGGTCGCGGCCTTTGCCTGGTTGCGGACGTCGGTGCCGTCACCGGAGTAGGCCGGGTCGAGCTGCACCTTGAGGGTGTACGACTTCGACGCACCCACCGCGAGCACAGGCGCCTTCGGGCACGTCACCTCCTGCCCGCTCGCGGTGCAACCATCGCTCGCCGAAACGAACTTCAGTGCCGCGGGCAAGCTGTCCGTCACCACCAGACCAGAGGCCTGAGACGGGCCGTTGTTCGTCACGGTGACCGTGTAGTCGAAGGTCTCGCCGGGAGCCACGGGGGTAGCGGACGCGGGCTTCTTGGTGATCGCCACGTCCGCCTTCACCGGCGCCGGGGGGTTCGGGCCGGGGCCAGGACCGGGCAGACCACCCGTCGAGGCGTCAGAGGTGTTGTTGCTCAGGTCGGGGTCGGCAGTGTCCGTCGACACCTTCGCCTGGTTGCGGACGTCCTTCCCGTCAGCGGAGTAGGCCGGGTCGAGCTGCACGGCCACCGTGTACGTCCTGGACGCCTTGGCCGCGAGCTTCACCAGCTTCGGGCACGTGACCTGCTGCCCCGATGCCGTGCAACCATCGCTCGCCGAAACGAACTTCAGCATCGACGGCAGAGCATCCGACACCACCAGACCCGAGGCATCCGACGGACCGTCGTTCCGCACCGTGATCTCGTAGCCGAACGACTCACCCGGAGCGACCGAGGAGCTGCCGACCGGCTTCTTGGTGATCGCCACGTCCGCCTTCACCGGCGCCGGGGGGTTCGGGCCGGGGCCGGGACCGGGCAGACCACCCGTCGAGGCGTCGGAGGTGTTGTTGCTCTGGTCCGGGTCGGGGCTGTCCGTCCCGACCTTCGCCTGGTTGCGCACGTCCGTGCCGTCACCGGAGTAGGCCGGGTCGAGCTGCACCCTGACGGTGTACGTCTTCGAGGAACCGACCGCGAGCGTCGCCAGCCTCGGACAGGTGACATCCTGACCGCTCACCGTACAACCATCGCTCGCCGAAACGAACTTCACCATCGACGGCAGGCTGTCGGTCATCACCAGCCCGGACGCCTGCGACGGACCGTTGTTCGTCACGGTGACCGTGTAGTCGAACGACTCACCCGCAGCCACCAACGCAGTCGCCGTGGCCTTCTTGGCGATCGCCACGTCCGCCTTCACCGGCGCCGGCGGATTCGGACCCGGACCAGGACCCGGAAGACCACCCGTCGAGGCGTCGGAGGTGTTGTTGGAAGTGTCGGGATCGGGGCTGTCGGTCGCGACCTTCGCCTGGTTGCGCACGTCCGTGCCGTCACCGGAGTACGCCGGGTCGAGCTGCACCCTGACGGTGTACGACTTCGACGCACCCACCGCGAGCGTCGCCAGCTTCGGACACGTGACGTCCTGACCGCTCGCCGTACAACCATCGCTCGCCGAAACGAACTTCACCATCGACGGCAGAGCGTCCGACACCACCACACCCGCGGCATCCGACGGACCGTTGTTCGTCACGGTGATCGTGTAATCGAAGGTCTCACCGGGGGCCACCGGCGTGGCGCTCGTGGCCTTCTTGGTGATCGCCACGTCCGCCTTCACCGGGGCGGGCGGATTCGGGCCGGGGCCCGGACCGGGCAGACCACCCGTCGAGGCGTCGGAGGTGTTGTTGCTCGAGTCCGGGTCAGGGCTGTCCGTCGCCGCCTTCGCCTGGTTCCGCACATCCTTCCCGTCACCCGCGTACGCCGGGTCGAGCTGCACCTTGACGGTGTACGCCTTCGAGGTACCGACCGCGAGCGTCGCCAGCTTCGGACACGTCACGTCCTGGCCGAAGAGCGAGCAACCGTCGCTGGTCGAAACGAACTTCAGCATCGACGGCAGAGCATCCGACACCACCACACCCGATGCCAGAGACGGACCGTTGTTCGTCACGGTGATCGCGTAGTCGAAGGTCTCACCCGGGGCCACCAACGTGTTACTCGTGGCCTTCTTGGTGATCGCCACATCCGCCTTCACCGGCGCCGGCGGATTCGGACCCGGACCAGGACCCGGCAGACCACCCGTCGACGCATCCGACGTGTTGTTGGACGTGTCCGGATCCGCGCTGTCCGACGCCACCTTCGCCTGGTTCCGCACATCCTTGCCATCACCCGCATACGCCGGGTCCAACTGCACCTTGACGGTGAAGGTCCTGGACGCCTTCGCCGCCAACGTCGCCACCTTCGGACACGTGACATCCTGACCGCTCGCCGTACAACCATCGCTCGCCGAAACGAACTTCAGCACCGCGGGCAGGGCATCCGACACCACCACACCCGCGGCATCCGACGGACCGTTGTTCGTCACGGTGACCGCGTAGTCGAAGGTCTCGCCGGCTGCCACCTGCGCGGACCCGACCGGCCTCTTGGTGATCGCGACGTCCGCCTTCACCGGGGCGGGCGGGTTCGGGCCCGGACCGGGAAGGGTTCCGGTGGCCCCGTCAGAGGTGTTGTTGCTCGGGTCCGGGTCGGGGCTCTCCGTCGCGACCTTCGCCTGGTTCCGCACGTCGGTGCCGTCGCCGGAGTACGCCGGGTCGAGCTGCACCTTGACCGTGTAGGACTTCGACGCACCCACCGCGAGCACAGCCACCTTCGGACACGTCACCTGCTGGCCCGAGGCCGTACAACCATCGCTCGCCGAAACGAACTTCAGCACTGCGGGCAGGCTGTCCGTCACCACCAGGCCGGAAGCCTGCGACGGACCGTTGTTCGTCACCGTGATCGCGTAATCGAACGTCTCACCGGGGGCCACGGGCGTAGCCGCCGCGGGCTTCTTGCTGATCGCGACATCCGCCTTCACCGGCGCCGGCGGATTCGGACCCGGACCAGGACCCGGAAGACCACCCGTCGAAGCGTCGGAGGTGTTGTTGCTCGAGTCCGGGTCGGGACTGTCCGTCGCCACCTTCGCCTGGTTCCGCACATCCTTGCCATCACCCGCGTACGCCGGGTCCAACTGCACCGTCACCGTGAAGGTCTTCGAGGAACCGACTGCGAGCGTCGCCAGCTTCGGACAGGTGACGTCCTGCCCAGTGGCCGTACAACCATCGCTCGCCGAAACGAACTTCAGCATCGACGGCAACGCATCCGACACCACCACACCCGAGGCCTGCGACGGACCGTTGTTCGTCACCGTGACCGTGTAGTCGAAGGATTCACCCGGGGCCACCAACGTGGTGCCTGCGGCCTTCTTGGTGATCGCCACATCCGCCTTCGCCGGCGCCGGCGGGTAAGGCCCTGGGTCCGGACCGGGAAGGGTTCCAGTGGCCCCGTCGGAGGTGTTGTTGGAAGTGTCCGGGTCGGCGCTGTCCGTCGTGACCTTCGCCTGGTTGCGCACGTCGCTGCCGTCACCGGAGTACGCCGGGTCCAACTGCACCTTCACCGTGTACGTCTTGGAGACCTTTGCAGCGAGAGTCTCCAGTTTCGGGCACGTCACCTGCTGACCCGAGGGCGTACAACCATCGCTCGCCGAAACGAACTTGAGGGCAGCGGGCAGGGCGTCCGTCACCACCAGGCCGGAGGCCTGGGACGGACCGTTGTTCGTCACTGTGATCGCGTAATCGAACGTCTCGCCAGGAGCGACCGGGGCGTTCGAAGCGGGCTTCTTGGCGATCGCGACATCCGCCTTCACCGGCGCCGGCGGATTCGGACCCGGACCAGGACCCGGCAGACCACCCGTCGACGCATCCGACGTGTTGTTGGACGTGTCCGGATCCGCGCTGTCCGACGCCACCTTCGCCTGGTTCCGCACATCCTTCCCGTCACCGGAGTACGCCGGGTCCAACTGCACCGTCACCGTGTACGTCTTCGACGCCTTCGCCGCCAACGTCGGCACCTTCGGGCACGTCACCTGCTGACCGCTCGCCGTACAACCATCGCTCGCCGAAACGAACTTCACCATCGATGGCAGAGCATCCGACACCACCACACCCGCGGCATCCGACGGACCGTTGTTCGTCACGGTGACCGCGTAGTCGAAGGTCTCACCGGGGGCCACCTGCGCGGACCCGACCGGCCTCTTGGTGATCGCGACGTCCGCCTTCACAGGGGCGGGCGGGTTCGGGCCCGGACCGGGAAGGGTTCCGGTGGCCCCGTCAGAGGTGTTGTTGGAAGTGTCCGGGTCGGGGCTGTCCGTCGTGGCCTTCGCCTGGTTGCGCACGTCGGTGCCGTCACCGGAGTAGGCCGGGTCGAGCTGCACCTTGACGGTGTAGGTCTTCGAGGAACCGACCGCGAGCGTCGCCAGCTTCGGACACGTCACGTCCTGGCCGGAGGCCGAGCAACCGTCACTCGCCGAAACGAACTTCAGCACTGCGGGCAGACTGTCCGTCACCACCAGCCCGGAGGCCTGCGAGGGGCCCTTGTTCGTCACCGTGATCGTGTAGTCGAACGTCTCGCCGGGGGCCACGGGACTAGCGGACGCGGGCTTCTTGGTAATCGTGACATCGGCCTTCACCGGCGCCGGCGGATTCGGACCCGGACCGGGACCGGGCAGACCACCCGTCGACGCATCCGACGTGTTGTTGGAGGTATCCGGGTCGGGGCTCTCCGTCGCGACCGACGCCTGGTTCCGCACATCGCTGCCGTCACCGGAGTACGCCGGGTCCAACTGCACCTTGACGGTGTACGACTTCGACGCACCCACCGCCAACGTGTCCGCCTTCGGACAGGTGACCTGCTGGCCCAAGGCCGTACAACCATCACTCGCCGAAACGAACTTCAGCATAGACGGCAACGCATCCGACACCACCAGCCCGGACGCCTGCGACGGACCGTTGTTCGTCACCGTGACCGTGTAGTCGAACGCCTCACCCGGGGCCACCAACGTGGTGCCCGCGGCCTTCTTGGTGATCGCCACATCCGCCTTCACCGGCGCCGGCGGATTCGGCCCCGGACCGGGAAGGGTTCCAGTGGCCCCGTCAGAGGTGTTGTTGGAAGTGTCCGGGTCGGCGCTCTCCGTCGCGACCTTCGCCCGGTTGCGCACGTCGCTGCCGTCACCGGAGTACGCCGGGTCCAACTGCACCTTGACGGTGTACGACTTCGACGCACCCACCGCCAGCGTCGCCAGCTTCGGACACGTCACCTCCTGCCCGCTCGCGGTACAACCATCGCTCGCCGAAACGAACTTCAGCACCGCGGGCAGGCTGTCCGTCACCACCAGGCCGGAAGCCTGCGACGGACCGTTGTTCGTCACCGTGATCGCGTAATCGAACGTCTCGCCAGGAGCGACCGGGGCGTTCGAAGCGGGCTTCTTGGCGATCGCGACATCCGCCTTCACCGGCGCCGGCGGATTCGGACCCGGACCAGGACCCGGCAGACCACCCGTCGACGCATCCGACGTGTTGTTGGACGTGTCCGGATCCGCGCTGTCCGACGCCACCTTCGCCTGGTTCCGCACATCCTTCCCGTCACCGGAGTACGCCGGGTCCAACTGCACCGTCACCGTGTACGTCTTGGAAGTCTTGGCCGCCAAGGTCGCGACCTTCGGACACATGACCTGCTGCCCGGAAGCCGTACAACCATCGCTCGCCGAAACGAACTTCAGCATCGACGGCAGAGCATCCGACACCACCACACCCAACGCGTCCGACGGACCATTGTTCGTCACCGTCACCGCGTAGTCGAACGACTCACCTGGAGCCACCAACGCAGTCGCCGTGGCCTTCTTGGTGATCGCCACGTCCGCCTTCACCGGCGCCGGCGGGTACGGCCCGGGGTCCGGACCAGGGAGAGTGCCGGTCGAACCGTCGGACGTGTTGTTGCTCAGGTCCGGATCCGCACTGTCCGTCGCGACCTTCGCCTGGTTGCGGACGTCGGTTCCGTCGCCGGAGTAGGCCGGGTCGAGCTGCACCTTGAGTGTGTAGGACTTCGACGCCTTCGCCGCCAACGCCGCCACCTTCGGACACGTCACCTCCTGCCCGCTCGCGGTACAACCATCGCTCGCCGCAACGAACTTCAGCACCGCAGGCAGGCTGTCCGTCACCACCAGGCCGGAAGCCTGCGACGGACCGTTGTTCGTGACGGTCACCATGTAGTCGAACGTCTCGCCGGGGGCCACGGGCGCAGCTGACGCGGGCTTCTTGGTAATCGCGACATCGGCCTTCACCGGCGCCGGGGGGTTCGGGCCGGGGCCCGGACCGGGCAGACCACCCGTCGACGCATCCGACGTGTTGTTGGAGGGATCCGGGTCGGGGCTCTCCGTCGCGACCTTCGCCTGGTTCCGCACATCGCTGCCGTCACCGGAGTACGCCGGGTCCAACTGCACCTTGATGGTGTACGACTTCGACGTGCTCACAGCGAGCGTCGCCAGCTTCGGACAGGTGACATCTTGACCGCTCGCCGTGCAACCATCACTCGCCGAAACGAACTTCAGCATAGACGGCAACGCATCCGACACCACCAGCCCGGACGCCTGCGACGGGCCGTTGTTCGTCACCGTGACCGTGTAGTCGAACGTCTCACCGGGGGCCACGGGCGTAGCCGCCGCGGGCTTCTTGCTGATCGCGACATCCGCCTTCACCGGCGCCGGCGGATTCGGACCCGGACCAGGACCCGGAAGACCACCCGTCGAAGCGTCGGAGGTGTTGTTGCTCGAGTCCGGGTCAGGGCTGTCCGTCGCCACCTTCGCCTGGTTCCGCACATCCTTGCCATCACCCGCGTACGCCGGGTCCAACTGCACCGTCACCGTGTACGTCTTCGAGGCACCGACCGCGAGCGTCGCCAGCTTCGGACAGGTGACGTCCTGACCGCTCGCCGTACAACCATCGCTCGCCGAAACGAACTTCACCATCGACGGCAGAGCATCCGACACCACCACACCAGAAGCCTGCGACGGACCGTTGTTCGTCACCGTGACCGTGTAGTCGAAGGATTCACCCGGGGCCACCAACGTGGTGCCTGCGGCCTTCTTGGTGATCGCCACATCCGCCTTCACCGGCGCCGGCGGATTCGGCCCCGGACCGGGAAGGGTTCCAGTGGCCCCGTCAGAGGTGTTGTTGGAGGGATCCGGGTCGGGGCTCTCCGTCGCGACCTTCGCCCGGTTGCGCACATCGCTGCCGTCACCGGAGTACGCCGGGTCCAACTGCACCTTGACGGTGTACGACTTCGACGCACCCACCGCCAGCGTCGCCAGCTTCGGACACGTCACCTCCTGCCCGCTCGCGGTACAACCATCGCTCGCCGAAACGAACTTCAGCACCGCGGGAAGGCTGTCCGTCACCACCAGACCAGAGGCCTGCGACGGACCGTTGTTCGTCACCGTGACCGTGTAGTCGAACGTCTCACCGGGGGCCACGGGCGCAGCTGACGCGGGCTTCTTGGTGATCGCCACGTCGGCCTTCACCGGCGCCGGCGGATTCGGACCCGGACCAGGACCAGGACCCGGAAGACCACCCGTCGAAGCGTCCGACGTGTTGTTCGACAGATCCGGATCCGCACTGTCCGACGCCACCGACGCCTGGTTCCGCACGTCCTTCCCGTCACCGGAGTACGCCGGATCCAACTGCACCCTGATGGTGAACGTCCTGGACGCCTTCGCCGCCAACGTCGCGACCTTCGGGCAGGTGACGTCCTGCCCGCTCGCCGTGCAACCATCGCTCGCCGAAACGAACTTGAGCACTGCGGGAAGGCTGTCGGTCACCACCAGCCCGGACGCCTGCGACGGACCGTTGTTCGTCACGGTCACCGTGTAGTCGAACGACTCACCCGGGGCCACCAACGTGGTACTCGTGGCCTTCTTGGTGATCGCGACATCCGCCTTCACCGGCGCCGGCGGATTCGGACCCGGACCAGGACCCGGCAGACCACCCGTCGACGCATCCGACGTGTTGTTGGACGTGTCCGGATCCGCGCTGTCCGACGCCACCTTCGCCTGGTTCCGCACATCCTTGCCATCACCCGCGTACGCCGGGTCCAACTGCACCGTCACCGTGTACGTCTTCGAGGAACCCACGGCGAGCGTCGCCAGCTTCGGACACGTCACGTCCTGGCCGGAGGCCGAGCAACCGTCGCTCGCCGAGACGAACTTGAGCACTGCGGGAAGGCTGTCGGTCACCACCAGGCCGGAAGCCTGCGACGGCCCGTTGTTCGTCACGGTCACCGTGTAGTCGAAGGACTCACCCGCCGACACCAGCGCGGTGCTCGTGGCCTTCTTGGTGATCGCCACATCGGCCTTCACCGGCGCCGGCGGATTCGGACCCGGACCAGGACCCGGCAGACCACCCGTCGACGCATCCGACGTGTTGTTCGACAGATCCGGATCCGCGCTGTCCGACGCCACCTTCGCCTGGTTCCGCACATCCTTGCCATCACCCGCATACGCCGGGTCCAACTGCACCTTGACGGTGAACGTCCTGGACGCCTTCGCCGCGAGCGTAGCCACCTTCGGACACGTGACGTCCTGACCGCTCGCCGTACAACCGTCGCTCGCCGAAACGAACTTCACCATCGACGGCAGAGCATCGGTGACCACCAGTCCGGCAGCATCCGACGGACCGTTGTTCGTCACGGTGACCGTGTAGTCGAACGACTCACCCGGGGCCACCAACGTGGTGCTCGTGGCCTTCTTGGTGATCGCCACATCGGCCTTCACCGGCGCCGGCGGATTCGGCCCCGGACCAGGACCCGGCAGACCACCCGTCGACGCATCCGACGTGTTGTTGGACGTGTCCGGATCCGCGCTGTCCGTCACCAGCTTCGCCTGGTTCCGCACATCCTTGCCATCACCCGCGTACGCCGGGTCCAACTGCACCGTCACCGTGTACGTCTTCGACGCCTTCGCCGCCAACGTCGCGACCTTCGGGCACGTCACCTGCTGACCACTCGCCGTACAACCATCGCTCGCCGAAACGAACTTCACCATCGACGGCAGAGCATCCGACACCACCACACCCGTGGCATCCGAGGGACCGTTGTTCGTCACGGTCACCGTGTAGTCGAACGACTCACCCGCCGACACGAGAGTGGCGGACGCGGGCTTCTTGCTGATCGCGACATCCGCCTTCACCGGCGCCGGCGGATTCGGCCCCGGACCAGGACCCGGCAGACCACCCGTCGACGCATCAGACGTGTTGTTCGACAGATCCGGATCCGCGCTGTCCGACGCCACCTTCGCCTGGTTCCGCACATCCTTCCCGTCACCGGAATACGCCGGGTCCAACTGCACCTTGACGGTGAAGGTCCTGGACGCCTTCGCCGCCAACGTCGCCACCTTCGGACACGTGACGTCCTGACCGCTCGCCGTACAACCATCGCTCGCCGAAACGAACTTCAGCACCGCGGGCAGGGCATCCGACACCACCAGACCCGCAGCATCCGACGGACCGTTGTTCGTCACCGTGACCGTGTAGTCGAACGACTCACCCGCAGCCACCAACGCAGTCGCCGTGGCCTTCTTCGTGATCGCCACATCCGCCTTCACCCGCGCCGGCGGGTACGGCCCGGGGTCCGGACCGGGAAGCGTCCCGGTCGAACCGTCGGACGTGTTGTTGCTCAGGTCCGGATCCGCACTGTCCGTCGCGACCTTCGCCTGGTTCCGCACGTCACTGCCGTCACCCGTGTAGGCCGGGTCCAGCTGCACCTTGATGGTGAACGTCCTGGACGCCTTCGCCGCGAGCGTGGCCACCTTCGGGCACGTCACCTGCTGACCACTCGCCGTACAACCGTCGCTCGCCGAAACGAACTTCAGCACTGCGGGCAGGGCATCCGACACCACCAGACCCGCAGCATCCGACGGACCGTTGTTCGTCACCGTGACCGTGTAGTCGAACGACTCACCCGGCGCGACCGCCCCGGCGCCGACCGGCTTCTTCACGATCGCGACGTCAGCCTTCACCGGCGCCGGCGGATTCGGACCCGGCCCCGGTCCGGGCAGACCACCCGTCGAGGCGTCCGACGTGTTGTTGGACTGGTCCGGGTCGGCTGTGGCCGACTTGACCACGGCCTGGTTCCGCACGTCCTTGCCGTCCCCCGCGTACGCCGGGTCCAGCTGCACCGTGACCTTGACCGTCCCCTTCGCTCCCGGGTTCAGCGTCGCGATCGCCGGGCAGGTCACCACCTGCCCCGAGGCGGTGCAGCCCGAGTCCGCCGACACGAACTTCAACGCGGCCGGGAGGGTGTCCGTGACGACGACGTCGGTCGCCTGGGACGGGCCGGCGTTGGTCACCACGATGTCGTAGACGAAGGTCCCGCCGGGCGGGACGAGCGCGCTGCCCGCGGCCTTCTTCGTGATCGAGACGTCGGCCGATCCGGTCGCCGCCGTCGTCACGGTGAAGGCGGCCGAGTTGTTGGTCGCCACCGGGTCCTCGGCGTTCGCGACCGCTGCGGTGCCACCGGACAGCACGGTGCCGAGCGGCGCGTCCGGATCGACCACCACCGAGACCGCGAAGGAGGCCGTGGCCCCGTTCTTGAGCCCGGCCGCGATCGTGCACGTCACGGACCTCCGGTCTGCGGCCACCGTGCACCCGGCGGGCTGCGTCGCGGCGGCCGTCGTGCGGGCGGGCAGGGTGAACGTCACCGTCGAGGCCGTCGTGGTGTCCGACGGACCGCCGTTGGTGACCGTTCCGGTCACGGTGCCCGCCGTGCCGGGGGTCACCGGGGCGGACGGCGAGGTCGCCGCGATCGCCAGGTCGTTCGAGCCCTTGGCGGCCGTCGTGAGCGGGACGGCCGCCGTGTTGTTGGCGGTGTTCGGGTCGTCGGTGAGGGCGACCACCGCCGAGCCACCGGTGAGGGCGGTCGCGAGCGGGGCACCGGAGTCGACGACCAGGGGGACCGCGAAGACGGCCTTGGCGTCCTTCGCCAGACCCGTGGCCACGGTGCAGCTGACCGACCTGCCGTCAGCAGCCGCCGTGCAGCCGGCCGGGAGCGGGGCGCCGAGCGTCGTGCGCTGCGGCAGGGTGAAGGTCACCGTCGCCGCGGACCCGGTGGTCGACGGGCCATTGTTGGTGACCGTCAGCGTCGCCGTGGTGGTGCCGCCGGGCACGACCGGGTTCGGGGAGGTCGCCGCGGCCATCACCAGGTCACTGGAGCGCGCGGTGACCCGGGCGCTCGGGCAGGTCGACGGGGTCGAGGCGTCGGTGCACAGCACCGTGCCGTTGGTGGTGTCCGAGGTCACCGCCGTCACGGCGTTGAGGAAGTCGCCCTCCTGGGCGGCCCTCGCCGTGATCCTCAGGGTCGCCGTGGCGTCCTTGGCCAGTGCGCCGACCGTCCACTTGCCGGTGGTGCGGTCGTACTTGCCCGCCGAGTCGTCCGACACCCAGGTGAGCCCGGTCGGCAGCTGGTCGGTGAGCACGACGTTGGCCGCCGCGTTCGGGCCGTCGTTCTTCACCGTGACGGTGAACACCACCTGACCACCGATCAGCACCGCCGTCCGGTCCACGGTCTTGGTCACCGTCAGGTTCGCCGGCGGCGCGATCAAGAGCGGCGCCACCTTGGACAGGGTGGTGATGCCGTCGCCGGAGAAGTCGTTGGTGGCGGTCCCCAGGGTCGCCGTGGTCTTCACCTTCGCCTGGAAGGTGAAGGTGTACGACGCTCCGGCGGCCAGCGTGGTGAAGGTTCCCCACCCCACCTGGGAACCGTTCACCACAGGCTCGTTGAGGTCCGTCCCCGAGGTCGAACCAGCGACGTAGTCCAGCCGGGCGTCCAGGGTGTCGGTGAAGCCGAAGGTGGTCACCGGGTAGGTGTTCGGGTTGGTGAACTTCACCGTGTAGGTGACGGTGTCCCCGGGCTTCACCTTGCCCGGTGAGACCGTCTTCTCCGCGGTCATCGCCTTGACGTCCGCCGGACGGAAGTAGGTGACGAAGCTGAAGGTCTTCGACTCGCCCGGCGCCAGCGAGTACGGCCAGGAGAGGCCCATCGCGCTGTCCAGGTTCTCCGTGCACCGGCAGGTGTTCTGCATGGGCTTGCCACCCGACGCCTGGTCACGGACGTTGGTCGGGGTCCCCTCGGCGTACGTGCTGCCGGCGGTGAGCGGCACGAGCATCATCGCCTGGCCGGTGCCGTCCGAGTTCTTCACGCACGCGATGCCGTTGCCCATCCCCGGAGCCGCCGGGAGCACCGCCCCGTAGCTCTGGTCGACTCCGGCCAGCAGGCAGTCACCGCCCCGGTAGTACGTTCCCGTCCGCGCGGTGGTGCCGGTGTTCACGACCGTGACGTCGACCCGGAAACCGTTCTGGCCGTTGACGTAGGAGTCCTCCTGGGACAGCCGCATCCCGCTCCCGGCCGAGTACACGGTCGTCATGCTGTACGGATCGGACGCGCTTCCGGTGCCGGTGGTGGGCGTCTGGCTGACGCCGGTCAGCGAGCTGGCTCCGTTGAACCAGCCCCCCGAGACCAGGGAGGTCCCGATGCTCAGGGCCGAGCTGCAGCTGGGCCCGCTCCCGCCGGACCAGAACTGGGAGGTGCCGTTGTAGTCGGCCTGGCAGCGGCCCGCCAGGGCGTTGGAGATCCTCGTCACCGGCTTGCCCTTGTCGATCAGGCCGGTGCTGACCACCGTGACCGAGATGCTGTTGGTGACGGGCGTCTGACCCGACGTCAGCGTCTGGGACGCCTTGTAGACCACCGGGGTGGCGCTGGTGCTCTGGCCGTTGGCGACGATCGTCCACCGACCGTCGGCCCCGACCGTCGCCGTGCCGATGGCACTGGTCGACGTACCGCGGGTCAGGGTCACGGTCGCGCCCGGGGCACCGGTGCCGGTGAACTCGGTGTCGGTGCCGATGGTGTCGCCGTCCCCCGGCGAGGTGATCTGCACGGCCGGGATCGCCCATTCGACCACCACCGCACCGGCCGTCTTCGGATCGCCGTACTTGTCACCGTCGTAGAACGGGTCGTCCGTCCCGGCCGGGGTCTTCCCCGACCCTGCCGTGGTGGTGCCGTCCGGGACCTTCGTGGTGTCCACGAAGCCGCTGCCGCCGCCACCGCCGCCACCGGCCTGGGTCACGATCGCACCGTCGCCGCCCGCGCCACCGGCGTAGCCGGCGCCCCCGCCGCCGCCGGCACTGCTGGTGCCGACGCTCCCGTCCGTACCACCCGCACCGCCGGCCCCGAGCGGCGCGGCCCCGCCCGCCTTGCCGGCGCGGGTACCGGCGTTGCCCGCCGCGCCGCCGACCGCACCGGCCGCACCGGCACCGCCCTTGACACCGCCGGCACCGTCGCCGCCGGTCGCGCCGTTGGCGCCACCACCGGCCCCGCCGTCGCCCGCCACGAACCCGGTGACCCCCCGGCCACCGCCACCACCGCCACCGGCGACCAGCAGCAGCGCGCCGGACGCGTCCTTCACCCAGGCCGCACCACCGCCGCCGCCCGCGTTGGACACCCCGCCGCCCCCGGCGGGCACGTTGATCGAGTAGGACGCCGCCAGCGGCGCCGAGACGCTCCCCAGCGTGTAGCCACCGCCGCCACCCCACCCCGAGGTGGCACCGGTGCCGTTGCCACCGCCGCCGCCCCACAGGTGGAAGCGGACAGCGGTCGCCACGGCCGGCGGCGTGAAGGTCTGGAGCGAACCGGTGCTGCGGAAGACCTGGCACTGGTTGTAGCCCGAGGTCTTCGCCGCACAGGCACCGGCCGCCGCCCGGGTCTCCGCCGGAGCGCGGTGCACCGGCGCGACCGCCGCGGACGAGAACGGCGAGGCGAAGGTGGCCAGCACACAGGCCAGAACCATCGCGATCAGGCGCTTCACTCTGCCGACCATCGAGTTCCCGTTTCTGTCCAGACCAAGGCATACGGTGGTTTTTGTATATGAATGCCTGATCGGATCAGAGGCCTCGTCGGCGCGCCGCAGCACTCCGCTGACCAGCAGGAATGCACTCGTTCAGCGCACCGGCCCGGACATGCCACGAGGCGCCGCCCGCGAGCCCGGCCGGTGGTCCGGCCCGAGCTCCGGCGGCGCCTCGCGCCTTCGGATCACCTACGGTCAGCCGTGGCGGCCGCTCCGACGGACCGTCAGCAGCACACCGAGCAGGACCAGGACTCCCGCCAGCGCGCCCAGCGGACCGGACGGGGTGTCACTTCCGGTGTCCGGCAGCTTCCCCGTCGGGCTCGCGGTCGGGGTCGTCGGCCGGGTCGGCGACGGCGTCGGGTCCACGGTGGGCGACGGCGAGGGGGTCGGGGTCGGGTCCGGCGTGGGAGTCGGGTCCGGCGTGGGAGTCGGCGGCACCGGCCGGATCAGGCCCATGTCCAACTGGAGGAACTCCGCGCCGCCGGCCAGCGACACCGCCGGGGCCAGCCCGGTCTTCGGGTCGGCGTCCGAGTCCTTCGTCGGGTCGCCCGCCCGGGGGATCGTCACGGTCCAACCGGCCGGCACGGTCGAGAGGTCGAACCGCACGCCGTAGCGGCCGTCCTTCAGCGTCCCGAACAGGTACTTGCCACCGGCGTCCGTCACCGTGCTGATCGGCTTCCCGTTCGCGTCCAGGATGTTCTTCCCGGTCTCGTCCACCAGGTACACGGTCACGCCCGGCACGCCCGGCTCACCCGGGTCCTGCAGGCCGTTCTTGTCGAGGTCCTCCCAGACGAAGTCGCCGAGGGAGTTCGGCAGCGGCTTCACCAGACCCATGTCCAGGTCCAAGTGGTCAGTCCCACCCGGCAGTTGGACAGTGCGGGTCAGGGCCGGTGGTCGGGTCCGCGTCGAGTCCTTCGTCGGGTCGCCCACTCCGCGCAGGGTGACCTTCCACTCGGCCGGGATGGTCGTCAGGTCGAACCGCACGCCGTAGGTCCCGTTCGGGAGCTTCGCGAACAGGTACTTCCCGCTCGCATCCGTCACCGCACTGAACGGCTTCCCGTTCGCGTCCAGGACACTCTGGCCGGCACCGTCCAGCAGGTACACCGTCACACCGGCCACCCCGGGCTCACCCGGGTCCTGCACGCCGTTGCGGTTGCTGTCGTCCCAGACGAAGTCGCCCAGCGAGTTGGGCTGCGGGGGCTTGACCAGACCCATGTCGAGGTCCATGTGGTCCGTCCCGCCCGTGAGGGCGACGGTCTGGGTCAGCCCGGTCGCCGGGTCGGCGTCCGAGTCCTTCGCCGCGTCGCCCGCCGCCCGGGTGGTCACCGACCAGCCGACCGGGATGGTCGTCAGGTCGAACTGCACGCCGTAGGTGCCGTTCGGCAGCTTGGCGAACAGGTACTTGCCGGCGGCGTCGGTCACCGTGGTGACGGGCTTGCCGCCCTTGTCCCGGACGACCCGGCCCTGGCCGTCCATCAGGGTGACCTTCACACCCGGCACGCCGGGCTCGCCCGCGTCCTGCAGGCCGTTCTTGTTCGCGTCGTCCCAGACGAAGTCGCCCAGCGAGTTCGGCGGGGTCGGCGGCCACTGCACGCCGATGCCGACCTTGGCCGGCTCGGCGGGCAGCAGCGGCTTGCCGTCGTTGCTGGTCGCCGTGTAGGCGAAGCTGTTCCAGGCGAACCCGGCGTCCGGAGCGTCCACCGAGGCCACCATCGACCAGGTCAGCGTGAAGCTCGCACCGGGGGCGAGGGCCCCCGGTCGACGGATCCGGAACCAGGTGGCCGCACCCGGACCGGGGAACGAAGTGGTCCAGCTCGCAACGGAGTTGCAGGGCGCGTCCGCCGGGGTGGTCGGCAAGGTCGCCGGCCGGCAGGGGTTGGGGTCGGTGGTGTACTCGATCACCACGGTCGGGTCGCTGCTCGCCAGCGGCACGGTGAGCGAGGGGGTCCAGGAGGAGCCGCGCCCGGTGTTCGGGTTGAGCACGTAGCCGTCGCCCGGGGTGGGCAGGCGGTCGTAGGCGAGGAACTCGGTCACGGGCTCGGGCGAGTCGTTGCGCACCGTCATCCGGTACGAGATGTCGCCGCCGGGCGAGGTGGTCCCGGAGGAGCCGTAGTCGGCGTCCTTGTCGCCCTTGACCTCCTTGTACGCCCGCAGGACTGCGGGCACGTCGATCTGCACGTTCGAGCTCGCCCGGCAGAGCTTCTCGGTGGTGTCGCCGTTGCCGTTCAGGTCCTTGGCGTCGGGCACCGAGCTGTCGGTGCCGTAGTAGACGCAGGTGACCGGCGGTGACGGGGCGTCAACCGTGACGAAGACCTCGTTGGTCACCGTGCCCGGCTTCGCGCTGCCTGCCACCTGGGCGTCGAAGAGCACCCGGTAGGCGCGGTCCTCGTGCAGGTAGGTCTGGTCCGGGACCGGCGGGTTCCAGACCATCTTGATCAGCTGTCGGCCGTCCTTGCCGGGCAGCACGCTGACCGAGTCCGGCGCCTTGCTCTGGTTCCAGCCCGGGTCCGGGCGGACGCTGCCCTCGGTGAAGACCATGCCCGGAGGCAGCAGGTCGAAGAGCACCAAGGGCTTGTCGAGCGCCCGGCCGGTCCGGTTGAACGGGACCACCTGGAAGGTGGCGTGGCCACCGGGCGACGTCACCCCGCCGTCCACGGTGGTCTTGGCGGCGCCCAGGTTGGTGCCCGCCTTCACGGTGGTGTCGGCGCAGGCGTTGGCGGTTCCCTTCACGCCCGAGGCGTCGGTGCCGACCACGTCGATGCAGTTGTGCAGCGGGGTGGGCGCGGTGGCGCCGTTGTGGCCGGTGTACATCACCTGGGAGAGGAACTGGACGGCGTTGCCCGGGCTCCAGCCGGCCGGGATCGGGCCGTTCCAGCTGAACCGCAGACCGTCCAGCCAGCGCCCGGTCGGGATGCCCAGCACGTCGTTGGCCGGGTCACCGGCACCGTCGGCGAAGGTCACCCGCCGGGCGGCCGCACCGTTGAAGGCCGGTCCGTTGAAGGTCTGCCAGGCGGGGTCGCCGTTGAGCTTGTACTCCAACGTCAGGACGATGGAGGTCGGGTTCCACGGGTTGAGCTGGATGCTCTGCGGCACCAGCCAGTTGAAGAGGTCGGCCGGGTTGCTCCCCGAGCCCGGGTCGGTCATCACCAGGCTGGTGACGGGGCCGGCGTTGTTGCTCGGGAACAGGCTCATCGAGTTGAGGTCACCGGAGGTGACGGTGGCGCCCCAGACCTTCGACGCCCCGACCACCACGCCGGTGACCGGCGGCTGGAAGACGGGCGTGGTCGCCTCGGCGGTGGAGAGGTCCTGCTCCGGGTCCGGGCCCAGCGGGTCGCCCTTGAGGGTGACGGTGTTCTTGGTGGTGGTGCCGTTGGGGAAGGAGGCCTCGGGGTACTGCACCACCAGCGCGCCGGGGTAGCGGCAGCCCGCCTGGTGGTTGCCCGCCCGGAACTCGCCGTTGTCGTACTCCCAGGTGTTGCTGCCCGCCGGCTTCTCCGTCCACCCGGGCGAGCGGGCCAGGTCCACCCACGGCGCCGGGCGGCAGGGTGTCGACCAGCCGGCTGGTGTCCAGGTCGACGTTGGGCACCCCGTCCTTGGAGCAGGCCCCGAACTGGTAGGTGACGGTCCGTCCGTCCTGGCTGCTCGACTGGACGCCCTTGCTGACGTCGTACTTGGGTTGCACGACCGCCGTGGTGGTGGCCTCACCCTTCTGCGGCTGCTCGCCGTCGGCCGTGAAGGTCGCGGTGTTGGTCGCCTTCTGGCCGTTGGCCGTGGTGAAGTTGGGGTACTTGAGCACCACCTTCACCGTCGCCGTCGTTCCCGGTGCCAGCGGGCTGACCAGCTTGATCCTGGCCTCGCCCCCCACCGTCCCGGCCGGCGGCACGGTCGACCCGGCGATGTCGACCGTCGAGGCGTCCGGGGTCCACCCGACGAACTCCATCCCGGGCGGGAGGGCGTCGACGATCTCCCCGTTGACGCACTCGCTCGTGGAGCAGGTGTACGAGAGCGTGTAGGTGACCTGCTCCCCCGGGGCGGGAGCGGTCTTGTCGACCGTCTTGCTGAAGGTGATCGCCGCGTGCGCAGGTGTGGCGACGATCGTGCCGCTCAGCAGCGTGCCGCACAGCATGCTGAGGGCCGTCGCCAGCCGCGTTGTCCGGGCCAGGCCCCGGGGGATGGTTCTCCGCATGGTCTCAGTTGATCCCGCGTCAGCACCGGAACTTGCCGCCGACGGGTCCGACCTGGTCGTCTTTCATCCGATGGGATCAGTACGGCTACGGCGCGACGCGCCACCCGCGCGCCCCTGACCAGGCGACCGCGTTCGCGATTCGAAGGCGCTTTGCGCCATAAGCGGGTTCCAATGGTGCTCACCATCGCCCCATTGGAACCCATACGAGCAGAAGACGTCCGGTAGCGACTTCAAGACGCATCCTGTGCAGTTCACTCCTCCGGTGCACGACGAGCGCCGCTTGTGGTGGGAGACCGCGCCGTGGCACAAATGTGACCGACCCGATCCGTCCGGCAGGAAGGGGCTGACCCATGGACCCCAGCCCCGCTCCAGCACGCAGGTCCTCTCCCGAGCCGCCGCACTCGTGGAGCCATTGATCCGCTCACGGGCCAACGGCCTTCCTGCGGCGGTGGCTGTCGAACTCGGCCGCAGCGCCAGCCTGATCCACGAAGACGTCACCGACCATGCCCCACTGCGCCGCGCCCGTCCAGCGCCCTGGTCCGTCAAGGGCCTGCTGGCGGCCATGCTGGCCGGGGACCCGCTGTTCTCGGCCGCCGTCCAAACCCTCAACGCCGGTCGCCGCGAGGAGTGGGCCCAGCCCGCACTGCTGGCGACGGTCCAGCAGGCGTGTTCACGCCGCCCTCCAACGCGACGGCGAGCTGTGCAGCCGACGCCGTGTCGCACGTCTGACGCGCCGGGCCGAGCGCCTGCGGACCGAACTGGTCGCCGACACCCTGCGCACCGCCTGCCGAGAACTACACCGCCCTTCCGGCCAAGCGTGTCCAATCCGATCGCTTTCACCAGTGCACGATCAACGAATTTAGTTGTTCAACAAAGGAGTTCACCAGGTCGGCGGCGATAGGCAGTCGCTGGCGGGCGTCTCCGAGCTCCGCCCCGACGTCTTCCACCGCCTCCATCCGGTGCACGGTCGTGATGGTGCGTCAGGGCGTCGCTGTGGCCATGCGGGGCACTCTTGATGTCGCCGACGTGGACCGGACAGACGTGCTGCGAGCAGCCGCCATGCACCTCTGTCCAGCCGTCGGCCCTGCCCCGGCGACCCTTGACCACCTGTACGCCGACGCGATGCTCCCGGCGGTGACGGAAGACCTGAACGGACGCCCTGCTGGCCCCCGCCAGGCGTCCCTGGGTGCTCGCACACCGTGCCCCTCATCCTCCGTCGACCGCCCGCCCGTCTTCTCCTCTGCGGCGGTCCTGCGGCGGTCTTCGGCGAGGCCCGTTTCCTACGGCCCGGCCAGGCTCGCGGCGGCCGCCTATGCCCGCAACTCCCGTAACCCGACAGGACGGTGGTACCTGTGGTATGCCTTGGACACCGACGCGACTCGGCTGGCTCCCTGGCGGAGCTGGCCCTGCGGGTCCACGACCCGTGCATGCAGACGGGCCCCGTTGCGGCACGCGAGCGCCGCGACCACCCTCGGGATGAGCTGGACGTATTGTGGGCCCGACGGCGGTCGGCGGAGTCGTTCCTCGCGGACCACGTCGAACGGGTCAGCCGAACGGCCCGCACTCCGGCACAGCCGGTGACGGAGCGGTCCGGCCCGGTCTACGATCCGCAGCGAGCGCTCCGGGCACTGGCGGAGGACCCCGGCAGGCACGGTGCGCGGTTCGATCGCGCCTCCCGGGAGTGCGCCGAGATGTTCACCCGGGCCGAGGCGGTCCTGGCCGCCGTCATGGACATCCGCCGGGCCGCGCGCGTCGGCGGTCCCCGAGACCCCGCCGCTCCGCTCGCGCGCGTGCCGTTGCGGACGGGCGACGACGAGGCCGGGGCCATCCTCGCCCGGGCCCAGGGCGGCGCGAACGGCGGCCGCTGCACGAAGTCGAAGTTCGCGTACTGCACAGCAAGGCCCTGGCAGTCGGTCATGGAGGACTTCGGACTACGGGGTTTCGCCGGCCACCCGACGGTCGGTGCCGGCAGTTGGTGGATGGGGCTGCTGTCCGGCGAGTACGACGACTGGCGGCAGGACTACCTTGCCCTCCTCGACTACAACTTCTACCTCGAGTACAACGTCGACACCGCGCTCGCGGGACCTCCCGGGCGCTTCGTCCAGGACGTGCTCGCCCTGTGGGACCTGCCGGACGCGGCTGCTGAGCTGCTGGTACGGCGGGAACACACGATGTGCTCACTGGCGTACTTCGACGCCAAACGCCGCCACGAGGCGGCGCTCAGCGAGGTGACCACCGACGGGCTGTCGACCTGGGTACACCGGGACCGCGACCTGTGGCGCGACTACACGGCGGCGGACAGCGGCATCTTCGGGCATTACCTCTCCTTCGCCCAGGGCCCGGCCGGTCGGGACGACATGATGCTCACCCGGCTGGTCAACGACTGGGTCGACCTCGGCCCGGACCTGCGCTACGACGAGTGCAACCAGGGAGTCCTCGCGCTGACCCGGGGTTCGGTGGCCCTGCCCGACCTGCTGGCCGCCCACGAGCGGACCGTCTGGATGCTCAACGCCCAGTGGACGCCCGAGGGGCGGATCCGGCCGGACCGCTACGCGGGCTGCGTGCTCACCGCAGGCACCTGCATGTGGCAACTGGTGAACCACCGCCAGGACGTCTGGCGCTACTACGCCCTCGCTGCGCACCTGGCCGACCGCATCGACAGCGGCCGGCTCGCCCGGGCCGGCCAGGTCGCCGACTGCTACACCCCCGACCTGTACCCGACCACCCCCGCAAACCCGACGCGGCTGCGCGTCCCCCGCAGGCCCCTGCCCTACCGCGTCACGGTCGAAGGACGGGAGTTCACCGGGACCGTCGACCTGCACACCGCCGTCTGCGACGCCGTCGACAGCGGCATCCTGCCGATGGGGCTGGTGGACAACGGCATCGTGGTGCCGGGGCTGCTGCGCGAGCGGCGCATCTCAGCCCCGGCCTTCCTGGCGCACATGGACCGCACCTACTGCGACCACCTCGCCTGGGTGGTCCGTTCCGGCCACACCAACGGCTTCAGCCGCGCCTACGGCACCGCCGTCGCGGCCCTGGTGATGGAGCAGTGGTGGCGCGGCACCTACCTCGCCGTCGGCGTCGGAAGCCTCATCGACGCCCAACCCGCGACCGTGGCCGGCGACCGGCCGCACCGGCGGACACACCCCTCACCGACGGGAGAAACCCGATGACGTCCGATGACGCCGAGGTAATCGTGGTGGGCGCGGGCATCGCCGGCGTGGCCGCCGCCGTCCAGCTCCGATCCGCTGGCCACCGGGTCACCGTCCTGGAGCGCGGTGAGCGAGTCGGCGGTCGCATGCACACGATCGAGCGTGACGGGTACGCCTTGGACGTCGGCGCCGGCTGGCTCGCGGACAACTACACAGCGATGCGCGGCCTCATCCGATCGGCCGGGCTGACCGCACACGTCATCAGGACCTCCGATCTGTTCGGCGTGATCCGCGGCGGGAAGGTCCACCACTTCAACGGCCACCGGGCTGCCCGGGACCTCCTGCGCACCGACCTGATCCCCCACCGCGCGAAGCCGAGCGCCCTGCGGCTGCTGCGCGACCTGCACTCGGTCCGGTCCGCCTTCGGCCACGGCGACCTCGCCGCACTGGCCCCGCTCGACACGGGCACGGTGACCGAGTACGGCCGGCGCCACCTCAACCGCGAGCTGTTCGACTACTTCGTCGACCCCCTGGTCTCGGCCTGGTACTTCCACCACCCCGACCGGCTCTCCGCCGCCACCGTCTTCCCTCCGCTCCAGTCCGCCCTGGGCAGCGACACCTTCAACATGGACCGCCGGATCGACGACCTGCCCCGGCTGCTCGCCGAACGCCTCGACGTCGTCCTGGGCGCCGAGGTGCACGCGGTGGCGCGTACTCGCAAGGGCTTGGAGGTGGCCTGGGAGACCTCCGGGGGCGAGCGCCGCACCCGCAGCGTAGCCGGTGTCGTCCTCGCCGTCCCGGCTGCCGCGGTGCCGGCGATCCACCCCGATCTGCCCGAAGAGCAGCGGCGCTACCTGGACGGGGTCCGCCACGAGCCCGCCGTCAGCGTCTTCTTCGGGCTGACACGGCCGCCTGCGGAACGGGCGACGTTCGTGATGGTGCCCACGAGGGAGAACCCGGACCTCGCCGCCATCGTGGTCAACCACCGCCTCGCCCCCAACCGCGCGCCCGAGGGCGCCGGCATCGTCTCCGCGCTCTACCGGCGCGACTGGATCCACCGCCACCGCACACTCGCGGACGACGTCGTCGCTGCGAAGGCACTCTCCGACATCGAATCGGTGGCCCCCGCCATGGCCGCACACATCCGCCGCCACCAGGCCGTGTGCCACGTCCAACGGTGGGACACGGCCCTGATCGCGCCGCGCCCGGGCGATTTCCACCGGCTGAGGGACTTCACCCGCGCCATCGACCCGAGCTCGCCCGTCCAACTCGCCGGCGACTACTTCGCGGTCTCCGACACCAACTCCAGCCTCCTCAGCGGACAACGAGCCGCGCACCGCCTCGACCAAGCCCTGCGCCGACACAAGACCTGACCGGCCACTGGTCCGGCACCCGGCAACTCCACCCGGCACGGAGGCCGTCGTGGCTCTGCCCATGCCCGTCCCCCCGCCCTCCCACGAGCTCGACCTCCCCTCTCTGCGCGTCGCCGTGGAGGAGACCCTGACCGCCTTCCTGGCCGAGAAGGCGCGCACGATCACCGAAGGCGGGCGGCTGCCCGACCTGGTACGGCCGCTCCAGGACTTCCTGACGGCCGGGGGAAAGCGGTTGCGCCCCTTGCTGGCGATGCTCGGCTGGCACGCCGCGGGCGCTCCGGGCGGCCCCGCGGCCGCACTCCACCTCGCTGCGTCCCTCGAGCTCTTCCACGCCTTCTGCCTCATCCACGACGACGTGATGGACCACTCCGCAACGCGCCGCAACCGGCCCACCGTCCAAGCCCTTCACTCATCCCAGCACCCGCCCGGCACACCGGCCGCCGACCGGTTCGGCGAAGGAGCGACGATCCTCGTCGGAGACCTGGCCATGTTCTGGTCACAGGAGCTGCTGCACGCGATGCGCACCGAGCTCACCCTCGGCCAGTACCTCGACCTGACCCACGGCGGAAGTACCGACCCCAGCATCGACACCGCGATGACCATCGTCCGCTACAAGACCGCCAAGTACACCGTCGAGCGGCCACTCCAACTCGGCGCCGCCCTCGCCGGAGCCGACCACGCCCTCCTGCGCTCCCTCTCGGACTTCGCGATCCCCCTCGGTGAGGCCTTCCAGCTCCGGGACGACCTCCTCGGCGTCTTCGGCGACCCTGCGGTGACCGGAAAGCGTGTCATCGACGACCTCAGGGAGGGCAAGGCCACCGTGCTGATCGCCCTCACCCTGCAACGGGCCACGCCAACGCAGGCCACCAGACTCCACCTGCTGCCCGGCCGCCCCGACCTGACGGATGCCCAGGCGGAATCGGCCCGGCGCATCATCGCCGCCACCGGCGCCGACCGCGCCGCGAACGACATGGCACCCGGGGCCGTCAACTTCCTTTTGTACAGCGGGAGTAGGGGCGTGATGCGAGGAGCTCGAGCGCCAAGCCCAGACCTGAACGTGGTGGATGCCCCTGGGCCACAGCTGAACAAGCGTCATCAACCATGCTGCAGGCCCCGGAAAGCAGACGACCGGGGCGGGACCACGGATCTCGTGGTCCCGCCCCGGCCCTAGGGTCAGGTGCTTAGCCCTCCTGGTTCTTGCGCTTGCGGCTGACCGTGAAGGCCGCCCATCCACCGGCGAGCAGCGACATGGCGGTCAGCGCCGTCCAGAACGCGGGGACACCGGTGTCGGGGAGCGGCGGACGCGGCGGACGCGGCGGCACGCTCGGCGTCGGGCTCGGGGACGGCGTCACCGACGGGGACGGCGACGGGCTCGGGCTCGGCGACGGGCTCGGGCTCGGAGACGGGCTCGGGCTCGGGCTCGGGCTCGGGCTCGGAGACGGGCTCGGGCTCGGCGACGGGCTCGGGCTCGGAGACGGGCTCGGGCTCGGCGACGGGCTCGGGCTCGGAGACGGGCTCGGGCTCGGCGACGGGCTCGGGCTCGGGGACGGGCTCGGGCTCGGGCTCGGAGACGGGCTCGGGCTCGGGCTCGGGCTCGGAGACGGGCTCGGGCTCGGGCTCGGAGACGGGCTCGGGCTCGGGCTCGGAGACGGGCTCGGCGTCGGCGTCGGGGTCGGCTCCGGAGTCGGGGTCGGAGTCGGAGTCGGGGTCGGAGTCGGGGTCGGAGTCGGAGTCGGCGTCGGCTCCGGAGTGGGAGTCGGAGTCGGGGTCGGCTCCGGCGTGGGAGTCGGAGTCGGAGTCGGGCTCGGCTCCGGAGTCGGAGTCGGAGTCGGGCTCGGCTCCGGAGTCGGAGTCGGGGTCGGGGTCGGCTCCGGCGTGGGAGTCGGAGTCGGCGTCGGGCTCGGCTCCGGCGTGGGAGTCGGAGTCGGCGTCGGCTCGTCCGGGACCTCGATCGGGACGTCGTTGGAGATGACCGGGAAGACCAGGTCCCGCGCGTGGAGGCTGAAGTTGTTGGTGTAGATGTCCTTGCCGACGTTGCCCTTCGGCGTCAGCACCAGCGCCAGGTCACGCGACTTGCCCGGGGCGAGCACCCGCGGGTCGCTGACCTTGACGGCCGTGACGGCGGTGTCGTTGGCCGGGCAGCCGGCCTGACCGAAGTCGGTCCGGGTGCACCACTTGGTGGCGCCGCCGGGCTTGTTGGTGGCGTGGGCCGGGTCGGGGTTGATCGTCCCGTGGGTCGCCGCCGTGAACTCCAGCGTGACCTGCGGGTCGTCCGGCACCGGGGTGAGCGACTTGAAGGCGAGCGTCCCGGAGAACTTGGTCGCCGGTGTCCGCCCGTCGCCGACCCACGGCAGCTCGTCGATGATGTCGACGCCGCGGAGGGCGAGGGTCTGCGGGTTGCTGTAGGTCAGCTTCCACGGCAGGTCGGTGTCCCGGGGGACCTTCGGGGTGTCGGTGCTCTTGACCACCGTGACGCCGGTGCCGGCGACGATGGCCAGCGAGCGCTTGGCGGTCCGCAGGGCCTCGTCGCTGGTGTCGTCCGGGGCCGAGATCTTCACCGTGTTCAGGTACGACCCCTCGGGCGCGTCCGCGTCCGTCGAGACCTTGTAGGTGATCGGCAGCATGACGGCGTTGGCCTGCTGGGCCGGCAGCACCCAGGTGATCGTGGTGCTGCCGTCCGCGTTCTTGACCGCGGACTGCTCGGCGACCGACGCGCTGCCCGCGACGTAGGTGAAGCCCTTCGGCAGGGTGTCGACGATCGTCACGTCCTGCGCGTTGGGCACCGCCGCGTTCGACTTCAGCGACGGGTACAGACCGAAGGTGAAGGTCTGCCCCTTGAGGACCTGACGCTGCTGGTCGGGGGTGTTCGTGGCGTCCGCCCCGGGGTCGACCGTCTTCTTGTCGACCCGTGCGAGCACGGGAGTGATGATCAGGTGATCGGCGAGGTTGCCGCTGGCGTAGTTCTTGTTGGGGTCGATCACGCCGCCCACGGCCGGGGCGTAGGCCGACCGGGTGTCGCGGGTCCAGGTGCCGCTCAGCGGCTTGAACACGCCCGCGTTGCGGACGATCTGACCCTTGCTCAGACCGCTGTCGTTGACCGTCAGGAAGGTGTAGAAGTCACGGCCGGCTCCTGCGGCCAGCGAGGTCTTGAACCGCACCTTGCCCACCGCGGCCACACCGCCCGCGACCTTCTCCGGGCTGTCGAACCACGGCCCGTCCGCATCCTCGCAGGTCTGCCTCAGCTGGGCGCCTGCACCGGTCGGGTCGAGCCGCCGGGCGAGCGCGGTGGCCGGCACGGTGTTCTGGTACGCGGCGTACTCGATGGTGACGGCCGGGGTGCCCGGGACTGCTGCCGCGTACTGCCCGGTCGCGTTCAGCCCGTTGCCCGCCGGGGCCTTGCTGATGTGCTGGTTGCCGTCGCCGAAGACGTCGCAGGCGATGAAGTTGGGGTTGTCCGCGTTGTCGGGGCTGTTGATGAAGATGTGCGAGCGGACCATCGTGCCGGGGGTCACCAGCGCGTTGTTGTCCTTCTTCTTCGGCGCGGTACCGGGCGGGCCGCCGTTGAAGGACTCGTACTCCTTGCCGAAGGTGCCGGTGCCGTTGACACCGATCTGCTGCGAGTTGTCCTCCAACGGCTCGGAGCCGCCCGTGCCGTAGTTGGTCTGGCCGCTGGTGGAGGTCGGCGAGAAGTCGGTGTAGGTGTCGGTCAGCAGGGCGCTGCCGCCGAACTTCGCCGTGGTGGCGTCGATCTCGGTCTGCGGGATCCAGATCCGCAGGAAACCGGCGCTGATCACCCCCGAGTTCTTGGCCAGGTCGGCCCCGCCCGCGCCCTTCGAGGGGTAGCTGTCCGGGGTGCTGTTGGCACCGGTGATGGTGACCTGGACGTTCTGGCCCGGCGCGCCCTGGACACAGGAGTAGGTGCCGCTGTTCGCCGTGCTGTTGGTGGCGTCGCCCATGCCCGTGCGGCCGTACGGCGCGTTGCTGATGGTGGCGTCGTTGGTGCCGCAGGCCGGGTTCGCCGCGTCCCAGGTGTACAGCCGGGCGCCCGTGGTCGGGTCGCCGTTCAGCAGCTTGCTGAGGTCGTCCGTGAAGGTCATCGGGGAGACCAGGGTCTCCTGCCCGAGCTTGCTGAAGTCGCCCCGGCTCGGGTCGACGGTCCTGGCCTCCACCACGATGGGCATGGTCTGGACCCGGCCCGCCTCGCCGTTCGGCCCCACCGCCGGCCGGTCGGTGTAGGCGTACTTGCCGTCCTTGATCAGGTTGTACTTCGGCAGCGCGCTGACCGTGGTCTCCTGCGACTGGGCCGTGGTGCCCGTCGCGCTGTCGGAGTTGTCGGCCGTCGCGTTGACCGAGATGTTGAGCTTGTCGCCGTTCTTCGCGGTGCCCAGCACCTGGAGGACCAGCGGGACCTGCTGGGTCTGCGCGGTCATGTCGGGCAGCACACAGGTGAGCAGTCCGCCGGCACTGATGCCCGACCCGGCGCCGGTGCACTTGTCCGGGAGTACCGTCCACTTGGTGTTCGGCGGCGCCTGCACGGTGAACCGCGGCCGCTCGGCCGTCCCGCGCAGGGCCTGGATCTCGACCTGGTAGGAGATCGTGTCATTGGTCCGGACGATGCCGTTGGCCGGATCGCTGTCCAGGCCCGGCCCGTCGGAGAGGGTGAACTCGCCCGATCCGTCCCGGACGACCGCGGCGTTGGCACCGATCGTGACCGGCGCGGCGTAGGCCAGGCCGGCCGCCGTCGAACTCAACAGGACGACGATCGTCGTCCCCATCGCGATCCGACGTGGGGTCAGTGCCCTCCACGTGGCCGCTCTCCACCTCTGCATGCAGGTTCCCTTTCGAGGCATCACTACCCGAAGGTCCGCACCGCGGCGCAGCCCGCCCGGCGCCGTGATCCTCTCTGACAGCACCTGAAAAGGCATCAACCCGGTCATGACGGACCAC
Organism: Kitasatospora albolonga; assembly: GCF_039535905.1. Classification (GTDB taxonomy): domain Bacteria; phylum Actinomycetota; class Actinomycetes; order Streptomycetales; family Streptomycetaceae; genus Kitasatospora; species Kitasatospora albolonga. The sequence continues at coordinate 23,539 of NZ_BAAAYB010000155.1, read as the reverse complement.
GTCATGACCAGGGGTAGCGCCTCGGAGGCGATTCGTCCGATCATGATCTGATGCGTCGTGGCAACTCCACCCGCACGGCTCAGCCGACCGCGCTCCCAGCTCTCCCGACGCTCCGTCGGCCGACCGTCCACGACGGGATGTGTGCGAATGCTGCGCCGAGCGGGTTGAACGGTAAGTCCAGGCGGGTGCCACTCGTCCTTCGGCCGGAGGCGCCGAGTTTCTCGGCAGGCCGTTCTCCGTCACCATTTTCGTAATTGTTCGCGCCGGAGCCGGGTGTGACTTCGGGTCAGACCCGGCCTTCGGCTGTGAAAGGAACCGATGTGATGGCGAAGATCGCCATGGGACTAGCGGGTGCAGCGGTAACGGCAGCATTTCTGGGAACGGGCGGTACGGCATTCGCGGCACCGAGGGACGGAATGCCGCCGGGCTGGTGCGCGGTCCACCCCGCCCAGTGCGGGGAGACCCCGAAGCCCCGGCCACCGAAGCCGAGCCCCAGTGCCACGGCCACCGGCCCGGCGCAGGGCGGCCCGGCCCAGGTCGCACCCGTCGGAACCGACGACCCGGGCGACCCCGCCGACCCGGGTGATCCGGCCGACCCGGCCGACCCGGGTGCCTCGCCCGTCGTGGCGTCCCCCGCGCCGATGACCGTCGACCCGCCCGTCACCCGCCCCGGCGGGACCGTACAGATCAACACCGGCACCGCCTGCCCCGGCACCACCGTCACCTCGCCGGTGCTCCCCGACCCCGTACAGCTCCCGCCGGGCGGCACCGGCGGCCAGCTCACCCTCCCGGTCGGCGCGGCCCCGGGCACCTACCCCGTCACCGCCACCTGCCAAGGCCATCCGGTCGCGGTCGGCACCGTCACCGTCGCGGACCCGGCGGCCCCCGCCGCCGGCGGCGGCTTCAAGGACGGGAGGGGGCGGCCGGAGCCCGGCCTGGCCGGGTACGGGGCGCTCGCGCTGACCGGCGGGGCGGCCGGGACGGCCGTGGTGCGGCTCGTCAGGCGGCGGCGGGGCCGCACCGTGAACGGTGCCTGACGGGCGGTCGCGCCGCGTCCGGCCGGCCATGGCCGCCCTGTCCTGCGCACTGCTCCTGACCGCCTTGGTCGGCGCCGTGCTCCGCGACGGCGCACGTACCGCGGACCGACCCTCGGCCGCTCCGGGCACGGGCGCCCCACGACCGGAAGCCGGCCCCACCACGCCTCGGAAGGCCACCCCTTCGACGGGCGACGGCCGGCCGACACCGGGCGGCGGCCACGCCCCGCTCGCCCCGTCCACGCCGATCCGGCTCACCATCGCCGCGATCGGGGTGGCGGCGCCGCTGCTGGCCCTCGGTTCGGACGACAAGGGGCGTCCGGAGCTGCCGCCGTACTCGATGCCGGGCACGGCGGGCTGGCTGCGGGACTCCGCGACCCCGGGTGCCCAGGGCGCCGCAGTGGTGGCCGGGCACGTGGACACGCTCGACGGCCCGGCGGTCTTCTGGGCGCTGTCCACCGTGAAGGCGGGAGCGCTGGTGGAGGTCACCCGGCTGGACGGCAGCACGGCGGTGTTCACCGTGGACGAGGTCCGCACCTTCCCCCGGAAGTCCTTTCCGAACGCGCTGGTCTACGGCCCCACCCAGGCCGCCGAACTGCGCGTCATCACCTGCGGCGGACGATTCGACCGGGCCGAGCACGAATACACCAGCAATGTCATTCTTTTCGCCCATCTGACGGACGCTCATTGAGCCCGCACCGAAATGGACGGCAGCCGAATGCCCTCGACCCGGAAGAGGGATCGGGGGCATTCGGCGCAAATATCGCGGAATTACTGCGAACGGCCGCCCCCACCGCGTCCGAACGGAGTCCGGCCGGCCTTCCGCCGTGACCTCGACCACGCGGAATCGTTGAGCAGCGCGAGTGCCTCCGGGCCGGTTCTCCCGGCCCGGTCGGCTGACCGCCCCCACGGCACAGGGCGGCGGCCGGAGGGCGGCACATCGGGACGACCGGTGCGGAGGGACACCCGTCGGTCGTCCCGGCATTCGCCCCCGACACGCACTCCGGACGGTGCCCGCACCGGCCGCGGCGGCCCGGATCAGGCGCGGCGGCCCAGCAGTTCGGCGACGACCGCCTGCCAGTCGATCAGGCGGCCCTCGGCGCCGGACGGGACGCGGCGGAGGCTGCGGCCCAGGAAGGCCCGGATGCCGGCGGTCTCGATGTCGACGACGGCGCAGCAGTCCGCCGACCGGAGTTCCAACGCCGTCCGCTCCGGAGTCCGCGGCCACACTCGCACGTCGCCGAGGCCGGCAACGGTATCCAGCCCGTCGAGCAGCAGCTGCCGGGCGAACACCCAGGTCACCGGCGGTTCGTTCAGGGCACACCGGGTGCCGAGCACGAGCCGGACCGCGTACGGGTCCGCCGCCACGTACTCGAGGTGGGCCTCGACTTCGGGCGGGTACGGCGCCACCAGCGCCGCGGCGAGCGACTGGACCACGGGTTCTCGACGCACTGGCACACTTCCACGACGGGCGGACGGCGGCCCCGCTGGAGGCCGGGCCGGACACTTGTACCCCAGATCGGCCCGCTCGCGCCCGGGCAACCGCCGGGTGGTTGACGGGCCGTTACGTCATCCGGCCGCACCACGCGTCCGCCGACGGACCCCGGCCCGTGGGCCGGACGGAAACGCGTGGCCCCCCGGCCCGCCGTCGGCCCCACCGGGCGGGATGCACACGAAGGTGTGAACCCCGGTCGGCCCACGTCCGGGACACCGGCCCGACCGGGAGACACCTCGCCCCGTCCTCCGGCTCAGCGAGCCGTGGCCGCCGCCCTCGCCCGCCTCGCGCCGTCCCGCATCGCCGACCTGGCGGCGATGACCGCTGCCAGGGACTCCGGTCCGGTGACGTCGGCGGCCGAGAGGCGGACGCCGTCCTCGCCGTACACGCCGGCCGCCTCACGCCAGCCCTCGGGCCTGATCCCGTAGCGCTTTCCGAGCAGCGCCACGAACACCCGCGACTTCTGCGGGCCGAACCCGGGCAGGGCGAGGAGGCGGTCGTAGACCTCGGCCCCGCTCCGGGCGCCGGCCCAGAGCCCGGTGACCTCACCGTCGTAGCGCGCGACCAGGGCCTTGCAGAGGTGCTGCACCTTCCTGGCCATGGCGGCCGGCTGGCTGTGGACCGCCGGGTCGGCCCTGCACAGCGAGGCGAACCGCCCCGGGTCGCACGCGGCGATCCGCCGGACGTCCAGGCCGTCCGTCCCCAACCGCCGAGCGATCAACAGCGGTGCCGTGAAGGCCCAGTCCAGCGGGACGCGTTCGTCCAGCAGGACGCCCACCAGCGCGGCGAGCGGGCTGCGTCCGAGCAACTCGTCGGCCGCGGGGCGCTGTGCCAGGCGGACGGCAACGGCCATGCGGACCCTCCTCGGGTCGGATCACCGGTAGTGGCGCCCAGTGTGGCCGAGCCCTACGGAGCCGGAGCCCGCAACACGCCACGCGTCCACCCGCACGGTCTCCTTCCCCGGCCGGACGGTCCCCCCGAACTCCCCGTCGGCGTCGGGACCGTGGCGATCCCGGCGGTGGCGGGCGGGCAGCACCGGCTTCGAGCCGTCACGCAGCACCTGACGCGCTCCACGGTGCCGTCCCTGCGACCCGAGCCAGACGATCTCGACCGTCGCGAGGGAGAGCAGCAACAGCAACAGCACGAGCATCATCGCGTGGGCCTCAGCACGTGCCCACCCTCGCGCCCGAGGCGGCCCGGTCCCCGAACGGCGCGCCGCAGCGGTGCGGAAGCCGCCCGTTCGGTCCTCCGTACCCGATGTGACCGGTCCCGACGGCGCGGCCGGTTCCGACGGCCGGGACCGCCGAGGGCGTGCTCGGCCGCGTCCACCACGAGCCCGGTGTCCGATCCCGCAGCGGGCGCCCGCACCGGTCCTGCGCCCAGCGGTACCGGTTCCGGCCGGTCCTGATCATCCGTCAGCCGTGAGTCACCGCAGGTGCCGCCGTCCGATGCGGGCCGGGGCGAGGCGCAACCGCAGCCGAAGGGGCAGCCCGGTGCTGTCGGCCGCCTCGGCGAGGACGGCCAGCAGTGGGTCGACGGTGGCGGCCGGTGCGGTCGGCCCGGCCAGCCTGACGGTGAGTTCGAGGGCCGGGCGACGGCCGCGGGTGAGCCGCGCGACGCCATCGGCCACGCCCGGGACGAGCAGGGCACGGGCTCGGACCGCCTCGGTGAGCGCGGTGGTGCGCAGGTCCCCCGTGCCCGGTCCGCCGGTGCGCAGGCGCAGGGTCGACGGGGTGCGGGAGAGGAGCTGGGCGAGCAGCAGGACGAGGCAGAGCAGCCCGGCGGCGGCGATCGCGAGGGCCACCGGATGGTCCCAACTCCGTTCCACTGACAGCTCGTTCGCCAGCTGTGGGGTGAGCAGCGGGGAGTCGGGGGTGCGCGGCAGCCAGGACGGCTCGGCGCCTGTGGACAGGAGACCGGCCGCGGCCGACAGGATCGTTCCGGAGGCGGCCAGCAGGGCCAGTCCGGCCAGGGCCAGGGCCGCGCGGTTGACGGTGCGTCGCATCATTCCTCCGTGCTGTGGTCGCGGGTGCCGGTACGGGCGGCCGGGCCGGTGGGCCGGGGTACGCGGACGACGGTCCGCGGCGGGCCGTCGAAGCCGAGGCGGGCGTAGGCGTCCCGGGCGGCCGCCCGTACGGTGTCGGCGGGGACCGGGGCCCGGACGGTGATCCGCACCGTCCGGGCGGCCCTGACCCGGAACCGGCCGGGCGCTCCGACCGCCTGCCGCACCTCGCGCTCGACCAGCCTCCGGTCGACCTCGACCACCGCCGTGCCGCGCGCCGCGGGCAGCCGCCAGCCGGACGGCCGACGGCCGGTCACGGCCAGCAGCACCAGCCAGAGCCCGAGGATCCCGGCCGCCACGGCGGCGGCCAGCACCGGGAGGCCGCCCACCCGCGCCGAGGCGAGCTGGTCCAGGACCCGCTGCACGGCGGCCGGGTGGGGCACGCCCCGTACCCGGGCCGACCACCAGGCAGTCGCCGCGAGGAGCCCGACGGTGGACAGCACGGCGGCGGGGATCCGGCGGGCGGTCCACCGGTGCGCGGCGCGGCGGGCCCTGGCGGGTGCGGTGGGGTGCCCGGCCGAAGCGACGGGTCCGGGCGGCAGCCCGGGTGCCCCGTCCTGCGGCTCCAGGGACACCACCCGGACCCGGGTGCGGCGCAGCCGGACGCCGGCCTGGGCGTCGGCGGCCCGCTCCGCCGCCCGGACGGCCTGCCCGGCCTCCCGCGCCAGCGGTCCCGGGTAGCGGAGGACGAGTCGGAGCGCCGCGTCGGCGCCGGCCCGGTGGCGGCGGACCCGGCCACGGGAGGTCACAGCGCCGGACGCCGCCGATCCTGCGGCGGCCCGGGTGGCGATCCGTGACAGCGCCCGGTCGGTGATCCGGAGTCCGCCGCGTTCCCGGGGCGGGGCGAAGGTGGACCTGGTGCTCATCGCCGCTCCCCCCGGTGGAGGAGTTCGGCGGGGCCGGGGCCGCCGTCGGCCCACCTGCCGAGCAGCAGACCGAGGGTGCCGAGGGCGGCGACCAGCAGGAAGGCGGTGAAGCCGCCGAACGCCGCAACGAGGCCGAGGGCGAGGCCGGCGATCAGGCCGGTGTGGGTGTGGGACACGGCGGTTCCTCCTCCGATGGTGCGTCAGCTCCGGGGCCGCGTCGGCTCCGGCGGCGCGTCGGCCGGCCGTTGGCCGGGCAGGGTGTAGTCGAGCAGGGCCAGCAGTCGGCGGTGTCCGGGACGCAGCCCGCAGACCTCCAGCCGGGCTCCGGCCCGGGCACAGCGTTCGCGCACCCGGGTGAGGAGCCGGAGGCCGCTGCTGTCCATGAAGCCCACCCCGGACAGGTCCAGCCGCACCCACGCCGTCCCCGGCCCGATCAGGCACAGGGGGTCGGCGAGCTGGGGCAGCGTCAGGACGTCGAGGTCACCGCAGGGGGCGAGGTACAGGCCGCCGTCGCGGCGCTCGACCGCGCAGTGGAACTGCTCACAGGGGCCGGCGCAGCCCTGGTGGACGTGGTCGACCCGAACGACGGGCAGCAGGGTCGTCATGGCGGTGCTCTCCTTCCACGGGGTGCGCCGTGCGCGCTCCGGTGCCTGGTTCGACACCGGCGGACGCTGATTCCTCACGCGGTCGCTCCGAACCTTTCGAACGGACCCGGCCTCCGGCTCCCCCGGACGGGCGGAGCGCGGGATTCCTCCCGCGCCCCGCGTGAGGAATCCGCGCCGCCCGCTGTCCAAGACGGCGACCCACCACCACGAGCACCGGAGGCCACCGTGTCCGTCACCGAGACCACCGCCCGCAAGGACGTCCGCCCCGCCGAGTCCGCACCGCAGGTTCGGCCGGTTCCGCCGTCGGGTGAGCGAGGCCGTACCGCCATCGCCGACCAGGTGGTCGGCAAGATCGCCGGCATGGCCGCGCGGGAGGTGGACGGCGTCCACTCCTTCGGCGGCGGCCTCACCCGCGCCCTGGGCGCGGTGCGCGACCGGGTCCCGGGCGGGCGCTCCAACGGCGTCACCCGGGGCGTCAAGGTGGAGGTCGGGGAGAAGCAGGCCGCCGTCGACCTCGACCTGGTGGTCGAGTACGGCGTCGCCATCGCCGACCTCGCCGCCGAGGTCCGGGAGGAGGTGATCGGCGCCGTCGAGCGCATGACGGGCCTCCAGGTGGTGGAGGTGAACATCAACGTGGTCGACGTCCACCTCCCGGACGAGGACGAGGAGGAGGAGCAGACGCCGTCCACCCGTGTCCGCTGACGCCGGTGGGCGTTTGCCCGGATGGGGCGGCCGACGCCCCGCCCGCCTGCCGCGACGACCACCTCCCGGAGCGACGGATCCGCCATGCCCGAGTCCCCACCGACCCCTCAGGCCCGACCCGGGCCCTCCCTCGCCGCGCTGCCGGACCAGGTGCTGGCCGCCCGGGCCGGGGACGGCGACCAGGAGTCCTTCGCCGAACTGATGCGCCGTCACACCCCGCGGATGCTGGCCCTCGCCACCCGGATGCTCGACGACCGGCAGGCCGCCGAGGACGAGGTGCAGGAGGCCTGTCTGGCGGTCTGGCGCAAGCTGCCCGACTTCCGCGGCGACTCCGCCTTCGGCACGTGGCTCTACCGCATCGTCACCAACCGCTGCCTGAACGCGCTGCGGGCCCGCCGCACCGAGGTGCCGCTGGACGAGGCGCGGGAACCGGCCAGCACCGACCCGGCCGACCTGCCGGAGCGGGCGGCCGAGTCGCACGCCTCGGTGGACGGTCTGCGCGCCGCGCTGGCCACCCTCACCCCGGAGCAGCGGGCATGCTGGGTGCTGCGCGAACTGCACGGCATGACCTACGACGAGATCGCCGAGGTGACGGGGATCGGTGAACCGGCAGTACGCGGGCGGATCTTCCGGGCCCGCCGACAGTTGACGGAGGCGATGGCACCATGGCGCTAGACGACGCCGACCACCCCGACGGCCGCGACGCCGCGACGGCCGGCGCCGATCCGGCGGACCTCGACCCGGCCGACTCCGACGCGGCCGGCTCCGAGACCCTGACCTGCGGCGCCGACCTGGCCCTGCTCTGGGAGAACGGCCGTCCCGCCCCCGGGCACGAGGACTGCCCCGACTGCGCGGCCGCCCTCGACGCCCGGCAGGGTCTGGAGCTGACGGTGCGTGCGGCGCTCGACGAGGACCTGCACCTCCCCGACGAACCGGCCTTCCTCGAACGGCTGATGACCGCGGTCCGGACCGAACTGCGCCCGGGCCCGCTCGTCCCGCTCGACCCGGACGGCGACGACTGGGTCACCGGCTCGGCGGCGGCGGCCGTGCTGCGCTCCGCCGTCGACGCGCTCCCCGGTGTGTGCGCGGGCAGCTGCCGCATCGCCCCCCTTGACGCGCCGCAGCAGCGCGGCCAACTCACCTTCTCCTCACGCCGGTTGGCGCCCGGCCCGCTGTTCGCGGCGGTCGAGGTCTTCGCCGACCTCAGCCGCCCCCTCCCGGAGACGGCCGCCCTGGTCCGGTCCGCCGTGACCGAGGCCGCCGCCGTCCGCCTCGGCCTCGAACTGCGCCGGGTCGACGTCACGGTCCGGGACCTCCTCCCCGAGAGTGACGGTGCCTCATGACCCCCGACGAACGCCGCGCGCTCGAAGCCGACATCGCCGGCTGGGTCGCGGGCCTCCCCGGCGTGGCCTACCTCAGCCCCCGCCTGACCGACCGTCTGACCTCCCGGCCCGGCACCGCCGCCGGGGTACGCCTGCGCCCGACCGAACCCGCCACGGTCGAGGTCTGGCTCGCGGTCCGGCCCGGCCACCAGGCCGCCGCCACCGCCCGCGCCGTCCGCGCCCGCGTCACCCACGGCCTCGGCCGCCGCCCCGGCCTGGACGGCACCCGCGTCGAGGTCGTGGTCACCGCCTGCCTCGACGCCGTCCGCCCGCTTCCCTGACGACCGTTCGCGCGATGGCGCTGCGGGCGTGCCGGGGAGAGCGCCGTCGGCGCGCACACGCTCGCTCCACGAAGCGGCGCCCACGCCGTACTGCCGTCCGCGGGCCGGGCCGGGGTGCCCGCCGACCGGTGGGCCCGCGCGGGCACCCCGGCCCGGCTCACCTCCCCCGGTGCCGGCCCGCGGACGGCGCGACCTCGTCGGAGGGGTGGTGGCCCGCGGCGGCGCCCGTCGTGGTGGAACCTGCCCGCGCTCGGCGGCGCCCCGCCCAGCCGCAGGGCCGCGTCCGGTCGATGACGGACCGGCTCGGCCCCAGCAGCAGCCGCAACGCGCGCTTCGCGTACCGGTGTTCCGTACCGGTGGGCACCAGACGCTCCGTCACGGCGAGGAATTCCCGCACCACCGCTGCGGGTACCAGCAGGGCCGCAGTGGACGCGGAGCCCCTGAGTACGATCACGAGGTGCTCCGGGTGGACGGCGGTGGGCGGCGAAACCGTCACCCGCCCGACGCCGGACCGCTCGCGCAGACCCGTGGCCAGCAGTTCCCGGGCGAAGGTCCACCGGACCGCCTCGGCCCCCGGTCCGGCCCAGCAGTCGAGCCGGACCGCGTAGGGGTCGGCCGCGGCGTAGCGCAGGTGACCGGGAAGTCGTACGCGCTCCCCCGGGGAGGGCACCAGGCGCAGCATCACCGGCACGGCGCAGCCCGCCTCGGACCTGGGTCGGCCTGCGGCTCGCAACAGGCTCCCGCTCCTCATGCTCCACCTGCACGGGCGAGGGCGGATCGGTTCTGCTCCCACGGAGCGAGCGGCGGATCGGCGTTCACGGGAGTCTCAACGAGCACGACGGCGACGCGGCACTCCTGCATCCGGGGGCTCCGCGGCCCGGCCGGATCCCCCGGGCGGGCCGACGCTCCGCTCAGGAGTCGTCGGCCGGCGATCTCGGTGGCGGGACAGTGTCGCGGCGGGCGGCGGACGTCGCGCCGCGCTGTCCCGGGAGCCGGTACGACGCCGTCCCCGGCGTCACGTCGGCGCAGGTCCCGCGGAGCGGCGAAGCCCAACGGAGTCGAGTGCGAAGGGGGGTGGGTGACGTTGCGGCCCCGGCTCAAGACCGTGCCGTGGGAGCGCGCCGGGTTGTCACGGCGTCTGACCCACGACCGGCGTGAGCTCCTGCTGACGCAGGCGCATGGACCTGGCGGACCGGCCCGGCGGGCACTGGCCGTTCTACTCCTGGTGACGGACGTGCCGAGCCCGGTCGGCCTCCAGCAGAGCCTTCAACCTGGACTGCGACCGGACGACCAGGCCGAGACCCACCGCCGCGACAGCCCGGGCCACCAGGCCGGGCGTGCCCCGCAAGCCCCGCAGCGGCCCGAGGTCACCGGCGACGAAGGCCGCGACGACCTCTTCGGTCTCCACCGGGTAGTACAGGAAGTCCAGCAGTGTGGAGATGCGTTCTGCCAGGGCCTCGGCCGGCATGGACGTGGCGACCGCCCCCGCCGGCACCCCCGCCTGCTGGAGCGCGCGGGTCAGCAATGCGTTCAGGTGCAGTTCGCAGCAGTGCGCCGCCTGCTCGGCCTGCCCGCACGTCCGCAGCCGCCCGATGACACGGGCGACCGCCGGGCCGTCCTGTTCGAGGACGGCCAGCGCGAGGTCGAAGGCGGCGATCCGCCCGACCACCCCGGCCGAAGCCAGGGCAGCGGATTCAGAGTCGGTCATCACGTCCGCACCAACGACCGTTCCCACCCGGCGGTCGCGGGACCGACCGCTCCACTGCTCCGACCGGCGCAACCACGGCGTGACGGCCCGGGATGCGGGCGGGCAACCCACCGCGGCCGGTGCCGACAGCGCCGAGGGACACCCGCGCCGGAACGGTCACCGGTACCGCCCGCCAACCTCGCCAAGTCCGGCGCGGATCGGTAGCCCTCACCGCGTCGTCGATCGGCGCGCTGCGACCGCGGCAGCCACCGTCGTTGGATCGGGGCCGCCGCGGTCCTTGACGCTTGGTCAGCGCTGTTCGGCGGGGTTCAGCAGGTGGGGATGTCGGTGCCGTTGTTGTCCTTGGCGACGTCATTGCCCCAGCGGCTCAGGTACAGGGCCGAGACGTACTGGTTCTGCCACGGGCTGCCGGTGTCCAGGTCGGTGCGCAGCCACCAGTGGTTGTAGTCCGAGCCGTTGCGCGCCTCCGGACCCCACACCCGGCAGTACACGTAGTTCGTCCCCGCGTTCAACGTCCCCGTCCGCGCGCCACCGCCGGCCTGGGCGTAGCCCGGAGCAGCCGCGAACGTGTCCACCCAGAACTTCCCACCACCGGTGGAACCCCCGCCCCCACCCGCACAGTTGGGGATGTCGGTGCCGTTGTTGTCCTTGGCGACATCATTGCCCCAGCGGCTCAGGTAGAGGGCCGAGACATACTGGTTCTGCCACGGGCTGCCGGTGTCCAGGTCGGTGCGCAGCCACCAGTGGTTGTAGTCCGAGCCGTTGCGCGCCTCCGGACCCCACACCCGGCAGTACACGTAGTTCGTCCCCGCGTTCAACGTCCCCGACTGCCCACCACCACCCGGCTGCTGGAACCCCGGAGCAGCCGCGAACGTGTCCACCCAGAACTTCCCACCGGCGCCCGAGGAACCGCCGCCGACCTGCACGATGTCGTCGTTCTTCATCACGGAGTAGCGGATGTTGCGGACGTCCACGTCCGGCGGCACGGAGCTGCCCGGCGGCAGGAAGTGGACCGTGGTGTCATTGACGATCTTGTTGTAGCGGTACGGGGTGAACCAGGAGCCGTCCCACGAGTAGACCTTGTGCTTGATCGGTGTCGCCCCGAAGTCGTAGGCCCAGTAGCTGCTCTTCGAGCCGTCGGTCCACATGTCGAAGAGCTGCACGTGCCGCTTGTCGTGCACGGAGTCGAGGTGCACCAGCGGGTCACCGGGCAGGAGGTCGGACTTGTCGATCCTGGTCAGTAGTGACGGGTGCGTCAGCGACGAGCCCTGTTCCACCACCGCGTAGCTGTGGCCGAGGTTCAGCGCCATCGAGACGAAGCCCGAGCAGTCGGTGCGGTAGTACCCCCGCTGCTCGCAACCACCGACCCCCTGCCAGTCGTTGCGGATCGTCCCGATCCCGGTGAGGTAGCACTGGTCCGAGTCGTACTTGAGGCTCTTCTCGTACGCGTACCACCCCTCCGCCCTGGCGAGCACCTCGCTCCGGCTGATCGGTCCGCCCGGAGCGGATCCGCCCTCACTCGGTGGGATCTGAGCGTGGGCCGGGCCGGCCACCAGCACGGGCAGCAGCAGGGCGATCGCGAGGAGCGGGAGCAGTGCCAGCCGCAGCAGGCCTCGCAGGCCCTCGGGCATCGATGCCGTCGGGCTCATCCCTCGAATCCGTCGACGCGGATCGGCCGGTACGTTTCCGGTGGCGGCCTGCAGGCCCCTGCCGCGATGTGTCCGTTCCATGGTTCTCTCTCCTGAAGGTGACGGCGCTGCCACCACCGGGGCAGCGCCGGACGCCGGAGCCGCTTCCGTCCGGTCCGTCGGGGGACCCCGCTCCCGGTGTCGGTGGTCAGCAAACCCGACCGCCTCCCGGCCCGGTACCTACCAGGTCATAGAGGGGCGGCCGCCACCTCCCTAGGAGGTCGTAGATACCCCTTCACCCGCCGGTGCCCCATGCTCGGGATCCGACACCCGGCGGATCAACTGCCGCAGGGAATCCGGTCGTTCGAGAGTTCATGGCCCCGACGGTCTGAACGGCCGGAACGGAGAACCGGATCGTGAACGAAGGGACGTCCTCGTGCGAGGAAGACTCCGCAGAGCGCTGGCGGTGGGCACCACCGCCCTGATGGCCGGCGCGGCGGTACTGATGGGCACACCGGCGGCGCAGGCACAGTTGCCGCCCGACAACGGGGGTGGCACGCCCGGCACGTCGGTGGTGCCGTACACCTGGTACGGACAGGAGACGCCGAGCTGGTGCGCTCCGGCCGCCGTGCAGATGGCCTTCAAGGGGTGGCTGGGGGACACCCCGCACAGCCAGACCACGTACGCCCGGGACATGGGCACCACGGACAACGGGACCAGGGACATCACCCGGGTGGTCAACGCGCTCAACCGCTACGCTCCGGACTACCGGCGGGCGGCCGACTACGACTACCGGATGATGTCCTACCCGCCGGGGCCGGCTTCGCGGGCGGACTTCAAGAACGACCTGGTGCACAGCATCGACAACGGGCACCCGCTGGTCGCCAACATCATCGTCACGCGGACCAAGCTGAACCAGGGCGTGGCGAAGCCCACCAACTACCCGGACCCGCTGCCGGGCGCCGACCTCACGCACTTCGTCACGATCGTCGGCTACACCGACTACGGCAACGGCGTGATCGTGGCCGACCCGAGCGCGGAGGGCCGGGGCAACGACCCGACCAACCCCGACCCGAACCAGCGGGCCCGCTGGAGCAGCGTGCCGCGCACCTGGCAGACCTCCACCGTCAACATGGAGAACCTGATCGGTGACCGGGGGTACGCTGCCAAGCTGTCCTCCGGCGCGAGCCCGACCCCGCCGGACAACGGTGGTGGCGGCGGTGGTGGCGGCGGCGGTGGCGGCGGTGGCGGCGGCGGGGGTTCCACCGGTGGTGGGAAGTTCTGGGTGGACACGTTCGCGGCTGCTCCGGGGTTCCAGCAGCCGGGTGGTGGTGGGCAGTCGGGGACGTTGAACGCGGGGACGAACTTCGTGTACTGCCGGGTGTGGGGTCCGGAGGCGCGCAACGGCTCGGACTACAACCACTGGTGGCTGCGCACCGACCTGGACACCGGCAGCCCGTGGCAGAACCAGTACGTCTCGGCCCTCTACCTGAGCCGCTGGGGCAACGACGTCGCCAAGGACAACAACGGCACCGACATCCCCAACTGTGCGGGTGGGGGCGGGGGTTCCACCGGTGGTGGGAAGTTCTGGGTGGACACCTTCGCCGCGGCGCCGGGCTACGCCCAGGCCGGCAGTGGCGCGCGGACGGGGACGTTGAACGCGGGGACGAACTTCGTGTACTGCCGGGTGTGGGGTCCGGAGGCGCGCAACGGCTCGGACTACAACCACTGGTGGCTGCGCACCGACCTGGACACCGGCAGCCCGTGGCAGAACCAGTACGTCTCGGCCCTGTACCTGAGCCGCTGGGGCAATGACGTCGCCAAGGACAACAACGGCACCGACATCCCCAACTGCTGAACCCCGGATCCCGTCGTTGCCCGCCCGTTCCCGGAGAGCACCCGCTCTCCGGGAACGGGCCTTTCGCGCCCCGCCCGACCCCCGCCGGACGACGGGGTTCCCACCCCGCCGATCGACGGCACCTCACGGGTGTGGCGGGGGACACGCCAAGAGCCGCACCAATCGGCCGAGCCCGAACCATTCGCCGCACCGGATTGACCTTCCTGACCGCGGACCACCGGTGGTACCGTCGCGCCTCCCGAGCAGGGATCAGCCGGCACCTATGCCCTGACCTGGCATTTCGGGTTCATCCGGCGGAAATTTGGAGGGGCTGTGGCCAGCGTGCTCGTACACGTGCCAGGGCAGTACGGGCGCACGCCCGTGACGGTGGAGGTGGCTCCGGGACGGACGGTCCGGTTCGGCCGGGGCGCCCCGGGCTGTCCGGTCGACATCGAGCTGGCCGACCCGGCCGTGCCCCGGCTCGCCGGAGAACTCCGCGCCACCGAGGACTACTGGCAGTTGAGCAATCTGACGAGCGGTCAGAGCTACCTGGTGGAGAACCCCGAGGGAGCCGGCGAGTACTTCCGGGTGGCGCCCCGACGGTTGCGGGCCCCGGTGCCGTTCGAGTTCGCCCGGGTCGTGCTGCCCACCCGGACCGAGCCAGTGGCGTTCCAGGTGTTCGCGCCCGCCCACGCCTACCTCGAAGGCGGTGCCGACGCGGGGCTCGACGGGGCCGCGACACTGACACCGTTCTCGCTGGACGAGTCGGCGGTGTACTTCCTGGTGCTGACCGCTCTCTGCGAGGCCCGGTTGCGGGACGAGTCCACGGCCGCGATCCCGACCGCGCGGCAGGTCGCGGAGCGGCTGCAGCGCCACCCGGCCGCGGGCCGGCTCACCGAGCAGGCCGTCAGCTTCCACCTGGACTACCTCGCGCGTCACAAACTGCGGATCAAGCGGCCGGGAGACGCCGGACAACGGCTGGACTGGCGCAGGGAGGGCCTGGTGAACGCGGCACTGCGGTTCGGCCTGGTCCACGAGGCGCACCTCGGGCTGCTGGCCGGCCCGTGCCCGACCGTTCCGGCGGACTTCGCCGGTGGACCGGAGTCGATCGCCCCGCAGGGGAGAGCGGCATGATCACGGAGAGGAAGTGCACCGAGGAGGCCGTGCCGGCCGGCTACCGGATCGGGGACTGGGAGGTCACCGAGCTGATCGGGGCCGGGAGTTGGGCCACCGTGCACGCCGCGCGCTGGCGCGGCGCGGAGGGGACCGGCATGCCGGCCGAGGCCGCTCTGAAGGTCTTCTCGACGCAGGGCATGGCCCCCCGGCAGGCCCGACAGCTGTCGGAGACCGCGACCCGCGAGGTGGAGTTCGGCCGGGAGGCGGCCCACCCGGGGCTGATCCGGCTGCTCGACACCGTCGTCGTCTCCGATCCCGACCACCCCGTGCTGGACGGCGCCGTGGTACTGGTGATGGAGCGTGCCGCGACCAGCCTGTCGGAGGCGCTGGCCGCTCGTACCGCGCGGACCGAGGAGGGCGGGGACCCGGGGCTGCCCGAGGCCGGACGGATCCTCGTGGAGGTCTGCGAGGCACTGGCGCACCTGCACCGGTCGGGCTGGGTGCACGGCGACCTCAAACCCGCCAACATCCTGCTCGCGCGGGACGGTTCGGTCCGCCTCGCGGACTTCGGCCTGGCCGCCCGGATCGAGGGCACCCACGGCTACGCCCCGCCGGTCGGCTCGCCGGACTACCTGCCGCCGGAGCGGTGGACGGAACCGCTCGGCGAGCGCGGGGTCACCGTCCGGACAGGTCTGGACGTCTGGGCGTTCGGGGTGACGGCCCATCAGCTGCTCACCGGCGGCTCGCTGCCCTTCCCGGGCGCGACCCCGGCCGCCCGGCAGACCGCTCTGCACGAGTACGCGGCCGGGCAGGCTCCGCTCAGGCTCGACCGACAGGTCCCGGAGCGGTGGCTCGGAGTGCTCGCGGACTGTCTGGTCGCGGATCCGGCCCAACGCAGCTGGCACAGTGCCGAAGCACTGCTCCCCCGGGTCCGGGCCGCCGCCCGGACCGGCCGTGGCGGTGCCGGCCGGTGGCGTCGGCGGCTGCCGCTGATCGGCCTCGCCGCCGCGGTGGCAGCCGGTCTGGCAGTGGCTCTGCTGGCACCGTGGGAGCGGGCGGACGGGCCCACCACCGTCGCCAGTGCTCCCGTGACCGTCTTCAACATCGAGACGGCCTGCCAGCAGCAGAGCGAGCGGCTCAGGTCGTGCAGTCTGGGTCTGGCGCGCGACCCGCTCCGGAAGTACGACGCCTCCAACGTGGTGACGGAGCACCGGGTCTGGCACCGGGACGTCCTGACCGCCGACTGCGTCGTCTACCACGGCGACCGCGTCGCGGACGAGACCGGCGTCGGGAACGACCGCTGGTTCCGGGTCCTCCTCCCGGAGATCCCCAGCGGCCACGGCTGGCTGCCCGCCGTCCGGACCCACGACGACCCCGCCCTCGCCGAATGCGCGTCCCACCTGCTGCCCTGACGACGGGTCAGGACGGTGACGGTCCACAGCGGGATGGTCGCCGCCGCGAGCCACCGTACGGCGGAAGGAGCGTGACGGTGGTCGCCGGCGCCACGGGCCTGCGGGGCCGCTTCCGTCCTCGCGGCCCGGCCGGGCCACCCGCTCGGCGCACCAGCACACAACCCGCCACCGGCACCAGCTGACCCCGCACCCCACACACCCGGCAACGGGACCCACCAGCACCTCGTCACCGGAATCGCCGACTGGTACCTCCACGCCCCCCGCTACGGCACCCTCCTGCGCTCCCGCGCCCGCCTCGAACCCGAGCCGGCGTAGCCGGGTCGACCACCCGCGCCGTCCGGGCCGGTTGCCATGCGCTGGCACCAGCCCGGACGGCGCGCAGACGGCGCCGCGCTCCTCTGCCGAGGGCTACGCGCCGTGGTCGTTCGTCTCGTTCCTCCGCCGGGAACGCCGGACCAGAACAGCACCCAGAGCGATCAGGGAACCGCTGACTCCGGCCGCGAGCCCGGCGGACGTGCCGGTGACCGCCAGTGCACCACCGGCGGACTGCGCCTTGTACTTGTCCCTGGCCGCCGGGGTGTGCGCGTCAGTGTGCCGGGAGCCGCCGTCCGGGGCTGCGGTGGGGGCGACGACAGGCTTCACGGGCTGGGGCGACGTGGGCGAAGGGGTCGGCTTCGGAGTTGGGGACGGCGTGGGAGTCGGCGTAGGCGACGGCGTGGGAGTAGGCGTAGGCGACGGCGTGGGAGTCGGCGTAGGCGACGGCGTAGGAGTGGGCGACGGCGTGGTGTCCTGACGGGCGATCACGCTGGTGACGAGGGGACCGCAGGCTCCGCTCGCGCCGCCCAGGGCGGTGATGTTCAGACTTCCCTGGGTGGAGGTCGGGGTGAAGGTGAACGAGTGGTCGGTCCAGTCGCTGGTCGCCGTGACGTCCTGCGCGGGGCCGGCGGAAGGCTGGAGGCGGAGCTGGTCGACCGAGCTGGTGCAGCCCGGTGCCTGGCCGGCGCTCCTCTTGACCCGGTAGGTCACGGTCACCGGGGCGTCGGGCTTGGTGGTGAAGGTCGTGCTGATGCCCTTGCCGACCGTCGGCGCCACCGCGTTGAGGTCGGAACCGGGCTCGGCCCGGGTGATGGCCGAGCCCTGGTTGGACCAGAGGTTGACGCCGAGCGCGCTCGGCGCGGCGGGGACCGCGCGGACGGTCTGGAAGTGCGGATTGTCCTGGAGGATGGGGCCGCCGGAGGGTGCGGGCAGCACCGGTGCGAGTGCGTCGGCCCAGACCTTCGCCATCTTCGCGTAGCCGTTCGCGTTCGGGTGCAGCGCGTCGGGAAGGTCCGTGGCGGGGTCGACGGCATTGGACATGTCGACGTAGATGATGGATTTGTCGGTCTGCGCCAGTGCCTCGACGGTCGTCTTCAGCTCGGCGTTGTACTTCGGTCTCTCCGTCGGCCGCCAGCCGAGGTGCGTGTACGGAATGATGGACGCCACCAGGATCTTGGCATTCGGCGCCTGCTTCCGAACGTCCCCGATCAGGGTCTTCAGCAGCCCCGCGACTCCGTCGGACCCCGTCGTCATGTTGTTGGTGCCGATGTGCAGGAGCACGTAGTCGGGTGCGGCTCTGCCGACCAGATTGTCCCTGTTCACATTGGCGTCCAGGGCCTCGATCCGGATGCTGGAAGTCCCCTCGTGGTCGGGGTCTCCGCTGTCGGTGTTCTCGGCCCTGCGCCGCGATCCCACGAAGTCGACGTCGTACCCCGCGCGGTGCAGCAACGGCAGCAGGGGCTTGCGGTAGCCGCCCCAGTCCGTGGTGCCCCAGCCCTCCGTGATGGAGTCCCCCATCGGCATGATCTTGATCGGCGGCGGCACGGCCGCCCGGTGACCACCCTGCCCCGGAACGCCGGCCGGGGGCCCGGACCACCAGAAGCCGTAGGCGGTCCCGCCGGTGCCCGCGAGGGTGAGCGACGCGACGGCGCAGACGAGCGCGGCCCGCCGGCTCCGGGACGCGCGGGCGACGGACGTACGCGATTTCGTCATTCTTTTCCTTCTCCAGGAATTGGACGGAAACGGAACCTCGGCCGCCCTTTCGCGGGCACAAAGAGGCGTCGAGCCACCAGCCGCGCGGCACAGAGCCGTGTCAGAATCCGGCTTTCTCCACCCATGGGCGTCCACGGAAAATGACACCAGGAATCGCCATCCGACCCTGGCACCCAGTACGCAGGCACGAAATCTTCCCCTCGCACGGACCAGCACGCATATATCCCTATCAGCCCGGAGGACAAGGCACGCGAAGGGCCGTTCCGGGCAGGGGCGAACCCGACCCCCGTCAACACGGCGCTCCTGTCGACGGTGCCCCTGCCCCGCCGGCCGCCGCCCCGGACCGGCACCTTCTGTTACATTCCGCTTGCTCGACGTGGCCAGGCGCAACGAAGGAGCGACCCGAGGAAGCACGAGCTCGTTGGCGGTTGATGATGGTGGGTCAGTCCCTGCGCTTCGACAGCGTGGATCCGGAGGAGACCGAGGCGTTCCTGTCGCTGGCCTACACCCCGATGCGGATCGGTGGGCCGGTCGAGAACGGCAGGGTGCGGATCGACCGGCGAGCGGTCGGCCCGATGACGGTGGACCGGCTCGCCATCGGGTACCCGATGGCTTACGACGCACGGGAGTTGGGCCGGATCTGCCTCGCCGGCATGGACAGCGGGACGCTGGAGGTCCGGTCCGGCGGGCGCCAGGAGGTGTACGGCCCCGGGGACGCCTTCCTGGTCGCCCCACCCGACCAGCCGTACCGCGGCGAGGTCAGGGCCGCCCAATACACGCTCGTGCTCTTCGACACCACGCTGCTGGACGACGTCGCACCGACCGCCCCGGGCGACGGCCCGGTCCGGCTGACCGGCGACCGGCCGGTCGACGCGGCCGCCGGGCGGCGGCTGGCCGGTGCCATCGCGTACGTGCGCGACCACGTGCTCGACGCACCTGGCGCCGACGCGCACGAGCTCCTGGTGGGCACGGCCGCCCGCCATCTGGCCGCGGTCGCCCTGTCCGCCCTGCCGCACGCGGCCCGCGACGCCCGCCGCCCGGCCGACAGCATCGACGCCACTCCGGCCACCGTCCGCCGGGCCATCGCGTTCATGGAGTCCCACGCGGACCAGGACCTGTCACTCGCCCAGCTCGCTGCCGCGGCCCACGTCACCCCCAGGGCACTGCAGTACGCCTTCCGCAGACACCTGGACACCACGCCACTGGCGCACCTGCGCCGCATCAGGTTGGCCGCCGCCCATCGCCAACTGCTCGCGGCCGACCCCCGCCGCACCACCGTCACCGAGATCGCCATGCGCTGGGGCTTCGCCCACTCCAGTCACTTCGCGAGCGCCTACCGTGCCGCCTACCGCACCACCCCGGGCGCCACTCTGCGCTTGGCCCACTGACCACCGCGGGCCGGCAGGGGCGAGGAGTGTAGAGGTGGTCCCCGGCCCACAACGCCGACCTCGGCCGGGCGGGGCACCGGCCCGCCGCCGCGGACCGATCAGGTCCGACCTCCCCTCACAACTGGCGGATGAAGCGGGCCCGTTCGGCCTCCAGCAGCCCCCGGTGGCGCGACGGTGACCACACCACCAGACCGAGCCCCACGGCGGACACCGCCCTCGCGAGCAGCCCGCAGGTACCCCGCAGCTGCCGCAGCGGATCGAGGTCACCGGAGACCAGGCCCGTCACGGCCCGGTCGGTCTCCGGAGGGTAGGCCAGGACGGTGAGGTACTGCTCGATGCGCTCGGCCAGGAGTGCCGCCGGCATCGTGCCAGCCATGTCCTTCGCCTGGACACCGGCCTGGGTGAGCGCGTCGGTGAGCAGGATGTTCAGTTGCTGTTCGCAGCAGCCGGCCGCATGGCCGGCATGGGCCGAGGCCCGGAGCCGCCGAATGACGTCCGCGACGTTCTCGGCGTCCTGGTCGTGGACGGCGATGGCGAGGTCGAAGGCGGCGGCAGGACCGCTCACGGAGCCGGGAGCGAGGCCGTCGTACGGCGATGGGGCCGTCGTACCGGTGCCGCGACTGCGTGGCCTCGAGGGAGGAAACCCGGCAACTCCGGAGCGGGTGTTCCGGTTCAGCATTCTTGTCCCATTCGTTCTGCATATGCCAGATTTGGTGATCATTGGCGCATATGGCACCGCCGAAATCATGGGACAGCCGAGTCGGCATCGGCAGTCGCCCAGGCGAATCCGGCGGAGCGCGAAAACGAAATCCGAATGATCATCACACCGAGCCGGATTCGCGCACGCCACACCACCCGGGAATACCGGCGGCATTTCCTCCGGCGGGCGGAGGCCTCGCGGACCGCGTTCAACACCGGAACGGGTTCAACAAGCGCGGCCCCGTCCGTCCGTACCCGGCGGGCGGAGGCGGTGGGTTACTGGATCCACTGCGGCCCGCAGTCCCCGGGCGAGCAGCACGGAACTCCTGCGCTCGACCCGGGTGGGGCGCACGTGGAACCGGCCCGATGAGCCGAGGTGGAACCACCGCCGCGGGGATCCCGCCCCGGCGGGGTTCGGTCGGAAGACCGACGGGCGGGTCCCGTCCCCCTGGGAGTACCTGACCGCGCGTCGGCCGACTCCTGCCAAACGTCCGACGATCACCGACGCCGTCGCCGGCTCGGCCACCACCTCTGCCACCTCCCCGGACCGACCTCCGCCCCTCTCCTCTCACCCACGGCACCGAAGGGAACACCACCTCATGACCACCGTCACCCCGCACAGCCGCTACCAGCAGGACATCGCCGCCTACTGGAACGCCGAGGAGCGCCCCGTCAACCTGCGCCTGGGCGACGTCGACGGCCTCTACCACCACCACTACGGCGTCGGGGACGTCGACTGGTCGGTCCTGGAGACCCCGGAGACGGACCGGGACCAGGCGATCATCAACGAGATGCACCGCCTGGAGACCGCCCAGGCCCACCTGCTGATCCACCACCTCGGCGAGGTCAAGCCGGAACAGCGGATCCTGGACGCCGGCTGCGGCCGCGGCGGCACCTCCGTCCTCGCCCACCAGGCCTTCGGCTGCCACGCCGACGGCATCTCCCTCTCCTCCAAGCAGGTCGACTTCGCCAACCGCCGCGCCCGCGAGCTCGGCATCGACGACAAGGTCCGCTACCACGTCGGCAACATGCTCGACACCGGCTTCACCCCCGGGGCCTACCAGGCCATCTGGAACAACGAGTCCACCATGTACGTGGACCTCAAGGACCTGTTCGCCGCACACTCGGCGCTGCTCGCCCGCGGCGGCCGCTACGTGACCATCACCGGCTGCTACAACGACGTCTACGGACAGCCCTCCAAGGCGGTCTCCACCATCAACGCGCACTACGAGTGCAACATCCACGCCCGCTCCGAGTACTTCGCCGCGATGGCCGCCAACCGTCTCGTCCCGGTGCACGTGGAGAACCTCACCCCCGCCACCATCCCCTACTGGGAGCTGCGCACCCACTCCTCGGTCACCACCGGCATCGAGGACGCCTTCCTCAGCTCCTACAAGGACGGCAGCTTCCAGTACCTGCTGATCGCCGCCGACCGGATCTGACCGGCCGCCGGCGTCGACCGGCGAGCACGGCAGGGGCCGACGGCACCCTCGGGTCCGCCGTCGGCCCCTCGCCTCCCTGCCGTCGCCGACCGGCGGCGCGGCGGGCGACGGGCTCGCACCGGTGGGAGCACACCTGCCACCAGGGCACCGACAACGACGGGAAGGGAACTGTGATGGCCACGACTTGGACCGACCAGCACGAGAATCGGACCGGCTTCCTCCTGGACCGGGCCCGTGATCTCGCCGACAACCTCCTGCGCTCCTCGCTCGGCGAGCTGCCCCCGAGGATGCTCCTGGTCTCCGGATACCAGTTGGGGTGGTGGGACGCGGAGGGCGTGGAACGGGCGACCGGTTCCGGAAAGGCCCTCCGTCCCGCCCTGGCCCTGGCGGCCGCGAAGGCCGTGGGGGGAAGGCTGGAGGACGCGGTCCCCGCAGCCGCGGCCGTGGAACTGGCGCACAACTTCTCCCTGGTCCACGACGACGTGGTGGACCGGGACGAGACGAGGCGTCACCGGCCCACCGCCTGGAAGGCGTTCGGGACGGCCGACGCCATCATGGCCGGTGACGCCATGCTGGCGATGACGCCCCGGGTGCTCGCCCGGCACGAGCATCCGCAACTGGCCGAGTCGTTGCGCCGACTGGGCGTCGCGGTGGCCCAGCTCTGCGAGGGGCAGCATCTGGACTGCTCCTTCGAACGGCGCGCGACGGTCTCCGTGGACGACTGCCTGACGATGGCCGAGGCCAAGACCGGCGCGTTGCTCGGGGCGTCCTGCGCGCTGGGTGCCCTCAGTGGCGGCGCGCCTCCCGGAGTCGTCGCGGCCTTCGACTCGTTCGGCCGTCAACTCGGCCTGGCCTTCCAGCTGGTGGACGACCTGCTGGGCATCTGGGGCGACCCGGCGGTCACCGGAAAGCCCGTCGGTGCCGACCTGCGGGTGCGCAAGAAGTCCCTGCCGGTGGTCGCCACGCTGGCGATGACGACCGAGCCCGCGCGCCGGCTGCGCGCGCTCTACTCGGTCGACCGTCCGCTCAGCGCGGCCGAGGTGGAGCGGGCGACCCAGGTACTCGAGGAGGCCGGCGGCCGGATGTGGGCCCAGGACCGGGCCCGACGGCACCTGCTGAGCGCCCTCGACACGCTCGACTCCGTACTGCCCTCGGACGAGGACTCGGCGGAGCTCCGCGCCCTGTCCGCCCTGATCACCCGACGGAGGCTGTGAGCACCGCCGGGGAAGGCCTCGCCCTCCGGCCGCCGCACCAGGAAGGGACCCGCAGCCGTGACCGCGCCCACCACCCTCACCAGGCTGCCGGACCGTCGGTTGCCGGACCCGCTCGCCGGGCTGAACGGCCCCGACGACCTCAAGGACCTCGCCCCCGGTGTCCTCCCGCTGCTGGCCGAGCAGATCCGCACCCTGCTGATCGACCGGGTCACCGCCGTCGGAGGACACCTGGGTTCCAACCTCGGCGCGGTGGAACTGACCATCGCCCTGCACCGGGTCTTCAGCTCCCCGTACGACACCCTGCTGTTCGACACCGGCCATCAGGCCTACGTCCACAAGATGCTGACGGGCCGTCAGCACGAGTTCGGCACCCTGCGCCGGGCAGGTGGGCTCTCCGGCTACCCCAGCCGTGCCGAGTCGGTACACGACGTGATCGAGGGCGGCCACGCCTCGACCGCCCTCTCGTACGCCGTGGGCATCGCCGGGGCCCGCGCGCTGAGCGGCGAACCGGGGCGGGCGGTGGTCGCCGTCGTCGGCGACGGCGCCCTCACCGGCGGTCCGGCCCTGGAAGCGCTCGACGACCTCGGTGCCGCCCCGCAGCGACGGGTCGTCGTCGTGCTCAACGACAACGCCCGCTCCC
>NZ_BAAAYB010000154.1:0-129970 GCF_039535905.1 Kitasatospora albolonga | reverse complement strand
TCCAGGGCGTCGGCGACCTGCATGGCCAGCTCGCGGGTCGGGACCAGGATCAGGCCGCGCGGGTGCTTGGGCCGGGTGCGCTCGCCGCCCGCCAGGCGGGTCAGCAGCGGGAGGCCGAAGCTCAGGGTCTTGCCGGAGCCGGTGCGGCCGCGGCCGAGCACGTCCTTGCCGGCCAGCGCGTCCGGGATGGTCGCGGCCTGGATCGGGAACGGGGTGGTGACGTCGCGCTTGGCCAGCGCCCGGACGATCTCGTCCGGCAGGCCCAGGTCACCGAAGGTGATGGTGGGCTCGGCGGCCTCGGTCTCGTCGGCCTCGACGGAGGCGGACTCGACGGCGGCGTCGGTGGTGTCGATGGAGTCGGTGGCCTCGACCTCGGTCTCGAGGGAGGCGGTGTCGGCGGCGTCCGAACCGTTCGCGGGCATGCTGAAGCGGTCGTCGTCAACGAGAGACATGCAAAACCTTCCGGAAGTGGCACGCGCCAAAGTCCGGGGTTCTGTTCACAACCGCCTCTATGCGGTCAGCCACGGATCGCCGGAACGCGCCAAGGGCGCCAGATGGGAGTAGGGCGCCAATCAAATGGATCAAACTAACGATCTACCACCATACGGGAACCTCCGGATCAAAGGCAAACGTGCTGGCCAGGCCGGTATCAGCCAGCCGGACTGGCGCTCGGGGCAGTGGTTCCGGGGTCGGTCGGGGTGGGGTCCGGGGTGGGCGAGGCCGCCGGCGGCGGGCTGGAGCTGGGCTCGGCGGTCGGGGAGGAGGCCGCCGTGGGCGAGGAGCTGGGCAGCCCGTGCTCGCCGCCGGCACCCCTGGACGGCGAGGGGGAGGCCGAGGCCGCCGGGGCGCCGGGGCTGGGCGGGGCGCTCCCCACCATGGCCGGCACGGGCACCGGCTGGCCGGCACCGGGCGCCTCCGCGCCGGGCGTGGCCCCGGGCGCTCCGGCCTGCGCCGAGGCGCTCGCGCCCCCCGCACGCTCCACCCGCTGGCCGCTCACCGCCTTCCCGGGGGCGTGCGTCCCGCTCCCGCCCTTCCCCGGCGCGCCGGTCTGACCCACCGGCCGGCCGCTCACCTGCGCGTCCGAGGAGGCCGATCCGCCGACCGACATGCAGCCGGCCATGCTCGCCCCGGCCAGCGCCAGCACCGCCCCCGCGCGGGCCACCCGGACGACCCGCGCCACTCGCGCCGCCCGCGCCACTCGCGCACCCTGGACCGCCATCTGATCCGCCGTCACCTGGGCACCTCCCCTGCTCGGTGGCACGCGCCGGCGCGGCACCCGCCGCGCCCGGTCCACCTGCGGTGACCAACGCGCGCCCGACGGCCAGGACACGGCCCTCCCCCGAACGTCCCACCAGGGCACCGGCATCCGACCGACCGTCAGAACACCCGTGCGCCAAGGGGGCCGCGCCGGCACACCGGGCGAACGCCCGTCCGCACCGGCCCCGGGCACCCGCCCGGACCGGCCTCCGCGCGACCCCGCGACCGGGCCTCAGAACACCCCTGCCAGCGCCGCCCCGGCCCAGACCGCCGCCAGCCCGGCCACCAGCGTGCCGAGCACGTTCACCACCGCCGCCCGCCGGGGGCCGGCCTCGGCCAGCCGGAGCGTCTCCCAGGAGAAGGTCGAGTACGTGGTGAGCGCCCCGCAGAGCCCGGTGCCGAGCAGCAGCTGTCCGCGGCTCCCGCAGACCCCCGCCACCAGCCCGAGCAGCAGCGAGCCGGCCACGTTCACGGCGAAGGTGCCCCAGGGCAGCGCCGCCCCGTACCGGGCCCGCAGCGCACGGTCCGTCAGGTAGCGCAGCGGAGCGCCGGCCAGCGCACCCGCCGTCACCAGCAGCCAGTTCACGAGGCCTCCCCCCGTCCGGCCCCGCCCCGTCCGGACGCCCGCCGCCCGGACGTCCACCGCCCGGCCAGCCACCTGGTCGCCCCGGCCGCCGCCCACACCGCCGCCAGCGCCCCCAGCAGGGTGGCCGCCGCGTACGCCGCCGCGAGCGGCAGCCGGCCGGCGTCGGCCAGCCGGTGGACGTCCAGCGCGTAGGCGGAGAAGGTGGTGAAACCGCCGAGCACCCCGGTGCCGAGGAACGGCCGGATCAGCCGGTGCGGCTGCCGCACCTCGGTGACCAGCACCATCAGCACGCCCATCGCGGCGCAGCCCAGCACGTTGACGGTCCAGGTGGTCCAGGGGAAGCCCCCCTCCGCCACCGGCCGGACCAGCCCCGCCCCGTACCGGGCGAGCGCCCCGAGCGCCCCGCCGAGCGCGACCACCAGGACGACCGGGCCCTCGCCCGACCACCGCTCCCGTCGCTCCGTCCCCGTCCGCACCGCCCCAGTCAACCACCGGCACGCCGGAGACCCGGTGAACTGCCGTCGCGGATGATCTGGCACACCGTCACCCCACGCCCGACAATGGACCGGTGGACATGACCCGGGACGAGTTCGAGACGCTGGTCGCCGATGCCCTGGACCAGATCCCGCCGCAGCTCGCGGCGATGATGGACAACGTGGCGGTCTTCGTCGAGGACGAGCCCGACCCCTCCGACCCCGACCTGCTCGGGCTCTACGAGGGGACGCCGCTGACCGAGCGCGGCGAGTGGTACGCCGGGGTGCTGCCCGACCGGATCCTCGTCTACATGGGCCCGACCCTCCGGATGTGCGACACCCGGGAGGAGATGGTCGCCGAGGTCCGCACCACCGTGATCCACGAGGTGGCCCACCACTTCGGCTTCGACGACCACGAGCTGCACGAACTCGGCTGGTCCTGAGCCCGCGACCCTCCCGCCCCGCCCGGAACCGTTTTGGCGTTCACGACCGGCATCCCATATGCTTCTCACGTCCCCGACCGGTGCGAGTCACCCGGACGGGCCGCAAGCCCTCATCGTCTAGTGGCCCAGGACGTCGCCCTTTCAAGGCGGTAGCACGGGTTCGAATCCCGTTGGGGGCACGCAGTACCCGTAGTACAGTCGGTGCAGCAAGACCGGACGTCAGTCCGACAAGGTCCTGTGGAGCAGTTGGTTAGCTCGCCACCCTGTCAAGGTGGAGGTCGCGGGTTCAAGTCCCGTCAGGATCGCTCGTCCCGCGAGGGACGGTGCAGTACGGCCAGGTAGCTCAGTTGGTACGAGCGTCCGCCTGAAAAGCGGAAGGTCGCCGGTTCGACCCCGGCCCTGGCCACAGCGTGAGCCCCGGAGCGGAAGCTTCGGGGCTCTTCTGTTTCCCGTCCTGGCGCCCCGTCACCCCGCTCCGACCCGGGGCCCCGTGGGGCCCCGGCCGGGGTGCCGGGGGCGCTGAGGGTGCGTCAGAGGTCCTTGCGGCGGTAGAAGCCGTACTCGGTCCCCATGGTGGCCACCCGCGAGACGGTGCCGGAGCGGCTGGCGTTCTCGATCGCGATGTACTTGGTGTGGGACTCGTCCACCCAGCCGCCGAAGAGGATGGTGTGGCCGCTGTTGATCAGCGCGTCGCCCGGCTTGAGGTCGTTCTTGGAGATCTTCTCCGAGACGCTCGGGTCCATCAGGGCGGTGGTGTTGAGCCCGCCGTAGGAGCCCGGGTCGAGGCCCCAGGCGGCGCTGACGAAGCCGGAGCAGTCGACCCGGTACTTGTCGGTGATGGCGCCCTGGCTGTAGCCGAGCTTCATGTCGACGCGCTTCATGGCGCGCTCCAGGATGTCGTGCCGCTCGTCCGAGAGGCCGTCCAGCTTGGGGCGGACCAGGGCGCCCTTGCCCTCGCCGTTGTGCGGGTGCTTGCCGTAGGAGTCCTTGCCGCGGGCCCAGTCCTCCCAGCTGTCACCGTTGATGTAGCGGACGTTCTTGTCCCCGGTGGTGTGGTCCTTGTACTTGCTGTGGTCGCCGTTGCCGTCGGGGCGGGTGCTGCCGCCGCCACCGCCGTCACCGCCGCCGGTCCCGTGGCCCCCGCCACCACCGGTGCCGTGACCGCCGCCACCGCCGTTGCCCTTGCCGTCGCCCTTGCCGGCTATCTCGGTGGAGGCGGGGGGCTGCTTCTTCTCCTTGTCCTTCATCTCGTCGTGCACCTTCCGCTCCGCTTCGGTGTACTCCTTGATGACCGACTTGATCCGCTCGGCGTCCTGGGCGATGCCCTGGGTGAGCTTCTCCTTGGTCTCCATCAGGTGCCGAGCCCGCTTCTCCACCTCCTTCGCGTCACTCAGCACGTCGTACGCGACGGCGAAGCCGGCTATGCCGGCCAGCGGGCTGACCGACAGGTCGACGGCGACCGCCTTGGCCAGGGTGGACTGGATCTTCCCGAGCTTCGCCTGGAGCTCCGCCATCCTCCGACTGGTCTCCTGCCAGTCCTTCTGGATCTTGCCGAGCTCCTGCAACTGGACGCCGAACTGCTCACCGGCCATGGTCCCCGTACCCCTTGTCGTCCTGGTGAATGCGCTGTCGGTCAGAAGCTGGCGAGCCGCTTGACCGCCTGGCTGAGCCCTTCGAGCTCGTCGGCGACCCCGGAGATCTCGCGGACCCGGCCCTGGGCGTGGTTGACGAAGGCGTCGGCCGCCGGGCCGTGCCAGGTCAGGTGGCCGAGCGCGGTGTTGACGTCCTTGCCGAGCTTGTCGAACTCCTTGCCCAGTTCGGCCAGTTCGGCGGCGATCTGGTTCAGTTCGTCCTCGCCGCCGCCGAACATCTCGCCGAGCGCCCAGCGGGCGATCTCGGCCGGGGCCATCACGATGTCCTTGACCAGCTTGGCGCCCGAGGTCACCAGACCAACGGCGTCGTCCCATGCCGCACTGAAGAAGTTCAAAGCCGCTCCCCCGGAACCTCACGTCGAAAAGAAAAGGATGACAATCCGTCAAAAGGCTATCGGACCACCCTGCCACCGCGGAGCCCGCAGGGGTGCGCGGCGCCGCACGGCACTGCTACAACGAGCGGACCCCGGAGGCCAGCACGGCGACCGCCTCCAGCGCGAGCCGCCCGTCCGGCCCGGCCTGCGCCGCGGCCAGCCGGTCGTACTCCCGCTTGAGCCCGGCCACCCGCGGGGCCGGCAGCCCCGTCACCACCAGACCGACGTTGGCCACCCCGCCGGCCGGGCCGGCCCACCAGTCCTCCGGGTCCGCCCGGTGGGTCCAGGCCAGCTCCCGGCCGTGCGGCTCGGCCCAGCCCGCCTCCGCGAGCAGCCCGGCCAGACCCTCCGGGGTGCGCTCGAAGGCGACCGGGACGGGCGGGAAGGAGGGGCGCTCCACCCCCTCCTCGTCCAGCACCTGGTTGAACAGGTCCATCGCGCGGTTCCCGGCCGTGTGCCAGAGCGTGACCGCCACCCGGCCGCCGGGTCGCACGACCCGGCGCAGCTCGGTCAGCGCGGCCACCGGATCGGCCACGTGGTTGACCACGAAGTTGGCCACCACCGCGTCGAACCCACCGTCCGCGAAGGGGAGTTCCGGCAGCTGGGCGAGCGAGACCGGCACCTCGGGCAGCCGCTCGGCGGCCGCCTTCACCATCTGCGGCTCGGCGTCCACCGCCGTCACCTCGGCGCCCAGCGCCAGGGCGGCCGCCGCCGCGTTGCCCGTGCCGGTGCCGACGTCCAGCAGCCGCACCCCGGGGCCGGCCCCGGCCGCCGCCAGCAGCGCGGGCAGCGCTCCGGCACAGAGCCCGGCGAACCCCCGCGCGTACGCCTGCGCCACCCCGTCGCCGCCCCACATCCGCCGCTCGTGCACGTCGAAGTCCTGCACACCCGCTCCTGTCGTCGTTCGGTGCTCCACCGGAAGAGGACGCGGCCGGAGCCGGTTCGGCTCCACCGGCCCGGGCCGGGGTGCCCTGCGGGCGGCAGAGGGGGGAGGAGAAGGGGGGCCGGAAGAAGTCAGGACCGGAGCCCGTACGGCTCCACCAGCCCCGGGCCCGGGTGCCCTGCGGGCAGCGGAGGGGGAGGAGAAGGGGGGCCGGAAGAAGTCAGGACCGGAGCCGGTTCGGCTCCACCAGCCCCGGGCCCGGGTGCCCTGCGGGCAGCGGAGAGGGACGGCAGGGGAGGGGGACGGCGGAAGCGCACGCGGCCTCACCGGCGGGCCGGGTGCCCCGTGGGCGTCGGGGCGGGAACAGGAACCGCCCCGGCCGCGCTTCACCCGCGGTGGCCCCCGCCGGAGGCCCGTTCGGCTCCACCCCGGTGCCGCAGGCCCGTGCGCGCGGAGGGCGAGGGGGCCCGTCTGTGACACTGGAGGGGCTCGAAAACCGAGGTGCGCCCGCGCGCTCCTCCTTGCGAACCTAGAGGGATGTCCGCAGTGAGTTCTCCCGTAGCCCAGCCCGCCGAGGCCCCGAAGGCGCCCAGCATCGGGGAGCTGGCCGCCCGGCTGCCCGAGCTGACGCTGCGTGACCAGCAGCGGATCGGCCGCCGCCTGGACGGCGCCCGCCGGGTCCGCAAACCCGAGGCCCGGGAGGCCATCGCGGCCGAGCTGGTCACCGAGATCGACCGGGCCGAGCAGCGGATGGCCCAGCGCCGCGCCTCCGTCCCGGTCATCCGCTACCCCGCCGAACTGCCGGTCAGTCAGAAGAAGGACGACATCCTGGCGGCCGTCCGGGACCACCAGGTGGTGATCGTCGCGGGCGAGACCGGCTCCGGCAAGACCACCCAGATCCCGAAGATCTGCCTGGAGCTCGGCCGCGGCGTGAAGGGCCTGATCGGCCACACCCAGCCGCGCCGGATCGCCGCCCGCACGGTGGCCGAGCGGGTGGCCGAGGAGCTGGACACCCCGCTCGGCGAGGCGGTCGGCTGGAAGGTCAGGTTCACCGACCAGGCCGGTCCGAACACCCTGGTCAAGCTGATGACGGACGGCATCCTGCTGGCCGAGATCCAGACCGACCGGGACCTGCGCCAGTACGACACCCTGATCATCGACGAGGCCCACGAGCGCAGCCTCAACATCGACTTCCTGCTCGGCTACCTCAAGCAGCTGCTCCCCCGCCGCCCCGACCTCAAGGTCGTGATCACCTCCGCGACCATCGACCCGGAGCGCTTCGCCGAGCACTTCGACGACGCCCCGATCATCGAGGTATCCGGCCGCACCTATCCGGTCGAGGTCCGCTACCAGCCGGTCCTGGAGGAGGACGAGGACGGCGAGGAGATCGACCGCGACCGGGACCAGGTCCAGGCGATCTGCGACGCGGCCCAGGAGCTCCAGGCCGAGGGCCCGGGCGACATCCTGGTCTTCCTCTCCGGCGAGCGCGAGATCCGCGACACCGCGGACGCCCTCAACAAGCTGAAACTCAAGTTCACCGAGGTCCTCCCGCTCTACGCCCGGCTGAGCTCCGCCGAGCAGCACCGGGTCTTCCAGCGCTCCAACTCCCGCCGGATCGTGCTGGCCACCAACGTCGCCGAGACCTCGCTGACCGTCCCCGGCATCAAGTACGTGATCGACCCGGGCACCGCCCGGATCTCCCGCTACAGCCACCGCACCAAGGTCCAGCGCCTCCCCATCGAGGCGATCAGCCAGGCCAGCGCCAACCAGCGCAAGGGCCGCTGCGGCCGCACCTCGGACGGCATCTGCATCCGGCTCTACTCGGAGGAGGACTTCCTCTCCCGCCCCGAGTTCACCGACGCCGAGATCCTGCGCACCAACCTCGCCTCGGTCATCCTCCAGATGACCGCCGCCGGCCTCGGCGACATCGCCGCCTTCCCCTTCCTCGACCCACCGGACTCGCGCAACATCAAGGACGGCGTCAACCTGCTCCACGAGCTGGGCGCCCTCGACCCGGCCGAGAAGGACCACCGCAAGCGCCTCACCCCGCTCGGCCGCAAGCTGGCCCAGCTCCCGGTGGACCCGCGGATGGCCCGCATGGTGCTGGAGGCCGACCGCCTGGGCGTGGTCCGGGACGTCATGGTGATCGCCGCCGCGCTCTCCATCCAGGACCCGCGCGAACGCCCCGCCGAGAAGCGCCAGGCCGCCGACGACCGGCACCGCCGGTTCAACTCGGAGACCTCCGACTTCCTGGCCTACCTGGCGATGTGGCGCTACGTCAGGGAGCAGCAGAAGGAGCTCTCCTCCTCCGCCTTCCGCCGGATGTGCAAGACCGAGTTCCTCAACTACCTGCGGATACGGGAGTGGCAGGACCTCTACACCCAGCTGCGCACCGTCGCCAAGCAGCTCGGCGTCACCTTCGAGGAGCCCCACGAGGACGCGGAGCCGGACGCCGACCGGATCCACCAGGCACTGCTCACCGGCCTGCTCTCGCACCTCGGCCTGTACGACGTGGAGAAGCGCGAGTACGGCGGCGCCCGCGGCGCCCGGTTCGCGATCTTCCCGGGCTCGGGCCTGTTCAAGAAGCCCCCGCGCTGGGTGATGTCCGCCGAGCTGGTGGAGACCTCGCGCCTGTGGGCCCGGATGAACGCCAAGATCGAGCCCGAGTGGGTCGAGCCGCTGGCCGAGCACCTGATCAAGCGCAGCTACAGCGAGCCGCACTGGGAGAAGAAGGCCGGCGCGGTGCTGGCGTACGAGAAGGTCACCCTCTACGGGATGCCGATCGTCGCCCAACGCAAGATCAACTACGGTCGGATCGACCCCGAGCTCTGCCGCGAACTGTTCATCCGCAACGCCCTGGTCGAGGGCGACTGGGAGACCCACCACCGCTTCTGGGGCGAGAACCGCAAGCTGCTCAGCGAGGTCGAGGAGCTGGAGAACCGGGCCCGCCGCCGCGACATCATGGTGGACGACCAGACCCTGTTCGACTTCTACGACGCCCGGCTGCCGGAGGAGATCGTCTCCACCCGGCACTTCGACGCCTGGTGGAAGAAGGCCCGGCACGACCAGCCGGACCTCCTCAACTTCGAGAAGTCGATGCTCATCAACGACTCGGCGGACGGCGTCACCGAGGCGGACTACCCGGACTACTGGCAGCAGGGGAAGCTGAAGTTCAAGCTGACCTACCAGTTCGAGCCGGGCAGCGACGCCGACGGCGTCACCGTCCACATCCCGCTCCCGGTGCTCAACCAGGTCACCGCCGAGGGCTTCGACTGGCAGATCCCGGGCCTGCGGGCCGAGCTGGTCACCGCGTACATCCGGGCCCTGCCCAAGGCGATCCGGCGCAACTTCGTGCCCGCCCCGGACTTCGCCGCCGCCGCGCTGCGGCAGGTGAAGGACCGTCAGGAGCCCCTGCTGCCCACCCTGGAGCGGATCCTCAAGCGGATGACCGCCATCACCGTCCCCCCGGAGGCCTGGGACGACGAGCGCGTTCCGGACCACCTGCGGATCACCTTCCGGGTGGTGGACGGCAAGAAGAAGCTGGCCGAGTCCAAGGACCTGGAGGACCTGCGCCTGCAGCTCAAGCCCAAGCTCAAGGAGACCCTCTCCTCGGCCGCCTCCGGCCAGGGCATCGAGCGCACCGGCCTCACCTCCTGGCCGGAGGGCCTGCCGGTGCTCCAGCGCACCTTCGAGCAGCGCTCCCGGGGCCACTCGCTGCGCGCCTACCCCGCGCTGGTGGACGAGAAGGACTCGGTGGCGATCCGGCTCTTCGACACGCCCGAGGCCCAGCGCCAGTCGATGTGGGCCGGCACCCGGCGGCTGCTCATGCTGACCGTCAACTCCCCCGCCAAGTCCATCCAGGGCCGCCTGGGCAACCAGGCCAAGCTGGCGCTCTCGCACAGCCCGCACGGCTCGATCCCGGCGCTGTTCGAGGACATCGTCTCGGCCGCCACCGACCGCCTGATGACCCTGCACGGCGGCCCGGCCTGGGACGAGGCGGCCTTCACCAAGCTCTACGACAAGGTCCGCGCCGACCTGTACGAGCTGTCCGCCGACACCACCCTGAAGACCGCCACCGCCCTGATCGCCTTCCACAAGGCCTCCACCCGGCTCAAGACGGTCTCCAGCCCGGTCCTGCTCACCGCCGTCAACGACGTCCGCCTGCACCTGGCCTCGCTGGTCCACCCCGGCTTCGTCACCGACACCGGCTGGCAGCGCCTTCCCGACCTCAAGCGCTACCTGCTGGCCGTCGAACGCCGCCTGGAGGCCCTGCCCAACCACCCCCAGCGCGACCTCCAGCACCTCGCCAAGGTGCAGCAGCTCCAGGACGCCTACGGCGAGCTGCTCGCCAAGGTCCCGGCCGGCCAGGAACCCTCGGCCGAACTGCGGGCGGTCCGCTGGATGATCGAGGAGCTCCGGGTCAGCTTCTTCGCCCAGGGCCTGGGCACCCCGACGCCCGTCTCGGAGAAGCGGATCCTCAAGGCGATGGAGGCCGCGGCGGCGACCCTCTGAGGCCGGTTTTACCTGGACCCCAGGCATGCAGTACGATCTGTCTTGTTCGCAAGCGGGAGCAGGCGAACAAGACAGATCGACCAAGCAACATCCTGGTCCTGTGGAGCAGTTGGTTAGCTCGCCACCCTGTCAAGGTGGAGGTCGCGGGTTCAAGTCCCGTCAGGATCGCAGTGCCGAAGAGGCCCGGAACCGTCAGGTTCCGGGCCTCTTCGCGTTGCCCCTGACCCGGCGTCATCCGCTACGTCAGGCAGGTCTAGACCACAAGGTACGGTCCTGTGACCGTCGTCACTTATCTTTTCCTGAGACCGGACACTCGGACCCCCCTCCGAGGGACGTCTAATTTAATATGTAAAATTGCACATGTAATTACCCCCAATTCCCCCCACCCCCACACGCCCCAATAGGAACTCTGCATTCCGGACATGCCGAAGGGGCCGCATCCCTGACCCGGCGGAGTCAGGCACACGGCCCCTTGCGGTGAACGTCTTAAAAGGCCCCTGAGGGCCCCTCTCAGGCCTCGGTACGCTGCGCCGGAATACCGGCCAGCAGGGCACGCACCTCCGCCTCGCGGTACCGGCGGTGGCCGCCGAGGGTGCGGATGGACGTGAGCTTGCCCGCCTTGGCCCAGCGGGTGACCGTCTTCGGGTCCACGCGGAACATGGTGGCGACCTCTGCCGGCGTCAGCAGGGGCTCGGCGTCAGGGGTACGAGCGGTCATGAGCGGCCTCCTCGGGAGAACCGAACCAGGGCGGTTCTATCCTTCAAATTCTGCACCTTGGCCCGCGATGCCCGAAATGGCATAGACGGGCCGAGTCGGTAATAGGACGAACGGCTTGTCCTGGTGTCTACAACTACACCATTCGTCCAGCCCCATCGGCCAAACCGCCAAAATTGACCCCTCACGGGTTCAAGGGAGACGGATGGCCATGGACCACCCCATAACGGACAGTCACCAATCGGTGACAAGCGGTTATGGAGGACCAGACCCAACTGATTCCCCGCAAAGAGCGCACTGCCGTCAGATCCACCCAAAAGTGGACACACCCGAGTGAACTTGGGCTGGTTGTCCCATTTTTACACATAGGCGTAAGTAAGCGTCAACGGTGAGTAGTGTCACGTTCGAGGGGTATTGACCCGAACCGGGACCTTGGTCCCGACCATCGACACCAAAGGTCCCAACCATCATCACCCGTCCTGCTGACACCCCTGCCCACTCCGGGGCCTGACCTACCGTCAGCTGGCGTACCGAAGTGCGTGGACCCGCCGCCAGCGCTCCGTCACCGACTCGTACATCCGGGCCGCCTCGCGCCCGTCCCCGGCCCGCAGCGCGGCCACCCCGGCCTCGATCTCCCCCACCGAGTCCTCCTCGGCCAGCGCGGCCGCCCCGATCAGGTGCACCAGGCCGCCGTAGTCCAGCTCCACCAGCGAGCGCGGGTGGAACTCCTCCAGCCAGCGGCCCAGCTCCTCCACCCCGCCCGCCAGCGCCGCGCTCGGCACCCGCTCGCGCAGCGCCCGGTACCCCCGGGCCACCCGGCGCCGGGCCTGCGCCATCGGCGTCAGGTAGAAGAGGGCGGCCGGCGCCCCGCCCGGCTCGGCCGGCAGGTGGCAGCGGTCCTCGGTGCCGAACGGCAGGAACCAGCGCACCGGCACCTCCCACCGGCTGGTCAGGATCCACGGCCGGGCGTCCGGGTGGCCGGCCCGCCAGCGCTCCCGGTCGGCCTGGGCCGCGGCCCGCACGGCGGGCGGCAGCACGGTGTCCAGCAGCGAGGCCGGCAGCTGCTCGGTGAGCTCCTCCAGCGCCTGCCAGCTGCGCAGCCGGGTGGCCCACGGGCAGACGTACGTCACCCCGTCCACCACCCGGACGAAGGCCCGCTCGCTCTCCCGCTCCGGCAGCGGCCGGGGCGTCCGGGAGAGCAGCTCGGCCAGTGCCCCGCGCTGCTCGGCCAGCACCGCCGGGGCCACCGCCTGGCCCGGCTCCGCCGCGTCCGGCCCGTAGCGGGCCGCGTAGGACTGCCAGCGGGCCCGCTCCGGCCCCGCGTAGGCGGCCAGCGGCTCGTACACGCGCAGGTGCGCGGCGTAGGGCGGGAGCACTGATGTGCGCACGGCGGTCACGCCTCGCATCGTCGCACGGCGGACCGCTGCAGGGGGGCAGCTCGGGCACCTCGCCGGAGCTAGCATTCCGGCAGGCGCCCACACCACAGCAGTGGGCCACAGATACTGGAGTCACCACAGTGACCGACGTACAGATCGCGTCCGCCCCGCACCCCGCACCCGGCGTGCTGAGCAGGATCTTCCGCACCGAGCAGGACGGCGTCCCCGGCGACGGCCACGAGCAGGTCGTCCTCTGCCACGACCGCTCCTCCGGCCTGAAGGCCATCATCGCCATCCACTCCACCGCCCTGGGCCCGGCCCTCGGCGGCACCCGCTTCTACCCGTACGCCTCCGAGGAGGCGGCGCTCGAGGACGCGCTCAACCTCTCGCGCGGGATGAGCTACAAGAACGCGCTGGCCGGGCTCGACCTCGGCGGCGGCAAGGCCGTCATCATCGGCGACCCGAACAAGGTCAAGAACGAGGCGATGCTGCGCGCCTACGGCCGCTTCGTCGAGTCGCTGCGCGGCCGCTACGTCACCGCCTGCGACGTCGGCACCTACGTCCAGGACATGGACGTGATCGCCCGCGAGACCGAGTTCGTCACCGGCCGCTCGCCCGAGAACGGCGGCGCCGGCGACTCCTCCGTCCTCACCGCCTTCGGCGTCTTCCAGGGCATGCGCGCCTCCGCCCAGGCCCGCTGGGGCCAGCCGACCCTGCGCGGCCGCCGGGTCGGCGTCTCGGGCGTCGGCAAGGTCGGCCACCACCTGGTCGGCCACCTGGTCGCGGACGGCGCCACCGTGGTCGTCACGGACGTCTCCGAGGCCGCCGTGAACCGGGTCCGGGCCGCCCACCCGGACGTCGAGGTGGTCGCGGACACCGCTGCCCTGCTCGCCGCGCGGCTGGACGTCTACGCCCCCTGCGCGCTCGGCGGCGCGCTGGACGACCACACCGTCGCCGCCCTCGGCGAGGCGGGCACCTCGGTGGTCTGCGGTGCGGCGAACAACCAGCTCGCCCACCCCGGCGTGGAGAAGGACCTGGCCGGCCGCGGCATCCTCTACGCGCCCGACTACCTGGTGAACTCCGGCGGCGTGATCCAGGTGGCCGACGAGTTCGAGTCCGCGCACAAGGGCGGCTACAACTTCGAGCGCGCCAAGAACAAGGCCACGAAGATCTTCGACACCACCCTGGAGATCTTCACCCGGGCCGCCGCCGACGGCGTCCCGCCGGCCGTCGCGGCCGACCGCCTGGCCGAGAAGCGGATGCGCGAGATCAGCGCGCTCCGCTCGGTGCTGCTGCCCGGCGCGCGCCGGGGCTGAGCCCCCGCGGGCCCAGGGTCACGATGTGGAACCGGATTCTCGTTCGGTAGCCCGATCGGGCGATCCTGGGCCCCCCGCCGGGGGATACTCGGTCACGGAACAACGGACCTGGGCAGGCTCTGAACGGCCTGCGAAAGCCCGAAAACCCCCACGTGACCTGGAAGGACCTGGTTTCGGGGGGCGTCGGTGCGCGCCACGTCACACGGGCGACGTACCGTTCGGCGACGGAAACAGGTACCGTTAATGCTCCAAGGGACGGTTCTCCCACTTCGGGTAGGACCGCACCTGATCATGGATACGTGTCAGACTCGGGGCCGTGAGCCCCATCGTTGAGGGGGTCGACCCATGGGGCGCGGCCGGGCCAAGGCCAAGCAGACGAAGGTCGCCCGCGAGCTGAAGTACAACAGCGGCGGGTTCGACGCCAACCGTCTGTCCAGCGAGTTGGGCGTATCAACACCGCCTCCCGTTCCGGTCAAGCCGGAGCCCATCGAGGAGGACGACGACCCGTACGCTGCGTACGCGGATCGTTACAACGACTACGACGACGAGGAAGCGGACTCGGGCAGTCAGCCCGGTCGTCGCTGACCACGCCTTCGGAAGACCGGCTCGACCACCCCTCGGGGTGACGAGCCGGTCTTCGTCGTTCCCCGGGACGCACTGCGGCCGGACAGGCCGAAGGGCCCCCGGAGGGGCCCTTCGGACCTGCGGTCAGAGCAGCTCGAAGCCGTCGTAGGAGTTGTACAGCGCCGCGCCGTCCGCGTGCTCGTCGGTGCGGTCCACCACGTCGCCCAGCAGCCAGGCCTCGACGCCCCGGTCCTCCAGGATCGAGAGCACCACGTCGACCGACTCCGGCGGGACCACGGCCACCATGCCGACGCCCATGTTCAGGGTCTTCTCGATCTCCAGGGCGGCCATGTTGCCGACCTTCGCCACGGTCTGGAAGACCGGGAGCGGGGACCAGGTGCCGCGGTCCAGGCGGGCGTGCAGGCCGGCCGGGATCACCCGGGCCAGGTTGGCCGCCAGGCCGCCGCCGGTGACGTGCGAGAAGGCGTGGACCTCGGTCGCCCGGGTGAGCGCCAGGCAGTCCAGCGAGTAGATCCGGGTCGGCTCCAGCAGCTCCTCGCCGAGGGTGCGGCCGAACTCCTCGACCTGGCGGTCCAGCGACCACTTGGCCTGGTTCAGCAGCACGTGGCGGACCAGCGAGTAGCCGTTGGAGTGCAGGCCCGAGGCGGCCATCGCGATGACCACGTCACCGGCCCGGACGCGCTCGGCGCCGAGCAGCTTGTCGGCCTCCACCACACCGGTGCCGGCGCCCGCGACGTCGTAGTCGTCCGGCCCGAGCAGGCCCGGGTGCTCGGCGGTCTCGCCGCCGACCAGCGCGCAGCCGGCCAGCGTGCAGCCCTCGGCGATGCCCTTGACGATCGCCGCGACGCGCTCCGGGACGACCTTGCCCACGCAGATGTAGTCGGTCATGAAGAGCGGCTCGGCGCCGCAGACCACCAGGTCGTCGACGACCATGCCGACCAGGTCGTGGCCGATCGTGTCGTGCTTGTCCATCGCCTGGGCGATGGCCACCTTGGTCCCGACCCCGTCGGTCGCCGAGGCCAGCAGCGGGCGCTCGTAGCGCTTGAAGGCGGAGGCGTCGAAGAGCCCGGCGAAGCCGCCGAGACCGCCGACCACCTCGGGGCGGTCGGCCTTCTTCACCCACTGCTTCATCAGCTCGACCGCGCGGTCGCCGGCCTCGATGTCGACACCTGCGGCGGCGTAGGTGGCACCGCTCTGGTTGCTGGTCACGTGCTGTGGCCCTTTCGGGTCAGGGGTGGGGGTGTACGAGAACTGCACCGCCCCGGCCTGGGAGGACCGGGGCGGCGGTGGATCAGGGCCTGCGGAGCGCGTCGGCCGCGCCGTGCCCGCCCAGCAGCGACTGGACGCCGTCCAGGTCGGAGCCGGTGGACTTGCCCCGGACGGCCGGCTGCTGCTTGCTGCCGGCGATCTCGGCCTCCAGCAGCAGCTTGCCGAGCAGCGCCGGATCCGGCAGCTCCATCGGGTACTCGCCGTCGAAGCAGGCCCGGCAGAGCTTGTCCTTGGGCTGGGTGGTGGCCTCGATCATGGCGTCGATCGAGATGTAGGCGAGCGAGTCCGCACCGAGGGTGCGGCCGATCTCCTCCACCGTCATGCCGTTGGCGATCAGCTCCGCGCGGGTGGCGAAGTCGATGCCGAAGAAGCACGGCCACTTGACCGGCGGCGAGGAGATCCGGATGTGGACCTCGGCCGCGCCGGCCTCGCGGAGCATCCGGACCAGCGCGCGCTGGGTGTTGCCGCGGACGATCGAGTCGTCCACGACCACCAGGCGCTTGCCCTGGATGACCTCGCGCAGCGGGTTGAGCTTGAGGCGGATGCCGAGCTGGCGGATGGTCTGGCTGGGCTGGATGAAGGTGCGGCCCACGTAGGCGTTCTTCACCAGGCCGGAGCCGTACGGGATGCCGCTGGCCTCCGCGTACCCGATCGCGGCGGGGGTGCCGGACTCGGGGGTGGCTATCACCAGGTCGGCCTCGACGGGCGCCTCCTTGGCCAGCCGACGGCCCATCTCCACGCGGGAGAGGTGCACGTTGCGGCCGGCGATGGTGGTGTCCGGGCGGGCCAGGTAGACGTACTCGAAGACGCAGCCCTTGGGCTTGGCCTCGGCGAAGCGGGAGGTCCGCATGCCGTTCTCGTCGATGGCGATCAGCTCGCCGGGCTCCACCTCGCGGATGAAGGAGGCGCCGCAGATGTCGAGCGCCGCCGTCTCGGAGGCGACCACCCAGCCGCGCTCCAGGCGCCCGAGCACCAGCGGGCGGATGCCCTGCGGGTCGCGCGCCGCGTAGAGGGTGTGCTCGTCCATGAAGACCAGCGAGAAGGCGCCCTTGACCTTGGGCAGCACCTGCTTGGCGGTCTCCTCGATGGAGAGGTCCGGGTAGCCCGCGAGCAGCGCCGTCACCAGGTCGGTGTCGTTGGTCGCGGCGGACCGGCCGGAGCGCGAGACGTGCTCCTCACCGGGCAGCTCGGCGACCATCGCGGCGAGCTCCGCGGTGTTGACCAGGTTCCCGTTGTGACCGAGCGCGAGCGAGCCGTGCACGGTCGCCCGGAAGGTCGGCTGGGCGTTCTCCCAGACCGAGGACCCGGTGGTCGAGTAGCGGGCATGTCCGACGGCGATATGCCCGTGCAACGACCCCAGGGAGGTCTCGTCGAAGACCTGGGAGACGAGCCCCATGTCCTTGAAGACGAGAATCTGGGAGCCGTTGCTCACTGCGATGCCCGCGGATTCCTGACCGCGGTGCTGCAGGGCATAGAGGCCGAAGTACGTGAGCTTGGCGACCTCCTCGCCGGGAGCCCAGACCCCGAAGACGCCGCAAGCGTCCTGGGGGCCTTTCTCGCCGGGAAGAAGATCGTGGTTGAGTCTTCCGTCACCACGTGGCACGTCAACGAGTCTAGGGCAGTTCCGTACGCCTTCCCGAACGGGGGACGGCGCGGTTATTGGGCGATCGGATAGCAACGCGCGTAGACAAAACCCCTTACCGGGGTGGGGCTTTTCCCGGACACAATTCGTTGAATGCGCGGCTCGCCTTGGCGTACGCGGACTCCGGCCTTTCCCGATCATCCGCGCGGCCCCCGGCGGGGGGCGCGGACGTGACGCTGCTCACGCGGCCGGAACGAGGAGCTGCCAGACGCCCGGATGGAGGGTCCAGACCCGGGTGCGGACCGGACCGACCCGGCAGCCGTCGGCCTCGTAGCCGAAGCCGCGGCCGGCCACCGCGAGGCGGGCGGCGCGCAGGGTGCGGGGGCCCTCGGGGGTGTGCAGGCGCAGCTCCATCTCGCCGGCCCCGGCGGGCAGGCTGACCTGGAGGCGGTGCACGGCGTGCGGGAGGTCGGCGAGCAGGCGGCCGTCGGCCTCGATCCGCAGGCGGTGGGCGTCCGGGACGGGGGAGGTCCCCTGCTCGGCCGCAGCCAGTTTCGCCCATAGCGAACGCAGTGCCCCCGGGCGGCCGGTCCAGTCGCCGTGCACCCGGACCTCGCCGAGCACCACCCCGCCGCCGTCGTCCACCAGCAGGTCGAGCTTGCGGGCGCTGCCGCAGAGCACCGCCCGGGCGGCCGCCACCGGCTGGGCGGGGACGCCGAGCGCGCGGGCCGAGGCCACCGCCTCGGGGCGGCCGACCGGGACCACGCCCAGCGGGTCGGAGCCCAGGTCGCGCTGGCGGTGCAGGGCCTGGAGCACCCGTTGCAGAGCCAGATCGGAACCGATCACCACCGGTCGCCGTCGGCCCCGGTGCGCCAGCATCCGGTCGAGTTCGGACGGGCTCTCGGGCAGCGCCAGCTTCACGTCGGCTCCGCCGGCGAGCACGTCCCGAGCGATCCGGACCGACTCGCCGTCGGCCCGCCGGGCGGCCGGGTCGAGGAGGAGCAGCAGCTGGCCCGGCGCGCCCGGGTCGGCGGCACGGCCCTCGGGCGTGGACACAGACGACACGACCCGTCCTTCCTCAGGTAATCTCTCGGTGCAAGAGCCCCTTGCGCTATTGCGCCAGGGGCTTCGTCTATCTCGGGGCAGACTGCGGCCTACGCAGGATGCCCCAACCCGAAGGGGTGTACGCCTGTGCCGGCACTCGTGATCGTTGGTGCCCAGTGGGGAGACGAGGGCAAGGGGAAGGCGACGGACCTGCTCGGCGGCTCCGTCGACTACGTCGTCCGCTACCAGGGCGGTAACAACGCCGGTCACACGGTGATCATCGGCGATCAGAAGTACGCCCTGCACCTGCTGCCCTCCGGCATCCTCAGCCCGAACGTCGTCCCGGTGATCGGCAACGGCGTCGTGATCGACCCGGGCGTGCTGCTCTCCGAGCTCAACGGCCTGAACGAGCGCGGCATCGACACCTCGAAGCTGCTGATCTCGGGCAACGCGCACCTGATCACGCCGTACCACCGGACCCTGGACAAGGTCACCGAGCGCTTCCTCGGCAAGCGCCGGATCGGCACCACCGGCCGCGGCATCGGCCCGACCTACGCGGACAAGATCAACCGCGTCGGCATCCGGGTCCAGGACCTCTTCGACGAGTCGATCCTGATCCAGAAGGTCGAAGCGGCGCTGCACGACAAGAACCAGCTGCTGGTCAAGCTCTACAACCGCCGCGCCATCCCGGCCGACCTGGTGGTGCAGGAGTACCTGGGCTACGCCGACAAGCTCAAGCCCTTCCTGGCCGACACCACGCTGGTGCTCGACGAGGCGCTGAGGGCGAACAAGGTGGTCCTGCTGGAGGGCGGCCAGGGCACCCTGCTCGACGTCGACCACGGCACGTACCCCTTCGTCACCTCCTCGAACCCGACCGCCGGCGGCGCCTGCACCGGGTCCGGCATCGGC
Source organism: Kitasatospora albolonga (assembly GCF_039535905.1). GTDB lineage: Bacteria > Actinomycetota > Actinomycetes > Streptomycetales > Streptomycetaceae > Kitasatospora > Kitasatospora albolonga. Next base: position 110,995 of record NZ_BAAAYB010000154.1, on the reverse strand, counting down.
CCGACCAAGATCGACCGGGTCATCGGCATCCTGAAGGCGTACACCACCCGGGTCGGCTCCGGCCCGTTCCCGACCGAGCTGCTGGACGCGGACGGCGAGGCGCTGCGCCGGATCGGCGGCGAGCGTGGTGTCACCACCGGCCGTGACCGCCGCTGCGGCTGGTTCGACGCGGTGATCGCGCGCTACGCGACCCGGGTGAACGGCATGACCGACTTCTTCCTCACCAAGCTGGACGTGCTGACCGGCTGGGAGCAGATCCCGGTCTGCGTCGCGTACGAGATCGACGGCAAGCGCGTCGAGGAACTCCCGTACAACCAGAGCGACTTCCACCACGCCAAGCCGATCTACGAGAACTTCCCCGGCTGGACCGAGGACATCTCGAAGGCGAAGACCTTCGCCGACCTGCCGAAGAACGCGCAGGCCTACGTGAAGGCGCTGGAGGAGATGTCGGGCGCCCCGATCTCCGCGATCGGCGTCGGCCCCGGCCGGACCGAGACGATCCAGATCAACTCCTTCATCTGATCCGGTAGTTGAGCGCAGGGCCCCACCTTCGGGTGGGGCCCTTTGCTTTTGAACTAGTGCATAGTGCCCTTGCTGCTAGTGCAAAGCGCGGCTAACGTACCGGGACATGACCGCGAAGCTGCCCTCCCCCACCGTCCTGACCGGCCGTCACGTCCGGCTGGAGCCGCTCACCACCGCGCACGCGGCCGACCTGTTCGAGGCGGCCGGGGGCGACGAGGAGGTGTTCCGCTGGATCCTGGGGCCGGTGCCGGGCACGCCCGGGGAGATGGTGGCGGCGGTCGAGGCGCGCACCGGGGACGCGGACTGCGTCCCGTTCGCGGTGGTCCCGGTGGAGACCGGGCGGGCGATCGGCATGACCTGCTACTTCGACGCCTCGGCCGAGCACGAGCAGCTGGAGATCGGCGGCACCTGGTACGCCCGGTCGGCCTGGCGGACGGCGGTGAACACCGAGTCCAAGCTGCTGCTGCTCACCCACGCCTTCGAGGAGCTCGGCATGGGCCGGGTCTTCTGGAAGACCGACCACCTCAACCAGCGCTCGCAGGACGCCATCCGGCGCCTGGGCGCGCAGTACGAGGGGACCCTGCGCCGGTCCCGCCAGCGCCGGGACGGCAGCTGGCGGGACAGCGTGTACTTCTCGATGCTCGCGGACGAGTGGCCGCTCGCGAAGAACGTCCTGACGGGCCGTCTGGCCCGGGGCTGATCCCTACTCCATGCCCGCCAGCACCAGCGGCAGGCGGTCGGCCCCGCCCGCGACCAGCTTCACCGGGACGCCCCAGTCCTGCTGGTGCACGTGGCAGGCCGGGTACTCGATCTCCGGGTCGTCGTCGCAGGAGGCGGCCATCGCGGAGACGTGCAGCACGCCCTCGGTGAGCTCGCCGTTGAGCACCAGCTCGCGGGTGAGGTCGCTCTCCGCGCCGGCGCCGGAGAGCAGCAGCTCGGGCGGGGTGGAGGAGACCAGCAGCCGGGTGGACGGGCCGTAGCGCTCGTCCAGCTTCTGGCCGGTGGGGGCCTGGAAGACCACGTCCAGCCGGAGCGGGCCCGGGGCCACCTCGGTGGCGGCGCGCTGGGTGCGGTGGGCCACCGCCTCGACCCGGACGGCCTCCTCGGGGAGCCGGAGCCGGGTGAGCCGGTGCCGGGCCGACTCGACCACCACGATGTCGCCGCCGACCAGCACCGCGCCGGAGGGCTCGCGCAGGTCGGTGGCGAGGGTGGTGACCTCGCCCGTGGAGGGGTCGAAGCGGCGCAGCGCGTGGTTGTAGGTGTCGGCGATCGCCACCGAGCCGTCCGGGAGGACGGTCACCCCGAGCGGGTGCTGGAGCAGGGCCTGGCCGGCCTCGCCGTCGCGGTGGCCGAAGTCGAACAGGCCGGTGCCGACGGCCGTGTGCACGGTCTGGGTTTCACGTGAAACCCAACGGACCGCCGAGGTCTCGGAGTCGGCGACCCAGAGCTTCTCGCCGTCCGCGGAGACCGCCAGACCGGAGGGCTGGGCGAACCAGGCCTCCGCCACCGGGCCGTCCACCAGGCCCTCGTTGGTGGTGCCCGCCGCCACCGCGACCTCACCGGACGCCGGGTCGTAGGCCCAGAGCTGGTGCACGCCGGCCATCGCGATCCAGACCCGGCCGTCGAAGAAGGCCACGTCCCAGGGCGAGGAGAGGTCGACCTCGCGGCCGGGGCCCGAGGTGGGCGAGCCCTGCCACCACTGCTTGCCGGTGCCGGCCAGCGTGGTCACCGAGCCGTCGGCCAGACTCACCCCGCGCAGCGCGTGGTTGACCGTGTCGGCCACCACCACGTCGTAGCCGAGGCCCTCCGGGGCCAGCGCCAGGCCCGAGGGCTCGCTGAACCGGGGCGCGGTGCCGTCGGTGAAGCCGCGCTCGCCGTCGCCGATCCGGCGCACCACCGTCTCGCCGTCCTCGGCCAGCTCGACCAGCGAGTGGTGGCCCGAGTCGGCGACCAGGTAGTGCCCGTTCGGCAGCAGGACCGCCTTGCCCGGGAACTTCAGGTCCCCGGCGACCGGCTCCGGCGCGACGTACGGGCCGTCGCCGCGGCGCAGGGTGCCCTTGGCGGCGTGCTCCTGCTCCAGCTCCTCGACCAGCTTGGCGATCGCGTGCGCGTGCCCCTCGCCGGCGTGCTGGGCGACCACGTACCCCTCCGGGTCGATCACCACCAGCGTCGGCCAGGCCCGGACGGCGTACTGCTTCCAGGTGACCAGCTCCGGGTCGTCCAGCACCGGGTGGTGCACCTCGTACCGGGCCACCGCGTCCACCACGGCCTGGTGCTCGGCCTCGTGGACGAACTTGGGCGAGTGCACGCCGACGATCACCAGGGTGTCGCGGTGCTTCTCCTCCAACTCCCGGAGTTCGTCCAGGACGTGGAGGCAGTTGATGCAGCAGAAGGTCCAGAAGTCCAGGACCAGGATCTTGCCGCGGAAGTCAGCCAGCGACAGGTCCTTGCCGCCGGTGTTCAGCCAGCCGCCCTTCCCCACGAGTTCGGGGGCGCGGACACGAGCACGAGTAGCCATGCCCCCATCCAACCGCATGGGGGCACGGCCGCATTCCTCGTGCGGGCGGTGGCTACCAGTTGCCCCAGGTGCCGGTGGACCAGAGCGGCTGGCCGGTCTGGGAGTAGAGGACGAAGTTGCCGTCGTCCTGGACCTTGGCGTAGGCGTTGGGCTGGTTCCTGGTCGGCAGGGTCCAGCTGATGTTGTGGGTCTTCATGTCCCGCAGGTACAGGTTGCCGTGGATGTTGTTCACCGTGAGGCCCTGGCCCGGCCGGTTCCAGGTCCCGGTGGACCAGAGCGCGGCGCCGTCCCGCTTGCGGTAGAGCACCACGTTGCCGTCCTGCTGGTTGAGCAGCCAGACCGAGTTCGACCGGACCCACTGCCCGGGCTCCAGGACCCGGCTCTGGTTGACGACGCCCTCCCGGGGCGTGCCGTTGCCCTGGACCGCCGCGCCGAGACCCGTCCCGGGGTTCCAGTAGGTGGAGTTGTCGCCGACCCGCAGCCAGCCGCCGAGCATGGTCAGGGTGGCCCCCGGGTGGCCCCAGCTGCGGGTGCTCCAGAGCGCGCCGGCGCCGTTCTGGCGGTAGACCACGAAGTTGCCGTCCTCCTGCATGACGGCGTACGCGGACCGGTTGCCGTAGGTGCCGCTGGCCCAGACCGCCGGGCCGAGGTCGCCCTGGTCGTTGACCAGCCGGAGCACCAGGTTGCCGTCCTCCTGCATCACCAGCGCGGCCTCGCCGCTGACCAGGGCCTCGCCCGGCTCCAGCCGCTCGCCGGACCCGAGGGTGGCGAACTCGGCCTCGGCCGCCGAGGCGGTCACGGCCGGGGCCGCGACGGCCAGCAGGACGGCGCTGAGCAGGGCGGCCGCGGCGCGGCCGAGAGTGTTCGTCCGCATGGTGCGGAGCCCCCAAGGAGATCGTGGGCCCACGGAACCTCCGTGGACCCACGATTTCTACACTGCGGCCCGGACGGGCCGTCAGGCGGGGGTGATCACCAGTTGCCGTAGGTGCCGCTGGCCCAGATGGGCCAGCCCTGGCCGTTGTACAGCACGAAGTTGCCGTCGTCCTGGACCTTGGGGGTCGCGCCGCTCGGGTCGGTGACGTGGTTGGACCAGAGCGTCCCCGCCGGTCCCTGCATGCGCCACACCGAGAGCTCGCCGGTGTTGTAGCTGACCGTCGTCACCGCGCCCGGGTACCTCCACGTGCCGGTGGACCAGAGGCCCGCGCCGTCCCGCTTGCGGTAGAGCACCAGGTTCCCGTCCAGCTGCATCACCAGCCAGACCGAGTTGGAGGCCACGTACTGGCCGGAGGCCAGCCCGCCCATGCGGTCGAACACGGCCCGGTGGCCGGTCCCGCTCTCCCACCGCCGGGGCGACCCGTTGACGTAGAACGAGCCGTCCAGCAGCTGGACGTACGCGCCCTGCGATCCCCAGGTGCCGCTGGACCAGAGCGCGTCGCCCGGGCCGCTGCCATTCTGACGGTAGATCACGAAATTGCCGTCCGCCTGCATGACGGCGTACGCACCCCAGTTGTTGTACGTCCCGCTCGCCCAGAGCGGGACGGCGTTCTGGCCGTACGAACCGACCAGGTACAGCACCAGGTTCCCGTCCCCCTGCATCACCAGACGGGACTCCCCGCTGCTGATGCTCGCGCCGGGATCCAGCCGCTGGCCGGCCCGCAGGTAGGCGGAGTCCGCGGCCGCGGCCGGGGTGGCCGACAGCGCGGGCACCGCGGCGGCGAACACGGCCGCGCCGATCAGGGCGGCGGCCCTTCTGAGCATGGTCTTGCGCATTTCCTCGGACTCCCCGCTGTCGGTCTGACGGTCTACCAGTTGCCCCAGGTCCCGGTGGACCAGAGGGCCCGGCCCGCGGCGTCGTAGACCACGAAGTTGCCGTCGTCCTGGAGCTTGGCCCTGGCCTGGGTCCGGACGTCGACGCCGTTGGACCAGATCCGGCCCTGCCGGGGGTCGCTGACCAGGAACTCGCCGGTGCCGTAGGGCAGGCCCGCCGTGGCACCCGGGTGGTTCCAGGTACCGGTGGCCCACAGCGCCTGGCCGTCCCGCTTGCGGTAGAGCACCAGGTTCCCGTCCGACTGCATCACCAGCCAGACGGACTTCGAGTCGGTGCGGGAGCCGGAGCCGAGGCCGGTCACGTTGTCGGGCGTGCCGTAGCGGCTGGTACCGCTCTGCCAGCTCCGGTGGCCGATGGTGGCGCTGGTGACGTAGACCGTCCCGTCCAGCAGTTGGAGGCGTGCCCCCGGGCTGTTCCAGGTGCCGCTGGACCAGAGCGCGTCGCCCGGGCCGCTGCCGTTCTGACGGTAGATCACGAAATTGCCGTCCGCCTGCATGACGGCGTACGCACCCCAGTTGTTGTACGTCCCGCTCGCCCACAGCGGGACGGCGTTCTGCCCGGACGGACCGACCAGGTACAGCACCAGGTTCCCGTCCCCCTGCATCACCAGACGGGACTCGCCGTCGGCCAGGCTCTCCCCCGGGCCCAGCCGCTTGCCGGCCTCCAGGTACACCGGGCCGGCCGCGGCGGCCGGGGTCGTGGTCAGGGCCGGGACGGCCGTGGCCAGCAGGGCGGCTCCGAGCAGCGCGGCTGCCCGTCCGCGCAGCGTCTTCTTCATGGTCGTGATCCCCCTCGTGTGTCGGCCCCTTTCCTACACCGGGCACGGACGGACGCCGACACCGGGGGCCGACGACGCGTCAGCGGATCAGGTGGGGGAGGAAGCGGGCGCCCTGGTGGGTGATGGGGGAGTCGTCGGTCTCGCGGATGCCGAGGCCGGCGGCCTCGCCGTCGACGACCCAGGTGCCGAGGACCGGGCGGTTGCCGTCGAAGTCGGGGAGGGGACAGAGCTGCTGGTAGCAGAAGCCCTCCTTGCCGTAGCGGTCCGGGTCGCCGGCCCACTCGGCCAGTCTGGTCTCGTGGCCGTCGGGTTCGACGATCCGCACGCCCGCGCCCTCCCGGCCGAGCAGCGGCTTCATCGCGTAGCCGGTGGCGGCGAGTTCGCGGGGGCCGTCCAGGTAGGCGGGGAGCAGGTTGGGGTGGCCGGGGTTGAGCTCCCAGAGGACCGCGAGCAGCGCCTTGTTGGAGAGCAGCATCTTCCACGGCGGTTCGATCCACAGGGTGTTGCCGGTGGAACCGCCCAGGTCGACGCCGGAGAGCAGGGCGGGGGTGAACTCCTCCTCGGTGAGCCACTCCCAGGGGTAGAGCTTGAAGAGCGAGCGGATGTAGCGCTGCTCCAGGTCGACGAAGCGGCCGGTCAGGCCGTCCAGGCCGATGTCCTCGACGGCGATGCCGATGGTCTCCAGGCCGGCCTGCTCCGCGGTCTCCTGGAGGTAGAGGGTGGTCATCCAGTCCTCGCCCTCGGTGTCGCCGCGGGAGTGGGCGAAGTGCACGGGGCCGGGCGGCAGCAGGTGCTTCTGCCGCTCCCAGGAGGCGACCAGGCGCTCGTGCAGCGAGTTCCACTGGTCGGCGCCGGGGAAGAGCTGCTCCATCCAGAACCACTGCGGACCGGCCGCCTCGATCAGCGAGGTCGGGGTGTCCGCGTTGTACTCGAACAGCTTGGCCGGGCCGGTGCCGTCGTAGGCCAGGTCGAACCGGCCGTAGACGGAGGGCTGCTCGTCGCGGCGCCGCCAGGACTCGGCGATCATCGCCGTCACCCGGGGATCGGTCAGGCCGTAGTCGGCGTACCGCTCCGTCCGCACCACGTGGTCGGCGGCCTCCAGGCAGAGCTCGTGCAGCTCCTCGACCACCTCCTCCAGTGCCTCCACCTCGGGCAGCGAGAACTCGTAGTAGGCGCTCTCGTCCCAGTAGGCGTGCGGGCCGCCCTGGTTGCAGGGGTCCTGGCAGACGGCGTAGATCAGGCCCTGGGACTCGACGGTGGGCTGCCAGTCGGGGCGCGGGGTGATGGTGTGACGGCGCATCGGGTGCTCAGCCCCCGCCGGAGCCGGAGGAGCCGGACGGGCAGCCGAAGCCACCGCGCTTGGTGTCGGCCTTGACGAAGGTGCCGCCGGTGGCGCTGAGCGAGCCGGAGCCGCAGTAGTACCAGCGGCCGGCCGAGGTCTTGCTGTCGGTGCAGGAGTGGTTGTCCAGCACCTTGAGGCTGCCCGGGTCGACGCAGCGGCGCGGGGCGCTGCTGTTCGAGGAGCAGCTCGTCAGTGCGAGGGCCAGCGTGCCGACCATGCCCAGCGCGACGAAGCCCGATCTGCGGCGGTCGGGAACGGGAGTGGAGGTCATGGCGGGAGATGCTACTGGGAAGGGTCCCAAAGGGAACCCGATGGGATATCTTTTGCCGATCCTTGAGCCAGGGATTCCGACTCTTTCCACTCCGGGGGGCCACCCAGTGAACGACATCGTCAACGGCCTCGGCGCCGCCGCCGTCTTCGGGGCGGTGGGCGTGGTCCTGCTGCTGCTCGGCGTCGGCCTGGTGGACCTGCTGACCCCCGGGAAGCTGAGCCACCAGATCTGGGTGGACCGCAACCGCAACGCCGCCCTGGTGCTCAGCTCCGCACTGCTCGGGATCGGCGGGATCGTCTTCACCGCGATCATGTACACCTACGACGACTTCGGCAAGGGCCTGGCCACCACCGCGGCCTTCGGCGTGCTCGGCCTGGTGCTGATGGCGGTGGCCTTCTGGCTGCTGGACGTGCTGACGCCGGGCAAGCTGGGCGCCATCCTGGTCGACCCGGAGCCGCACCCGGCGGTCTGGGTGACCGCCAGCATGAACCTCGCGGTGGCCGCGATCATCGCCGCCTCGATCGCCTGACATCGCCTGACATCGCCTGACATCGCATCGCGCACAGGACCCCCTGGAGCCTCTGCTCCAGGGGGTCCTGTCGTTCCGTCAGCGCCGCGGCGTCAGCCCTCCAGGAAGGCCTTGAGGGCGGCGGCCAGCAGGTACGGGTCCTCGGCGCCGCAGAGCTCGCGGGCGGAGTGCATGGAGAGCGCGGCGATGCCGCAGTCCACCGTGGTGATGCCGAGGCGGGCCGCGGTGATGGGGCCGATGGTGGTGCCGCAGGGCATCGAGTTGTTGGAGACGAAGGTCTGCCACGGCACGCCGGCCTTCTCGCAGGCGGCGGTGAAGACGGCGCGGCCGAGCGCGTCGGTGGCGTACCGGTTGTTGACGTTGACCTTGAGGATCGGGCCGCCGTTGGGCAGCGGCTGGTGGCCGGGCTCGTGGCGCTCGGTGTAGTTCGGGTGGACGGCGTGGCCCATGTCGGAGGAGAGGCAGATGGTCCCGGCCAGCGCGCGGGCGCGGTCCTCCGGAGTGCCTCCCCGCGCGTAGACACTGCGCTCCAGCACGTTCCCCAGCAGCGGGCCCTGGGCGCCGGTGTCGGACTCGCTGCCGGTCTCCTCGTGGTCGAAGGCGGCCAGCACCGGGATGCAGCCGGGCTCGCCGCCGGCCGTGGCCACCGCGGCCAGCGCGGCGGTGCCGGCGTGCACCGAGAGCAGGTTGTCCAGCCGCGGAGCGGCGAGCAGCTCGCGGTCCTTGCCCAGGTACGCGGGCGGCTGGACGTCGTGGGTCATCAAGTCCCAGCCGATCACGTCGGAGGCGGCCAGACCGGCCCGCTCGGCGACGTACTCGATCAGGGAGCCCTCGGTGACCTTGCCCAGGCCCCAGATCGGCGTGAGGTGGCGCTGCTTGTCGAGCTTCATGCCGTCGTTCACCTGGCGGTCCAGGTGGATGGCGAGCTGCGGCACGCGCAGCAGCGGCTCGTCCAGCTGAACCAGCGTCACGCTGCCGTCGCGCAGGGCGAGTCGGCCGGAGAGGCCGAGGTCGCGGTCCAGCCAGGTGTTCAGCGGGACGCCGCCGTAGATCTCCACCGCGACCTGCCGCCAGCCGGCCGAGCCGGTGTCCGGCACCGGCTTGACCCGCAGGTTCGGCGAGTCGGTGTGGGTGCCCACCACCCGGAACGGGGTCTCGGGGCCCGCGCCCTCCGGCACGTACCAGGCGATCAGCGCGCCGCCCCGGACCACGTACCGGCCGCCGGCCGCGGCGTCCCAGGCATCGGTCTCGGCCACCCGGCGGAAGCCGGCCTTCTCGAGCCGCTCGGCCGCGCTGGCCACCGCGTGGAACGGCGACGGCGATGCGCTGAGGAAGGCGATCAGGTCGTCGGTGTGCGTTCGGTCGAAGGAGGCCGGGCGGACGGCGGTCGACATGCTGCTCCTGGGTCGAGGGAGGGCTGAAGCCCGATGGGGGACCGGTCTTCGCACCCGAGCATATGCCCGTACACGGACATGACGCTGTGAACTCAACAACGGTGACACAACGGTGAAGCGCTCGTTGCCTTTCCCCCAGTCCGCTCCCCGGAATCCGTCGTTCCGGCCCTCGAAGCCGTGCCCCGATCCGTTCTCCTCCCGGCCCCAGGGGGCCCTCCGCCCGCGCGAGGCGGTGCGCCGTCTCCGCCCCCCGACCTCCGATTGTGCCGGTTCCGGCCCCAACTGACTGAGCATCCACAACAATTCACCCGGAACGGCCCGCCCACTCGACCGCGGGCCGCCTGGGGGGACGAGGGTGTCCGTGATGCGCAGGAAGAGCCCGTGGCCGGACGCCGGCGGGCCGCCGGAGGGCCACCCGCCCGGACGGTCCGCGGCTGCCCGGCGGCAGCGGGTGGTGCTGGTGGTCGCGGTGGTCTCGGCCGTGCTGTCCACCGGCGGGCTGGCGGCCACCACCCTGGTGAAGTCCCCGGCGGAGCGCGCGGCCCGGACGGCCGCGCCGCCCCGCACCCTGCTCACCGTCCCGGCCGTCAGCCGGGTGCTCAACCCCTCGGTGACGGCGCGGGCCTCGGTGTACCCGCCCACGCGGTACGACGTGGTGCCGACCGCCGCGTCGACCGAGGTCACCCAGCTCTTCCTGTCCAAGGCGGGCGCCAGGGCCGGCGACACGGTGACCGGCGGCCGGCTGCTCGCCGAGGTGTCCGGCCAGCCGGTGTACGTCCTGAGGGGCGCCGTGCCCGCGTACCGCGACCTGAAGCCCGGGGCCAGCGGTCCGGACGTGGTCGAACTACAAGAGGCCCTGGGCGAGTTGGGGCACTCGACCGGTTCGGACGAGAAGGGGACCTTCGGCCCCGGCACGAAGACGGCGGTCACGGGGTTCTACCGCCGCCTCGGGTATCCGGTCCCGGTCACCGGCCCCGCCACCCAGCAGGCGGTGGACGCCGCGCAGAAGGCGGTGGACACCGGTCGGCAGACGGTGGACGCCCTGGTCGCGCAGCGGAACTCCGGCCGGCCGGCCGGGACGCCGTCCGAGCAGCCGTCCGTCGGAGCCGGCCTCGACCAGCAGATCGCCGCCGCCAGGAAGCAGGTGACGGCCGACCAGGCGGCGCTGGCCCGGGCCGTGGCGGTGAACGGCCCGATGGTGCCGGCCGCCCACGTGGTCTTCCTGCCCGCCCTGCCGGCCACCGTCACGGCCGTGAACGGCTCGGTCGGGGCCCCGGTCGCGGGTGCCCTGCTCTCGCTCACCAGCGGCGGACTGACCGTCACGGGCCAGCTGCCCCCGGCCCAGGCGGCCGCGGTCAAGGCCGGCATGGCGGTCGAGGTCCTGGACGAGGAGACCGGCACCAAGCTCACCGGCAGGGTCGCCGAGCTGGGCGCGCCGACCACCACCCCGCCGGCCGGCAAGGTGATCGCGCTCGGCGGGGCCGCCGCCGGTCAGAACGCCGGTGGCGCCGCCCCCGCGCCGGCCCAGGGGGGCGGGGCCCCGGCCGGCCCCTCGTACATCCCGGTCACCGTGACCCCCGACAGCCCGCTGCCGGCCGCGCTGAGCGGCAGGAACGTCCGGATCACCATCCTCAAGGACACCGCCGGCCGGCCGGTCACCGCCGTCCCGGTGGCGGCGGTCTTCACCGACACGGCCGGACGGACCGCCGTCAGCACCGTGGGGGCCGGCGGTCTGCGAGCCGACGTGCCGGTCACCACCGGCGTCAGCGCCGACGGCCTGGTCGGCGTCGTCCCCGACATCGAGGGTGCCCTGAAGCCCGGCGACCAGGTGGTGGTCGGCTCATGAGCCCGGCCACCGGGGCGCCCGCCCCGACCGCCGGTACGCCGACCGAGGCGGCCGGTCCGCCCGCCCGGACCACCGGCGCGCCCGCGGACGGGCCTCCCGTCATCCGGCTGGCCGGCGTCGGCCGCAGCTTCGCCGGGCAGCCGCCCGTGGTCGCGCTGCGGCCCGCCGACCTGACGGTCCGCCAGGGCGAGTACGTCTCCGTCACCGGGCCGTCGGGCTCGGGGAAGTCCACCCTGCTGCACCTGCTCGGCCTGCTCGACACCCCCACCGAGGGGCGGTACGAGCTCGACGGCATCGAAACCGGCGCGCTGCGCGACCGCGACCGGTCCACGCTGCGCGGGCGCCGGATCGGCTTCGTCTTCCAGTCCTTCCACCTGCTGCCGCACCGCACCGCCGAGGAGAACGTGGTGCTGGCCCAGGTCTACAACCGGGTGCCCCGGGCCCAGCGGGCCGGGGCGGCCCGGGAGGCGCTGCGGCTGGTCGGGCTGGGCCACCGGCTGGGCGCGCTGCCGACCACCATGTCGGGCGGCGAGCGCCAGCGGGTCGCCATCGCCCGGGCCCTGGTGAACCGGCCGAGCCTGCTGCTGTGCGACGAACCGACCGGGAACCTGGACTCCGCCAACGCCGAGGCGGTGCTCGCGCAGTTCGACGGGCTGCACGGCCAGGGCTACACCCTGGTGGTCATCACCCACGACCCGGCGGTGGCGGCCCGGGCCGGCCGGCAGGTGGCGATCCGGGACGGCGTGCTCTCCGAGACCTCGGAGGTGGTCCGCTGATGGCCCGTCACCCGCTGCCGGAGCCCGGCTCCCGGCTCGGCCCGCGGGACCTGTGCGCCGAGGCCCTGGCCGGCATCCTCCAGCGCCCCGGCCGGTCGGTCCTCACCGTGCTGGGGACGGTGCTCGGCATCGGCGCCTTCGTGGCGGTGCTGGGCCTCACCGCGACCGCCTCCGGACGGATCGGCGAGCAGTTCGACCTGACCAGGGCCACCACCGTGAACGTCGCCGACCGCCCGCGGACCGACGGCGTCCGCCCCGGCACCAACCCGCCACCGAGCTTCCCCGAGGACGCGGACGCCCGTCTCGCCGGGATCGACGGCGTCACCGCGGCCGGCGTCTGGTGGCCGCTCCCCGCCAACCCGGTGCTCTCGGCCCGCCCCACCGAGGCGCAGAGCGCCGGCACCGGCCTCACCGTCTTCGCGGCCACCCCGGGCGCGGTCGCCGCGATGGCCCCCACGCTGGTGGGCGGCGTGACCGTGGACGCCTTCGCGCAGCGGACGGCGCAGCCGGTGGTGATGCTCAGTCAGGCCGCCGCCAAGCGGCTCGGGGTGAGCCGGCTGGAGGTGCAGCCGGCCGTCTTCCTGGACGGGCTGCCGTACACGGTGATCGGGATCTACTCGGACGTCCAGCGGCTGCCCGCCACCCTGCTCGGGGTGATCGTCCCGGCGAGCACGGCGCTGGAGCGCTACGGCAACCCCGGCACCGAGCCCGACCGCAGCGCCCAGGGGCTGATCGCCACCCGCACCGGCGCGGCCGCGGTGGTGGCCGAGCAGGTCGCGACCGCCCTGCGCCCGGACTCCCCCGGTTCCTTCGCCGTCACCCCGCCGCCCGATCCGCACGGCCTGCGCGACCGGGTCACCTCGGACCTGACCGGGCTCTTCCTGGCGCTGGCCGCGATCTGCCTGCTGGTCGGCGCGGTGGGCATCGCCAACACCACCCTGGTGGCCGTGCTGGAGCGCACCGAGGAGATCGGCCTGCGCCGCGCGCTCGGCGCCAGGACCAGGCACATCGCGGGCCAGTTCCTCACCGAGTCGACCGTGCTGGGCACCCTCGGCGGCCTGGTCGGCACCAGCCTCGGCGTGCTGACGGTGCTGGTGGTGGCGGCCGCCCGGGACTGGACGGCGGTCATGCACCCGGCCACCACCCTGCCCGCTCCGCTGATCGGCTCGGTGACCGGCCTGCTGGCCGGCCTCTACCCGTCGCTGCGGGCGGCCCGCACCGACCCGCTGAAGGCGCTGCGCGGCGGCGGCTGAACCCCGGTCCGGCCGGACCGGGCCCGGCGGCCGCGGACGCACCACGGGGCCCGGTCCAGTCGGACCGGGCCCCGGGTGCTGAGGGTGTGTCAGGCAGTCTTCCGGGCGAGGCCTAGAAGGCCTCCTCCGCCAGCTCCATGAGCTCGTTGTCGATGCCCTCGGCGATCAGGCGCTGCGGGGTGACCGTCGGCAGGACGTTGCGGGCGAAGAACTTCGCGGCCGCGACCTTGCCCTGGTAGAACGGCACGTCCTTGGCGGTGGCACCGGCCTCCAGCTTGGCCAGCGCCACGGAGGCCTGACGGAGCAGCAGCCAGCCGACCACCACGTCGCCCGAGGCCATCAGCAGGCGGGTGGTGTTCTGGCCCACCTTGTACATGTTCTTGACGTCCTGCTCGACCGAGGAGAGGTCGGCCAGCAGCTTGCCGACGATCGCCTCCAGGTCGCCGGCCGCCTTGCCGAGCAGCTCGCGCTCGGCCGCCAGGGCCTCGCCGCCCTCGCCGGTGGCCAGGAACTTCTTGATCTGCTCGGAGACCACGGTGAGCGCCTGGCCGCCGTCCTTGACGATCTTCCGGAAGAAGAAGTCCAGGCCCTGGATCGCGGTGGTGCCCTCGTACAGGGTGTCGATCTTGGCGTCGCGGATGTACTGCTCGATCGGGTACTCCTGCAGGAAGCCGGAGCCGCCGAAGGTCTGCAGGGACTGGGCGAGCTGCTCGTAGGACTTCTCCGAGCCGTAGCCCTTGACGATCGGGAGCAGCAGGTCGTTCAGGCGCTCGGCGGCGTCGTCGTGCTCGCCGCGCAGGCGGGCGGCCATCACGTCGTCCTGGACGGAGGCGGTGTAGAGCACCAGGGCGCGCATGCCCTCGGCGTACGCCTTCTGGGTCAGCAGCGAGCGGCGCACGTCCGGGTGGTGGGTGATGGTGACGCGCGGCGCGGTCTTGTCCAGGAACTGCGAGATGTCGGCGCCCTGCACGCGCTCCTTGGCGTACTCCAGCGCGTTCAGGTAGCCGGTGGAGAGGGTGGCGATGGCCTTCGTGCCGACCATCATCCGGGCGAACTCGATGATCTTGAACATCTGGCGGATGCCGTCGACGGTCTCGCCGACCAGCCAGCCCTTGGCGGGGTGCTTGGCGCCGAAGGTCATCTCGCAGGTGTTGGAGGCCTTGAGGCCCATCTTGTGCTCGACGTTGGTGGCGTAGGCGCCGTTGCGCTCGCCCAGCTCGCCGGTCTCCCAGTCGAAGTCGAACTTGGGGACGATGTACAGGCCCAGGCCCTTGGTGCCCGGCTTGCCGCCCTCGGGGCGGGCCAGCACCAGGTGGATGATGTTCTCGGACATGTCGTGCTCGCCCGAGGTGATGAAGCGCTTGACGCCCTCGATGTGCCAGGAGCCGTCCTCCTGCTTGATCGCCTTGGTGCGGCCGGCGCCCACGTCCGAACCGGCGTCCGGCTCGGTCAGCACCATGGTGGCGCCCCACTGGCGGTCGACCATGTGCTTGGCGACCTTGTGCTGCTCCTCGGTGCCCTCGTCGTAGACGACGCCGGCGAAGGCCGGACCGGAGGAGTACATCCAGATGGCGGGGTTGGAGCCCAGGATCTGCTCGGCGTAGGCCCAGATCAGCGAGGACGGGGTGACCTGGCCGCCGATCGCCTCCGGGATGCCCAGACGCCACCACTCGGCGTCCATGTACGCCTGGTAGCTCTTCTTGAAGGTCTCCGGGATCGGAGCGGTGTTGGTCTCCGGGTCGAAGACCGGCGGGTTGCGGTCGGTGTCGGCAAAGGAGGCGGCGAGGTCGTTCTCGGCCAGCCGGGAGATCTCGCTGAGGATGTTCTTCGCGGTCTCGACGTCCATGTCGGCGTACGGACCGGTGCCGTAGACCTGGTCACGACCGAACACCTCGAAGAGGTTGAACTCCACGTCGCGCAGGTTGGACTTGTAGTGACCCATGACCGTTTCTCCGGTTCGTCGCTTCCGCGGGTCCGCCACCTTCGAGCGCCCCACTTACCCACCAGTAGGCACCATGATGCTACCCGTAAGTAACATGCACAAGCCCCTGGAGCCGAAGGGGCTATGAAGAGGGTCACGTCCGCCGATAACCTTGACCCCGTGTACGGCTACGAGCAGACCGGGTACCAGGGCGACCCCTACCAGCAGCAGGCGCAGCAGCAGCACGCCCAGCAGCAGGGGATGAACGGCATGCCGGGCCCCGGCCAGTACGGCGAACAGCCTCCGCAGGCCGCCCCCCAGCAGTCTCTCTACCCGGAACCCTCGCCGCCATCCCTCGCGGACGCGGTCCGGGCCTTCACCACCGGCGCCATGCCGGTCGAGGACTTCCAGGCGATCTTCATCACCTCCAAGGTCCACTGCCCGCGCGGCGACCGCCCCGGCTTCCTGGCGCTGCACAACACGCCGACCCCGGTGATCCCGATGTTCAGCTCGCTCAAGGAGCTGCGCCGCTACGCCGGCAAGGACTCCAAGCACTTCAGCGTCACCGGCGCCGAGGTCCTCGACCTGCTGCCGACCGGCTACGGCTTCGCCCTCGACATGGAGGGCGAGCACCGGATGGTGTTCGACGCCAAGGCGGTGGAGCAGATGGTCGACTTCACCATGCGGCGGATGTACGGCTGAGCCCCCTCGGGGATCCCCCAGGGGAGGCCCATGACCCAATGGTTCAACTTTCAACTTGATTGTTGTTGAGGATTGAACTACATTGGCCGACGTAGGCCAGAGAACCCCGAAGAAGGAGGCCGACATGCCCGCCGTGACCGTCGAGAACCCGCTGACCCTTCCGCGCGTCGCCACCCCGGACGCCGCGACCAACACCCCTCGACCGGTGCTCGCGGTGGTCACCGCCCCGGAGGGCTTCGAGGGCGAGGGCTTCCCGGTCCGCCGGGCCTTCGCCAAGATCAACACCAAGTACCTCGACCCGTTCATCATGATGGACCAGATGGGCGAGGTGGAGTACGCCGCCGGAGAGCCCAAAAGTTAGTCCAGTTGGGGGACTACTCGCAAGGGGAGTCCTGACCTGCGGAAACGCAGCTGACCGTCCAAGCCCGAACCTTCTGAGGAGGCCGACATGCCTGCCGTGACCGTAGAGAACCCGCTGATCCTGCCGCGCATCGCGGCCGCCACCGAGGGCGCCCAGGGCCGCCCCGTCCTGGCCGTCGCCACCGCGCCCGAGGGCTTCGAGGGGGAGGGCTTCCCGGTCCGCCGAGCCTTCGCCAAGATCAATCAGAAGTACCTCGACCCGTTCATCATGATGGACCAGATGGGCGAGGTCGACTATGCCGCTGGGGAGCCGAAGGGGACCCCTTGGCATCCGCATCGCGGCTTCGAGACGGTCACCTACATCATCGACGGGACCTTCATCCACCGGGACTCGCACGGTGGCGGTGGCACCATCACCGACGGCGACACCCAGTGGATGACGGCCGGCTCCGGCCTGCTGCACATCGAGACCCCGCCGGAGTCGCTGGTCATGTCGGGCGGCCTCTTCCACGGCCTTCAGCTGTGGGTCAACCTGCCCGCCTCGGACAAGATGATCGCGCCCAAGTACCAGGACATCCGCGGCGGCAGCGTGAAGCTGCTGGCCTCCGCCGACGGTGGCGCGCTGGTTCGGGTGATCGCCGGTGAGATCGACGGCCACCAGGGCCCTGGTGCCACCCACACGCCGATCACCATGACCCACATCTCGGTCAACCCGGGTGCCCAGATCACCATCCCGTGGCGCACCGACTTCAACGCCCTCGCCTACGGCCTGGCTGGCAGCGGCACGGCGGGCGAGGAGCACCGCCCGTTCCACATGGGCCAGGCCGTCGTCTTCGGCGAGGGCGACTTCCTCACCATCCGCGCCGACGAGAAGCAGGACTCCCGCAACGCCACCTTCGAGGTCGTCCTCCTCGGCGGCCTCCCCATCCGCGAGCCCGTTGCCCACTACGGCCCGTTCGTGATGAATAGCCACCGCGAACTCCAGCAGGCCATGGAGGACTTCCAGGCCGGCCGTCTGGGCACCATTCCCGCAGCTTGACGCAAAGGCGCGGGCGTCTGATCGATCATCAGATGCCCGCGCCTTCTGCGTCACAGCCCCGAGCGAGGGCGCTATTCGTCACTCTGACGCAAATTCGGCCGAGCAGGCCCACCACAGCCTCGTCTCTGACATGCTGGGAGTCCGTCGAGAGGGGCCGCAGCGATGCAGTGGAAGATCCACGGGGAACGTCCGATCTACGAGAACCCATGGGTGAACCTGTGGATGGTCGATGTTGAACAACCCGATGGGCACCGCTGGGAGCACCACGTCTTGAAGCTGCGGCACCTGGCCGTGGCCGCAGTGGTGGACAGCGAGAAGCGGGTGCTGATGATGTGGCGGCACCGCTTCATCACCGACTCGTGGGCCTGGGAGCTGCCCATGGGCTTGATCGAGGCCGACGAGACTCCGGCGGAAGCCGCATCCCGCGAGGTGCTGGAGGAGACCGGCTGGACGGCCAGTGGCATCCGACCGTTGATCTACGCCCAGCCTGCGAACGGCATCACGGATTCCGAGCACTTCGTTTTCCGTGCCGATGCGGTCGAGTACGCGGGCCCTCCGAGTGAACGCAACGAATCCGATCGGATCGAGTGGATTCCGCTGTCCGAGCTGCGCGGCATGATCGACCGGCGGGAGATCGTCAGCAGCGGTTCGCTCGTTGGGGTGCTGTACCTGTTGCTGGACGAAGCTGGCCTCTGACTCAGGCGGCCAATTCGCCGATCCGGCTGACCAGTTCGGCCACCGGAGGGGCATAAGCGTACGGCTTGAGCAACTGTCGGAACTCTCCGAGGTGCGCGGTGACCCTCGGAGAGTCCACGGCCGCCGCGAGGTCCAGGGCCTCTCCTGCCGTGGCGCAGGCCAACTCCACGTCCCGGAGATGGAGTTGGGTTCGGGCCAGCCAGAACGTGTGAAACGCCCGGCCTCGCAGGTTCGCCGTCGGCTCGATCCGCAGCGCCTCGGCGATCAGGGGCTCCGCCGCGACCGCGTCCCCAAGCTGCCCCAAGGCAATTCCGGTGTCCACGGTGAGCTTCGTCTGGTCGAAGTACTGGACCCAAGCGGGATCGTCATCCGACTGGCTGATCATCCCGAAGTAGCGGTGGGCCTCGTTGATCGCCTGGTGGGTTGCCTGCTTGTCCTGGGCACTGGCGTGGGCGAAGGCTTCACGGGTCGAGAGCATGGCCAGCAGCCTCGGGGTGCCGCCGTCGAGGAGCGCGCTGTCCTGGGCGGCCCGCGCCAGGGTGATGGCGTCGTTGGCCCTGTCCTGGTAGGTCGCTTGGAGGCTGAGGCACGCGAGCACGTTGGCGACGAATGGGCTGTCCTCGATCTCGCGTGCCAGCCGGAGGGACTCCGTGAAGTAGCTCTGAGCGGTCCTGTGCTGCCGCGCGTCGAAGTAGGTCCAGCCGGTGAGGCGCGCGAGTTCAGCCGCGATCCCGTGAAGGCTACGCCGGTAGTTGGGATCGGCGGTCTCTCGCAACACACCCATGACGTACCTGAGTTGCCCGATCACTGCTGGCCGGAGAGCTTCACCGCCATGCTCGTCGTCACGCCGCCAGTAGTCCTCGATGGACGCTTGGAGCGACCGCAGCACGGTCGGCGTCACCCTGGTGCCGGCCGCGATGGACAGGATCTCGTCCAACCCTGATCCGGGCAGGGGAACCGGTGGCATCCAGGGCTCCACGATCATCGGAGCGGCCGGGACCACCGGCTTCTGAGCGGCGGCCTTCGGGCGCTCCCACTCCCGTCGCGCGAGGCCAAGCAAGTGGCCAGGAATCCGGAGTCCGTCCGCGATGCGCTCGATGACGGTCATGTTGGTGATCTGCCGTCGGCCCGACATGACTTCGCCGACCCTGCTGGGCGTCATCTCGCACACCCGGGCGATCCGGGACGAGTGGAATCCGCCTTTAGACCTGGCGAGTTGAAAGATCCGTGCGAAGTCACGGGCACGGCACGCAGTGATCATTTCTGGGTCTGCCAGCAGGCGGCCCGGAAGCCCTGGCGGCGCAGTGGAATCAGTCATATCCGGCACCCCCACCGCCGGGACGATCATCGCTCACTGTCACGCGGGATAACTGACCGCGAGTTTACCCACCATGGGTACCCATGCTGGCCTTATCCGTGAACTGACTGGGCGGCGATTGTGGTTGTCAGCCGCCGGAGCCCCGGCGGCAGTCACCGGATCGGGAGTTCTTCATGTCTGAGAACCTCACCAACAACACGGAGCTGGACGGCGACGCCCTGCTCCTGTCCCGTTCGAAGGTCGCCGCGGCCCGCTTGCGCGACGAGCAGCCCTCGGACGGCGGTTCCACCGGTCGCAGCGACGTCAACGACTGACGGCTGCACTCATGACCGCCGAGCAGCCCTCGGTGGTTGAGCGTCTGGGCGGGGATGACTTCCTCGCCCAGACGCTCGGCCGCAGCTACAAGGTCGTACGTGGTGACGCCACGTCAACCGCCGGCCTCTTCGGCTGGGATGACTTGAACGCCATCCTGGCCGTCCACCGGCTCGAATCCCCTCGCTTCCGCCTGGCCGCCGACGGCGCCCAGCTCCCGACGCACCTGTACTCCCGGCCGGTGGTCACCCGGCGGAGCACGGTGTGGAACCAGCTCCAGCCCTCCGCACTCCACCAGCAACTCGCTCAAGGAGCCACCCTGGTCCTGGACGCGGTGGACGAACTCCACCAGGGCATCGGTGGGTTGGCCATGGACCTGGAGCGCTGGCTGCGCACCGGGGTGCAGACCAACCTCTACGCCTCGTGGACCAGCACCGAGGGTTTCGGGGTCCACTGGGACGACCACGACGTGGTGGTCCTCCAGCTCGACGGTGCGAAGCGCTGGCGGATCTACGGTCCGACCCGCGTCGCCCCGATGCACCGTGACGTGGACTCCCCCGAGCTTCCACCGGAGACCCCGATCGCGGAACTGGTCCTCACCGCCGGCGACCTCCTGTACCTGCCGCGCGGCTGGTGGCACGCCGTCTCCGCATCCGAGGGGCAGCACTCCCTCCACCTCACGTGCGGGATGCAGAGCACAACCGGGGCGGACCTGATCACCTGGCTGTCGGAGGCCCTACGCGCTCACGAGGGCGTCCGGGTGGACGTGCCACGCTTCGGCACCGCAGCCGAACAGCGGTCCTTCCTTCGCGACCTCGCCAAGCTCGTCGCCTCCGAGTTGGAGAGCCCTGACCTGATCACCCGGTTCGCCGCGAGCCGGGATGCGACCGAGCGAGCGCGTCTCGCCCCTTCGCTGCCCTACATCACCGCAGCCCCGCCGAACCCCGACCTGCGGGTACGCCTGGTCACCACGCGCGCCGTACTCGACTCCGGAGACGGGACCACGGCGCGGCTGATCGCGGGCGGGGAGGAGTGGACGTTCGCCGCGAAGGCCGAACCGATGCTCGCCCTGCTGCTCGACGGGGCCATGCACCGGCTCGCCGACCTGGCGCAGGCCGCAGGCATCACTCCCGCCCAGGCGGCCGGCGTCGTGACGGAGCTGGTAGAAGGTCAGGTCGTCGCGATCGGAGCAGGACAGTGACGGCGCGTCTGGGCCTTGGCACCTATCGGTGCCGGGACGTGCGGCGGGACGCCATGATGGCGGCCTCCCTCGGAGCGGACTGGGTGGACACCGCCCCGAACTACGCGCACGGCCAGGCCGAGAACGCGCTCGCTCCGGTGCTCGTCCGCCACCCGGACCTGAAGGTCTCCACCAAGGTCGGGTTCGTCCCCGCCGACACGGGGCGGATCGCGGTACGAGCCGGGATGCTGACCCCGGAGGACGCCCGACGCGGGCACTGCCTGACCCCGGGCTACATCGCCTGGCAGGTCACCCGCAGCGCGCGTCGCCTCGGCAGGGCCCCGGACATCGTGTTCGTCCACAACCCCGAACACGACTGCCCGCCCGATGCCGTCACCGAGCGCCTTTACGCGGCCTTCCTCGCCCTGGAGGAAGCCTGCAACCAGGGCGTCATCAAGGCGTACGGGGTGGCGACCTGGCAGGGCTTCGGCACCGGCCTGTTCGATGTGGCGGACCTGGTCGCCCTCGCCGTCCGTGCCGGTGGCCTGAACCACCACCTGCGTTCGATCCAACTTCCGGTGTCCGTCGTCCACTTGGCTCCTGTCGGGCTGGCCCTCGACGGCCTGGGCGTCCTGGTGGAAGCGGCGAGCGCGGGCCTGGAGGTGTTCGCGTCGGCCCCGCTGCACGGCGGGGAGATCCCCGACATGATCGGGCCCGAACTCGCCGAGCTCATCGCCCCCGGCAGCACCCCGGCTGAGGCGGCCCTGTCCGTGGTCGCCTCAGCCCCCGGAATCTCGCGTGTCCTGCTCTCGACCGGCAACCCGCAACACTGGAGCCGCGCCGCCGATGCCGTCGGCCGCGCGCCCCTGTCGCAGGACTTGCTCCGGAAGGTCACGGATGTACTCGGAACCTGAGATCGACACCGCCACGCGGATGCGCGACGCCCACACAGCAGCCGCTTCGGCC
The DNA here is from genome assembly GCF_039535905.1 of Kitasatospora albolonga. Taxonomy (GTDB): domain Bacteria; phylum Actinomycetota; class Actinomycetes; order Streptomycetales; family Streptomycetaceae; genus Kitasatospora; species Kitasatospora albolonga. Next base: position 89,444 of record NZ_BAAAYB010000154.1, on the reverse strand, counting down.
CTCGCCGTGGCACTGGACGGGGAGCGGGAGGCGTGGGGCTGGCGCGGCCGTACCCTGGGCCGCCCGGTCACCAGCGTGAGCGGCAACGCCTGGCTGCGCCTGGTGTGCGCTCCGGTGGAGAAGGCCGGCGGGAAGATCTGGGACGGACCGCAGGAGGCCGAACGCTTCATGCCTCCTGCGGTCCCCCGCCCGCACCTTCAGGCATGGCACACCTGGACCGACGGCGGTAACGGCTACCTCGCCGAGCTGTACGACCGGATCACCGACCCGACCATCACCACTGACGGGCCGTTGCTGCGTTCGGCCCCGGCCGTCGGTGACACCTGGTGGGAATCCCTGGGCACCACGCTTACCGCTGTGGCGGCCGTGCCCACCGATCGGGTCGCCATGCGACAGGAGTACCTCGATCGGGCGATGCCGCACTACCTCGGCGACGGGTTCGACACCACCGTCCCCGCGTGGTCCACCGCCCACGGTGACCTGCACTGGGCGAACCTCACCCAGCCGACCCTGACCGTGCTCGACTGGGAGGGCTGGGGTGTGGCACCGACCGGCTACGACGCCGCCGTCCTGCACGCCTACTCACTGCTCGTCCCCGAGACCGCAGCCGAGATCCGGCACCACCTCGGCCACATCCTCGACACCCCGGCCGGGCGCTTCGCCGAACTCGTGGTCGCCACCGAGCTGCTCCAAGGCATCGAACGCGGCGACCACACCGAGCTGGAGGGCCCGCTGCGGGCTCGCATCAGTCACCTCATCGAACTCCGCGGCTGAGAGCTGCCTGCCCTCGGCACGGACGGCTTCGGCCATACCACTGGAGGGCACCTTGCAGACCACCCAGGAAAGACGATGACTGCCCTACCGGCCCCGGAGCCTCTTGCTCCGGCGGTCCGGGGCCGGTGGCGGCTGCTGCCCGGCTCGCTCGCCTCCCCCCGGACGGCGCGGGCGCTCGTCTCCACCGCGCTGGCCCGGTGGGAAGTCGGCGACCTCGAAGCGGCGGCCTTGCTGATCACCTCCGAGCTGGTCACCAACGCTGTGGTGCACACCGGCTGCCGCACCATCGGCCTGTCTCTGCACCTGGACCACCGGGCACTGCGGATCGGGGTGCGTGATTCCTCGTGGGCCGTGCCGGTTCTCCTGCCGCCCTCCGATTCGCTGACCGGCGGGAGAGGGATCGCCCTGGTGGCGGCCAACTCGATCGCATGGGGAGTGCAGCCCATGCCGTTCGGCAAACTCGTCTGGGCCGAGCTCGCCCGCCCGACCCCTTCCCAGACGCCTACGGCTTCCCCAGTCATCCGCCTACGGCCCGCACTGGTGAAGCCCTCCGGGCAGATACGGGCCGCCTCGTAGCGGCTCGCGGTCTTCCGCCGCTCCCACACGGCGGAGGCGCGGGCTCCCCCACCCGCGTAGGCCGTCCTGGCCCAACCCCCCAGGGTCGGGACGGCCCCATCGACCCCTGGCGGCACCTGCAACCGCTGGGCAGCACAACCCCCGCCCCGGTGACGTGACTTGTGGACCACGGACGACCGGGGCGGGGCCCTCCCGAAGCCAGCAGCCGATACCGAAGAACGAGACGAGCGAGATGAACGAGCCTGCCAACCCCGGGCTGGCCGCCTTTGAGGACCAGATTCGCGCTGCGGATGCTCACGCGGCCGGGTTCCTGGCTGGGCAGGGCAGAGGACTGGAGACCGCCATGCCTGCGGCCCTGGCCCCGGCGTGGCAGCGTGAAGCGGTGGCCACGATGGATGCGGCGAGGAAGCGGGACGCTCTCAAGGCGTGCCGTCACCTGACGAACGCCCCGGCGCCGGCCGCCATCCTCGTGGAAGCGCCGCATGTGCTCCACTGCCTGGACTGCTACGCCCGGCGCGACGCTGATCGTCGTTGCTCGGAGTGCGGACGGCTGGCCGGAAGGCTGTCGCTGGAGGGCGGCCTGGAGGACGTGATCCGCGGCCCGGTGGTGATCTGGTCGAGGGTGAGGTGCGCCCGCTGTGCCCGGTCGGCTACCGCGCCTGGCGGGACGTTCGGCAACGGGTAGGACAGCAGCTCATCCGTGAACTGACATGTGGGGCTCGGCGTGCGTGATGCGCCGAGCCCTTCTCGCGCTGCACGGCCGACGGGTCGTGCTGATGGGCGAGCGAAGACGGGGGCCACTCCGGCCGGGCTCCCCGATAGCTGCCGAGAGTAGGGGCGGGCGGGTTCGGTCAAGCCCGCTGATGTGTGCCTGTGCGTGGCGTCGGTGGTGAGCGTTGCGGGCTTGACGGGTTCCGTCCGCCCCGGATCATCGAGCAGCGGGGAGCCTGGACGTACGGCGATCAGCCATCGGCCTTTGCGCCTGCACCACGCTGCGGCCTGTGTCGCGCCCCGAACTTCGGTGCGGGCCCTGCTCGACCGCCACTCTCGTTTCTGCGCCGCCAGCGGGTCCGCCCATAGCGGGGCGCGAGACAGGAGCGGCGGGCGGGAACGCGGCGGCGCGCGGCCCGCCTTGGCGGGCCGCTCTTGATCCAGTAATGAAACTTTGAACACGCCCTCTTGGGCCTGCCTCGTTGAGCCCTGCTCCGAGGCCGCTTCCGCGTTCTGCCGCGAGTCCTCTTGCGTGTCGCTGCACCGGTGGGACGTCGTCGGTCATGATCCCGCCCAAGCCCAGCACCCGCCCGGCCTTCGTTCGCCTCGCTCCCGGCCCGCTTCCTGCGGCTCATGACCGCTGCTCGTTACGCCTGCTGCGCGTCGGCTCGCTGTCGTCATGCCTGGGCCGTTGACGGTCATTCCGCGGTGGCCCGTGCCGGTCCGCGACGCCTCCGCTGACGTTTCCCCGGCACCGGATCGGAAGTTCCTTTTGGCGGGTGTCACACCGTGGGCCGTTTCGGCACCTCTAGTAGCGATCCCGGGACCTGGGCTCTGCACTACCACAGGTTCGGCCCGATACGTCGGGCTCTGGATGGCTGAGAGTTGCTCTGCGCCTGCGGGATCACCGGTGCGAACGGCCCACGACATGAGGAGAGTTCATGCCACGCACGGAAGATCCGCCACGGCTGGCGGCCCTCTGGTCCTCTGCGCCCTTGCCCGCCCCGGGTGAGACCCGCGTCACAAGTGCACTCAGCGCCCTTGCCCTGCGAGGTCTGTTCGGATGCGGACGGATTGCTCGGGCACCCGCCGTAACACCGGCCGTATCTCCCGCGCAAGGACCACCCTGCGTGCGGAACTGGTCCTGCCGGTGCGAACCGGACGGCCACGGAAAGTACTCGACTGTCCACAGGCTGTGCACCACAGTGCGAGATGCCGGATCGGCCCGGTGTGACCGCAGGACGTACCCCGCCCCCATCCCGCGATCGAGCAGAACGGGACATTCCGTGACAGTCGATCCGCCCGACCCGCAATGGGAGAAAGTCGCCTCCCGCATTCCCGGAAACAACTTCCCACTCTGGCCCGTAATTTGAAATGTCCGCAGACCTCGGGTGAAGGTATTCGTGCCGACTCCGCCGGGGTCGCTATCACGAATCTTCGGCCGTACCTAACCGCGCCTTCGGGTGCACTGTGTCCATGCCCGCAGCGATCCATGCCCGGGCGATACCCGATGCCGCGAGAAAGGAGGGTCGTCATGGGCTGCCATGAGCTGCGTCACAACCAGCCTTCTCCTCGCATTGCGGTGGATCTCGTCGTCTCTCGACGTCTCTCACCGCCTCCGGCATCGCGTCGGACAGGGGCTCGACAAGCCTGCTGGCGTGGGGTTTTGTGGGTGTCAGATCCCGGCAGGCGGGACGGGAGGCACCAGGTTTCCCGCCTGGCGGAATCCATCCGGGAAGGTAGCGGCACTCCGCTTGGTGCGGCCGTGATCTGCGTCTAGAAAGAGATCAGGCGCACTCGCCCGGCTTTAGCGAAAACACGACCGTTGCACAGCTTATTCGGCATGCCCGAAAACAGGAGTCGCACATGAATACAGAAAGCGCCCGGCCGGCCAGGGCACCCCCGCCCGTGGGCCTTCCTCCGCCGCATTACCCGGTGGGACCACCGATGGTCTCGCCGCCCCTGATGGGGCCGCTGTCCTTGCGGCTCCTCATCTCGTCAACACCCTGGAGTTTCACCATGGCTCGTATCACCATCCGCCCCGACCTGACCGGCATGACCCACATGGTCGCCGTGCCGCCGATGCCGAAGCTGACCGACGTGGCAACTGGTCAGGTCGCCACCGACCGCGAGAGCGGCGAGACCCTGTTCACGGTCCAGCTTCTGGAGACCTACGAGGCGACGGCGCAGATCGTCAAGGTCACCGTTCCGGAGAGCGGCTGCACCGATCTGGCGGCCGGTGCCGTTGTGCGCCCGGTCGGCCTGACGGCCTCCCCGTGGGCGAACCTCTTCAACGGTCAGGTCCAGTCGGGCGTGGCCTACCGTGCCGCCTCCCTGACCCCGGTGACCGCCGGTGCTGCGGCCCCGGCTGCCCCGGCGAAGCCCGCGTCCAAGGCGGCGTGAGAGCTCAACTCCCCTGCCGGGCTGGGCCCGTGGACTCTCCCGTCTGCGGGTCCGGCCCCGGCCCTGTCCGGCCTTCCTCTTCTGTCCTCCGATCGCCTTTGGATGTGACCCGATGAACGACACCGTTTCGATCCCCTACGCCGATACGCCGTTGCCCGCGCCGATGGTGTACGCCATGGCCCTGACGGGCCTGGTGGTCCTGGTCATGCTGATCTCGACCCTGGTGCGCTACCTGCGGGCGGACCCGCTCACCCGCTGCTCGATACGGCAGGCGTCCCGTATCCGGCGTGGCTGGCCGCGCCTGGCCCGAACGCTTGGCCTGGTGGCCACCGACCGCACTCCGACCCTGCTCCAGACCCTGTCGACCTCGGGGAGCAACGGGGGCAGGCCGGAGCCGCGCATCCTGATCCCCGAGGTGCGGACCAAGCCCGACCGCTACGGCGTGGTCGTCTCCATGAAGACCGTGCCGAAGGTCGGCCTGGAGGAGGTGCAGAAGCACGCTTCGCACCTGGCGGACGCCTGGGGCTGCACCCGCGTCTCGGTCACCCCGGCCAAGCCCGGGCACCTCACCATCCGCGCCGTGCGGGACGAACCGCTGCTCGTCCCCTACGACCTGACCCCCTCGGGCAAGCCCCCAGCGGACCTGTCGGTGTGGGATCTGGGCATCGACGAATACGCGCTCGCCTCGACGCTGCGCATGTCGAACGTGCCGGGGGTGTGCGTGGCCGGCCTGCCCGGCTTCGGCAAGACCAGCCTGATCAACGGCCTGATCTGCCAGCTCGCCCCCTCCGACGCCGTTCAGATCGCGGTCGCGGACGGCAAGGTCTCCCACGCCCATGAGGGCGACTACGCGGACGTCACGGACCGCCTGTTCGCGTTCGTCGGAGACGACCTGGAGGCCGCCAACAAGCTGTTCACGCGCCTGGTGGAACTGCGCCGCGCCCGCTCCTCCTCCATCCGCCGCGTGCTGGGCTCACCGAACATGTGGGCCAAGGGCCCGTCCAAGGCGTGGCCGCTGGTGGTCCTGGTGATCGATGAAGCGCACACCTACTTCCGCGACTACAAGGGCTCCGACCCCGCCACGAAGAAGTTCGCGGCGCTCTCGGCGGACAACGCCCGGCTGGTCGAGGACCTGGTGAAGAAGGGCCGCAGCGTCGGCATGGTCGTCATCGTCGCCACCCAGAAGGCCACCGGCGACGCCATCCCCACCTTCATCCGCGACGTGTGCCCCGTCTCGCTGTCCTTCGCGCAGAAGACCACCGAGGCCGCGGTGGCAGCCCTGGGCGAGGACATCCGCAACTGGCCGGACGCCAACCCGGTGGGCATGCAGGACTCGGGCTTCGTCGGCGTGGCGACCATGGCCAGTCAGGGCCGCGAAGGGTTCACCCGCATCCGCATCCCCTACGTGAACCCGGACGACACCGCCCGCATCGCCCGCTCATCCGCCCGCCACACCGCAGACCCCACCACCCTCCTGGCCGCTCTCGACCCCCACCCGCTGACCCTCGTCAAGACCGACTAGCACACCCGCACCACCGTGCCGTCTGCGCAAGCGCACCATCACGACACGGAGAACTGCACCACCGCACCACAGCAGTACCACGGGTGGCGTTCCAACTCGCTGACGAATTACGCCAGTTGACGAGTCCACCCGACCACGGGCCGATGTGCCCGAACCTCTCACCCCACCGCCTCGCGCCGACCGCGCGAACACCCTCGCCCGGTCGGCGCGACGGCACCCCCATGCCGAAAACCGCAGTGCTGAGCTGCCCGGAAGGACAGACCCCCGATGACCGACACCCCCGACCTGCGCCACATCACCTCACCGGCCGTCCGGGACCTGCTCACCCTCGCCGCCCGGGACGACTTCGACCGCATCCAGTCCCGAGTGGAGCGCCTGGCCGGATGCACCCGCCCCATCCAGCTCCAAGGCACCGTGACGGCCTTCTCCACGCAGACGGGCCTGCCGGTGCGCCACTACAGCACCGCCACCGAACCGCTGGGCCACATCCTCACCGCGTGCGGCAACCGGCGCGCCACCCGATGCCCGGCCTGCTCGCGCACCTACGCCGCCGACACCTACCAGCTCATCCGGGCGGGGCTGTCCGGCGGTAAGGGCACCCCCGAACAGGTCCGCACCCACCCGCGCCTGTTCGTCACCCTCACCGCCCCGTCCTTCGGCCGCGTCCACAACCGGCCCACCACCGCCACCGGCAAGCCGTACGCCTGCCGCTGCGGCGCCCACCACCCCGAGGGCCACCCCGCCCTGGGCACCGCCCTGGACCCCAGCGCCTACGACTACAACGGCGCGGTCCTGTTCAACGCCCACGCCGGTGCCCTGTGGGCGCGCTTCACCACCTACCTGCGCCGCGCGGTCGCCCGCTCGGCCGGCCTGAGCGTCAAGCAACTCGCCGCCCACGCCCGGGTGTCGTTCGCGAAGGTGGCGGAGTACCAGAAACGCGGCCTGGTCCACTTCCACGCGATCATCCGCCTCGACGGCCCGGAAGGCTCCACCGCCGAGCCTCCGGCCTGGGCAAGCGCCCAGCTCCTCACCGAGGCGGTGAAGGAAGCCGCGGGGGTCTCCGTCACGGTCGTCAGCGACGCCATCGGGGAGCGCCGTCTGACCTGGGGCCCGCAGCTCGACATTCGCGAGATCACCCGCCCCGACACCGACGACACCGCCCCGCTCACGGACGCGGCCGTTGCCGGGTACATCGCCAAGTACGCCACCAAGGGCGCGGAAGGCACCGGCACCGTCGACCGGCCCCTGTACTGCACCCCGTGCAAGGGACGCGGACACGGCACCGCCCCCGACGGCACCACCCGCCCCTGCGCCGCGTGCGACGCCACCGGCCTGGCGGAAGGGATCAACGATCTCGACCTGGCCGAGCACGCCCGGCACATGATCCGCGCCTGCTGGCAGCTCGGAGCCCTGACCGAGTTCGCCCACCTCAAACTCACCCGCTGGGCGCACATGCTCGGCTTCCGGGGCCACTTCTCCACCAAGTCCCGCCGCTACTCCACCACCCTGGGCGCGCTGCGCGGAGCCCGCCGAACCTGGCAGAGCGAACAGGCCCGGATGCGCGACGGCGTGGAAGCCCTCGACCCGGACACCACCCTCCTCGTCTCCCACTGGCGCTACCTCGCCTCCGGCTACAGCCCCGGCGAGGAACTCCTCGCCGAGACCGAACGCCACAACCGGCAGACCACCCAACGGCTCAAGCGGGAAGGGGACCTGACATGACCGGTGCTGTCGCTGCCTGCCTGACGGGTGCGGGTCTCGCTGCCGGTCCGGTCGGGTCTGTGGCCTCCTCGGCGGCTGTCGCGGGGCGGTTCCACTCTGGCCGCCGTGTCGGCAACTGCCCGGAGTCGCTGGCGACCTGGCGGGTGTGCGGGACCTCAGGCGAGATGACCTCGGCCGTGGCTGGCCTGCTCGGCGGCGTACCGCAGACCACCGGTGACGGAACGGAGGTGGTCACCTCCTCGGCGTCGGTGCGCGTGGTCCTGGCCGGCGCGCCCGCCGTGGCCACGGAACTGCGACTGTGGGGGACCAAGGGCCTGGAGCACCACTGCGACGGCGTGCTGTTCCTCTCCCCTGCTTCGCGGCGTGGGACCCCGTGCGGCTGCCCTGCCTCGCCTGCCGGGCGCGCCGAGCTGGCCCGGTCCCTGCGGGCCCCACAGCCGGACACCACGGTGACCTTCCGCCTGGCGGACGCCTACGGCTTGGGGGAGTTCGTGTTCAGCTCGCCGTCCCAACTTCTCGCGGACGACACACCCGGCATCCGGGAGCGCCTTGGCGAGATCGGCGGCGAGACCCTGGCGGAACTGGCCATCGAGCTGGTGACGGTCGCCCTGGGCGGCGTGGAGGTCTCGTTCCGAAAGACCACGCTGACGGTCATCGGACCGTGGGGCTAGCGAGTCCCGAACAACGACGCAGGCCCCGGACACATCCTGTCCGGGGCCTGCTGCCGTTGCGGCCTGCTGCTACTGGTCGTCTTGCGGCTTGGTGGCGAACTGGATCGTCACGCGGCCCTCGACCGGCTCGCGTCCGCCGCGCACCTTGGACTTGTAGACCGTGATCCGGTCCACGAACAGCATCACGAACTCCCTACGGTCGGCCAGCGGGGCGCTGTGCCACCACGACCCCTCCCCGATGGGGTCCGCCCCCGGGTCCGTGGGCAGCCACTCCGCGATCGGGACCACGGGAGTGGCGAACTCCTCCAGGACGGTCAGGCGTGCCTCTGCGGCCTCCAGCAGGCTCAGCAGCGCGCTTTCCTCGGTGACGAACCTCCGTCGGCCGATGTCGCCCCTGAAGCCGCCCGCCTTGCGGTCGTCGTACAGCTCCTCCAGAGCACGTACGGCGTCGGCCCGGTCCGCCACCAGGGTCGCCCGTTCCCGTGAACGCTCCGGGGACTCGTGGGCGACACCGAACCTGCGGGCGGCTTCCGCGAGGACGGCCAGCGCGTCTAGGTCGTGCTCGGCCTTGCGGAGTACGGCGAAGATGCTCCGCGCCACGTGCCCGTCCAGCGCGGCCTGGCTGATCGTGCACTCCCCGGCGTGCTGTCCCGGCAGGATCTTGCGGCGGCGGCACCGGTAGGAGCGTTTGAACGCCTTGGCGCTGTCGGCGTGGGAGGTCTTCACCGACCCGCACTCGCAGAACAGGCGGCTCATAGCGGACAGGAGCGCTTCCCCGCGTGAGAGGCCCTTCCCGCGTCCCCGGCTGTCGAGCCACTGTTGCAGCTCGTACCACTCCTCCGGCGGGATGATCGGCTCGTAGAGGCGGATGGGCTCCATCGTCACGGGGTCACGCAGGATGCGGTAGCTCTCCACTGTGCCGGTGACCGTGCCGTCCTCCTTGACCTTGTAGACGGGCACGGCGGCGAAACCCGCGATCCGAGGGTCTCGGAGGATGCGCACGACCGTCTTCGTGTCCCACGCGCTGTCCTTCGTCTTCTTGCCGTAGGTCGCGCCACGGGTCGGGACGGGGCTGGGCCCGTTGTTCATGCCGTTCACGATCCCGCCGAGCGAGCCCGGGTGGTGGCGCTGGCGGGGGTCGTAGGGCTCGTGCATGTGCTTCTTGATCGTCGTCCACCAGCGCCTGATGACGCCCGGCTCCTGCTTGGTGTGCACCAGCAACTGGATGACGATCGGCTTGTTGTCCGCCGTGAACCGCGTCTCCGCGCACAGCTCGAACCCGTACGGCGCTTTGCCACCGAGGTACCCGCCGAGTCCAGCGGCGGTGGCCTTGGCACCGCTGACGGCCTCGCTCTTGTTCTTGCTCTCGTTGTGGGACTGGTCGAGCCGCATGAACATGTGGATCAGGTCCACCAGGTTGCCCTTGCGGAACTCGCCCTCGGTGACGCTGACGATGGTCACACCGAGGTTCAGCAGCTCCACCACGATCGGAATCGCATCAAGTGGGTCAAGTCGGGACAACCGGCTGATGTAGTAGACAATCAACAGGTTGATCCGGCCAGCACGGCAGTCCTGCAAGAGCTTCTCGAAGTCCGGGCGCTCAACGCCGGTGAACGCCGAGATGCCGAGATCCTCGTAGTAGGTGATCGACGCAGCGTCACGCTTGCGGGCCGCCTCGAAGCCCTTCTCACGCTGGGTCGTGGTGGACGCCTCGCTCGCGTTCTCCCGGGCGTCGGACTGACGACCGTAGACGGCGGCGTGCACATCCATGCCGGATATGACTGATGGTGCGGACATACGTCTGAATGGTACTGGTCCCTTAACTGACATAACTCAAGGGCACCCCGTGGCACCCGCACCGCGGCTTCGAGACCGTCACCTACCTGATCGACGGCGAGTTCATCCACAAGGACTCGCACGGCGGCGGCGGCCACCTCGGCGGCGGCGACACCCAGTGGATGACGGCCGGCTCGGGCATCCTGCACATCGAGACCCCGCCGGAGTCGCTGGTGCTGACCGGCGGCCTGTTCCACGGCATCCAGCTCTGGGTGAACCTGCCGGCCGCGGACAAGATGACCCAGCCCCGGTACCAGGACATCCACGGCGGCCACGTCAAGCTGCTCACCACGCCGGACGGCGGCGCGGTCCTCCGCCTGATCGCGGGTCAGCTGGACGGCCACGAGGGCCCGGGCATCACCCACACCCCGATCACCCTGCTGCACGCCACCGTCACGCCCGGCGCGGAGCTCACCCTGCCCTGGCGGCAGGACTACAACGCGCTGGCCTACGTGCTCAACGGCGACGGGACGATCGGCGCCGAGCGCCGGCCGATCCGCACCGGCCAGTCGGCGGTCTTCGGCGAGGGCGACACCCTCACCATCGCGGCCGACGCCAAGCAGGACTCCCGGCACCCCAACCTGGACGTGATCATCCTGGGCGGGCAGCCGATCCGGGAGCCGGTCGCGCACTACGGGCCGTTCGTGATGAACAGCCACCGCGAGCTGGAGCAGGCCATGCGGGACTTCCAGTCGGGCGCCTTCGGGCAGCCGACGGACTGACCCGCCGTCGGGCCGGAGGCCGGGTCCCCGTGCGGGGGTCCGGCCTCCGGCGTTCCGTCGGCGTTCCGTCGGCGTTCCGTCAGATCCGGGCGTAGAGGGCGGAGGCGTCGTCGTGGGCCTTGCCCCGGGGCCAGCGGCGGCAGTGCGCGTCGGTCCGCTCGGTGGCGCGGACCTGGGCGATCAGTTCGGCCGGGCCCTGTTCGGCGAGCAGGTGGACGGCGTCGGACCAGCTGCCGAGGCCGAAGCGCTCCGTCCAGCGGGAGGCCCCGTCACTGAGGGCGGCGACGGCCCGCAGGGCGGTCAGCCGGACGAAGCCGGTCTCGGCGTGGCCGGCCGCGCGCGGGGAGGCGGCGGCGATCCACGGGCCGTGCCCGGTGTTGCGGGCCGCCCGGACGGCGAGGGCGTAGCGCAGGTGGAGGTCCGCCCGTTCGGCCGAACCGGGGACGGTGGACCAGATCTGACGCCGCAGCAGCTCACCGGCGGGGAAGCGCTGGTTGTCCCCGATCACCCGGGGCGGGCCGTCCTTGAGGTCCAGCACCAGCATCGAGTCGCCGAGCACCAGGTACTCCAGCGAACTGCCGTGCAGCCGGGCCGCCACCACCATGGCGGCCGGGGTGTTGGGGTGGGCCAGGTCGCAGCGGCCGCCGTGCAGCGCGGCCGTCTCGACGATGGCGTCGGCCAGGCACTCGGCGATCGAGCGGTCGGCCCGGTCGGTGAGTCTGGCCAGGAGGTGGACGCCGAGGCGCCGGACGTACCAAGGGGTGCCGTGCCGGCAGCCGGACTCGAAGTCCTCCGGACTGCTCGACCCGTCCAGCAGTACCAGTGCCTCCGGGCTGGCGGCGGCGAAGTCCTCGCTCTCCCGGCCCGGCTTCTGCGGTTCGCCCGCGAGCTCTACCTGCATCCCGACAGTGTGGCGGCGGAGCGCGCGAGCGGACAGGGTGCCGACGGGATAGCGTCGTGAATGTCCTGTTCTGTCACCTTTTCAGGAGCCTCACGTGATGGTGCTGCAGTTCTTCGTCCTGCTGATCGCCGCGATCGGCTTCCCGACGCTCGCCCTGCTCTACCTGATCGGCGGCCCGGAGTACCGGGACCGGCCGCACTGAACCGCCACCGGGCCCGGCGGGGAAATGGCCAGCCGGACGGCCCCGGGCGTGACAGGGTGACCCCGTAACACCGGTACCGGTTCCTGGAGGTCACACATGAGCGCCACCCCCGATCCCGTCGAGCCGACGGCGAGCGAGGAGCCCGTCGCCGAGCCCGACGACCAGAAGGCGAAGTTCCTCGCCGCGCTCGCCCGCAAGCAGGGCGCCAAGGGCGGCAACGGTGGCGGCCAGGGCGGGGAGTCGAAGATCCACGGCACCCACGCGGCGGCCGGCGGCAAGCGGAACTTCCGTCGCAAGAGCGGCGGCTGACGGCCCCTCGGCGCCGTCCGGGCGGTCCTCCCCCAGGGGAGGGCCGCCCTTCGCGTCTCAGCGGGCGGGGGTGGGGACGGGGAACGGTTCGGCGAGGAAGCCGAGCACGTTGTCGAGCACGGCCGGCTCGGTGAGCACCCGCTTGTGGCCGAGCCCACGGGTGGTCAGCAGGCGTGCGCTGTACGGCTCGTACGCCGCGTGGAGCGGGCCGGACTCGGCGTACGGGATCACGCGGTCGTCCTCGTCGTGCACCAGGAGGACGGGCAGGGCGAGCTCCTCCGGGCGGTGCACCGGGCTGAGGCCCGGATACTCCAGGCCGGGCGGGAGCACAGCGGCGATCCGGCGGCGCAGTTCGGGGACCGCCCAGCCGCCGAGACCGAGGCCGGCGGCGAAGGCGCGCGGGAAGAAGTCGAAGTCCCCCGGGCCGGCGATCGCCACCAGGCGCCCGGCCTTGGCGGTGTCGCGCAGCGCCAGCACGGCGGCCGGGACCGCGAGGGAGTGGGCGACCACCGCCTCGAACGGGCCGTGGCGGTCGTGCAGCTGACGGATCGCCTCGCGGTAGTCGAGGATCGTCACCGTCCGGCCGGCCGACTCGCCGTGGCCGGGGGCGTCGAAGGAGACCACGGTGAGGCCGAGTGCGCGCAGCCGGGGTATCAGGGCGGCGTAGCGGGAGGCGCGGGACTGCCAGCCGTGCAGCAGCAGCACCGGGCGCGCACCGTCGCCCCAGCGGTAGGTGGTGACGGCGGTGCCGTGCACCTCGATGCGCTCGACCGCGGCGGCGGCGTGCAGCTCGCGCTCCTCGGGGCGCAGACGGCTGCGGTGCACCGGGCGGAGGAAGAGGGCGAAGGCGGCGTGGCCGGCCAGGCGGGGCGCGAGGGCCGCCGTGGCGTTGAGGGTGGTGCGGATCAGGGCGACGGACAGGTCCATGGGCGCTCCCCGGTCGGGCCGCGGCATGGGTGTGCGGCCTCTCTGGGGAAATATATTAGCACGACCGTTCGTGCAGTTTTTGGAGAGTGGACGGCGGACGGTGAACGGTGCGGGTGGAGACGGGCGGGGACGGGCGGGGGTCAGGAGGCGAAGGCGGTGAGGGTCCGGTCGATGACGGCCGCGGCGCGGTCGAAGCGGGCCGGTTCGTCGAGGAGCAGGCTCTGCGCGTTGGCGGTCTCCATCGCGGCGACCAGGAGGAAGGCGAGCTGCTCGGGCTCGGCGGCCGGGGTCAGTTCGCCGGCGGCGCGGGCGGCGCGGACGAGGTCGATCAGGAGGCCCTCCCAGTCGCGGGCGGCCTCGGCCAGGGCGTCCCGGATCGGGCCGGGCTGGGTGTTGAACTCCGCCGAGACCGACTGGAAGAAGCAGCCGCCCGGGAAGACCCGGTCGCGGGCGTAGCCGACCCAGCTCGCGCACAGGGCACGCAGCTTCGACAGGCCCGGGGCCTCCTGCTCGTGCGGGGCGATCACGACGTCGTAGAAGATCCGGCGGGCGGCCCGGACGGTGGAGAGCTGGAGCTCCTCCTTCGACCCGAAGGCGGCGAACACCCCGCTCTTGCTCAGCCCCAGGTCGGTGGCCAGGCGCCCGATCGACAGCGCCCCCAGCCCCTCGACCGAGGCCACCTCGACGGCCCGGCCGAGCACCGCGCGACGGGTCTCGTTGCCCCGCTGCACCCGTCCGTCGGTGGCTGTTCCGGCCACTGCTCCCACCTCACTCCGCATCCGGCCCTCCAGGGTAGGGCCTGCGCGGCGCACGCAGGTGGTGATGCCGGGGGCGCAGGGAAACGGCAGCACGTGCAACTGGCTCGCCTGCCCCGACCTCACGCTGGGCCGCCTTCCGACTCGCGCAGTTCCCCGCGCCCCGGGGTGACCACCTACGTTCCTCACGCCCCGGGGTGACCACCTATGTTCCTCGCGCCCTTGGGGTGACCACCTACGTTGCCCAGTCTCCGGCCCAGGTGAGGAGGCGTTCGTCGTGGTGGGCCGGGGCGATGAGTTGGAGGCCCAGGGGGAGGGCGTCGGGCGGGGTGGTGGGGAGGGTGAGGGCGGGCCAGCCCAGGGCGCTCCAGGGGGTGGACATGACGGGGTCGCCGGTGGACTCCAGACCGGACGGGGCCGCGCCGGTGGCGGCGGGGGTGGCCCAGACGTCGATGCCCTCGGTCGCGGTGAGTGCGGTGAGGTCGCGGCGGTGGCGGGTGAGGTCGCGCTGGGCGGCGGCGTACTCCGCGGTGGTGATCTCCTGCCCGTGCCGGATGGCCGCCGCCGTCTCGGGGCGGTAGAGGCGGCCGAAGCGGGGGAACAACTCCTCGTGCACCCGCGCCAGTTCGTACCGGGTGACCACCTCCACGGCCTCGACCACGGCCTCCAGGCCACCCGCCGGGGTCAGCCGACGGACCGTCAGCCCCAGCTCCCCGAGGACCGTTTCGAAGACCGCCAGCGCGGCCGGATCGACCGGGGCCAGGTAGGGCTCGGGGACGCCGAGCACCGGCGCGGGCAGCTCGCCGGCCACCGGCGTCCAGCCGTCGCAGAGCAGCGCCGCCGCGCGTGCCGCGCCCGCGACGCCGGAGGCCAGGACGCCGATGGTGTCGAGGCTCGGGGCGCAGGCGATCATCCCGTCCGGGGGGATCCGGCCGTACGTGGGGCGGAAGCCGACGACGCCGCAGTAGGCGGCCGGGCGGATCACCGAGCCGAGGGTCTGGGTGCCGAGGGCGAGCGGCACCAGCCCGGCCGCGACCGCCGCCGCCGAGCCGCTGCTGGAGCCGCCCGGGGTGCGCGTCGGGTCGTGCGGGTTGCGGGTCGGGCCGGGGGCGCCGAGGGCGAACTCGGCGGTGACGGTCTTGCCCGCCACCAGGGCTCCCGCCCGCCGCAGCCGCCGTACCGCCGTCGCCTCCGGCCCGGCGAGCACGCCCGGCGGCAGGGCGGAGCCGGCGTGGGTCGGGAGTCCGTCCACGTGCAGGACGTCCTTCACCCCGACCGGCACCCCGTACAGCGGCGGGCGGTCGGGGCGGTCGGGGCGGTGCGCCAGGGTGCGGGCCTCGGCGGCGAGCCGGGCGTAGCGACCGGGCTCCGGGGTGAAGGTCCGCAGCAGCGGGTCGAGCCGGTCGATCCGGGCGCACAGCTCCTCGACCACGCCTTCCGGGTCCGCCCCTTCGCCCTCGGGGCCCACGTCCATCGGGTCCACGCCTGCCGGGTGCACGCCTGCCGGGTCCACGGGCGCGGCGGGCTAGGGCTGCTCGGTGTAGGTGTGTTCGCTGGGCAGGTACGGCACCTCGCGGAGGAAGAGGGCTCCGCAGGTGTGGCAGTTGAGGTCGGGCTGTTCCGACCACCGGGTCGGCTCCCGGGTCTCCGCCGCGCTCTCCAGCTCGTGGCCGCACATCGCGGTGGAGGCGCCCACCGTGGTGATGTGCCAGCTCTTCACGCCACCGGACTGACCGTCAGGGCCGTACTCGGCCCGCATCTGGTGCTCCATGCCCCAAGGCTGCGCCGCCCGCCCGCGACCGGCAATTCCTGAGCGCCCGTCAGGACGGCCGACCCGGTGCCCGGCCGCCGGGCGCCCCGGCCCCAGACTGGTACCCGTCACCGGACGACCGACCACGGAGGATCCCGCATGAGCGCCACGCTCCGCACCGACCGCACCGCGATCCGGCTCCGGCCGGTCGAGGCGCCCGCCGTGCGGCTCTTCCTCTTCCACCACGCCGGTGGCTCGCACCTGTTCTTCCGGGAGTGGTGCGAGCTCTTCCCGGCCGACTGGGACGTCGTGCTGACGGAGGCGCCCGGGCGCGGCTTCAGCGGCAGCGAGGCGCCGTTGACCGAGCTGGGTGCGCTGGCCGAGCGCTTCCGGGCGGACCTGCGCGGCCTGCTGACCGGGCCGTACGCCTTCTTCGGGCACAGCATGGGCGGACTGGTCGCCACCGAACTCGCCCGGCGGATACGGACCGCCGGGGAGCCGGGGCCGCGCTGGCTCGGCCTCTCGGCCTGGGCGGCCGACCGGGCCCGGCCCGCCGATGCGGCGGAGCCGCGCTACCTGCGCTCCGACGACGCGCTGCGGGAGCTGCTGGTCGGGATGGGCGGCACCCCCGCCGAGGTGCTGGCCGTGCCGGAGCTGTGGAACATGTTCTCCCCCGCGATCCGGAGCGACTTCCAGCTGGTGGACACCGCGCCGGCGGAGCTGCGCGCGCCGCTGACCGAGCTGCCGCAGTCGCTCTTCGCCGGGCAGGAGGACCCCGTGACGCCCGCCCCCGCCGTGGCGGAGCTGGCCGGGCGGCTGCCGCACCTCACCGGCCTGCACCTCCACCCCGGGGGCCACTTCTACCTGCGCGAGCACCGTGAGGTGATCGCCCGTCAGATCGTGGCCGACCTCGGCGGTGTGCTCCGGCAGGACGCCTCCTGACGCCTCACGGCCGCAGGCCCGCCAGCTCCTCGTGCAGCCCGCGCACCGCGTCCACGGCGGACCGCAGCGTCGACGGGTCGACCGAGAGCCCGGTCAGGGCCGCCTCCGTGCGGGGCCGGTAATCGGCGGGGGTGCGGGGCATCCCCGCCGCCTCCGCGAGGGCGCCCTTCTCGTTCAGCAGGAAGCGGCCGTTGAGGGCGAAGACCACCTGGTTGAGGCAGGCCACCGCGCGGTGCAGCAGGCCGGTGACCTGGTGCAGGTCGCCCCGGCGGGCCGGGGAGAGTGCCCCGTCCAGGGAGAAGCCCGCCTCCCAGCCGAACCGGGCCACCACGGCCTCGGCCAGCGCCGGCGGGTACGGGTCGACCAGGGCGCGCAGGGCGGCCAGCCGGCCCTCGGGGTCGCGCAGCGGCAGGTTGTGCCGCACCTCGCCGGCGTAGACGGTCGAGACGAAGCCGTGCGGGTGGCCCGGCTGGTAGTCGACGGTGAAGCGTCCGGCCGCCGCCTCCCGGACCACCCGCTCCACCCGGGCGTGGTCGCGCAGCAGGACGTCGGTCTTCAGCCCGTCCGCGGTGAGCCAGACGCCGCCGTTGATCCACGGCCCCCACTCGCCGTACCCGCCGTGCCCGGCCGGTGCGCCCCCGTCGTCCAGCTCCGCGGCCGCCGCCAGCACCTGCCCGAACTCCGGCGCGGCGTCCGGGTCGTAGTACAGCCCGATGTCCAGGTCCGAGTCCGGCCGGGCCGCGCCCCGGGCCCGCGAGCCGCCCAGCACCACCCCCGTCACCCCGGGCAGCCGGGCCAGCCGCTCCCCGATCCGGGCGAGCGTGGCGGCGGGTTCGGGCAGCTGCGGGTTCGTCATCCGGCGAGCCTACGGCCGGGCTGACGGCAGGTCAGCCGGGTTTCCTTCCGGGACGGTGCTCAGGAGGCGGCGCGGAGGAGGGCGTCGTCCTGCCACTTGAGGACCTTGTCGAAGCTGACGATGGCGCCGCGGAGGGGGTGGTTGCGGAGCTGGACGTGGTCGGTGAGGGCGTGGATGAGGAAGAGGCCGCGGCCGCTCTCGGCGGAGAGGTCGGGGAGGGCCTCGAGGTCGACCGGGCGGGCGGAGGTGGGGCGGCCGGCCGGGAGGACGTGGGTGTCGTAGGGGGCGGGGCGGCCGTCGCCGCGGGGGCGGTGGGTGGTGAGGGCGGGGGCCGGGAGGGTGGCGCGGCCGCGGCGGGTGCGACAGCGGGTGCGGGGGCGCGCCGGGGAGGGGGCGGCGGCGCGGCGGACGGCGGGCAGCGGCGGGGTGCGGACGGGGACGGTGGCCGGGGGCAGGCCGGGGCCGGAGTCGGTGACCTCGATGCGCAGGGTGTCGCCGGAGATGGAGGCCGTCACCTGGAAGCCCTCGTCGGGGCGGGCGGTGGTGGCGTGCTCGACGGCGTTGGCGCAGGCCTCGGTGAGGGCGATGCCCAGGTCGAAGGCGATCTGGGGGTCGACCCCGGCGGAGTCCATGGCGCCCAGCAGGATGCGGCGGGCGAGCGGCACGCTGGCCGGGTCGCGCTTGAGGTGCAGAGTCCACCAGATGTCCACGGGAGGTCCCTCCTGGCTGCGGCTCCACATACAACTAGGTATCTCCGGCACATTCGCGGGTGAACCGTGCACGGGCCCCGGGACCGCCCGTTCGGCGGATGGACTGGTGCAGCGGGGTGTGCCGGGCAGCGCGTTGCACGGCGCGCACGCCGGGGCCGAACGGGGCAATGTGATGTATTTTCCGCCCCTCCCCGGGGGCCGCTTGTAGGCGGTGAGAGGATGGCTCAGCCATGACCAGCCATCAGCCCGCCCCGCCGCCGGGAGCCGCCACCGGGAGCCGCCGTGCTCCGCAGGCCGCTCCCGTCGCCGCGTGGGACCTGCGGCTGGCCCGGGCCGTGCCGTTCGCGCTGGTCTGCACCGTGATCGCGGCCGCCGGGCACACCCTGGTCGGCAGCGGCGAGGTGGCACTGCCCGCGCTGGTGCTCGGCTTCGTGCTGGTCTGCGCGGTGGCCGCCGCGCTCGGCGGCCGGGAGCGTTCGCTCGGCTCGATCGCCGGGGCGCTGGGCGCCGGGCAGTTGGGGCTGCACCTGCTCTTCCACTCGGCCTGCGGCGGGTTCGCCGGGGTGGCGATGACCGGCATGGCCGGGATGCACCACGGCGGGCTGACGCTGCCTCAGGTGGCGGGGCGGCTGGTCTGCAACGAGACCGGGCTCCCGCTGGCCGGGGACCCGGCGCAGCTGGTCCGGGCCGCCGGGCTGGACCCGACGGCCTACCCGCTGACCACCGCCGCTCCGGACCAGGGCTTCCTCGGGATGACCGTCCCGATGCTGCTGGGCCACCTGGCCGCCGCCGTGGTGGCCGGCTGGTGGCTGCGCCGGGGGGAGGCCGCGCTCTGGCGGCTGCTCCGGCTGACCGCGCGGGCGGCACAGGAGTGCGCCGCCCCGCTCCGCACGGTGCTGGCCCTGGTGCTGGCGCTGCTGCTCGGCCCGCTGCCCGCGCCGCGCGCCCTGCGCGCGCCCCGGGCGGGCGACTGGCGGCTGCCCGCCGCCGTCTCGCTGCGGCACAGCCTGCTGAGGCGCGGGCCTCCCGGGTACGGGTTCGCGCGCTGACCCAGGGCCTCCGGGCCCCGTACGGCGTGCGAAGAGTACTGACCCCTGGTCAGATCCCACGTCCCGTACCCCTGCGGGCCCGCGCGCCGCCGACCACGGCCGGCGCGGCAGCCCGCCGTCTCCGTCTGGAGCCCACACCCATGCGCATCTCTCCTGCCCGTCGTCTCACCGCTGCCGCCGCCGTCGCCGCCGCCTCCGTGCTGGCCCTGGCCGCCCCGGCGTTCGCGCACGTCACCGTCCAGCCGGGCTCGGCCCAGCAGGGCGGCTACACCGCCGTCGACTTCCGGGTGCCGAACGAGAGCGACTCCGCCTCGACCGTGAAGCTCGAGGTCAACCTTCCGCTGGACCACCCGATGGCCTCGGTCCGTGTGCTGCCGGTGCCGGGCTGGACCGCCGTGCTGGAGAAGTCCAAGCTCGACAAGCCGCTGAAGGCGCACGGCCAGGACATCACCGAAGCGGTCTCCAAGATCACCTGGACCGCCGAGGGCGGCGCGAAGATCGCCCCGGGCCAGTTCCAGGAGTTCAAGGTCTCGCTCGGCGCGCTGCCGACCGACACCGAGAAGCTCACCTTCAAGGCGCTGCAGACCTACGACGACGGCAACGTGGTCCGCTGGATCGACGAGGCCAAGGAGGGCCAGCCCGAGCCGGCCAAGCCCGCCCCGGTGCTGACCCTCACCAAGGCCCCGGCCGCCGCTGCCGGCGCCGACCACCACGCGGCCGGTTCGGCCGACGCCGCGAAGGACAAGGCGGCCGACAAGGGCGGCCAGGCCGTGGCCAAGGCCGACGACTCCACCGCCCGCACCCTCGGCGTGGTCGGCATCGTGGTCGGCGTGATCGGCGCCGGGCTCGGCGTCCTGGGCCTGCGCCGCAAGAGCAGCGCCTCCTGAGTCAGGGCCGGTCCGGGCCGCCGCACGCCAGGCGGCGGCCCGGGCCCGGCCGCAGTCGCACGCCCCACGAACGGATCACCATGGCACCCCGCACCACCCGACGGACCTCCCCCCGACTGCTCGGCGCCGCCGCCCTCGCGCTGACCGCCGCCCTCGCCCTGACCGCCTGCGGCTCCTCCGGCTCCGGCGCCGGCGGCCCCGCCAAGGTCTCGAAGGAGAGCAGCAAGTCGCCCTACCAGGCGACCGTGCTGACCAAGCACTTCGACAAGCCCGACCTGGTGCTGAACGACACCTCCGGCCAGCCCTACGACCTGCGCGCCAAGACCGCCGGCCGGGCCACCCTGCTGTTCTTCGGCTACACCAGCTGCCCGGACGTCTGCCCGACCACCATGGGCGACATCGGCGTGGCGATGTCCAAGCTCTCCCCGGAGGAGCAGCAGAAGATCGACGTGGTCTTCGTCTCCACCGACCCGGAGCGGGACACCCCGAAGGTGCTGCGCACCTGGCTGGACTCGATGGGCAAGAGCTTCACCGGCCTGACCGGTGACCTGGAGAAGGTGAAGGCCGCCGCCAAGACCCTCGGCGTGCTGGTCGAGGACCCGATCGTGAACAAGGACGGCACCGTCACCTCCTCGCACGGTGCCCAGGTGCTGGGCTTCCTGCCCTCCGACGACAAGGCCCACCTGCTCTACCTGAGCAGCACCTCCACCCAGACCTTCGCGCACGACCTCCCGCTGCTGGCCAAGGGGGTGGCCGCGTGACCGGCTTCCGCCGCAGTGCCCTGATCGGGTCGGGCCTGGCCGCCGTGCTGGCCGCCGGGACGATACTCGTCGGCTGCGGGTCCGGCTCCGGGGCCGACGCGCCGTCGGCCGGTGCCGCGGTGGCCGGGGCCGCCCCGAGGCTCAGCGTGGTCGACTCCTACATCCCGCTGCCCGCCAGCCCGAACGGGATGGGCGCCGGGTACCTGACGGTGCGCAACGAGGGCGGCGCCGACGAACTGGTGAAGGTCTCCAGCCCCGCGGCCAAGTCGGTCACCATGCACCGCTCCACCGACCAGACCATGGAGCAGGTGGAGTCCTTCCCGGTGCCGTCCGGCGGCGAGCTGCAGCTGGCCCGGGGCGGGAACCACCTGATGATCATGGGTTGGGAGAAGGCGCCCGCCGTCGGCGACCAGCTCGAACTGGACCTCACCTTCAAGAAGGGCGGGACGGTGGCCGTCAAGGTCCCGGTCCAGCCGCTCACCTACCGACCGGGAAGCTGACGACCCATGAGAAGGCTCGGTGCTCTGCTCGCCGTGGCGGGCGCGGTTCTGGTGCTGTTGATCGGCGGGGCCGGGACGGCCTCCGCGCACGCCGCGCTGGTCTCCACCGACCCGGCGGCCAACACGGTGCTGCCCGCCGCCCCGGCGGCCGTCACGCTGACCTTCAGCGAGGGCGTCTCGCTCTCGCCGGACTCGGTCCGGGTGCTCGGCCCCGACGGTGCGTCGGTGGACAGTGGGGCCCCCGGCCACGTGGACGGCAAGGCCGCCACCGCCCGGGTCGGCCTCAAGGGCGGCCTGGCGAACGGCACCTACACCGTCGCCTGGCGGGCCGTCTCCGAGGACTCGCACCCGATCGGCGGCGCCTTCGTCTTCTCGATCGGCGCCCCCTCCGCCACCACCGTCTCCGCCACCGCACTGCAGAACGCCGAGGCCGACTCCACGGTCGCGTTCTTCTACGGCACCGGCCGGGCCGTCGCGTACGGCGCCTTCGCCCTGCTGGCCGGGGCGGCCGCGTTCGTGCTGGTCTGCTGGCCCGCCGGGGTCGCGGTGCGGGCGGTGCAGCGGCTGCTGATGACCGGTTGGGTCGCGCTGCTGGTCTCGACCGTCGGGGTGCTGCTGCTGCGCGGCCCGTACGAGCGGGGCACCGGGATCGGGCAGGCGCTGGACCTCTCGCTGGTGCGCGCCACGCTGGACGAGCGGATCGGCACCGCGCTCTCGGTGCGGTTGCTGCTGCTCGCCGCCGCCGGGGTCTTCCTCTCGCTGCTGGTGGGGCAGTTGGGCCAGGCCCGGCCGGCCGTGCCGACGGCGGGGGCGGCCGACGGCTCCGGACCGACGGGGGACGCGGAGGAGGACGAGCTGCGGCGGCTGGAGCGCAAGGCCGCCGAACGTCCGCTCCGGGACGCCCGGTTGGGCCTCGGGGTGGCCGGGCTGGTGCTCGCGGTGGCGCTCTCCGCCACCTGGGCCGGGGCGGACCACGCCTCGGTCGGCGAGCAGGTCTGGCTGGCGCTGCCCAGCGCGATGGTGCACCTGCTGGCGATGGCGCTCTGGCTGGGCGGGCTGGTGGCGCTGCTGATCGGCCTGCGGGCCGGGGTCGGGACGCGCGCGGTCGAGCTCTTCTCCCGGCTGGCCTTCTGGTCGGTCACGGCGCTGGTGGCCACCGGGCTGTACCAGTCCTGGCGCGGGCTGGGCGGCTGGGCGGCGCTGGTGGACACCGAGTACGGGCGGCTGCTGCTGGTGAAGACCGGCGTGGTGGTCGCGATGGTCGGAGTGGCCTGGTTCTCCCGAGGGTGGGTGGCGCGGCTGCGGGCCGAGCCGGACGCCGCGGAGGGCACGGAGGCCGCGGAGCGGGACGGGGTCAAGGCGGAGGTCGAGGCCGGGCGGGTCGAGGTGCGCGAGGGCGTGGGCCCCAGGGGCGGCCGGGCTGCGGGCGGCACCGGGGGTTCCGGTGCGGACCCGGGCGAGGAGGACCCGGTGCGGGCCGCGCAGTTGGCGCTGCAGCGGGCCGCGCGGGCCGAGGCGACGGAGCGTCAGGAGCGGGACGGCTCCCCCGCCCGGGCCGGGCTGCGGCGCTCGGTGCTGGTGGAGGCCGTCGTGGCGGTCGCCGTGCTGGTGGTCACCACCATGCTGACCAACACCCCGCCCGGCAAGGTCGCCGAGGCGGTGGCCGCCTCCCCCGGTGGCGGCAGCTCCGCCGCACCGGGCACGGGCGACCGCAACCCGGTCCGGGACGGCACGGTGCCGGGCAGGACCGTGGAGCTCAAGCTCCCGTACGACACCGGCGGCCGCACCCCCAACGCCAAGGGCACCGCCACCGTCACGCTCAACCCCGCCGGGGTCGGGCTCAACGCGACCACGCTGACCCTGACCGACACCGCCGGGCAGCCGGTCGAGGTGCCCGAGGTCCAGCTGGCCGTCACCCTGCCGGACCGTGACCTCGGCCCGCTGCCGGTGGCCCTGCAGTCCGGCGGCCCCGGCAAGTGGACCGGGCAGGCCCAACTCCCGCTGGCGGGCAACTGGGTGGTGTCGGTGACCGTGCGGTCCTCCGACATCGACCAGGTGACCGAGGTGAAACCCCTGAAGATCGGCTGAGCACCATGAGCGCGTCCCCTCTCTCCCGCCGCGCCGTCCTGGGCGGAGTCGGAGCCGCCGGGCTGACCGTCGGCGTGGCCGGCGGTGCCCTGGGCCGGCAGGCGCTGGCCGACTCCCCCGCCGGGGCTCCGGCGGCCCTGGGCCGGGCCGCCGTCCCGTTCTTCGGGCCGAGGCAGGCCGGGATCACCGAACCGGGCCAGGCCCGGGTGCAGTTGGCCGCCTTCGACCTGGCCCCGGGCACGGGCCGGGACGGGCTGCGGCAGCTGCTGCGGCAGTGGTCGGCGACCGCCGCGCGGTTGGCCCGGGGGGAGACGGCCGAGTCGGCGGAGAACCAGATCGCGCTGGACGCCGGGCCGTGCGGGCTGACCTTCACCTTCGGGTTCGGGGCCGCGCTCTTCGAGAAGGCCGGTCTGACGGACCGTCGGCCGGCCGCACTGGCCCCGCTGCCGGCCTTCCCCGAGGACGCGATCGACCCGGCGCGGAGCGAGGGCGACCTCTGGGTGCAGATCGGGGCGGACGACGCGCTGGTGGTCTTCCACGCGTTCCGGGTGCTGCAGCGGCAGGCGACGGGGGCGGCGGCCCTCCGGTGGCAGATGGCGGGCTTCAGCCGGACGCCCGGGGCCACCGAGCGGCCGATGACGCCGCGGAACCTGATGGGCCAGATCGACGGCACCGGGAACCCCAAGGCGGGTGAGGCCGGGTTCGAGGAGAAGGTGTTCGCGGGCGGGTCGGACTGGATGCGGGGCGGGACGTACGCGGTGGTGCGGCGGATCCGAATGCTGCTGGACAACTGGGAGAGCCTGCCGACGGACCGTCAGGAGCGGGTGATCGGACGGCGGAAGTCGGACGGCGGCCCGCTCTCGGGCGGGGGCGAGCACACGCCGGTGGACCTCACCGCCACCGGGCCGGACGGGGGGTTGCTGATCCCCGCCGACGCGCACGTGCGGGTGGCGGCGCCCTCCGCGAACGGCGGTGCCGCCATGCTGCGGCGGGGGTTCTCCTACGCGGACGGGGTCACGGCGGACGGGTCGCCGGACGCGGGGCTGCTCTTCGTCGCGTACCAGGCCGATCCGTTGCGGGGGTTCGTCCCGGTGCAGCGGAAGTTGGCCCGGGGGGACGGGCTCTCGCGGTTCCTGCGGCACGAGAGTTCGGGGCTGTACGCGGTGCCGCCCGGCGCACCCGAGGGCGGGTACGTCGGGCAGCAACTCCTGGAGGGCTGAGCGGGGTTGGTGATGCCGGGGGCGCGAGGAACTGCGCGCGGGGGAACGGCAGCGCGTGCAACTGGCTCGCCTGCCCCGATCTAGCGCTGGGCCGCCTTCCGACTCGCGCAGTTCCTCGCGCCCCCGGGGTGACCGATTTCCTCAGCGCCGCGAAATGATCGCCCGACCTGGGAGAGCGGTGGAGGCAAGGGCGAGGAGGACGACCGCTCCGGCGAGGGGGAGGGCGAGGGTCGGGGGGGACGTAGGGGGTGCCGCCGGTGAGGCCGCGGGCGATGGGGGTGAGGGTGGCCCAGGCGATGGCGGTGCCGATCAGGAGGCCGGCCGAGGCGACCAGGAGGCCCTCCCAGCGGAGCATGCCGCGGATCTGGCGGCGGGTGGAGCCGGCCAGCCTGAGGAGGGTGAGCTCGCGGCGGCGGTCCAGGACGGTCATCACCAGGGTGTTGGCCGCGGCGACGGCCGCGAAGCCGCCGAGCACCGCCGCCATCACGGAGTTGGCCCAGCCGCTGGCCTCGCGGTCGCGGTCGGCCTGGGCGCCGTGCTCGGCCGCGTCGGTCACGGTGACCGCGCCGAGGCCGGCCAACTCCCGTGCCACGGCGGCGCGGTCGGCACCGTCGGCGGCCCGGACCAGCAGCCGGCCGTCGTAGCCGGTGGTGACGTGGGCGGCCAGGTCGGCGCGGGGCAGGACGGCCTCGCCGAGGCCGAGGCCGCGGTCGTAGGTGGCCACCACGAGCGGCTCCACCGGGGTGCCGTCGCCGAGCCAGAGGGCGGCGTGCTGACCGACCGTCACGCCGAGGTCCTCGGCCAGACCGGCGGCCAGCGCGACCGTGCCGGGGCGGGCCAGGCCGGACAGGTCGCCGTCGCGCACGCCGAGGTCGAGCACCCGGGCGTAGGCCGCCGGGTCGCCGGAGATGCCCAGGGCGGTGGCGGTGGCCGGGGTGTCGCCGGAGCGGTGGGCGACCGCGGTGTCGAGGATGCCGACCGCCGCACCGACGCCGGGCAGGCGGGCCGCCCTGGACACGGTGTCCGGGGACAGCCCCGGGCCGGCGGAGGTGACCACGTGGTCGGCGACCAGGCCGCGGCGGGCCTGCTCGCCCGCGGCGTGGGTGAGGGTGCTCTGTAGGAAGAGCAGGGTGCCGCAGAAGGCGGTGACCATCACGATCGGGGTGATCGCCGAGGCCAGCCGGCGGGCGTTGGCCCGGGTGTTGTCGGCGGCCAGCGAGGCGGCCGCGCCGCGCAGGCGCAGCGGCCAGCCGAGGACGGCGGCGCTGGCCCGGGCCAGCAGGGGGCCGAGCAGGCCGACCGCCAGCAGCAGGCACATCACCACGCCCAGCGCGGTGTTGGCGGCGTCGGAGCCGCCGAGGTTCGCCGCGACGCCCGCCAGTGCGAGGCCGCCGGCCAGGGCCAGCGCGCCGAACAGGGTGCGGACCTTGCCGAGCCCGGGGCGCTCGGCCGCCGACTCGCTGAGCGCCAGTCCGGGCCGCAGCTTGGCCGGGCGGCGGGCCGCCAGCCAGCCGCCCAGCAGGGCGGAGAGCAGTCCGGTGCCGACCGCGGCCAGCACCGGGATCGGGCCGGTGTTCAGCGCCACGCCCTCGGCCACCATGCCGCGCTCCGTCATCTGCCCGAACCACCAGCGGGCCAGGCCCAGTCCGGGCAGCACGGCCAGGGCTCCGGCGACCGGTGCCAGCAGCGCGGCCTCGGTCGCCACCGTGCGGCGGATCTGGCCCGGGGTGGCGCCGACCGCGCGCAGCAGGGCGAACTCGCGGGACCGCTGGTTGGTGGCCAGGGCGACGGTGCCGAGGACCACGAAGACCGCCGTCAGGGCGGTGATGCCGCCGAAGGAGCCGCCGAGGGCGGTGAGCATCTCCCGGGTGTTGGCGAGCTGCGGCTGCTCGGCGGTGGCGCGGTCGTCCCCGGTCAGCACCTGGGCGCCGGCGGCCACCGTCCGTACCTGGTCGGCGAGTTCGGCGGTGCTGACGCCGGGCTTCGGCTGCACCGCGATGACGTCCACCCGGCCCGGATGGCCGGCGGCGCGGGCCGCCTCGGCCGGGTCGAGCCAGAGGCCGGTACGGCCCGGCAGGGTGCCGGTGACCAGGTAACTCCGGTGACCGGAGGGGGTGTTGAGGGTGACCCGGTCGCCGGTGCGGTACGGGGTGTCCGCACCGGCCGCGAGCTCGGCGGCGGCGGGGGCGCGGCCCTGCAGACCGTCGGTACCGGTCAGGGCGGTGGCGGTGGACGGGCCGGCCGTGGTGGTGACCGGGAAGGAGAGCTCGGGGACGGCCGAGGCCACGCCCGGAAGGGCGGCGATCCGGCCGGCCAACTCCAGCTCCACCCTTGCCCTTTCGGGCAGCGTGATGCGGGTGGTCTCGGGCTTCTCGCCGGGGACCGGGGCCACGGTGACCTCGGCCGAGGCCCGGTTCGCCACCACGACCGGGGCCCCGGCGTACTTCACCGGCGGGAGGGACGCGGTCAGGCCGGTCTGGAGCAGGACGCCGCAGGCGATGGTGACGACAGCGCCGAACAGCAGCGCGACGAAGCTGCCGACGAAGGCCGCCGGGCGGGCCCGCACCGAGGCGGCGGCCAGGCCGAGGGCGCTCATGCCGCCACCGCCGAACCGGCGTGGGTGGCACGGGCGGTGAGGCGCAGCAGGTGGTCGGAGACGGTCTGCGGGTCGGGGCGCTCCAGGGCGGAGACCAGCAGGCCGTCGGCGAGGAAGAGCACCCGGTCCGCGTGCGAGGCCGCGACCGGGTCGTGGGTGACCATCACCACGGTGGCGCCCAGTTCGTCCACCGCCCGGCGGAGCAGGCCCAGCACCTCGTGCGCGGTCCGGGCGTCCAGGGCGCCGGTCGGCTCGTCCGCGAAGACCACCTCCGGGTCGGTGACCAGCGCGCGGGCGATGGCCACCCGCTGCTGCTGGCCGCCGGAGAGCTCGTGCGGTCGGCGGCCGCCGTGCTCCGGCAGGCCGACCCGGGCGAGGAGTTCGTCGGCCCGGCGGCGGTCCTGGCGGGCGCCGGCCAGGCGCTGCGGGAGCAGGACGTTCTGACGGACGGTCAGGGAGGGGAGCAGGTTGAAGGACTGGAAGACGAAGCCGATGCGGCTGCGGCGCAGCCGGGTCAGCTTGTTCTCGCCGAGGGTGGCCAGGTCGGTGCCGCCGAGGAGCACCTGACCGGCGTCCGGGCGGTCGAGGCCGGCGGCGCACTGCAGGAAGGTGCTCTTGCCCGAGCCGGACGGGCCCATCACCGCGGTGAAGCCGCCCCGGGGCAGCACCAGGTCGATGCCGCGCAGGGCCTGCACGGAGCCGTAACGGCGCTGTACGCCGCGCAGTTCGACGGCGGCGGGGTGGGCTTGCTGGACGGCCATCGGGGTCCTTCCGGGGCGGGATCTTCGGCATCTCCCAACCTAGGAACGACGGGCTCCGGGAACCATGGAGTCCCCTGGCGTCCCCGGGGTGGGGATAACCCCCGGTGGGAATCGGCCATGCCGCCGGGGGCGCGAGGAACTGCGCGGGCCGGAAGGCGGCGCACCGGCAACTGAACCGCCGTCAGCCGGTTGCCGGTGCTGCCGTTCCCCCTCGCGCAGTTCCTCGCGCCCCTGAGGCCTTCGGCCCGGGGCGCAGCCCCGCGCCCCTGGTGGCCCCTCCGGGGCCCGGGGCGCAGACCAGTCGGCGGACGGGTCGGTGGGGGTGCGTGGGACTGGCTAAGGTGGATCGGTCTGGCTGTTGCGATGCGTTCGGAGGCGGTATGTCGGCGACCCGGTACACCTACCTGGGCCCCGAGGGGACGTTCACCGAGGCGGCGCTGCGGACGCTGCCGGAGGCGGCGACCCGGGAGCTGGTGCCGTTGGCCTCGGTGCCGGCGGTGCTGGACGCGGTGCGGGCCGGGGAGGCGAGCGGGGCGTTCGTGCCGGTGGAGAACTCGGTGGAGGGCGCCGTCACGGCGACCAGCGACGAACTCGCCAACGGCGGGCCGCTGATGATCTACCGCGAGGTGCTGCTGCCGATCTCCTTCGCCCTGTTGGTGCGCCCCGGCACGGTGCTGGAGGACATCAAGACGGTGACCAGCCACCCGGTGGCCCAGCCGCAGGTGCGCAAGTGGCTGGCGGCGAACCTGCCGGACGCCCGCTGGGAGTCGGCGGCCTCGAACGCGGACGGCGCGCGGCTGGTCCAGGAGGGCCGGTTCGACGGGGCGTTCGCCGGTGAGTTCGCGGCGCCGATCTACCAGTTGGAGCCGTTGGTCACCGACATCCACGACGCGGCCAACGCGACCACCCGGTTCGTGCTGGTGGGCCGGCCCGGACGGGTCTCCTCGCCGACCGGGGCGGACAAGACCTCGATGGTGGTCTGGCTGCCGGACGACCACCCGGGCGCGCTGCTGGAGCTGCTCCAGGAGTTCGCCGTGCGCGGGATCAACCTGATGCGGATCGAGTCCCGGCCGACCGGTGAGGGGCTCGGGCAGTACTGCTTCCTGATCGACTGCGAGGGGCACCTGAGCGAGCGCCGGGTGAGCGAGGCGCTGATGGGCCTGCGGCGGATCTGTCCGCAGGTGCGCTTCCTCGGCTCCTATCCGCGGGCGGACCACGGGGCGCCGACCGCGCTCCGGCCGGGCACCTCGGACCAGGATTTCAGCGCCGCCGCCGACTGGCTCTCGCGCTGCCTGGACGGACGCGGCGAACTCTGAGTCCGTTCTCCGGAGCCTTTGCCCGGAACTGATCCGAGCCGACCGCTTTCGACCATTCAGGTCCCATTTCCGACACGCGGAGCCCTTCACCCGCGCGGTGCAGTGCGGGCTCCCGACCGTCGCCCGCCCCGCCGGGGCGGGCGGCATGCTTCGTCCACAGGCCCCCGGGGGCCGTCCACAGGCGGCCCTCCACCGAGTTATCCACAGCCCTGGGGACGAGTCGACAAACCGGCATATCCACTGCGGGAGCTGGTCAGATCATCTGCTTCTCGGTCGGAGCCGACTAATCGGACCAGAGTCACCCCCGATCCCGCAAATCACCCGGCCGAGTGGGTAAATTCCCTTACCCGTGTGGGCGTATCGAGGTTTCAAACCTCAATTCCTTGGCGGATCGCCACCACAACCGTCACTTCCGACTCGTCCACAGGCCCGCCGCCGGACCTGTGGACAGCGAGCCCGGGAGCGGTTCTCCACAGTGGTTATCCACAGGCTCGGCGGAGTTATCCCCAGCCACTCGACACAGTCCACAGCCCGACCTGACACGTGCGCGGGGGCACAGTGCCACAAAAGCGGACATAAATCCATGGACCGGACAGTGTCCGACACCGGCGAAACCCGTTCCGGACGGAACCCCCCACCCCGGTAGGCTGGGCCCCGTGATTGACCTTCGCCTGCTCCGTGAGGACCCTGACCGAGTGCGCGCCTCGCAGCGCGTCCGTGGAGAGGACGTCGACCTGGTCGACTCCCTCCTCGCAGCCGACGAGCGGCGCCGCTCCTCCTCCACGCGCTTCGACGAGCTGCGCAGTGAGCAGAAGACCCTGGGCAAGCAGATCCCCAAGGCCCAGGGCGAGGAGAAGGCCGCCCTGCTGAAGCGGACCGGCGAGCTGTCCGCGGAGGTGAAGGCCGCCGAGGCCGAGCTGCGCGAGGCCACCGAGGAGGCCGACCGCCTCGCCCGCGGGCTGGCGAACCTGATCGACCCGGCCGCCCCGGTCGGCGGCGAGGAGGACTTCGTCACCCTCGAGGAGATCGGCACCCCGCGCGACTTCGCGGCCGAGGGCTTCGAGCCCCGCGACCACGTCGAGCTGGGCAAGATCCTCGGTGCGATCGACACCGAGCGCGGGGCCAAGGTGGCCGGTGCGCGCTCCTACTACCTGACCGGCGTCGGCGCGCTGCTGGAGCTCGCCCTGGTCAACATGGCGATCGCGCAGGCCACTTCGGCCGGCTTCATCCCGATGATCACCCCGGCCCTGGTCCGCCCGGCGGCCATGGACGGCACCGGCTTCCTGGGCCAGGCGGCGGAGAACGTCTACTTCCTGGAGGAGGAGGACCGCTACCTGGTCGGCACCTCCGAGGTCCCGCTCGCCGCGTACCACATGGACGAGATCCTCGACGCGGACAAGCTCCCGCTGCGGTACGCCGGTTACTCGTCCTGCTTCCGCCGCGAGGCCGGCACCTACGGCAAGGACACCCGCGGCATCATCCGGGTGCACCAGTTCGAGAAGGTGGAGATGTTCGTCTTCACCACGCCCGAGGACGCCGAGGCCGAGCACCGCCGCCTGCTCCAGTGGGAGAAGGACTTCCTGAACGCGCTGGAGCTGCCCTACCGGGTGATCGACGTCGCCTCCGGCGACCTCGGCTCCTCGGCGGTCCGCAAGTTCGACATCGAGGCCTGGGTGCCGACCCAGGGCAAGTACCGCGAGGTCACCTCGACCTCGAACACCACCGAGTACCAGTCCCGCCGCCTGGCCATCCGCCTGCGCGACGAGAACGGGGTGCGCCCGCTGGCCACCCTGAACGGCACCCTGGTGGCCGTGCCCCGCACCATCGTGGCGCTGCTGGAGAACCACCAGCAGGAGGACGGCTCGGTGGTCGTCCCCGAGGCGCTGCGGCCCTACCTCGGCGGGCGTTCCGTCCTGGAACCCGTCAAGTGACCCCCCTGCCCTACCGCCTGGTCGCGACCGACCTGGACGGCACCCTGCTGAGTTCGGCGGAGACCGTCTCGGAGCGCAACCGCGCCGCGCTGGCCCTGGCCGGCGCGGCCGGGGCGCGGCACATCATCGTGACCGGGCGGGGGGCACGCTGGACCAGGACGGTCTTCGACGAGATCGGCTACACCGGCCTGGCGGTCTGCGCGCAGGGCGCCCAGGTCTACGACGCGGGCGAGCACCGGCTGCTCACCTCGCTCACCCTGGACCGGCGGCTGGCCGCCGCCGCACTGGCCAAGATCGAGGCCGAGATCGGCACCATGGCCGTCGCGGCCAGCCAGGACGGGCTGGACGGCGAGGTGATCACCGGGCCCGGCTACGCGCTGGAGATCGGCACCGGGCTGCCGATCCGCCGGGTGGAGCGGGACGAGCTGCTGGCCGAGCCGGTGAGCAAGCTCTACCTCCAGCACCCGGAGCACACCGACGACGAACTGGCCGCCGCGGCCGAGCGGTTGGCGGGCGACCTGGTGACCATCACGATGGCCGGCCCCGGGGTGGTCGAGATGCTGCCGCTGGGCCTGTCCAAGGCGACCGGCCTCGCGGTGGCCGCGCACCGGCTGGGCGTGAAGGGCTCCGAGACCATCGCCTTCGGCGACATGCCGAACGACGTCCCGATGTTCGGCTGGGCCGGGCACGGGGTGGCCATGGCCAACGCCCACGAGCAGCTGCTGGCGGTGGCCGACGAGGTGACCGCGGGCAACGACGAGGACGGCGTGGCCGTCGTCCTGGAGCGGCTCTACGGCTGACCCGGGAACGGGCCCGCCGGGCCCGTCCGAGGGGCCGTCAGCCCGTCCGAGGGACCGTCAGCAGGGGCCCGGTGCGCACGCGCCGGGCCCCTGACGCGTCGTCAGCCCGGGCTGCCGTAGGTGAGGTCGTCGCAGGCCGGGGCGTCCGCGGAGCGGGCCGCGCCCGAGATGCTGGTGGGCAGCGCGGTCGGGGTGGCGCCGGCGCCACCGGCGGCCGGGGTGGTGGCGCCGTTGGCCGCGGCGTAGTCCTGGCCGAGCACCAGGTTGATGCCGGCCTTGGTGGAGGACTCCAGGGCGGCCCCGGGGAACAGGTCGGCGACCAGCTGGGCACCGGCCTTCTGGCCCGGGCCGTACTGCACGGTGGTCGTGGTGTGGTTCTGGGTGGAGGCGTTACCGGTGGCGCCGACCGTGAACTTGGAGTCCTTCAGCTTGGTGACCGCGCCGGTGGCCAGCCCGGCGGTGGTGGTGCCGTTGTAGACGTTCACCTTCACGCCGGTGCCCTTGACCGCGGACGGGGCGGCCTGGGTCGGCGAGGGGCTGGGCGAGGGCGCGGCCGGGGCGGGCGAACCGCCGCCCGCGGCGGGTGCGTTGGCGTCCTGGCCGTCCAGCGTGCGGCCGCTCTTCAGGGCGGCCCAGAGGGCGTCCACGTCGGGCTTCTGGAAGGCCACCCGGGAGCCCTCGAAGCGCCACGGCGGGGTGATGAACTGGATGTTCTTGAGGTCGATGTTCTTCATCTGCAGCGCGAAGGAGAGCAGCTTGGCCGGGGAGCCGAGCGCCTCGTCCACGGTGATCGACTTGGTGGCCGCGTCGGCCAGCGGGAGCAGCGTCCCGGCGTCCATGCCCTTGGCCTTGATGTCCTTGATCAGCGAACCCAGGAAGGCCTGCTGACGCTTCATCCGGCCGATGTCCGAGCCGTCGCCGATGCCGTGCCGGAGCCGGACGTAGTCCAGCGCCTTCTGGCCCGAGACCTTCTGCTCGCCCTTGGGGAAGATCTGCTTGCCCTTGCGGTGCAGGTTCGGGTTGAGGTCGCCCTCGGAGATGGCGTTGGGCAGGCAGACGTTGACGCCGCCGACCGCGTCGGTGATGGCGGCGAAGCCCTGGAAGCTCACCACGATGGTGTGGTCGACCCGCAGGCCGGTGAGCTTCTCCACGGTGTTCTGGGTGCAGGCCGGGTTGCCCTCCTCGGTGCCGCCCACGGAGAAGGCGGAGTTGAACATGACCCCGGCCTCCTCCTTGGTCCACTTCCCGTTCGGGAGCTTGCACTTGGGGCGGGTGACCAGCGCGTCGCGCGGGAAGGAGACACCGACCGCGTGCTTCCGGTCGGCGTAGACGTGCAGCAGGATCGTGGTGTCGGAGCGCGCGCCGCCCTCCTCGCCGCCGCCCAGGTTGGCGTTGTCGCCGGCCCGCGAGTCGGAGCCGATCAGCAGCACGTTGAGCGGGGTGTTGCCGTTGGCGTCGGGCGCTGCGGCGTCCGGGCGGTCCTCGTTCAGGCCGTCGCTGCCGAAGGTGCTGAGGTTGCCGTTGAACTTCAGGTAGAGCGCGCCGCCGGCGCAGACCACCAGGGCCATCGCCCCGGCCGCGACCAGGGCGACGATCTTCTTCCGGCTGCGCTTGGGCGCCCCCTTGGCCGCGGCGGCCCGGGTCGCGGCCCGGCCGGGCCCGGCCGGCGGCGTGCCGTCCTCGGCGCCCGCGCCGCCCTGCGCCGCCAGTGCGGCCGCCTGCTGGGCCCGGCGCGCCTCGGCCCGGCCGCCGGTGGGCTGCCGCGGCACCGGCTCCTGGTCGAGGTGCTCCGGCTCGGGCTCCGGGACCGGCCGCTGGGCCCGCTGCGGCGGCGGGACCTGCTGCGGCACCTGCTGGTACTGCTCCTGGTACGGGTCCTGCGGCTGATAGGGCGCCTGCGGCTGCTGGTAGTAGCCCTGCTGCGGGTACTGCGGCTGCTGGTACTGCGGTTGCTGCGGGTACGACTGCTGCTGGTACGGGTCCTGGTAGGCCCCCCCGTGAGCGGCGTCGTCGCGCCACCATTCGGCGTGGTCCGGGGACCCCGGCCTCTGGCCAGACATTCGCACACCCTCCACCAGCAGCCAGGTACTACTCCGTCAGCTTCGCCCCGACCGCATACCGCCGTGGAGAGCTTCTGCGGAGCATATAAAGGCAACATTGCGGAGTCACGGGGCGGGCTCCCGATTGCAGGATCCACCAAGCCCCGTGACCCCGATCGGATCAGTCCTCGAAGGCATCCTCGAAGGCCTCCTCGACCACTTCGTCCATGAACTCCTCGACCACCAGACCGCCGACCACCCCGACCGCCGCACCCGCCACCAGGCCGCCGCCGAAGCCGTGCCCGCCACCGTGGCCGTGGGCGTGGCCGTGGGCGTGGCCGTACGGGCCCTTGGCCAGCGCCTCCTGGATCCAGCCGTCCACCAGGCCGGTGAGGTCCTGTCCGGCCACCGCGTGCTCCACCACGTGGTGGTTGACCACGTCGCTGCTCCGGCGGTCGAACTCGAGCACCACCTCGACCCGTTCGGCCGAGGTGATCAGGGTCAGCTCCAGCGCGCCGAACCGGTCCGCGTACTGCGGCGCGGCCAGGTACTCGATCTCCTGGTAGAACGGCAGGCCCTGCGCGGTGCCGTGGATCCGCCCGGCCTCCAGGTCGGCGGAGCGGAAGCGGAAGCCGAGCGCCGTGAAGGCCTCCAGCAGCGCGCGCTGCACCGGCAGCGGCTCCACCCCGAGCGGGTCGGCGTCGCCCTTGTCCCGGGCCCCGGCGATGTCCACCTCGGTCCGCACGCCCAGCGCCATGCCGTGCAGGTGCTGCCCGGCCAGCTCGGTCACCGGGATCTCGTACGGGGCCGCGAAGGAGAACGGGAGCGAGCGCCGCTCGCCCGCCGCCAGGGTGAACGGACCGGTCACCACGTGCCGGGCGAAGCCGGCCAGGCCGTTCGCCTCGCCCTCGGAGTGCTCGATCTCCACGCGGGCGACCAGATCGAGCGTGATCGCGTTGACCGCCGCCTCCTGGCTGCCGCCGGTCAGGTGGACCTGACCCTCGATCAGGCCACCGGGCCGCACCACGGGCGTGGACAGCACCGTGTCGACGGCCGGGCCGCCGACACCGAGGGCACCGAGCAGCTTCTTGAACACCATGGGGCGGTACTCCAACTCCGGGAAAGGGGAACGGCGAACGGAGAAACGCAGGGCACGGCGGCGCGGTTCCGCACCGGTGAACCGTTCGGGCCGCCCGGGCCGCCCGGACCGCTCAGGCCTCGATCCCCGCCGCCTTCAGCCGACCCGCCACCGCCTCCCACTCCGGGTCCAGCGCCTCGGCCCGCTCGGTGCCCACCCGCAGGTCCTTGAAGCCGCTGGAGGTGGAGACGCAGACCACCGGCCCGTCGAAGGCCGCCGGCCCGCCCAGCTGCCGCAGACCGGCCAGCCCGATCGCCGAGGAGAACTCGCACCACAGCCCCTGGGCCGCCAACTCCCCGTGCGCGGCCCGGACCTCCCGGTCCGTCAGCAGCAGCGCACCGCCACCGCTCGCGGTGACCGCCCGGACCCCCCGGTGGCCGCCGTTGGTGACGTCGATCGCGTACGCCTCCGTCGGGCCGACCTCCACCACCGCGGCCGGGACGCCGGTGCGCACCGCCGCCGCCAGCGGGCCGCCGGCGGCCGGCTCGCAGCCGAAGACCCTCGGCACCCGGGCCGCCAGGCCCAGCCGCTGCAGCTCGGCGAAGCCCTTCCACACCCCGTACAGCAGCTCCCCGTACCCCGTCGGCACGAACACCGCCGCCGGGGTTCCCAGTTCGGCGTGCAGCTCGTACGCCACCGTCTTGTAGCCCTCGGCACCGAAGCCGTGGCCGGTGTGGGTGCGGGTGTGGTTGCTGACGGGGTGGAAGCCGGTCCGCTCGGCGATCTGCCGCAGCAGCGGCCAGCGGGCCTCGACCGGCACCGGGAGCACCAGCGCGCCGTAGGCGTTCAGGAAGGACTGCACGGCCGGCGGCGAGCTCGCCGAGGCCAGCACCACGCAGCGCAGCCCCGCCCGGGCGGCGTACGCGGCGGCCGAGGCGCCGTGGTTGCCGGAGGAGGCCACCACGATGCCGGGCGCGCCCTGGTGGACGGCGGCGCTGACCGTTACCCGGTTGAGGCGGTCCTTGTGGCTCCAGGTCGGGTTGCGGGACTCGTCCTTGACCAGGGTGCCGTCGGGGAGGGCGAGCAGCGGGGTGCCGCCCTCCCCGAGGGTGGGCGCGTCCAGCGGGGGCAGCAGCGGGGCCCAGCGGTCCAGGCCCGGGCCGGGCGGCTGCGCGAACAGGGCGGCCGGGACGGCCGGGTAGTCGTAGTCGACCTCGACCGGGTAGGCGAGCTCGGGGGTGCTGGTGACCGGGCACCCGGCGGTGAGGGCGGGCCAGAGCGGGTACCGGACCTCGGGATCGCCGAGCGAGACCTGAGCGGTGGCCAGGGAAGCGGCAGCTGTCATGCCGCCAACGGTAGGGACACGGAGGGTGGTCGAGGGCCTCTTCGGGCACTCCCGGAGGCGATCGGCACCCCGACTGTGTCAGGTGGCGGCGGGGCCGCTCAGAGCACCTGGTTGCGCCCGGCGCCCCAGCCGGCCACCGCCGCCACCGCGGCGAGCGCCAGCAGCAGCACGAGCGGCAGCTCCCAACCGCCCGTCAGCTGGTGCAGCGCGCCCGCGCCGACCGGCCCGGCGGCCGCCACCAGGTAGCCCACCGCCTGGGTCATGCCGCCGAGCTGCGCCGCGCCCAGCGCGCTGCGGGTGCGCAGCACGATGAAGGCCAGCGCCAGTCCGAGCGAGCCGCCCTGGGCGATGCCGAGCACGCCGGCGGCCAGCCAGGCGCCGGAGACCGGGGCCAGCAGCAGGACGGCGATGCCCACCGCGTTGAGCCCGGCCATCGTGACCGCGAGCCCGCGCTGACGGGTCATCCGGCCGGCGATCAGCGGGACCAGGAAGGCGCCGATCACCTGGACCAGGTTGCTGAACGCGAAGACCAGACCGGCCTCGCCGCGGTCCATGCCGTGGTCCGCCAGGATGGTCGGCATCCAGGCCACCAGCGTGTAGACCATCAGCGAGGAGACGCCCATGAAGACGCTGATCCGCCAGGACAGCCCGTTCCGCCAGATGTTCGCGATCGCCGCACCGGCCGGAGCGGCCGCGACCGCGGCCTTCTCCTGACGGGACTTCAGCACCTGCGGCAGCCAGGCCGCCGCGGCCACCAGCGCCAGCACCGACCAGGCCGCCAGCGAGCCCTGCCAACCGCCGCCG
This sequence comes from Kitasatospora albolonga, assembly GCF_039535905.1. Taxonomy (GTDB): domain Bacteria; phylum Actinomycetota; class Actinomycetes; order Streptomycetales; family Streptomycetaceae; genus Kitasatospora; species Kitasatospora albolonga. The sequence goes on along the minus strand of NZ_BAAAYB010000154.1, from coordinate 51,980 downwards.
AGCACCTTCTCCAGCGGCACCGAGGTGGCCGCCGCGAGGGTCGCGCCGACCAGCATGGTGGTGGAGTAGACACCGGTCATGGTGGCCGCGTTCCCCGGGAACTCCCGCTTCACCAGGCCCGGCATGGAGACGTTCAGCACCGCGATGGCGATCCCGATCACCATGCACCCCGCGTACAGCGCCGCGACGTTGGGCAGCACCCGGAGCAGCACCCCCGCGCCCAGCGTGAGCACCGCGCCGAGCACCACCTTCTCCGCGCCGAAGCGCCGGGTCAGCCGGGGCGTCAGCGGGGCGCCCAGGCCCTGGAACAGCACCGGCACGGTGGTGATCAGACCGGCCGCGGTGGCCGACAGGCCGAAGGTGCGCTGGATCTCGCCGACCAGCGGGGAGATCGCGGCCAGGCAGGCCCGCATGTTGAGCGCCACCAGCACGATGCCGAGCAGCATCAGCGCGGGGTGGGCGAGCCTGGTGCGGGTACGGACCGTCGGGGTGGCGAGCTGCTGGGCGTGGGTGACCGTCATGACGGTGGTGTCTTCTCCGGACAGGGCGGGGCGGAACGAGGAAGGGACCGGCTCGTGCGGCCGGTGACGTGCGCGGGCTACGACTCGGGCTGAACGGTCGTCACTTCCGCGCGGCGATGGCGGCGAGCAGCTGCTCCACGGCGGCCGTCGGCTCCGCGAGCAGCCGGCGACAGGCGGCCTCGGCCAGCTCCGGGTCGCCGCTCTCGATCGCGTCCACCAGCGCCTCGTGGGTGGCGACGACCACCTCGGGCATCTCGTGGTCGCCGAAGGCGGTCCGCATCGACTCGCGCACCGAGGCCCCGAAGTACCGGTAGACCTCGGTCAGCGCCGGGTTGTGGGCGGCCTCGACCACCGCGGTGTGGAACTCCAGGTCGTGCTCGACGGTCGCCTCGCGCCCCGCCCGGTCGGGCTCGGCGGCGATGATCTCGGCCTCGCGGGCCAGCGCGGCACGCATCCGGGCGATGTCCTCGGGGGTGTGCCGCACGGCGGCCAGGCGAGCGGCCTCGGCCTCCAGCGCGGCCCGGACCTCCAGCACGTCCCGGACGCCGGAGCGCTGCACCCCGCGCAGCACCGCGGCCGGGTCGGTGGTGGAGGTCACGAAGGTGCCCTCCCCCTGGCGCGAGACCAGCATCCCCGCGTGCACCAGCACCCGGATCGCCTCCCGCACCGTGTTCCGCCCGACCCCGAGCCGCTCGGCCAGCTCGTGCTCGGTCGGGATCCGCGCCCCGACCGGCCAGCTCCCGGCGCTCAGCTGCTCGCGCAGCTGCTCGATCGTCACGTCCACCAGCGAACGCCGCCCGGCGGCCTGCAGCCCGTCCGCACTCATGGGGGCTCCTTCCGGGTTCGCTCAGCAGTGGACGGCAGTCATCCTACAACCTCTTGCCCGGTCATCCTACAACTGGCCACTGTTGACAGCACGTCTAGCACGGGGCGCCCCGGGACACACCCCGCCGAACGGGGGTGGTGCGGATGATCGACGCGGTGTGAGCATGTGCTCACCTTCGGGGGCGTTGCGTGGCCGTCGGGGGAGGTGGCCCTGGCCGCCCCCGAAGGGTTCCGGGTGGGTGCCCGCGAACGAGGAGGGCCCCGGCGGATGCCGGGGCCCTCCTCGTTCGCGGTGCGGGATGTTCGCGGTGCGGGATGCGGGCTACTCCTCGGAGGCCAGGGTGAGGCCGGCCAGCTTGACGGCGGCGAGGGCGGTGGCGCCCAGGATGACCACGATCAGGAGCGGGACGGCGACCGCGGTGGCCACGGTGGCGTCGATGGCGCCCTCGGCGGCGACGGACTCGGCGATGCTGCGGCCCCACTGCTGGATGCTCAGGGTCTTGGCGCCGTCGACGAAGTTGCCGATCAGGCTCTCCCAGATGAGGGCGTAGCCGAGACCGACGACCACCGCGTTGCGGGTGACCACCGAGAGCAGGAGGAAGAGCGCGCTGTAGGCGGCGCCGGCCACCAGGGTGCCGACCGCGTAGCCGACCGCGAGGCCGTCCTCGGTCCCGACCAGGACCAGCCCGGCGATCAGGGTGGGCAGGGCCGCGAAGACCCAGGTGGTCACCACGGCCACCGCGAGCTTGGTGGTGATGATCTGCCAACGGGGCAGCGGCTTGGCCAGCAGGTAGACGATCGAGCCGTCGTCGATCTCGGTGGCGATCACGCCGGTGCCGACGATCAGGCCGAGCAGCGGGAGCAGGGTGCCCAGCGAGAGCTGGCCGAGGATGGTGGTGGCCAGGTCGTGCTTGTCCTCGCTGCCGCTGCGGGCGATCACGGAGATCACCAGCAGCAGCACGGGCGCGGCCAGCAGCAGGAGGCCGCGGCGGCGCCCCAGCAGGCCGCGGACGGTCAGCCTGGCGACGGTCAGGTTCACAGGGGTCAGCCTTTCGGGTGCGACGAGGCGTCGGCGACGGGGCGTCGGAGGCGGGGCGTCAGTTGGCGACGAGGTAGGAGAAGACGCTCTCCAGCGACTCGTCGGCCGGGGAGACGGTGTAGAGCCGGATCCCGGCCTCCTTGGCGACCTTCGGCAGCAGCGCGGTGAACTGCGGGAAGTTGATCGCCTCGATGCGCAGCGCCCGCTCGTGCCAGTCCAGTTGGATCCCGGCGGTGGAGCTGTCCGCGATCAGCGCGGAGGCCAGCCGGCGGTCGTCGCTGGAGCGGACCAGGTAGCGGTGCGGGCGGTCGGTCATCAGGCGGCGGATCTTCCGGAAGTCACCGGAGGCGGCGTGCCGGCCGGCCACCACCACCTCGATGTGCCGGGCCAGCTGCTCGACCTCCTCCAGGATGTGCGAGGAGAACAGCACCGTCCGCCCGGCCGAGCCGAACTGCTGCAGCAGCTCCATCAGTTGCAGCCGCTGGCGCGGGTCCATGCCGTTGAACGGCTCGTCCAGCAGCAGCACCTCGGGGTCGTGCACCAGTGCGGAGGCCATCTTGACGCGCTGCTTCATGCCCTTGGAGTACGTCCCGGCCTTCCGGTCCTGGGCGTACTCCATCTCGACCAGCCCGAGCGCCCTCTTCGCGGCCGCACCCGGATCGGCCAGGCCGTGCAGTTCGGCGTTGGCCAGCACGAACTCCCAGCCGGTCAGGTAGTCGTACATCGACTCCCGCTCCGGGACCAGGCCGATCTTGCGGTAGACCTCCTGGTTGCGCCAGATCGGCTCCCCGTCCAGGGTGACCGCCCCGGAGGAGGGGGCCAGGAAACCGCTCATCATGTGGATGAGGGTGGACTTGCCCGCGCCGTTGGGCCCGAGCAGACCGGTGATGCCCGGCCCGATCTCCATGCTGACGTCGTTGACGGCGACCACGTTGCCGAACCAGCGGGAGACCCTGTCGATGGTGATGACGGCCATGACGTTCCCTCAGATCTTCCGGTAGCGGCGCAGCAGCGCCCAGTACGAGCCGCCGATCATCGCGGCCACGGCCAGCGCGAAGACCACCACGCCGATCCCGTCCGGGGCGGTGAGCGGCCCGGCCGTCCTGATGTCCAGCAGCTGGTTCAGCATCGCCTCGGCGGCGTTCGTCGGGGAGAGCAGGAAGGCCCAGTGCGCGGACTCCGGCGGGTCGATCCGGTTGCCGCCGATCAGGACGTAGAAGATGGCCGCGACCGGCTGGCTCACCACCAGCACGCCCATGATGGCGGCCACGCCGAAGCCCTTGCGCGGGGTCAGCGCGGAGATCGCCAGGCCCAGCGCGGCGTACAGCACCGAAAGGACCACCGCGACGGCCAGGCCCTGGAGGAAGTGCCCGGTGTTCTTGCCGAGCGGCAGCCCGCCCAGGATCGAGCCCAGGTAGAGCACCAGCAGCGGGGTGACGGTCATCAGCAGCATGGCCGAGGTCATCGCGGCGAACTTGGCCCGGACGTAGTCGCCGCGGGTGATCGGCCGGGAGAAGTACAGCGGCACGGTGTGGTGGCGCAGGTCCCGCGACATCAGCACCGGGGCCTGCGCGGCCACGAAGATCTGCACCAGCACGCCGAAGGCGGAGAGGAACTGCGCGTAGTCCACCGGGAACAGGTCGGTCTTGACCGGCCCCTGGAGGAACAGCCCGATCGCCACGATCACCACGGCGGCGGCCGTCAGCGCGGAGGCCACCAGCATCGGCAGCACCTTGGACTTGCCCGAGCGGCCGAGGCCGTAGGCGGCGCGCAGGCTCTGCACGTAGAGCGAGCGGGTGGCGTAGCCGCGGCCGAGCCGCGGGCCCTGGTAGCTGCGGTAGCCGATGTTGTGGATGACCCCGGTGTCCACCGGCGAGTCCACCGGCGCCGCTCCGGAGGGAAGTTGCTCAGACATCGGCACGGCCTTCCGTGGACTCGGTCGTGAAGATCTCGGAGACCCGGTGGCGGCGCTGCTCCAGCCGGACCAGGCCGAGGCCCAGATCGGCCACGGTGTCCCGGACGGTGTCGTAGGTCTCGTCGCCGGCGATCTCCACCAGCAGGATCTTGGCGCCGTCCTGACGGACCACCAGACCGGCGGCGGCCAGCCGCTCCCGGACGGCCTCGTCGGCGTCGAAGCCCGGATCGTCCGGACGGTCCGTCACCTCGACCGCCAGCAGCTGGGTCGCCTCGGTGAAGGAGGCCGTGGAGGAGGACCGCAGCAGGCGGCCGCCGTCGATCACCACCAGGTGGTCGCAGGTGCGCTCCAGCTCGCCGAGCAGGTGGGTGGTGACCAGCACCGAGATGCCGAAGTCGGTGTGCACCCGGCGGATCAGGCCGAGCATCTCGTCCCGGCCGACCGGGTCCAGGCCGTTGGTCGGCTCGTCCAGCAGCACCAACTGCGGGTCGTGGACCAGGGCCTGGGCCAGCTTCACCCGCTGCTTCATGCCGGTCGAGTAGCCGCCCATCGGGCGGTAGCGCTCCTCGTACAGGCCGACGTGGCGCAGCGTGTCGGCGGTCCGCTCGCGCGCGGCGGCCGGCGGCAGCCCGGCCATCCGGGCCATGTGCACCACGAACTCCGTCGCGGAGACGTCCGGCGGCAGGCAGTCGTGCTCGGGCATGTAGCCGACCCGCTCGCGGATCGCGGAGCCCTCGGTGGCGATGTCCAGGCCGAGCACCTGGCCCGTGCCGGAGGTCGCCGGGGCCAGCCCGAGCAGGATCTTGATGAGTGTGGACTTGCCCGCCCCGTTCGCCCCCACCAGACCGACCACACCGGGCTGCACCTCTACGGTGAGCCGGTCCAGTGCGGTGACCCGGGGGAACTTCTTGGTGAGGGCGTCCGTCTTGATGACAGTGGTGGACACCGTCCCAACCTAGTGGCCGCGCCCCGTGGGTGGAATGAGCTGGCGAGAGGAGCCGCTCCCCCTACCCCAGGATGACGCCGGGCCGCCCAGCCCCTAAGGGTCGGACGGCCCGGTGCCGGGCGCAGGCGTCAGCCCAGGCCCGGTGCCGGGCGCGGGCGTCAGCCCAGCATGCCGAACTGGCCCATGGCCACCTGGCGGAAGGCCTGCAGCGGGACACCTTCCTGATTGGCCGTCAGCACCAGCGCCGTCACGTCCCCGCGCTGGAAGTACGCGGCCCTGGCGACCGGCCGGGGCTGCTCGCCGGGCTTGCCCGCCTTGTCCGCGCTGACCTTGACGGTGGTGATCCGGTCCATCTCCGGGGCGATGCCGTCGACCGAGGCCTCCAGCCCGGCCGGCTCCTTGAGCTGGCCGTAGTTCATCACCAGGTAGTGGGCCTTGGCCTCGTCCTCGGAACCGAAGCGGAGCAGCCACAGCTCGGTCCGGGTGCCGTCGGGCGCCGTCCAGACCCGGCGGACCGCGTCCCGGCAACCGTTCTGCAGCAGGATCGCGCGGGCCTCGGCCGGCTCCTTCTCCAGCTCGGCGTAGTCCCCGCAGCCCTTCCGTTCGGCCGCGGCGGTCACCCCGGCCGGTGCCGGCAGCAGCAGCTGCCGCAGGTCGGCGTGGTGCCGGTTGCCCGCACCGCTGGCCGACGGGGCGGGCCGGCCGGAGGGCAGTGGAGGCAGCGTCAACTCCGGCAGGACGTACCGGCCGTCGTTCGGGGTCCTGAGGCCGGGCAGCTCGGTCCGCTCCGGGGCGATCACCGCGGCGGCGGCGCCGGTGCCGGTCAGCACCGCCACCAGCACGGCGGCCACCCAGCGGGCCCGCACCTTGCGGCGGGGGCGGCGCGGCCGCTCCGCGGCCGGGCCCTCGGTGCCGGGCACGGCGTCGGCGTCGGCGTCGGCCTCGGCCGGCGCCGGGGCCGGGGCCGGGTCCGGCGCCGGGGCGGACTGCTCCGGAACGGGCGGCGGGGCGACGGCCCGCACGGGCGGCTCGGTCGGTGCCGGCTGCGCGTTCTGCTCCGGCTGCGCGTTCTGCTCGGTCATGCGGACGCTCCCGGACGGGCCAGCCGGTCCAGCTGACGGCTGAACAGCTCCACGGTCTTCTCCTTCGGCAGCGGGGCGATCCCCTCCACCTGCATCTCGACCCGGAGGTCGCCCTCGGCCGCCGAACAGACCAGCCGGTCGATCTTGGCCCCGGGGGCGGCGTACGGCAGGAAGCAGCGCGCCTGCTCGTGACCGGCCACGCTCGGGCCGATCCGGTACAGGCCGGAGTCCGAACCCAACGCGTTCTGCCAGGCGGTGTCCGCCTTGATCGCTTCCTGGTGGTACCTCAGCAGCCAGATCGTCACCACGTACGAGTGGTCGGACGCCACGTAGCTGCGCACGCCGGCACCGGTCAGCGGCTGGTCCTGCCACTCCTTGCGCAGCGCGTCCCGGAGCTTCTCGGGCAGGTCGTGCAGCTGGTCCTCGACCCAGTTCTTGCGCTGGTCCTCGGTCAGTTCGGTGTCGTTCCCGTACGCGCCCGCGTCCGGGCCGACCCGGTGGTCGTCCGGCAGTGGCAGCAGCAGGTCGCGGAGCGAGCCGAAGTGGCTGCCGTTCTCCCTGGTGCCGAAGGACGGGCTCGGCGACGCCGAGGGCGTGGCCGTCGCCGCGACCGACGGCCGACCGGACGGCGCGGCCGCCGCGGTCCCGCCCTCCGGGTACCGGACGCGCAGGATACCGACGCCGATGCCGACGCCCAGCAGGGCGGCCGCCACCACGGCGGCACCGGCCCGCAGCGCCGTGCGCCGGGCCTGGCTCGGGCGCCGCTGCTCCGGACCCTCCGTCAACCGCTGCTCCTGCTGCGGGGATCCGGGGTTCTCGAGGATGCTCATACCAGCCGCTCCCACTGCTGCTTGGCGATGCCGGCGAGCTCGTCCCGGTCGACCTTGGCGGGCGAGAACACGGTGATCCGCATCACCACGTCACCGCGCCGGGCCAGCGCCTCCCCGGAGTAGTACTGCTCGGTGGAGTCCACGTACGTCTGCGCCGTGTCGTCGGTCTGGTAGACGCCGCCGGAGATCCCGCCCAGCGGCAGGGCGCCCACCTCGTGGCGCTCCGCCTCGCGCTGCGCGGCGACGGCCTTGTCCGAGTGGTACTGGATCAGCTCGACCCGCCACTTCACGTCCCCCTTGCGCCAGGTGGCCACCGCGTCGCGGCGGAACCCGTCCTGGAGCATGGACCGGAAGTACGAGGCGGAGTTGCCGACCGACATGGCCTTCTCCCCCACCGTGAACCAGCCGGAGCCGGACACGTAGTCGTAGTCCCAGTCCTCCGTTCCCTGCGGCCGGGGCACCAGCAGGGTGCGCAGGTCACCGTCGATCTTCAGCGGTGCGACCGCCGCCTCCGCCACGGCCTGCGGGTCCGCCGGAGCGGCCGGGTAGGTGGGCGAGGGCACGGCGAGCACGGGCAGCGGGGTGGGCGGGCTGCCCGCCTGGACGGCGTAGCCGACCGAGGCGCCGAGCAGCGGGCCGACCAGCAGGGCCGCCAGCAGCAGGCGGGCGGTGGAGAGCGGGCGGCGCGGCGCGGACGGCTCCGGGTCGCCACCGGCCGCGAGCAGCTCGGGCGCCAGGGCCTCGGGCACGGTGCTCTCCGGCGCGGTGCTCTCCGGCGCGGTGCTCTCGGGCGTGGTGCTCTCGGGCGTGGTGAACGGTTCAGCCACCGGAGGACAACCTCTCTCGCTGACGCTTCATCGCGTCGTGCAGCGCGGCCTTGTCCGGCGTGCCCTTCACGTACACGGTGACCTGGTACTCGACGTCGCCGACGGAGGAGAGGCCGACCATCTTCCCGGTCCACGCCTCCTGCTCGGGCTTGAGCATGATGCCGCGGCCGTCGGGGTCGCCGTCGATGCCGAAGCTCTCGCCCTTGCTCATCGTCATGCCGTCGGCGAACTCCTTCGCCATCTGCCGCGACTTGAAGCGCAGCAGGCGGACGTTGACCTCCTGGCGGCCGTCGGCCGTCCGGTAGCGACGGGTCGCCGCGTCGTTCTTGTAGCCGTAGGAGGCGAGCACCTCGCCCATCTCCTCGGCGTTGGAGAACTCCGCGGCCACCTCCTCGGTGGTCAACTTCACGCCGTCCGACGGGCCGTAGGACTCGGCGCCCCAGGGCATCGGCAGCAGGAAGTACCGCAGGTCGCCGCCGTGGGTCGCCCCGTCCACCGTGCCGTGCAGGGTCGACGAGGGCGTGGGCTTCGGCGCGGGCGTCGGGCTGGCCGACGGCGTCGCGGACGCACTCGGGCTGGGGCCGGGGCTCGGCGTCGCGGACGCGCTCGCGCTCGCCGAGGGCGCGGCCGCGGCGACCGGCTTCCCCTCCGGCTTCCCGACCGCCACCGTGACGGCGGCACTGGTCGCGGTCACCGCGACCAGCCCGGCCACCGCCAGGCCGACCCCGAGCGCCCGCGGCATCCGACCGCCGCTGCTCGACGTCCCCACTGACCCACCCTCGGGCCCGGCCGCCTCCACGGAGGCGGTTTCGGGCACGGGTGCTGACGCGTACTCGGACGCGGACAAGGCACTCCCCCGGAAGAACCGAACGCGGGGCCCCTGCTCCTCACCGAAGCACGCCCTCGCGCGTGACAGCACGGATTATGGTTCGCATTCCCCCCACCCCCCAATCCGATTTCCCCGACGATCCGTCACAATGCCCACTCAACCGGACACCCCGTGACCGAACCGCAACGAACACCTCGCCCGGCCGGATCCGATGATGTCCGTGCCGGAGGGCGGCGGCACCGCTAGCCTGCTGGGGTCGTCTGCCACGGGGGTGGAAGCGGAATGGGTGTCGTACTGCCCGACGAGTTGGCGTGGGTACTCGATCTGATCGGCGTGAACCGGCCGAACGTAAACGAGGCCCGGGCCGCCGTGGTCGCCGCCCTGATGGGCACCACCGCCGACACCACCGGGACCGCCTACTTCCTGGAGGCCCAGTCAGAGGCCTGACGGTCCGTCACGCGCCGGTGCGCCGCCGCCCCGAGGGGCGGCGGCGGGGGACTCCGGCGGTCAGAAGTCGGACTGGGTGATCGTGCTCTCGTAGATGCTGAAGCAGGGGAACATGCGGTCCTCCGACTCCTCGTCGTCCTCGAACGCGAGCTGCTGCAGGGCGAGAACCTCGGTCATCGCCAACTCCCTTCTCTCTGCGGTTGGTTGAGGGGATCCAGGGTGAACCGGTCGTCACCCGGGCCGTGGAGGGCTCGGCACAGTGCCAGCAGGATCCCCGCGCTGCCACTGGCCAGGTCGGCGCTGAACCGGAGCGAGCCCGTTCCGAGCCAGCGGACGCCGTCACCGTGCGGGACGGCGTACTTGAGGAGCCCGGTCGCCAGCCGCACCGCGTGGTCGCGGTCGGCTCCGTCCCGGGTGGAGTCGGCGTGCTCCGCGGCCAGGTGGACCAGGCCGGCGAAGCCGTCGTGCAGGCCGGGCTGCGCCGCGCTGACCTTGCGGGTGTCGGCGACGACCCGGGGCAGGGCGGTGGCACAGCGTTCGTCGGCCGCCGGGCCCGCCGCGTAGCGCAGCAGGACGGTGGCGATCCCGGCGGAGCCGGTGGCCAGGTAGGGCATGACCCGACGGCGCACGCCGTTGTCGGCGAACGACAGCGATCCGTCGGACAGTTCCACCGCGCGGTCCAACTCCTCGTGCAGCAGCGCGAGTCCGGCCCGACGGTAGCGCTGCTCCCCGGTGCGGTCGGCCAGGCGGTGCAGGAAGAGGGCCGGCCCGGAGCGGCCGTGGAACAGGCCGCGGGCGTCGTCGGCGCCGAGCGTGGGCCCCAGGTCGGGGGTGCGCAGGATCGCGTCCCCGGCGGCGGCCGCCCGTTCCAGGTGGCACGGGTCGCCGGTGCGCCGGTGCAGGGCGAGCCAGGCGAGGCCGACCCCGGCCCGACCGCCCGCCAGCGTGCTGGTGGTCCGCGTCAGCGGGTGGCCGTCGGCGGTGCGCAGCAGGCCGACCGCCTCGTCGAGGTGCCCGGCCTCGGCCAGCACCCGCGCGACGCCGGCCGAGCCGACCGCGAGCCCGGGCGGCAGCGCGTCCGCCGAGGCGAGCGCGTCCCGCCGCAGCCGCTCGCCGACCTCCCCGGGGACCGGCAGGCCGGCCCGGTGCAGGGCGTGCACCACGCCGGCCGTCCCGTACGCCAGGCAGACCGTGTTGGTGCCGAAGGCCGAGGGCGACGGCGGGAAGAGCCAGTCCTGGCGCTCGGGGGCCGCCAGGTCGAGCAGACCGGTGGCCGTCCGCCGGGCGAGCCGCGCCAGGCAGCCCAGCGGGTCGGCCTCCACCTCCTCGGGGCCGGGCAGGCCCGCGGCCTCGTCCGCACCCCGCCGGTGGAAGGCGGTGGCCCGCCGCCACAGGTCCTCGGGCACCGGCGAGACGGCCGCCAGGTCGCGGCGCAGCAGCGCGAAGTTGGCCGGGGTCAGCTGCGGGGCGTTGGGGAACGGCGCCAGCAGGGCGAGCGCCACGGCCGCCGCGCCGTAGCGGTCGGAGAGCAGGGGGTCCGGGTGCGCGGCGGCGAGGGCCCGGGGCGGGACGAAGCCCGGGGTGCCCATCCGGGCGGGGGCCGCCGACACCGGGGTCACGGTCTCGAAGTCGACCAGCCTGGCGTCCCCGGCGGGGGTGACGATGACGTTCCCCGGGTTCACGTCGCCGAACCGGAGCCCCAGCGCGTGCAGGCGGCCGAGCGCCTCGTCCAGCGAGCCGAGCAGGCGGCGGCAGGCGGCGTGGTACCGGTCGAAGTCCTCGGCGGGGCGGCCGGCCAGCAGCACGGGCGAGCTGCGGTTGATCCACTTCACCAGCGGGAGCCCCTCGACCAGCTCCATGACCAGGAAGTCGTGCTCCCACTCGGTGAAGTGGTCCAGCGGCTCGGGGCAGGCGCCCGGAGCGGCCGCGTGCACGGCGGTGAGGGTCTCGTACTCCCGTCGCAGCCGCTCCTGGGCGGCGGCCCCGTCCCAGGTGTACCCGTTGTGCGGCCGCGCCTCCTTCACCAGGACGAGGCGTCCCGTCCGGGTGTCGCGGGCCCGGTAGGCACCGCCCGCGTTGCTCGGCCGCAGCACCGTGAGGACCTCGTAGCCGCGGATCCGGATCGCGCCCCGGTGCGGGGCCGGCTCCTCGGTGACGAAGGGGTCGGTGACCCCGTCGGGCAGGGCGAAGCGGGGCAGCCGGACGTCCGGCACCTCGTGGCCGTGCCCGTCCCGCACCAGCGGCTGCGCGGTGCCGTCGGCCAGCAGCCGGCTCCGGGGGGCCGAACGCGCCGTACCGGTAGTGGACGGTCCGCGAGTCGCGGTACCGGCGGTCGGTGAGGACGTACCCGCCCTCCTCGCCGCGCAGGTCCTCGGCGAGGGCCGCGAGGAGCCGTCCGGCGGCCTCGGTGTCCGGCGGGTACGCGGCGCAGAACTTGCCCGCCTGGGGCCGGGCCGCGTGCTTGTGGTGCAGCGCGAGGTAGAAGAAGTGCGCCGACAGGTGCTTGAACGGCACCCCCTCGGCGAAGCACCGGTCCGCCACCAGGTCGAGGACCTCCTGGGCGCGCTCCAGCCGCGCCGACACGTGGACCTTCCAGCCCTGCTCGGCCCGGCGGACCCCGGGGGCGCTCCACGCCGTCCAGACGTCCCGGTCGGCACCGCGCCAGCCGTCCGGCACCCGGGCGGGGGCGAAGCGCCGGCCCGGGTCGGCCATCGTGCCGAGGGGGGCGTAGAACTGCGCGTCGGCGAAGGCCTCGGACATCGCGTCGAACAACGGAACCTCCTGCGGAGCGGGTCGGTACAGCCTGACGCCGAGGAGTCCCGCGCGGGTTCACGGACGGTTCGGAAGCGGTATGGCCGCAGCTCCGCCCGCCCGGGCCGGCTCCGGACCCTGTCAGGTCGATCACCGGGCCCGGGCGGTGGCGGCCGGGGCCGTGGCGGCGGCGCCGGGTCGACCACGCCGGTCCCGCACGGCTCCTGACGGGGCGTCCGCCCCCGTGCGTCGTAGGGTCGGTCCCATGCGACTCAGTACGGTGATCCTCCCCATCCACCGGTGGAGCGAGGGGCAGAAGATCTGGCGGCGGGCCGAGGACCTCGGCTTCCACACCGCCTACACCTACGACCACCTCTCCTGGCGCTCGTTCCGCGAGGAGCCGTGGTTCGGCTCACTGCCGACCCTGACGGCGGCGGCCACGGCCACCGAGCGGATCCGGCTGGGGACCTTGGTGACCTCGCCGAACTTCCGGCACCCGGTGACCCTGGCGAAGGAGCTGATCACGCTCGACGACGTGTCCGGCGGGCGGCTGACGCTGGGGATCGGGGCCGGCGGGGCGGGGTTCGACGCGACGGCGCTGGGGCAGGAGGCCTGGTCGCCGAAGGAACGGGCGGACCGGTTCGGGGAGTTCGTGCCGCTGCTGGACGAGCTGCTGACCAACGACGCCACGACGCGCGCGGGGACGTACTACTCGGCGGTCGAGGCGCGGAACGTCCCGGGCTGCGTGCAGACGCCCCGGGTGCCGTTCTACGTGGCGGCGACCGGGCCGCGCGGGCTGCGGCTGGCGGCCGAGCACGGGCAGGGCTGGGTGACGTACGGGGACCCGCGCGGAGCGGCCGACGTGCCGGTGGAGCAGGCGCCGGCGGTGATCGCCGGTCAGCTGGCGAAGCTGGCGGTGGCCTGCGAGGCCCGCGGCCGGGACGTCGCCGAGCTGGAGAAGGTGCTGCTCCAGGGGTCGACGGCGGAGAAGCCGCTGCAGTCGCTGGACGCCTTCGTGGACTGGGCGGGGAGGTACCGGGAGATCGGCATCACCGAGCTGGTGATCCACTGGCCGGTGCCGGACTCGATCTTCGCCAACGACCTCGCGGTCTTCGAACGGATCGCCACCGAGGGCCTGGCCCAGCTGGGTTGAGACCGCCCCTCGATCAGCGCCCGGGCCGCTGGAGAACCAGGGGTCCGGGCGCGGGCGTCCGCGGTGGTGGGTAGCCTGTCCGGTCGTTGACGGTCGTGGATCGAAGTGCGGGGGAGTCGTCGGTATGTCAGCTCGTGGACTGGTGACGGGTGTTGCGGTGGTCTCGGCCTTGGTGCTGGGGCTGACGGGGTGCCAGAAGAAGGACGAGGGCGACGGGCGGGCCGCCGCCGCCCCGTCGGAGACGGTGAGCAGCGCGCCCTCGGCCGCGCCGAGCGCCTCCGCCTCGGGCAGCGCGAAGGCCACCGCGAAGGCGGGCGCGAGCAAGAGCCCGACCGCTGCGGCGAGCAGCGACGCGGGCACCGGCGAGGACGTGGAGGGGTGCAGCACCCCGGCGCCGAAGCCGAACTGGAAGTACGTCCAGGCGGTGAAGCCGCCCAAGCAGGACACCCTGTACGTGAAGGACGCCAAGTTCGTCTGTGACCCGAACGACGGGCACTACGAGGGCGCCGGGGCCGACAAGACCTACATGTTCGCGACCACGGTGAAGGCGCAGATCTCCACCGGCGCCGGCAACGTCAAGACGGTGCCGGTCGGCGAGCTGTGGCAGCACATCGGGGACTGCCTGGTGGACCGGGCCCAGGTGAAGGACCCGTACAGCTGCTCCGGCGGCATCTACGAGATCTCGCTGGACGGCACCGGCAAGATCACCTCGATCCGCGAGGTCTGGCACCCGTAGTCCCGGTGGCGGCCGGGGCGGGTGGTCCCGGTAGCGGCCGGGGCGGGCGCGGTGAGCGAAGATGGAGCGGTGACCGACTCCTCCCGCCCGCTGCCCCGCCCGCCCCGGCTGATCGCCACCGACCTGGACGGCACGCTGCTCTGCTCGGGCGGCGTGGTCTCGGAGCGGACCGCCGCCGCACTGGCCTCGGCCGAGCGGGCCGGCGTGCGGGTGGTGTTCGTGACCGGCCGGCCGCCGCGCTGGATGGCGCAGGTCAGCCCGCACATCGGCGGCCACGGGGTGGCCATCTGCTCCAACGGCGGGGCGGTGGTGGACGTGCACCGCGGCGAACTGCTGCGGACCTTCCCGCTGGCCCCGGCCGACACCCTCCGGGTGGTCGAACTGCTCCGGGCCGAACTGCCGGGCAGCGCCTTCGCCTTCGAGTTCCCCGGCGGCTTCGCCCGGGAGCCGGAGTACTCGCTCTTCATGTGGGACTCGCAGAACGAGCACCCCGTCGCCCCGGCCGAGCGGCTGCTGGCCGAGGGCCGGGTCGACGGGCTGTTCAAGGTGCTGGTCAAGCACCCGGAGCTGGACCCGGACGTCTTCCTGGACAAGGCCCGGGCGGTGGCCGGCCGGTACGCCGAGATCACCCGCTCCGCCCCGGTGGCACTGCTGGAGATCAGCGCGCTCGGGGTCACCAAGGCCACCACGCTGGCCGGTTGGTGCGCCGAGCAGGGCATCGACCGCAGTGAGGTGGTGGCCTTCGGCGACATGCCGAACGACCTGGAGATGCTGGCCTGGGCCGGGCGCTCCTACGCGGTGGCCAACGCCCACCCGGACGTGCTGGCCTCCGTCGCCGAGCACACCCTCAGCAACGAGGAGGACGGCGTGGCCCGGGTGGTGGAGGAGCTGCTCGGACTGTCCTGAGGGGCGGTCAGAGCCGGGCCGACCAGCGGACCCGGGTGCCCCGGCCGTCCGGGCCGGGCTCGTGCCAGGCGTCGCCGCCCAGCACCTCGGCCCGCCGGGTGAGGTTCTTCAGCCCGCTGCGCCGCCCGCCGTCCGGGATGCCCACGCCGTCGTCGGTGACGGTGAGCAGGACGCCGGGCCAGCCGGGCCGCTCCGCCGCCTCCGGGTCGCCGGAGAGCGGGTGGCCCTCCGCGTCCAGGTGGACGGTGGCGTCGAGCTCCACGCCGACCCGGGAGGCCCGGGCGTGCCGGGCCGCGTTGGAGAGCATCTCGCGCAGGGCGGCCAGCAGCTGACGGCCCGTCTTCTCCCCGACCAGGCTCTCCACCGGGCCGGTGAAGGTCATCGAGGGCTTGAAGCCCAGCGCGGCGGCGGCCTGGCTGCCCTCCCGCAGCACCCGGGTGCGCAGGTTGTCGGGCTCGTCACCGTGGTCGTCGTGCTGGAGCGCGTAGATGGTGGTGCGGACCTCCTGGATGGTGGCGTCCAGCTCGTCCACCGCCTTGCCGATGCCGGTCTTCACCTCGGGCACCAGGGCCCGCCGGGCCGCGCCCTCCAGCATCATCCCGGTGGCGAAGAGACGCTGGATCACCAGGTCGTGCAGGTCCCGGGCGATCCGGTCGCGGTCCTGGAAGACCGCGAGGCGCTGCTGGTCGCGCTGCCCCTCGGCCAGCCGCAGGGCCAGTGCCGACTGCGAGGCGAAGGCCTCGGCCAGCTGCTTCTCCGACTCGGTGAACGGCGGGGCCCCGGCGCTGCGCCAGACCGAGAGGCCGCCGAGCACCCGCCCGGCCGCGATCATCGGCACCGCCATCGAGGCGCCGAAGGAGCGGGCCAGCCGGATCACCACGGTCGGGTCGGTGGACATGTCGTCCAGGTAGACGCTCTCGCCGCGCAGCAGCTCGGCGGCGAAACTGCTGGGCGGCAGCAGCTCGCCCTGGACGAACTCGGCCTTCTCCCCGGAGGCGTGCGCCACCCGCATCTGACCGTCGCCGGTCGGCAGCAGGATCATCCCCAGGGCGGCGTCGGCCAGTTCGCGGACCTGCTCGGCGGCCACGGTGAGCGCGACCTGGGCCCGGTCGGTGGAGAGCAGCGCGGTGGTGACGGCCGAGGCGCCGGCGATCCAGCGCTCCCGGCGCCGGCCCTCCTCGTACAGCCGGGAGTTCTCGATCGCCACCCCGGCGGCCGCCGCCAGGGCGTGCACCACCTGGGCGTCCTCGGGGGTGAAGGCGCCGGAGGTGGACTTCTTCTCGGCCAGGTAGAGGTTGCCGAAGACCTCGCCGCGGACCCGGATCGGCTCGCCGATGAAGGACTTCATCGGCGGGTGGTGCGGCGGGAAGCCGACCGAGCGCGGGTCGGCCGAGAGGTCGGCGAGGCGGAGCGACTCGGGGTGGTCGATCAGCGCGCCCAGGATGCCGCGCCCGGTGGGGAGTTCGCCGATCGCGGCGGCGGCCTCGTCGTCGATGCCGACGTGGATGAAGTCGGAGAGCCCGTCGTTGTGCGGGGAGACCACGCCGAGGGCGGCGTACCTGGCGTCGACCAGGTCGGCGGCCGCACCGGCGATCCGCTGCAGGGTGGCGTGCAGGTCGAGGCCGGCGCCGACCGAGACCACCGCCTCCAGCAGGCGCTGCATCCGGTCCGTGACGGCGGCCGCCGACTGGAGGCGTTCGGAGACCTCGGTGACCAGCGTGTCCAGACCGAGGGAGGCGATCTCGGGCACGCGGTGCGCGGTCGGGTCGGTGCTCTGCTCCGGAGTCTCCATGGGTTGAGCCTAGTTTGTGACGGTTTGCAGGGGGCCGTGCGCAGGCTCGTGGCGGGTCTCGGGAATCGACGCGAGGGCTCCGTCGGCCAGCTGCTCCCGCTTCCACATGGCGGTCAGCCGCCCGTCCGGATCGGCCGTCAGCTCCCGCCAGCCGCCGCGCTCGACGACCCGGCCGCCCTCCAGCACCAGGATCTCGTCGACCCCGTCCAGCCCGGCCAGCCGGTGGGTGATCAGCAGGGTGGCCCGGTCGGTGGTGGCGGCCAGCAGGTCGGCGGTGAGCGCGTCGGCGGTGGGGAGGTCCAGGTGCTCCGCGGGCTCGTCCAGCACCAGCACCGGGAACCCGGCGAGCAGCGCCCTGGCAAGTGCCAGGCGCTGGCGCTGGCCGCCGGAGAGCCGGGCGCCGTGCTCGCCGACCATGGTGTCCAGGCCGTCCGGGAGGCCCTCGGTCCAGTCCAGCAGCCGGGCCCCGGCGAGGGCCGCGCGCAGCTCCCCGTCGGTGGCGCCGGGGCGGGCCAGCCGGAGGTTCTCGCGCAGCGAGCTGTCGAAGAGGTGGGCGTCCTGGGCGCACAGGCCGATCGAGCGGCGGACGTCGTCGGAGTCCATCCGCCGGGTGTCCACAGGCTGTGGACAGTGCAGCGCGATCCGCCCGGCCTCCGGCTCCAGGAAGCGCAGCAGCGCCAGCGCCAGGGTGGTCTTGCCGGAGCCGGACGGGCCCACCACGGCCACCCGGCGGCCGGGCGCCAGGTCCAGGTCGACGCCCTCCAGGGCCGGCTCGGTCCGGCCCGGCCAACGGGCCGTCAGGCCGCGGACCGTCACCCGGGAGCCCGGCTCGGCCGGGGCCACCGGGTCGGCGGGCTCGACCACCGGCGGCTCGGCGGCCAGCAGCTCGTCCAGCCGGGCGGCGGCGCCCCGGCTGCGGGCCCGTGCCAGGACGGCGAGCGGCATCCCGGAGACGGCCTCGAAGGCGGCCAGCGGGGTGAGCACCACCAGGGCCAGGCAGACGCCCGCCAGCGCACCGGTGGAGACCGCGTGCACGCCCAGGGCGGCGGCCGCCGCCACGGTCAGGCCGGTCACGGCGGCGATCAGGCCGCTGCCCAGGGCGAGCGCGGCGGCCGATCCGGCCGCCAGCGCGGTCAGCCGCCGGTCGGCCTCGCGGGCCACCGCCAGCCGGGCCGGCAGCGCACCGGCCACGGTGAGCTCGGCGGTCCCGGTCAGGGTGTCCACCACGGCGGTGGCCAGCTCGCCCCGGGCCGGGGCCTGCTGACGCTCCGTCCGGGCCGAGAGCCGCGCCGCGAGGGCCGGGACGGCGACCCCGGCCAGCAGCAGCCCCGCGGCCAGCAGGAGGCCCGCGGCGGGGAGGAAGAGGCCCAGGCCGACGGAGGCGAGGACCGAGACGGTGGCGGCGACGGCGGCGGGCAGGCGCCAACGGAGGTGGTGGTCCTGGACGGCGTCCACGTCGGCCACCAGCCGGGACAGCAGGTCGCCCCGGCGGAAGGCCGGCAGGCCGGTCGGGGCCAGCCGCTCCAGACGGCGGTAGACGGTGGTGCGGACCGCGCCGAGGGCGCGGAGCACCGCGTCGTGCGAGACCAGCCGCTCGGCGTAGCGGAAGACGGACCGGCCGATGCCGAAGGCCCGGACGGAGGTGACGGCCATCATCAGGTACAGCACCGGCGGCATCTCGGAGGCGTACGAGATCAGCCACCCCGAGGTCGCCATCAGCGCCACCGCACACCCGAGGGCGAGGCTCCCGAGCACGGTGGCCAGGGTGAGCCGGGGCCGCACGGCAGCGGTCCGCCGTGGGTCGGCCTCCGGCCCGGTCCCGGTTTCACGTGAAACAACGCCCGGGCCGGCCGCCGCCGCAGAGCCCGGCGGAGCCGGGGCGGGCACGGCGGAGCCGGCGCAAGCCGACGGGGCCGCGACCGACGCAGGCCCGCCCGGCCGAGCCCGGTCCCGCTCCGGAACGGACGCAGCGCCGTCGGCGGAGGTCTGGACGGGGACGGACGGAGACCCGCCCGGGCGGGCCGGCGCCTCCGCTGCCTCGCCCACGAGCGCATCCGCGCCCGCGCCCAGCGCGGCCTGCGTCGCGGCGGCGAGGCCCGGCGCAGCCGAAGCACGCGCAGCCACGCCCGGCGCCCCCTCGGCCCGAGCACCCGAGCCCGGCGCAGCCGCCGCCACGTCCGCCGCGGCCGGCTGAGCCGCCGTCAGGTGGTGGTGACGGTCGGCGATGGCCAGCAGGGCGGGGCGGTGGGCGACGAAGAGGACGGTGCGGCCGGTGGCCGGGAGGGCGGCGAGGGCGTCGACCACGGCCTGTTCGCCGGCGCCGTCGAGGTTGGCGGTGGGCTCGTCCAGGAGGAGGAGCGGACGGTCCGTCAGCAGGGCGCGGGCCAGGGCCAGCCGCTGGCGCTGGCCGGCCGAGAGGCCGGCGCCCTGCTCGCCGAGGACCAGCTCGGGGGTGGCGAAGTCGGCGGCGTACGCGGCCGCCAGGGCCGCCCGCAGCTGGGCGTCGGTGGCGTCGGGGCGGGCCAGCCGGAGGTTGTCGGCGACCGTCCCGGCGAACAGGTACGGGTGCTGCGGCACCCAGGCGATCTGGGCGTGCCAGCTCGCCCGGTCCAGTTCGGCCAGCGGCACGCCGTCCACCCGGACGGTGCCGCCGTCGGCCGGCACGAAGCCGAGCAGCGCGGCCAGCAGGGTGGACTTGCCCGCCCCGCTCGGCCCGGTGAGGGCGGTCACGGTGCCGGGCTCCAGTGCCAGCGAGACCGGTGCCAGCCGGTCCCCGACGGTCAGTCCGTCCACCGAGACCACCGAGGTCCGCAGGTCGGGGGCGGGCCGGGTGCCGTCGGCCGGCAGCGGGGTCTCCAGCACCTCGAAGACCTCGTCGGCCGCGCTCAGCCCCTCCACGCTGGAGTGGTAGAGCGCGCCGACCTGGCGGATCGGGAAGTAGACCTCGGGGGCGAGCACCAGCACCAGCAGGCCGGTCTCCAGCGGCATCGACCCGTTCACCAGCCGGAAGCCGATGCCGACCGCGACCAGTGCGACCGAGAGGGTGGCCAGCAGCTCCAGCGCGAAGGAGGAGACGAAGGCGATCCGCAGGGTCCGCAGGGTGGCCCGGCGGTGCTCGTCGGTGATCCGGCGGACGGTCTCGGCCTGGGCCTTGGCCCGGTTGAAGACCTTGAGGGTGGGGAGCCCGGCCACCACGTCCAGGAAGTGGTGGCCCAGCCGGGCCAGCGAGGCCCACTGACGGTCCATCCGGCTCTGGGTGGCCATCCCGATCAGCACCATGAAGAGCGGGATCAGCGGCAGGGTCCCGGCGATGATCGCGGCCGAGGTCAGGTCGGCGCCGAGGATCCGCAGCAGCACCACGGCCGGCACCACCACGGCCAGCGCCAACTGCGGGAGGTAGCGGGCGAAGTAGTCGTCCAGCGCGTCGATCCCCCGGGTGGCCAGGGTGGCCAGCTCACCGGTGCGCCGGGTGGAGAGGTGGGCCGGGCCGAGCGCGGTGGCGTGCTCCAGCAGCCGCCGCCGCAGCTCGGACTTGACCCGGGCCACCGAGCGGTGGGCGGTCAGCTCGGTGAGCCAGGCGACCAGCGCCCGGCCCAGGGCGGTGGCCGCCAGCAGGAGGAGCGGGGTGGTGAGCCCGTACTCCCCCCGCTGGAAGGCCCGCACCACGATCTCGGCGATCAGGCTCGCCTGGGCCACCGTCAGGAGGGCGCCAGCCCCGCCGAGCAGCACCGACCCGGCCAGGAAGACCCGGGTGGCCCGGGCCTCCCGGAGCAGTCGGGGATCGACGGGCCCTCGGCGGTCCTTCGGCATGGCTCGGCCCTCCTGGGGGGCGGTACGTCAGTGCGCGGCGGTGGGGATGTGCTGGGTGCCGATCCGCTTGCGGAACACCCAGTAGGTCCAGCCCTGGTAGAGCAGCACCAGCGGGGTGAAGACCGCCGCCACGACGGTCATCAGCTTCAGGGTGTACGGCGAGGAGGCCGCGTTCTCCACGGTGAGCGAGTACGCCGGGTCCAGGGTGGAGGGCATCACGTCCGGGAAGAGCGCCAGGAAGAGCATGGCCACCGCGGCCGCGATGGTGACGCCGGAGAGCGCGAACGACCAGCCCTCGCGCCCGATCCGGATCGCCGCCAGCGAGCCGACCAGGGCCACCACCGCGATCACCATGGCGCCCAGGCTCCACCCGTTGCCGCCGTCGGCCTGGGTCCAGATCAGGAAGACCAGCGCCAGCACGGCGGTGAGCAGCCCGAGTTGGAGGGCCAGGCCGCGGGCCCGGTCCCGGATGTCGCCGAGGGTCTTGAGCGAGGCGAAGACCGCGCCGTGGAAGGTGAAGAGCACCAGGGTGACCAGGCCGCCGAGGACGGCGTACGGGTTGAGCAGGTCCCAGAACCCGCCCACGTAGTTCTTCTCGGCGTCGATGTCCACGCCCTGCACGATGTTGGCGAAGGCCACGCCCCAGAGGAAGGCCGGGATCAGGGAGGTCCAGAAGATGGCCTGCTCCCAGTTCCGCTGCCAGCGCTCGCCGTCCCGCTTGACCCGGTACTCGAAGGCCACGCCGCGCACGATCAGGCAGACCAGAATGATCAGCAGCGGCAGGTAGAAGCCGCTGAACAGGGTGGCGTACCAGTCGGGGAAGGCCGCGAAGGTGGCGCCGCCGGCGGTGAGCAGCCAGACCTCGTTGCCGTCCCAGACCGGGCCGATGGTGTTGATCAGGACCCGGCGCTCGGTCCGGTCCTTGGCCAGCAGCCTGGTCAGGACGCCGATGCCGAAGTCGAAGCCTTCCAGGAAGAAGTAGCCGATCCACAGCACGGCGATCAGCACGAACCAGACGTCGTGGAATTGCATCCGAGATCCCCAGTCAGCGAATCAGTAGGCGAAGGCGAGCGGCTTGTCGGCGTCCTCGGGGTCCCCGCCGCGCAGCGTGGGGTCCTTGGCCGGCGGTTCCTCGCCGGTCACCGGGCCGGCCTTGGCGTACTTGGCCAGCAGCTTCACCTCGATCACCGCGAGGATCGCGTAGAGGGTGGTGAAGGTGGTGAGCGCGACCACCTGCATGGTGACGCTGACGTTGGGGGAGACGGCGTCGGCGGTGGTCATCAGGCCGAAGACGGCCCAGGGCTGACGGCCCATCTCGGTGAAGATCCAGCCGAAGCTGTTGGCCAGCAGCGGGAAGCCCATGGTGAAGATGCCGATCCGCCAGCTCCACTTGGTGAGGAAGGGGCCCAGCTCCTTGTTCTTCCAGAGCATCAGGCGCGGCGGTTCCTCGTCCCCGGTCCGGTACGCCCGGTCCAGGAAGAACTTCTTCCGGGTGGTCCAGAGGCCGATCAGCGCGGCCACGAAGGAGGTCATCCCGAAGCCGATCATGAGGCGGAAGCCCCAGTAGGTGACGAAGATGTTCGGGATGTAGTCCTGCGGCTGGCCGCCGTACTTGGCGGCCTCGCTGGCGGCGGTCTCGTTGATGCCGGGGACGGCCGAGGTGAAGTCACTGTTGGCGAGGAAGGACAGTATGGCCGGGATCTCCAGCGCGACGCTGTTGTGGCCCTCGTTGACGTCGCCGACCGCGAAGATCGAGAACGGGGCGGGCGCCTCGGTGTCCCAGAGCGCCTCGGCCGAGGCCATCTTCATCGGCTGCTGACGGAACATCACCTTGGCCAGGCTGTCGCCGCTGAGCGCGGTGCCGAGGCCCGCGACCACGGCGACCACCAGGGCGAGCCGCAGCGAGGTGCGCATCACGGCGGTCTTCTTGGGGTCGTTCTCGCCCGACCGCTTGGCCTTCCAGAGGTGGTACGAGGAGATGCCGACCATGAAGGCGGCGCCGGTCAGGAAGGCCGCGGTGAGGGTGTGCAGGACCACCACCACGGTGGTGTCCTGGAACAGCACCCGGGCGATGTCGGTGAGCTGGGCCTTCCCGGTGACCGGGTCGATCGCGTAGCCGACCGGGTGCTGCATCCAGGAGTTGGCGGCCAGGATGAAGTAGGCGGAGAGCACGGTGCCGAGGGCCACCATCCACATGCAGGCGCAGTGGATCTTCTTGGGCAGCTTGTCCCAGCCGAAGATCCACAGGCCGATGAAGGTGGACTCGAAGAAGAAGGCGATGAGCGCCTCCATCGCCAGCGGGGCGCCGAACACGTCACCGACGAAGCGGGAGTAGTCCGACCAGTTCATCCCGAACTGGAACTCTTGGACGATGCCGGTGACCACGCCCATGGCGATGTTGATGAGGAAGAGCTTTCCCCAGAACTTGGTGGCGTGGAAGTACTTCTCCTTGCCGGTCCGCACCCAGGCGGTCTCCAGACCGGCCACCAGGGCGGCCAGACTGATCGTCAGCGGCACGAAGAGGAAGTGGTAGACGGTGGTCACACCGAACTGCCACCGCGCGACGGTCTCGTGAGCGACTGCTAGGTCCACTTCGCCTTCTTCCTGACCGATGCTCACATAACGGACAAAAAGAACTTTTACCAGGTCGTCCCAGGAAAACCGGCAAAGCTTGCCCGCTTGTGAACGTGAACACGTTCACAAGGGGAGTATCCCCGATGCTTAGAACGGTTCGAACACCGGGGGTGCGTGGTCGCCGTCACACCGGCGGACCGGGCTGAGGAAGGGTCAGACGGCGGGCAGGCAGAGGCGGAAGACCGCGCCCTCACCGGGGGCCGAGCTGACGGTCAGCTCGCCGCGGTGGGCCTGGGTGAGCGCGAAGGCGATGGCCAGGCCCAGCCCGGCTCCCCCGCCCTCCTGCCGGGTCCGGGAGGCGTCCACCCGGTAGAAGCGGTCGAAGATCCGCTCGGCCTGATCGGTGGTCATGCCCGGTCCGGCGTCCGCCACTTCGAGCACGCAGCCGTCCTCCGTCCGGCCCACGCCGATCCGCACCGGGGTGCCCGAAGGGGTGTGCTTGGCCGCGTTGCCGACCAGGTTGGTGATCACCTGGCGCAGCCTGGCCTCGTCCCCGAGCACCGGGGCGGGGCGCGGGACGGCGCCGCCGCCCGGGCCGGTCAGGGTGACCGGGCGGCCCGGGTCCAGCGCGGTCAGGTCGTGCAGGGCGTCGGCCGCCAGGGTGCGCAGGTCCATCGGCGCCAGGTCGAGCGGGCGCTCCTCGTCCAGCCGGGCCAGCGTGAGCAGGTCCTCGACCAGGGTGCCCAGCCGGACGGCCTCCGACTCGATCCGGTCCATCGCCCGGTCCACGTCCTGCAGCGCGCCCATCCGGTGCAGCTCGGCGAAGCCGCGGATGCCGGCCAGCGGGGTGCGCAGCTCGTGCGAGGCGTCCGCCACGAAGCGGCGCATCCGCGCCTCGGAGCGGGCCCGGGCGGCCGAGGCGGACTCCAGCTGGGCGAGCATGCTGTTGAGCGCGGCGGTCAGCCGGGCCGCCTCGGTCCGCCCCGGGGGCTGGGCCATCCGGTGCGAGAGCCCGCCCTCGGCGATCAGCTCGGCGTCCTGCTCGATCCGGCTGAGCGGCTTCAGCCCGGCCCGGACCGCGAAGGTGCCGACCCCGGCGAGGGCGACCAGCACCACCGCGCCGATCGCCAGGAAGGCCGCCTGCAGGCGGTCGACGGTGTCCTCCACGTCGTCCAGCGACATGGAGACCATCACGTAGCGGGGGGTCTCGGCGGCCGGGGTGGTGGCGGCGGCCAGGGCGTTCTTGCCGATCGGCAGCACCAGCACCCGCCAACTGCCGTGTCCGCGCTGGGCGGGCGCGTCGAAGGCCCGCCCCACCTCCGGGCCGAGGCCGTTCACCCGGGGACCGTTGGTCTCCTCCCCCATCGGCACCCGGTTCTCGGACTGCACCCGCCCGTCCGCCTCCAGGTAGCGGAGCACGTACTGGCTGGGCAGCGCCAGGGCGACCCGGCGCTCGTTCAGCGGGCGGCCGCCGTCCAGCACCTTGTCCGGCGGCCGGCGGGAGACCTGCTCGCCGAAGCGCTTCAGCTGGTCGTCGGCCCGGCCCACCAGGTTGCCCCGGACGGTGCCGAGCACGACGACGTCGCTGACGGCCAGTCCGGCGGCGGCCAGCAGCAGGACGAGCACCAGCAGACGGGTGCGGAGCGAGGTCTTCGAGAACACGGCGGGTCCGGCTCCGGCTACTGCGGGGGCCTGCGCAGGGCGTAGCCGATGCCGCGGACGGTGTGGATCAGCTTGGGGCCGTGCACCGACGGGCCGGCGTCGAGCTTGCGGCGCAGGTAGGAGATGTACGACTCGACGATGGAGAGGTCGCCGCCGAAGTCGTAGGCCCAGACGTGGTCCAGGATCTGCGCCTTGGAGACCACCCGGCCCACGTTGGCCATCAGGTAGTGCAGCAGCTTGAACTCGGTGGGGGAGAGGCCGACGGCCTCCCCGCCCCGGGTCACCTCGTGCGCGGTCGGATCCAGCGTCAGGTCGGCGACCGTCAGCCGGCCGTCCTCGGTCGGACCGCCGGCCCGGCGCAGGATCGCCCGGATCCGGGCGATCAGCTCCTCCAGGCTGAAGGGCTTGGTGACGTAGTCGTCGGCCCCCGCCGCCAGACCGTGCACCTTGTCGGTGGTGCCGTCCTTGGCGGTCAGCAGCAGCACCGGCACGTGGTCGGCCGGCTGCGGCCACTGCGCCTGCTCGCGCAGCCGCTCCACCACCGTGAACCCGTCCAGGTCCGGCAGCATCACGTCGAGCACCACCAGATCGGGGCGCTCGGCCGCGATCGCGGCCAGTGCCTCCTCGCCGCTGGCCGCCGACTCCACCCGGAACCCGGAGAACCGGAGCGAGGCGGAGAGCAGCTCGCGGATGTTCGGCTCGTCGTCCACCACCAGCAGGTACGCCTCGCCGCCGGTCGTGCCGGCCGGCTGGCCCGTCGTCCTGGTCGCTGTCCCTTGCACCGTAGATCCGCCTCCCGGTCTGCCTGTCCCCCGGTTGTCCTCCGAAGGACGATAGCCCGGCGAGGCTACGCGCGTTCCATGAAGCGGGGATGAGCTTCGTCCCATCCCCGCTCCGGGGGCCGTCCCCGGCCCGTCAGGGAGTGCCCTGACCCGGCTGGGCCCCGGTCTGTCCACCCGTCTGCCCACCGGTCTGGCCAGCGGTCTGCCCACCCGCGCGGCCACCGCCGAAGCCGCCCGGGAAACCTCCGGCCGCGCCCTCGGTGAGCTGGGTGGCGGCGTAGCCGCCGGAGCCGTCCGGGGTGCCGACCACGGTCACCGACTGACCGGGGGTCAGGTCGGAGGCCTTGCCCTGCTTGGCGAGCTGCACCTTGGTGGCGTCGGTGGTGGTGACCTTCACGGTGTTCCCGTTGGCGTCGGTGAGGTAGACGGTGTTGCCGTCCACCTGCTTGACGGTGCCGCGGGTGAAACCGCCCTGGCCGTTGGGGAGGCCCTGGCCGTTGGGCAGGCCCTGCCCGTTCTGTCCGTTCTGACCGTTCTGGCCGCCGGCCCGCCGGTTGGCGCCGCCGTACCCGCCCGGGAACTGGCCCTGGTTCGCCCCGGCCCGCGGGCCCTGGGCGCTGTTGCCGCCGCCGCCCTCGCCCTTCTGGTACTGGACCCCGCCGACGAAGCCCAGGGTGGCCACCACCGCGGCGGCCAGCACCAGGGTCGGCCAGGGCAGCTTGCGCCGGGGCGGGGCGGCCAGCTCGGCCGCGATGTCGCGGGCGTCCGGCGGGGAGGCCAGCGGGTCGGTCTCCTGCGCCGGGCCGTTCTGTGGAGTGCTCATCGGATTCCTATTCGTGTCGGAGGGCTTCGATCGGGCGCAGCCCGGCGGCCCGGTTGGCGGGGTAGCTGCCGAAGAACAACCCGATCGCGACCGCGATGCCGAAGGCGCCGAGCACCGACTCGGGGATCACCACGGGCGTGATCCCGACGATGGTGAAGCGGGCACCGACCAGTCCGGCCACCACGCCGAGCCCGGCGCCCAGCACCGAGAGCAGGGTGGACTCGGTGAGGAACTGTCCGAGGATGGCCGCCCGGGGCGCGCCGAGCGCCTTGCGGATGCCGATCTCCCTGGTCCGCTCGGTGACGGTCACCAGCATGATGTTGGTGATCCCGATCCCGCCGACCAGCAGCGAGATCGCGGCCACCGCGCCGAGCAGCACGGTGAAGGTCTTGGTGGTGGACTCCCGGGCGGTCAGCAGCGAGGCCTGGTTGGAGATCCGGAAGTCGGCCTTCGACGGGTCCGCGATGGCGTGCGAGGCCAGCAGCACCCGGCTCACCTCGGCCTGCGCCTCGGTGGTGCTCTCGGCCGAACTCGCCTGCACCAGGATCTGGTTGACCGAACCGAAGCCGGTGAAGGCGTTCTGCACGGTGGGCAGCGGGGCGATCACCACGTCGTCCGGGTCGTTGAAGCCGCTGGCGCCCTTGGTCTTCAGCACCCCGGTCACCGTGAACGGGGTCCCGCCGATCACGATCCGCTTGCCGACCGGGTCCTCCTGCGCGAACAGCTGGCTGGCCGTGGTGGAGCCGATCACCACCACCTTGCGGGAGTTGAGCACGTCGTCGTTGGAGAAGTAGTCGCCCTTCTCCACCTTCTGGTTGGCGGTCTCGAAGTACGCCGGGTAGGTCCCGACCACCGAACCGGGGGTGTGCGAGACGTCCCCGTAGCTCGCGGCGGCCGAGGTGGTCACCACCGGGGCGACCGACTTCACCGAGGCCGCCCCGTCCTGGGCGATCGCCTTGGCGTCGTTCACCGTGAGCGGCTTGGCCGCCGTGGTGGAGCCGCGCAGGTTGGAGGCGCTCACGGTCAGCGAGTTGGTGCCCAGCGCCGTGATCGAGTTCTTCACGGCGACCGAGGAGCCGTTGCCCACCGCGAGCAGCAGGATCACCGCCGCGACGCCGATCAGCACCCCGAGCATGGTGAGCGCCGAGCGCACCTTGTTGGCCGCCAGCCCGCCGAACGCGAACCGCACCATCTGCCAGACGATCACACCGCCACCTCCTCGTGCTGCCGGACGTCCGAGACGACCGCCCCGTCCACCAGCCGGATCACCCGGCCGGCCCGGGCCGCCACCTCGTCCTCGTGGGTGATCAGCACCACCGTGCGGCCGGCCCGGTTGAGGCCCTCGATGATGCCGAGCACCTCCTCGGTGGAGCGGCTGTCCAGGTTCCCGGTCGGCTCGTCGGCCAGCAGCATGGCCGGGGCCGTCACCAACGCCCGTGCCACCGCGACGCGTTGCTGCTGACCGCCGGAGAGCTCGTTCGGCTTGTGCCCGGCCCGGTCGGCCAGACCGACCCGCTCCAGCGCGGCCAGCGCGCGGCTGCGGCGCTCCGCCTTGCGCACCCCCGCGTAGGCCAGCGGAAGCTCCACCTGGGCCAGCGCGGTGGTGCGCGGCACCAGGTTGAAGGACTGGAAGACGAAGCCGATCCGGCGGTTGCGCACCAGCGAGAGCTGGCCCTCGTCCAGGTGGCCCACGTCGGTGCCGTCCAGCAGGTAGCGACCGGACGTGGGCACGTCCAGGCAGCCCAGGATGTTCATCAGGGTCGACTTGCCGGAGCCCGAACTGCCCATCACCGCGACGAAGTCGCCCTCCGCGATGTCCAGGCTCACCCCGAGCGGCTGCCCGTCGGGGCCGTCCGGGCCGCGCAGCGCGTACACCGTGGCGTCGCCGCTGCCGTACCGCTTCACCACGTTCCGGAGCTGGATCACCGGACGGGCCGTCACGCTCCGGCCTGCCACGATCAACGCCCGCCGCCCGTACCGCCGTTGCGGGTGCCACCGCCGAAGCCACCTGCGGCGCCGCCACCGCCACCGCCACCGCCACCGAGTCCGGGGAACTGGCCGCTCGGGAAGCCGTTGCCGCCGCTGACCGTGGTGCTCACCAACTGCACCTTCTCGCCCTCGGTCAGACCCTCCGTCACCTGCACGGTGGAGTCGCCCTCGACGCCGACGGTGACCTGGACCCGCTCGGTCGAACCGTCGTCCTTCACCACCGTCGCGGTCCGGGACGAGCCGGTGCCGGAGAGCGCGGCGCTCGGCACCGAGAGGGCGTTCTGCGCCTCACCGGTGACCACCGAGATGGTGGCGCTGAGGCCGGTGCGCAGCTTGCTGGTGTCGCCGGTGATCTCCAGCACGGCCGCGTACTGCACCGCGCTGCTGCCCTGGCCGGTCCCGCTGCTGCCGTTCGGCAGCGAACTCACGCTCAGCACCTTGGCGTTGAGCTTGGTGTCGGACTGCGCGTTCAGCGTGACGGTGGCGGCCGCGTCCTTCCGCACCTTGAGCGAGTCCAGCTCGGAGAAGTTCGCGGTGACCCGCATGCCGGCCGGGTTGGTCAGCACCACGAACCCGCTGAGCGAGCTGCTGGTGCTGGTGCCCGTCCCGGTGCTCTTGGTGCCGCTGCTGCCGCTGCCGGAGCTGCCGCCGCTGCCGCCCGTGCCGGAGACGGTGTCGCCGACCTTGCCGGCCACCGAGGCCACCGTGCCGTCGGTCGAGGCGGTCAGCGTGGTACCGACCAACGCGGCCTTGGCATTGGTCAGTTGGGTCTGCGCCGTCTCCACCTGCTGCTCGGCCTGGGCCACCTGGGCGTCGTCCACCGTCGTGGTGGTCGTGGTGGTCGGCTGGGACTGCTGACCGCGCTCGTCGGTCTTGCCCGGCGTGGTGGTGGTCACCTTCTGGCCCGCCTCCGCCTTGGTGAGGTTGGCGTTGGCGGTGGTGAGCGCGCGCTGGGCCGCGTCCACCTGCTGCTGGGCGTCGGTGGTCGCCACCGTGGCCAGCACGTCGCCCTTCTTCACCACGTCACCGACGGCCACCTTCACGGCCGTCACCTTCCCGCCGGTGACGAAGTCCTGGCCCGCGTCACTGGGCGACGACAGGGTGCCCGATCCGGACACGGTGGCCAGCACCGTCCCCTTGGTGACGGTGGCCGTACGGGTCTGCGGCTTGCTCGCCGCCACCCCGCTGTCACTGCCCACGGTCGTGTACGCCACCGCGCCTCCGGCCGCGAGGGCCACCACGAGCGCGGAGTTCACAAGGACGGCGGCCCGCCGCCGAGGAAGCACCTTCATGGCACACCACCCTGCCCCCCGGCGCTTTCCAACCCCTGTGGCCTGCCTGGGAACTGACTGGGAGATTCACCAAGGGCTCCCCACCTCCTACACGCCCCCACCTCCCGCTCCCCTGGTGGCACCCCGCCGCACTCCCAGCCGCCTCCCAGGCTCCGCCCAGAACACTCATGGTCCCGGCCCGCCTGGTGGCCCGCCGGTGGTGACGCGGATGCCCGCGCCCGGGAAGAGGCGGACGACGACGCGGGAACTTCGCGCAGACCCGGCTTCGGCGGAACGTCAGGGACGGCCCAGCCGGGATCGCCATGCCGCGGACCAGACCGCCACGGGAATCCGAATCCAGGTGTGGAAGACGCCGTCGTCACCTTCCATGACGAAGACGAACCCCTGGTGCTCCCAGATCAGAATTCGCCACCCCTGCTCCAGATCGGCGAAGGGTTCACTGATCGTTCCAGTAGGAACATCAGCCTCACTCCACTCCTCCAACCGGTCCCACCAGGGAAACGCCACACCGACGCCCAGCAGGCGGTCCACGAATCGGAGCGAGAGGCCGTCGACCTCAGGGTCGTCGAACAGCTCGACCTCGAAGTTCCCGGCCTCCGGGAAACCCTCCGGGTCGAACCCCTCGATGTCCCGGTAGTCGTCGAGCACCACGGGAACCTGCTGAAGCACGGCTTCCTCTCCTCCGCTCGAGCCAACCGATGTGGAACCCTTCCGACGCCTCGACGCGAGCCGCCACCGACACGAATGTCGGTGGCGGCTCGCCCGAGCGTCCCTCGGCGGTTTCTACAGTTCGTCGGCCAGGGACGCGGCCGCGCGCAGCACCTCACCCACGCCGTGGAACTCGCGCTTGTGGTCGAGCGCCGATGACGACCAGAGGACGAAGCCCTCCCCCTCGGCAGCCCGCTGGATCAGGATCTCCGCCGCCCCCGCGTCCGCCTGGTCCTTCGACAGTCTCAAGGTCCAGTGCGAGAAGTACGGGAAGAACTCGCGCAGCCCGGCATTCTCCCGCAGGGCCAGAAGCAGTTCCCGGTACAGGAGGAAATCGTCGTCGCCGATGACGATGTCCCACTGCACCTCGACGACGTTGCCGTCCTCGTAGGCCTGGCTCAGCCGGTCGAACTCCATGAAGGGGAACCTCGCTGCGAGTTCCCTCAGCTTGACCCCGTGCTGCCACGACACCAGCACCTCGACCACCTCGGACAGGTCGGACGTGCTACCGCTCGCCCAGACATGCCCGTGGCCGTCCAGGGTGACGGCGAACCTGCGGACGCCATGGCCGAGGTTGACCCGCATGGCTCCCCGTGGTGACGCGAACTCCGCCACGCTCCACTGGGAGGCCGACGGCATCGGGCCCTCCGCGAGGACTCCCGGCTCGGTCCGGTGCGCACCCGCGACCACGAGGATCGCCGGCCGAAGCCCTCCGCTCTGCACAAGATCCGGGTAGTGGCGGAGACGGAGATCCTCCGCGGACGATCCCGGAGGATTCACCTGGTTCGTCATCAGGCCCACTCCAGGGTCCAGGCGGTGTACCACTTGCTTTCGTGCCACAGGGGCTCGGGCACGTCGATCTTTCCACTCTTGTCGTAGAACTGGATCGAATCCCAGGACCGCCGCTCACCGATCACGGCCCGAGCGAGCCAGGACATCTCCTGCGCGGTCGCGTGAACACCCGATCCGCCCGCGAGGCCCCGGGTCGCCATCCCCTCGAAGCCTCCTTCGAACTGCTCCGTGAACACGTGGATCGTCGTGTTGGGGTTGTCGATGGCCTTCTTCACCTCGGTGCTCCAGGTGTCGATGAAGCGCAGGTCCATGAAGTGGGTGAGGCCCTCGTTGTTGGCCCACTCCTTGGCCTTCGCCTTCTGGTACCCGAGCCCGACGTTGCAGTTGTGAACGAGAAGCGGACTGTCACCCGCCAGCACATAGTACGTGTGCAGGTCACTGACCGTGAGGTTCCGAACACGCTGCTGCTGGGTGAAGCGGCGGATGCTGCCGATCTGAACCTTGGTGCCGGAGGAGGTCTCCAGCCACTGACCGGGCTGGAGCTGCTCGGCCTCGGTCCAGGTCTTCTGCTCGGGGAGCCAGAAGGGGTGCTTGTCGGTCGCCGTGACGACCTGGGGGGGCAGCGGCTGCGGGCTGTTCCGCGGCCCCGGCCGGGAGCACGGTGATCTCGACCAGGTTCTTGTCGCCCTCGCCGGTGATGACGGCGGTGACGTCCTTGGCCTCGATCCGGCCGGTGGCCGGGTCGGACGCGAGCACCTGGTCGCCGTTGGTCACCTGGTCGATCGGCTTGCGGGTGCCGTCGGCCATCAGGACCTCGGTGTCCGGGGTGAAGCTGTTGTTCTTGCACCCCGGGGCCTGGCGGCTGCCCGAGTTGGCGGAGCGACCGCCGGCACCGGACGAACCCTTGCCGCTGGAACCGGACTTGCCGCCACTCGCCTTGCTGCCACTCGCCTTACTGCCACCGGACTTGCCGCCCGAGGAGCCCGACTTGGCGCCGCTCGCCTTGGTCTTGCCCGGCGGCGGGCCGGCCTTCGCGCTCCAGCTGGTGCCGCGGCGGGCGGCGGAAGTCGCCTTGCTGGTGCGGCTGGTCGCCTTGGAGACGTACTTGGCGGCCTTGGCCGCGACCCGGGCTCCGGTGACGGCGCTGCCGACCACCGGGACGACGGCCGCGAAGGACATCGCGGCGTTCTTCCAGTCGCCCTCCGCGGCGTACCAGACGCCGTTGGCGACGTCGGCGATCTCGCCGATCACCGGGATCATGCCGGCCACGTCGAGGACGGTGTGGCCGATGTTGGAGATGGCCTTGTAGTTGTCCTTGACGGTGTTGACGGCCTTGCTGACGGCCTTCTTGAGGCTGCCCCAGAACAGGCCGTCGGGGTCGGTGAAGGTGAGCGGGCTGTTGTTGGCGTACAGGTAGCCCTGGAGCTGCTGCGGGTCGGACGGGTCGATGACCGGGTCGACCGACAGGAAGGTCCCGAGCCGGGGGTCGTACTCGCGGGCGCCGAGGTGGGTGAGGCCGGTGGCCTTGTCCTGGGCGCCGCCGACGAAGCCCTTCTCGCCGAGCCAACTGCCGGGCGTCGGCTGGGCGCCGCGCTCCTCGCCGAACGGCTTGGTGGCCCGGCGCTGCACCTGGAGGGTGGCCGCGTCGACCGAGGTGGTGCCGGTGTTGTGGTGGTCGGCGGCGGTGTAGGCGAGCCGGCCGTCCGAGCTGCGGACGATGGTCGGGCCGCCGGCGGTGCTGTAGTAGCGGGTGCCGCTGACCGTGTTGCCGATGGTGTTCAGGGTCAGCTCGGTGCTGCCCAGGTAGAGCGTGGTGCTGCCCGGGTCGCGGCGCAGCAGGCGGTTGCCCTCCGTGTCGTAGACGTAGGTGGACGTTCCCGTACCGGTCTTGGCGCTCTCCAGGTTGCCGTCCGGGGTCCAGGTCATCGTCTGGGTGTTGCCGGCGGCGTCGGGCTTGGTGAGGGTGTTGCCGGTCTGGTCGTACGTGAAGCCGGTGGTGACGGTGGGTCCGTTGCCGGTCTTCGTGGTGGTGCTGGTCGGGGCGTGCGGCTTCGGCTGGCCGGGCGCCGGGTAGCTGAGGGTGGTGGTGGTGTCCTTGAGCGGGTCACCGGCCGGGTCGTGGTCGGTGAACGAGGTGCGGTTGCCCGTCACGTCGTAGCTGAAGGACTGCCGGTACGGAGCCGGTCCGCCGATCTTGCCGGTCTGCGGCGCCGCGTTGGTGCAGCCGCCGA
This sequence comes from Kitasatospora albolonga, assembly GCF_039535905.1. GTDB lineage: Bacteria > Actinomycetota > Actinomycetes > Streptomycetales > Streptomycetaceae > Kitasatospora > Kitasatospora albolonga. Next base: position 18,718 of record NZ_BAAAYB010000154.1, on the reverse strand, counting down.
TGCCGGGCACGGACGGGCCGGGCTTGCTGGTGGTGGTGCCGGTGTCGGTCCAGGCCTGGGTCAGTCGGCGCAGGTGGTCGTACGTGAAGCACTGGGTGTCACGGACGGCGCCCTGCTGGGTGCTGACCGAGGTGACGTCGCCGGCCTCGGTGTAGGTGTAGTCGGTGATGTCGACCGGGTTCGCCGCGTCCTGCTTCTGCAGCTGGGTCTGGAGCACCCGGTCGGTGGCCGGGTCGTAGCTGGAGGTGAAGGCGACCTGCTTGGGCACGTCACCGAAGGTGGTCCGCTGGACCCGGCCGAACTCGTCGTAGTCGGTGAAGTTGACGTAGTCGACGCTGTCCGAACCCATGGACACCGGAAGGCCGTTGACGTTCCGTCCGACCGAGAGCCGCTCGGAGGGGAGGCCACCTGCCGCGGGCAGGGTGGTCCGGCGGGGCAGGCCGGTCACCGCGTCGTACTGGGTGCTGGCCGTGTAGGTGCCGGACAGCGCGCCCTCGCCGTCCGGGACGGTGAGCTTGCTGCCGAGCGGGTTGTAGAGCGTGTCGTAACCGGTGACCTCCTGCCGGAAGCCCTTGCCGTTGACCCAGCTGGTGCTGGCGGTGGGCAGGCCCGGGAGCAGGGTGTCGTAGTCGTACGTGGCCAGCTTGGTGCCGTCCACCGCGCCGAGGTTGCGGGAGGTCGGGCGGCCCAGGATGTCGTAGCTGACGTAGGTGGTGACCCCTCGGGCGTCCGTGGTGGCCACCGGCCGGTCGGCCGCGTCGTACGTCGTGGTGGTGGTGCCCTTGTCCGGGTCCTCCGCCCTGGTCTGCCGGCCGTGCAGGTCGTAGCCGTACGTCCAGGCGTTGCCTGCGGCGTCGTTGACCTGGGTCAGCTTGCCTTCGGTGTCGTAGCCGTACCGGGTGGCGTCGTACTCGCCGTTGGGCGCGCCGGTCTTGTACTGGCGCCTCTCGACCGAGCGGCCGCGGGCGTCGGTGATGACGCTGGTCGCGATGTCCCCCTTGGGCGGGGTGGTGTCGGTGCGTTCCACGCCCGGGTAGGACGTGGTGCCGCGCCACTGCTCGATCGCCTTCGAGGAGAAGGTCTGGGTGACCGGGCGGCCCTGGCCGTCGTAGAACACCGCGCTCTGGCCGGGCACCATGTTGTCGTCGGCGACGAACCGGGTGGTGGTCGGGCCCGAAGCGGTGTTGCCGTACGCCTTGTTGGTCTTCTTCGGACGCCCGAGGGTGTCGTAGAAGGTGTCGCTGACGAGGCGTCCGGCCGAGCCGTTCGCGGTGTCGCTCTGCTGCTGGACGGTCTGGCCGAACGCGTCCAGGATCTCGATCCCGACCCGGTAGGACTGGTCCGCCCGCAGGGTCTTGGTGGTGACCGAGCTGGTGCCGGTGTTGCGGAGCTGGTACTCGAGCACCGTGTTCGCGCTCTGGGTGGCCTTGGCCCGCCCCGGCTGCCAGGTCGCGGTGACCCGGCCGAGGGCGTCCAGGGTCTGCTCGCTGGTCCGGCCGTTGTGATCGACGGTCTTGACCGCGGTCTCCCGGGTCGGGTGGAAGGTCGAGGTGGTCGCCCAGCCCTTGGCGTTGGTGACCTTCACGGTGTCAGGCAGGGCGGGCCCGGCCGGGGTGTAGGCGGTCGTGGTGGTGGCACCGGCCGGGTCCGTGCTGGTGACGACCCGTCCGTAGGCGTCGTAGCCGACCGTGGAGGCGGTCGAGTACTTGGGCTGGCCGCCCTCGAAGCGGTCCAGTTCCTCGGTGCCGGTGACCAGGCCGGGGCCGGTCAGCACGCCGTGCGACTGGCCGTCGTAGAAGGTGCGGTTGCGGCCGAGGGTGTTGGCCTCGGTCGGGGTGGTGCAGCCGCCCTGGATCTGGACGGTCTCGGCCACCCGGTCGACCATCCAGGCCGCCGTGTTGCGGGCGTAGGTGGTGGTGGTGCAGATGTCGGACAGGCCGTCGGCCTTGTCGACCACGCTGACCGGCATGCCGTAGACGGGGTCGAAGGTCGCGGTCTTGGAGGTGGTCTGCCAGCCGCCGTCACTGCGCAGCGCGCGGTCCCGGGCCGAGCCGCCGCGCAGCATCTGCGCGGTCAGCGGCGGCAGGCCGCCGCCCCGGCCGTGGCTGGCGGTGACCGGGGAGAGCCACGGGTCGGACTGCGAGGAGACGGTCAGCGCGCCGCCGTCGCCGGCGAAGGCCTGGGTCTCCCGGACCGAACCGGCCAGCGGGTTGCCGTCCTTGACGGTGGCTCCGGTGCTGTCGGTGAAGGTGACCGAGCGCTTGCTGCCGTCGGCCTTGACGTCGCCGTCCATGCCGCGCAGGTAGAAGGAGGCGGACTTGCCGACCACGTCGGGCGCCGCGCCGGTCCGGGTGATGACCTGCTCGTAGCCGCGGAACTGGTTCCAGGTGCGGCGCTTGTCCTCGGTCAGCTCGTCGTCGTCGCGGTGCCAGGCGGCGTCACCGACGTACTCGTACCGGACCAGCTGGTCGGGCGAGGTGCCGAACGGGTCCCGCTCGGTGACCGCCGAGACCACGTACTTGTGGAACCAGTCGAGCGTCGGGTCGACCGGGCTCTTCTCGTCCGGGTTCCAGTAGACGGGGTAGCAGCGCTTGGTGTTGCCGTCCTGGGCGGTGGGCAGGGCGCCCGGCGCGCAGTCCGGCTCGGCGTACGTGACGTCGGTTACCTGGCCGGTCTCGGCGGTGATCGCGACGATCCGGCGGCGGTTCAGCGGCGGGCGGTTGTCGCCGCTGGAGTCGACCCGGTTGTTCTTCAGCTGGCCGGTGAAGGTGACCGGCGGGGTGCTGAGCCTGGCGGCGCCGTCATGGCCGTTGTGGGTGATGGAGGCCAGCCAGAGCGCCGGGGCGGTGTGGTCCTGCGGGTCCGGGAACTCGTGGGTGAGGTCGTACGAGTCCACGTCCAGGTAGGAGCCGCCGCTGAGCACCTGGGTGGTGATCTTCGTGAGCCGCTTGGTGGACCAGAAGGTGGCGGAGTAGTTCTCGCAGGTGCCGGTGGCGGCGCAGTTCTGGTCGAACGGGACGTCGGGCCACTTGGCCGCGTCGGCCTTGGTCAGCTTGGCCGGGGCGCAGTCGAAGCCGGCGTCGGGCAGGCAGCGCTCGGCGGTGCCGAACAGCACCTGGGCGGTCGGCTTCACGGTGTCCGGGTCGGACAGCTTGGAGCCGTAGGTGATCCGGTTCAGGGTGCCACCGCGGACGTACGAGGTGAGCGTGCCGGTCGGGTTGGCGGCCGAGAGACCGCGCCGGTAGTTGTTGGTCTCGGTGTCGTACCAGTGGGTGATCACGCCGCCCTTGGCGTCGACCACGAAGTCCAGGTTCCAGCGCCAGGCCTGGTTGCAGAACGAGTCGGCGAAGGCGGCCTTGTTGCACTCCTCACCCGCGTTGTTGCCGTAGACCGGCGTGGTCCAGGCGGAGTTGGTGGCCGGTGCGGTGGGGGTGCCCGGCTTGCGGCCGGCCCCGAACCAGTACTGGGTGCCGTCGGTGGTGGTGACCCGCCAGTGCTCGCCGTTGTTGTCGCCGTTGTCGGCGCCGGTCAGCAGCTCGACCTTGGACGCGTCGTCACCCTCCAGCCGCCAGGTGCCGGTGCTGTCGTCCTTGACCAGGACGGAGGAGCGGCCGTTCAGCGAGATGGTGGCGTTGTAGCCGGAGATGCACTGCTCGCCCGAGCCGGTCTGGCCGTCCTTGGCGCAGGGCTTGAACCGGCGCTCGACGAAGCCCGGGGTGTAGTCCCAGCCCTCGCCGATCCAGGAGGCCTGGTTGTTGGTCGCGGCGGTGCGGCCGTCGACCGCCTGGGAGCTGTAGGAGAGCCCGACGTTCGGCTTGGAGCCGCCGAGGCCCTCGGGCACGTCGATCGGGTAGGACCAGCTGAAGCCACCGGTGTTGCCACCGGCGCTCCAAGTGCCCGACGGAGCCAGGCTGCTGACGCCGTAGTTGCCCGCGCCACCACCGGGGGCGGCGGTGGCCGCCAGCACCACGGCACCGCCGCCGGACGCCGCGCTCAGCCGCATGGAACCGGCCGGAGCGGTCGCCGGGCCGCCGGCCGGCATCGCGAGCTCGGTGCTCAGCAGGCCGGGACGGCCCGGGTCGGCCGCGGTCACGACCGGCGACTGGGTCCGGCACTCGGCCCGGTCGGGCGTGGTCAGCGCGCACTCGGGCAGCGCCACCAGCCGGGCCCGGGAGATCCAGTCACCGCCGTACGCGCCGGCGATCCGGGAGACGTCCACCGAGACCTTGACCGGGGCACCGGCCTCGGTGCCCTCGCCCGCTCCGACCGTCAGCAGCAGGCCGTTGACACCGAGCTTCTCGGCGCTCGCCCGGTCGGCGAGCCGGACCTCGGCCTTGCCGGCCTTGGGTCCGGCCGACCGGCGCTGCGCGCCGGGGGCGACCACCGCGGCCGGTGATTCGAGCCAGACCGGGGCGTTCCCGGCCTGCCCGGAGGAGGACGCGCCGGAGGCGGCGAACAGCGAGCCGCGGACGGCCGGGGCGGTGGCCGCGAGGTTCACCTCGGCATCCGTGGCGGCCGGCCAGTTCACCTCGGTGGGCCGCCACTTGGGCGCGCGGTCACCCGTCGCGGCCGGGCCGGCGCCGGAGTCGGCGTCCTTGCCAGGCACCGACTGGGACACCGTCAGCTTGCCCGGCGACCAGCGCCGGGGATCCTTCGGCTTCCACTCGGCGGCCTGGGCCGGACCGACTCCGGCCAGTAGGGAGAGCACCAGCACGGCGGTGGTGCTGGTGCGCCGGAAGGCGGCTGACCGCCGTCTGGGCACGGGAAGTTCAGGCACGGCCGGCACGGCACGCCCCCCAATTTCAGTAATGATCAATTTCGGCGGGAGCCTACCTGCGGCAAAGTGATGGTCAATCATCAATCCCGGAATGACGGTCCGTCATAAAGGTCATCAATTCGTGACGCCGGCTCAGGGCGTCCAACGCACCGTCACATCGACGGCGAGGGACTGTCCAGTTTGGACCGTTATGGCGACATATCATCCTCACCTAAAGAAACGATGAGAATTACCCGAGAGAGTGGATCAACAACGCTCAGTACACGTATGATCTGCGTCACCCGACCCCCTCCATGACGGTGCGTCAGATTCATTCCCGCGAGTGCTAGCGTCGCGATCCATCGTCTACGCACCATGAATACTGGGAGTACTCCAATGGGGGCCATGCCTCGGAGGCGGCCGGGTCACCGGTCCGCCGCGCTCACGGGTCTGGTCAGCCTGTCCCTCTCGGTCGGTCTGCTGGGAGCGGCTCCCGCCGCGCTCGCGGCCGACCCGCAGCGGGCGGCTGACCGCACCACCGCGCCGGACCGACCGGTCAGCGAGCGCGAGCGTGCCGAGTCCGCCGCGCAGGCCGAGGCCAAGCGCACCGGAAAGCCGGTCCCCGTACCGGCGTTGACCACCGAGACCGACACCGTGGTGGCCAACCCGGACGGCTCGTTCGCCCTCTCCCGGAGCGTCGCTCCGGTGCGCACCAAGCAGGGCGACCGCTGGGCCGAGCTGGACGCGACGCTGTCCCGGTCGGCCGACGGACTGCTCCGGCCCAAGGCCACCACCGGCGCACTGGCCCTCTCCGGTGGTGGCACCGCACCGCTCGCCACCCTGGAGCAGGGCGGCAAGGCGATCACGCTGAGCTGGCCGGAGGCGCTCCCCGCACCGACCCTGGAGGGTGACACCGCCACCTACCGGGACGTCGCGCCCGGTACCGACCTCAAGCTGACCGCCGATCAGGCCGGCGGCATCTCCCAGGTCCTGGTGGTCAAGTCGGCCGAGGCGGCCCGCAACCCGAAGCTCGCCAAGCTCACCATGGGCCTGAAGAGCCGGGGCGTGAGCGTCACCGCCGACGAGCACGGCAACCTCAAGGCCACCGACGACTCCGGCCGGGTGGTCTTCCACGCGCCCTCCCCCGTCATGTGGGACTCCAGCACCGCCGCCACCCCGGCCCCGGCCCCGGCCCCGGCCCCCCGGATGCTCAGGTCGGCACCGCTGTCGGCCGCACCGGCCACCGCACCGGCCCCGGCCGCCGCCAAGCCCGGCTCCGACGAGGACGGCCCCGGCGGCCAGGCCAAGGTCAGCCGGCTGAAGACCGACCTCGGCGCGGACAGCGTCGCGCTCACCCCCGACCCCGCCTTCCTCAGCGACCCGAAGACCACCTACCCGGTCTTCATCGACCCGCCCTGGCAGCCCACCAACCGGGGCACCCAGCACTGGGCCTGGGTCCAGGAGGGCTACCCGAACACCGTCAACTACGACTCCTACGCCGCCGGTTACGACCCTGGCGTGGGGTACCAGCAGTGGCAGACCGCCAAGGGCCTGGAGCGGTACTACGTCCAGCTGGACACCAGCGACCTGCGGGACAAGAGCATCAAGAAGGCGTCGCTGTACGCCACCCAGTCCTACGCGGCGGACAACACCTGCAGCAACAACCGCGGCGTGGTGCTGCACGCCACCGACCCGCTCGGCTCCGGCACCACCTGGAACTCCCAGCCCTGGGACTGGGGTGCGATCGGCACCTCCTGGCTGAACAGCTCCGGCGGCAACGGCTGCCCGGGCACCACCACCCGCGGTGAGTGGGACGTCCGCCAGCACCTGGCCGACAACGAGTGGCGCGGCAACCTGACCTTCGCGCTGTTCTCCGCCGACGAGTCGAAGACCAGCGGCAACTACTCGTTCAAGCGCTTCACCCGGGACCGCAACAACCTGCCGTTCCTGTACATCGAGTACAACCGGGCACCGTACGAGCCGTGGAGCCTGGCGATCGACCCCGCGCCGCAGAACGCCAACGGCAACGGCTGCGGCTGGATCGGCGCCACCAACTCCGCGTCCGGCATCCGGTTCGGGGCCTGGATCGGCGATCCCGACAACCAGAACAACGACGTGCACTTCCTCGTGCACGACACCACCGCCGGCGAGCCGGTGGCCTGGGACAGCGGCTGGATCTCGGCCGGCACCGGCACGCACTGGGCCTCGGCCGTCACCACCGGCCTGCAGGACGGACACCGCTACTACTGGAGGGCCCAGGGCGGCGACGGCGACCGCACCTCCAACTGGACCACCGGCTGCACGTTCAGCCTCGACACCACCCCGCCCTCGGTGCCGGTGGTGACCTCGGCCGAGTACCCGCCGGCCGGCACCCTGCCCGGCTCGGCCAAGTACGTCGGTCAGCCCGGCACCTTCACCGTCCGCTCCGCCGACAGCTCCAGCGGCGTGCTGTTCTACGAGTACGCGTTCAACGGGAACATCCCGGTCGGCAGCGCCAAGCGGGTGGACGCCACCGGTGACGGCAGTGCCGCGATCGACCTGACGCCCACCACCTGGGGCACCAACACCCTCCGGGTGCAGGCCGTCGACCGGGCGGGCAACCGCTCGCAGCAGCAGACCTACACCTTCTACGCGCCGGACAACCCGGCGGCCAAGACCGTGCTCGGCGACATCACCGGCGACGAGCGGGTGGACCTGCTGGCCCCGACCCCGGGCGGCGACCTGGTGGTCTACCCGACCGCCACCGACCCCGCCGCCGGCGTGGTCGCCTCCGACAAGGCCAACAGCCCGGGCGGCAAGGGCTGGAACGGCACCCAGGTCACCCACCGGGGCGGCAACGGCATCCGGTACGACGACCTGTTCGCGTACCGCGACAACGCCCTGTACTACTACCGGAACTCGCTCACCCAGGGCGGCCTGGCCGCCAACGGCAACCTGTACTTCGCCGCCGCCAAGCAGCTCCCGGTCGGCCGCCCCGACCCGCAGGACTGCCTGGTGCAGGCCACCGGCAACCCCTGCGGCGACGAGTACGCGGCGGACTGGAGCCGGGTCAGGCAGATCCTCGCGGTCGGCGACGCCAAGAAGGAGGCCGGCGACCCGCGCAACGACCTGATCACCGTGGAGGGCGACGGCAAGGGCGGCACCCAGCTGATCCTGTTCCAGGGCAGCGGCGGCACCGGCACCCTGCGCGACCCGATCGTGCTCGGCTCCGGCGGCTGGGACGGCCTCTCGCTGATCGCCCCGGGCGACGCCACCGGCGACGGCCTGCCGGACCTCTGGGCCCGGAACGACGGCAACGGTGAGGTGTACCAGTACGCCAACGGCGCCGATGTCGCCGCGCTCGCCGACCACGGCAAGCGGACCCGGATCGCCCAGCAGCTCAACGCCACCGACTACCCGGTGCTCAGCTCCTCGGGCGACACCAGCGCCGACGCGGTGGCCGACCTCTGGGCACTGGACGGCCGGCAGCGGCTGGTCACCCTGAACGGCACCGCCGCCAACAAGGTGGTCACCGGCTTCGGTGCCGCCAACACGGTCGGCGACGCCCGGATCTCCCGCTCGCACTGGAAGTTCGACGAGGGCACCGGCAGCACCGCCGCGGACCTGCGCGGCCGGACCAACGCCACCCTGAGCGGCACCGGCGCCGGCTGGGCCGACGCCACCGTCGCGGGCCGTTCCACCAAGGTGCTCGACCTGGACGGCCGGACCGGTGTCGCCACCACCTCCGCCCCGGCGGTCGACACCAGCCGCAGCTTCACCCTCTCCACCTGGGCCCGGGCCGACGCCACCGGCGGGGTGGTGCTCAGTCAGGACGGCGCCCACGCCTCCGGGTTCATCCTCTGGGCCGAGGGCGGCGACAGCACCTGGCGGTTCGCCATGTCGCAGCGCGACAACGACGACTGGGCCTACGACCAGACCACCACCATGAACGCCGCGGCCGGCGTCCGCCTCGGCACCTGGACGCAGCTGACCGCGACCTACGACCAGCCCACCGGGCAGATCGCGCTCTACGTCAACGGGACGCTGGCCGGGACCGGCCACCACGCCCGGGCGAACGCCTGGAACGCCACCGGCCCGCTGGTGGTCGGCCGGTACAAGTACCAGTCGAAGCCGAGCTCCACCTTCGACGGGGCGGTCAGCAACCTCTCGGTCCTCGACCGGTCGTCCGTGCCCACCGCGGCGAGGACCTCCCTGGTCTCCGGGGTGAGCGAGGCCAAGTGCCTGGACGACAACGCCGCCGGCACCGACAACGGCACCGCGATCCAGATCTGGGACTGCAACACCTCGACGGCCCAGCAGTTCGAGCTCCGGGGCGACGGCACCCTCCGGATCATGGGCAAGTGCCTGGACGTGCACGACAACGGCACCGCCAACGGCACCCCGACCGCGCTGTGGGACTGCAAGGACCCCGGCGGCACCGACGCGGGCAACCAGCAGTGGCTGCCCCAGGCCAACGGCGCGCTGCTCAACCCGCAGTCCGGGCGCTGCCTCGACCTGCCGAACGGGAACATCGGCAACGGCACCCGGGTGACCCTGTACGACTGCAACGGGACCAACCCGCAGCGCTGGTCGGCCGCCGGGCTCGGCTCCCCGGCCGCCGGGCTGTCCGGCAGCTGACGACCGGTCAACCCCGAAGGGCCCGCAGCCACCGAGCTGCGGGCCCTTCGGGGTTCAACCGCTCAGAGGGACTTGCGGAAGGCCTCGGCGGTGGCGAGGAAGATGTCGTTGCCCTCGGGCTCGCCGATGGTGACGCGGACGCCCTCACCCGGGAAGGGGCGGACCACGACTCCGGCGGCGGCGCAGGCCGCGGCGAAGTCGAGGGTGCGCTCGCCGAGGCGGATCCAGACGAAGTTGGCCTGGGTGTCGGCCAGCTGCCAGCCCTGGGCGGCCAGGGCGGCGGTCACCCGGCCGCGCTCGGCGACCAGGTGCTCGACCCGGACCAGCAGGGCGTCCTCGGCGCGGAGCGAGGCGACGGCCGCGTCCTGGGCCAGCTGCGAGACGCCGAACGGGACCGCGGTCTTGCGCAGCGCGGTGGCCACCGGCTCGTGGGCGACGGCGAAGCCGACCCGCAGGCCGGCCAGGCCGTAGGCCTTGGAGAAGGTGCGCAGCACGCAGACGTTCGGGCGGTCGCGGTAGAGGTCGATGCCGTTGGGCACCCGCTCGTCCCGGATGAACTCGATGTAGGCCTCGTCGACCACGACCAGGACGTCGCTCGGGACGGCGTCCAGGAAGCGCTCCAGCTCGGCCCGGTGGATCACGGTGCCGGTGGGGTTGTTCGGGTTGCAGACGAAGACCAGGCGGGTCCGCTCGGTGATCGCGGCCAGCATCGCGTCCAGGTCGTGCTCCTCGCCCGCGGTCAGCGGGACGGGCACGGGGGTGGCCCCGGCGACCTGGGTGATGATCGGGTAGGCCTCGAAGGAGCGCCAGGCGAACAGCACCTCGTCGCCCGGGCCCGCGGTGGAGAGCACCAGGGACTGCGCGACCGAGACCGAGCCGGTGCCGACGGCCACGTGCTCGGCCGGCACGCCGAAGCGGGCGGCGAGCTCCTCGACCAGCTCGGTGGCGGCCATGTCGGGGTAGCGGTGGAAGGAGCCGGCGGCCGCCACGGCGGCGTCCAGCACGCCGGGGAGCGGCTCGAAGGGGTTCTCGTTGGAGGACAGCTTGTACGAGTCGGCGCCGGCCGGCTTGCCGGGCTTGTACGTCGGGATGCCGTCCAGCGTCGGCCTCAGGCGGGGGCCCTGTGCTGCCGTACCGGTCACGGTGCGCTCCTTGTCGAAATCGTGGTGCCGTACGCGGCCGGGATCGCCGTACGCGCGCCAGGCCCCGTGGTGCGTACCCGTCCCACCCCGGTCGGGTGCCCCGGACGATGGTGGTCGCACTCACCCGTGCGGGTGAGTTGCTCGTTCGGGGTACGGGTACCGATCAGCCATTCTGCCGGGTTCCCATGGCACATGTCAGAGGTAAGAGGCCTGGATTGCGACCGGTATCGAAGGGATGCACGGCCGAAGGTTCATGGAGAAACGGTTCTTCTGACTCTCTGTCGGTACCGGTCACACAGCGCGGTCACGCGCCATACGATCGGTCCGCCATGACAGCAGCAGCCAACCAGAGCGGTCGGCGACCCACCACCTCGCGGCGACTGGAGCGGGCCGGCATCCGGGATGTGGCAGCAGCCGCCGGAGTGTCGATCACCACGGTCTCGGACGCCCTCAACGGTAAGGGCCGCCTTCCCGACGAGACCAGAAGCCGAGTGCGCGAGGTGGCCGAGCGCCTCGGCTACCGCCCATCGGCCGCCGCCCGCACCCTGCGCACCGGACGCTCCGGCCTGATCGGACTGACCGTCACCACCTACGGCGAAGAGCCGTTCACCTTCACCGAGTTCGCCTACTTCGCCGAGATGGCGCGGGCCGCCACCAGTGCCGCGCTCAGCCGCGGCTACGCGCTGGTCGTGCTGCCCGCCTCCTCCCGGCACGACGTCTGGGGGAACATCGCGCTGGACGGCACCGTGGTGATCGACCCGCCCGACCAGGACCCGCTGGTGAGCGAGCTCTACCGGTCCGGCGTCCCGGTGGTGAGCGACGGCAAACCGGGCAACTGCCCGGTCACCGCCTGGGTCGACAACGACCACGAGGCCGCCGTGCTGGGCATCCTGGACCACCTGAGCGAGGCGGGCGCCCGCCGGATCGGCCTGCTCACCGGGACCTCCACCGACACCTACACCCGGCTCTCCACCGACGCCTACCTCGGCTGGTGCGAGCGGGTCGGGCAGGAGCCGGTCTACGAGGCCTACCCGGCCCACGACCCGGCCGCCGGTGCGCTGGCCGCCGACCGGCTGCTGGCCCGGCCCGACCGGCCGGACGCGGTCTACGGCCTCTTCGACCCCAACGGCACCGACCTGCTGGCCGCCGCCCGCCGGTACGGGCTGCGGGTGCCGGAGGACCTGCTGCTGGTCTGCTGCAGCGAGAGCGACGTGTACGCCGGCACCGAGCCGCCCATCACCACGCTCTCCCTGAAGCCCCGTCGGATCGGCACCACCGTGGTCAACCTGCTGATCGACGCCATCGAGGGGGTCGACTCCTCCCCCGGGGCCTCCTCCGATCCGGTCAAGGGCACCCGGCTCTTCCCGCCGCGCTACCGGACCGCCTCGGCCGGACCACCGCCCGGCACCCTGATGCCGACCGAGCTCATCGTCCGCGCCTCCTCCCAACGCCGGAGCCCGCGCACCACGGTGAGCCCGCCCCGGCCACCGGGGGAGATGTAACGCAGGCCACGGACCGGACCCGGCCGACGGACGATTGGTGGGCACCAGGTGGGGACTAGGGGAGAGCGGTCTTCCTATGATGGGCGAATGACACCCGAGGACCGCCTCCCCGGGCCTGAGCTCCCCGAGTCAGGCCCCCGCCAGCCGCAGGACCTCGACGTGCTCCCGTACGGCTCCTACTACGAGCCTCCCGAGCCGCCCGGCGGCTACGGCTACGACGCCACGTACAGCGGCTACGGCGGTGCCCGGTTCCTGGAGCAGCACTGGCCGACGGTCAGTCAGACCGCTTCCGGCTACGGCCCGGAGGCGGTCCGGGAGCCCGTCCACGAGTACGGGCACGAGGCGGCGGGGTCCGACGACCCGCCGACCATGGAGCTGGCCCAGCCGGTCCCGCCGGAGGAGGTCCACTACCCGTACCCGCAGCCGGAGCCCGGCGAGGCGCCCGGCCCGCTGTACGTGGTCGGCGACGTGCACGGCTACCTCGACGAGCTGCTGGCCGCACTGCACCAGCAGGGCCTGATCGACGCCGAGGGCCACTGGTCGGCCGGCCGCTCCCGGCTCTGGTTCCTCGGGGACTTCACCGACCGGGGCCCGGACGGCATCGGCGTGATCGACCTGGTGATGCAGCTGGCCGCCGAGGCGGCCGCGGCCGGCGGGTACTGCCGGGCCCTGATGGGCAATCACGAACTGCTCTTCCTGGGCGCCGCCCGCTACGGCGACGAGCCGGTGCAGTCCACCGCCGGGACGGCCTCCTTCCTGGCCGCCTGGCGGCTGAACGGCGGTCAGCAGAGCGACCTGGAGCGGCTGGAGTCGCACCACGTCAGCTGGCTCTCCCGGCTGCCCGCCATCGCCCTGGAGGACGGCCACCTGCTGCTGCACTCCGACACCACCGCCTACCTCGAGTACGGCGCCAGCCTGGACGACGTCAACGAGGCGGTGCACCGGCTGCTCGCCGACGAGGGCGCCGACGAGTGGTGGGACGCCTTCCGCCGCTTCACCAAGCGCTTCGCCTTCCGCGGCCCGGCCGGGGCGCAGGCGGTGCACGAGCTGCTCGGCGCCTACGGCGGCCACCGGGTGGTGCACGGGCACAGCCCGATCCCGTACCTGACCGGCTCCACGCACGCCGAGGACGGCGTGCCGCCGCACGTGCCGGGGCCGTACATCTACGCGGACGAGCTGGCCGTGGCGATGGACGGCGGGGTCACCATGGAGGGCCGGCTGCTGGTCGCCCGGCTGCCGCTGGACTGAACCACCGTCAGGAAGCGTCCTGAAAGGTCACGTTCACGTCCCCGGCGCGCACCGGAACGTACGGAAAACCGGAAAGCGACTGTGTTCCGGGCGCCTCCGGCCCCTACCATCGAGTCGATCTCGCACACCCGCACCTCTCGCAGCGCGACGACGGAACGGGGGTTCCTCCGTGGACCAGGCCCCGCAGCACACCGCACGCTTACTCCCCGAGGACCGGCCGGACTTCGACCGGGCCCTGGACGAGGCTCTGCGCGACCCCGCGCTGGGCGCCGCCTTCGCCGCCCCCGGGCCGCACCTGAACCCGGCCCAACTCCGCACCAAGGCCGCGCAGTCGGCCGACGCGGTGGCCGCCCCGGCGGCCGACGAGTACCAGCGCTACACCGCCCTGCGGGCGGCCGGGCCGCCCGCACCGCTCGGCCTGACCGACCGGCTGCGCAGCGAGGAGGGCGCCGGGCTCTTCCCGGTGCTCACCGTGCTCACCCCGATCCTGGCCGGCCTCGCCGGGCTGCTGCTGCTGGTGATCGGCTACGCGCTGCGCGGCGCCTCGCCCGGGCTGGCGCTGGCCCGGGCGGTGGTGACGGCCGGCTGGGTCTCCCTGGCGGTGGCCGTCACCGCCCTGGTGGTCGGCATCGTCGGCCTGCTGCTCACCGCCCTGCGGGACGGCGCCGCCCCGGCCCAGGACGCCGAGCTGGCCGGGGCCCGGCAGGCCTGGCTGACCGCCCTGCACCAACGCGCCCTGCTGCCCTGGCTGGTGGCCAACCTCTACACCGATCCGGCGCCGGCGCCGGCCGCCGTCCCGAGACCGGGCCCGCGCCCCGGCTCCCCCGGCTACTCCAGCCCCGGCTTCACCAGCCCCGGCGTCGAGGGCGTCACGACCCCGGACGGCCGCACCCAGCGCCCGGCCGACTTCACCGGCCCGGGCTACACCTCGCCCGACTTCGCCTCCCCCGACTTCACCGGCCCCGACGAGGTCTGACCCCAGGTCACCACCGCGGCGGCCTGCCCTCGCGGAAGGCCCGGACCACGCACGCCGGGCACCGCGTCAGCGGTCGTCCGACCGCGCCGGGCCGGCGGCGACCTGGGACTCCGCCGTACCGGCGGCGGCGGCCTCGGCGGCGGCGACGGCCGTGGTGCGGCGGGCGACCGCCGGGCCGAGGAGGTACTGGGCGAGGGCGGCGCCGAGGCCGATGGCGGCGCAGGCGAGCCAGAGGGTGGCGGAGCCGTGGCCGAGCAGCCAAGCGCCGACCAGGGGGGCGGGGAGGCCGCCGAGGGACCAGGCGAAGCCGTAGACGCCGCTGTAGCGACCGCGCAGGTGGGGCGGGGCCAGGGCGACGGCGGTGGCGGCACTGGCGCCGGTGAAGGCGATCTCGCCGAGGGACCAGATCACGGTGGTGGCGGAGAAGCCGAACGGGGAGGAGGCCAGGGAGTTGAGGCCGAAGCCGACGCCGACCAGGACCATGCCGGCCACCAGCACCTTGTTGAGGTCGGCCCGGCTGAGCCGGCTCGCCGCGAGCGGCTGGACGACGCTGATCACCACGCCGTTGACCGCCATCGCGACACCGAACGCGGCGGGCGACAGGCCCTCCGCCCGCATCGCCAGTGGCAGGGTGGACATGGTCTGCATGTAGACGAAGGCGTAGCCGCTGGTGGTGAGGACGAAGGCGGTCATCACCTTGTCCCGGAGCACCGTGCCCAGGCCCTCCGCCCGCTTCCCGGCGGCCGCCACCGCCGCGGGGGCCCTGGCCGGCGCGGTCTCGCTCACCGCGAACCAGACCATCAGGCCGAACGCGGCGCAGCTGGCCGCGTCGACCCAGAACAGCCACTGGAAGCCGAACTTGACCAGCACTCCACCGATCAGCACGCCGGCGGTGTAGCCGAGGTTCACCGCCCAGAACAGCAGGCTGTAGGCCCTGGTGCGGTCCTGACCAGGGATCAGGTCGGCCACCAGGGCGGTGGAGGCGGGCCGGTAGACGTCGATCGCCACCCCCAGCAGGAACAGCTCCACCGCGAAGGCGCCGATGCTGTCACTGCCGGCCAGCGCGACCATCAGGGCCGCGCTGGCCAGCATTCCGCCGAGCAGGGTGGTACGCCGGCCGAACCGGTCGGCCAGCGCGCCCGCGATCAGCTGGGAGAACACCTGGCCGACCGCGAACAGCGCCAGCAGACCACCGGCCGAGGCCACCGAGAAGCCCCGGCTGGTGGTCAGGTAGAGCGCGAAGAAGGGCTGGACCATGGTGCCGATCCGGTTGACCAGGGTGCCCGCCCAGAGCACCCAGAAGGCACTCGGCAGACCGCCCAGACCCCCCAGGCCGGCGCGCAGTCGGGACGTCACGGAGCTCCTGCGGAGCGGTTCGGTCGACACCCGGTCATCCTCCTCTGTTCACGATCGGATCGGCAACGGCCTTGCAGGACCGACTTGCCGGCGTTCCGTCAGCTCAGCACGTGCACGCGGGTGAGGTTGGGGAAGGAGTACAGCGCGCTGACGAACAGCCCGCCCACCTCCGGCCCGACCAGCGAGAACTGCCGCTTGTAGAAGACCGGGATCAGCGGCGCGTGGTCGGTCATGATCTCCCGGTCGATCTCGGCGTACCCGGCCGCCGCCGCGGCCCGGTCGGTCTCCTTGCCGAGCTCGGCGAGGCGCCGGCTGATGTCCGGCACGTCGAAGTACGAGAGGTTCATGTTGCCGGTCGCGGTGATCCGGTCGCCGCGGAACAGCACGTCCATCACGCCGGCCGGGTCCGGGAAGTCCGGCCCCCAGACGCCCCAGATCAGGTCCACGTCGGTGTCCCGGCGTCCGACCGTGCTGTAGTACGCGGCCCGGTCCACCGGGACCAGTTCGATCCGGAAGCCGGCCCGCTCCAGCGCGGTCTTCACCACCGGGGCCAGCTTGCGCAGCGGGGCGATGTCCTGGAAGGCGTACCGGAGCACCGGCACCTCCTTGCCCTCGATCAGCCGCTTGGCCCGCTCCACGTCGCCGTTGGGCCCGGCCGGGTAGGCGTCGTACGGCTGGTGACCGGGCATCATCGGGGCCAGCACGGTGGTGGCCGGCTCCGCGGCGGCCGAGCCGCCGGCCGCCTCGACGTAGGACTCGCGGTCGAAGGCGTAGATCAGCGCGCGGCGGACGTCGAGGTCGGTGACCCGCTGCGTGTTGATGTAGACGTACTGGGCGTACGGGGTCGGCCCGTCCAGCACCCGGGAGAGCTTCTCCGGGTCGATCTGCACCGAGAGGATGTCGGCGGGTGCCACGTCGGTGGTGGCGATCGAGGTGGCGTCGTCCGCGTCGGGCTCGGCCAGCCGCCGGGTCTGCGCGGTCCGGTCCACCCCGAACTCCCAGCGGATCCGGTCCACGTACTGACGGCGGATCGGGTCGGTGGCCGGGCTCCAGTGCGGGTTGCGCTCCAGCACGAAGTACTCGCCCGGCACGCTCTCCCCACGCCGGTACGGGCCGGTGGAGAGCCACTCGGTCTCGTACTCGGCGCCGGGGGCGCGGTCGGCCGGGACGGGGGTGGTCGTGGTGGTGGCGGCGAAGAACGGGAAGTCCGGGTACGGCTCGGCGAGCCGGAAGACGATGGTGCGGTCGTCCGGGGTGGTGACCCCGGGGGCGGGGCGACCGTCCGGGCCGGGGCCGCGGTAGGTGCGCTCCGGGTCCAGCGCGCGCTGGATGAACTGCGGTCCGTAGTCGCCGAGTTCGGAGAAGGACCGGGCCACGGCGTGCGCCACGTCGGCCGAGCCGATCGGGGTGCCGTCCGAGAAGGCCAGGCCCTCGCGCAGGGTGTAGGTCCAGGTCAGGCCGCCGTCGTCGGTCCGGCCGGCGTTGGTGGCCAGGTCGCCGACCAGGGTGAGCACCCCGCCCTCCGGATCCTCCACGTACCCGGTCAGCGAGCGGTGGAACAGGGCGGTGGCCACCGCGAGGGTGGTGCCGATGTAGGTCTGGGCCGGGTCCATGTGCTCCGGCGGGGCGTCGGCGAGGAGGGTGACGGTACCGCCGGGCCGGGCACCGGGCACCTCGGGCGCCGGGGCGGTCACCACTCCCTGATGGTCGATCACCAGTCGCTGGCCGCCCGGGTGGGCGGTCGGGTCGAGGGTGGTCGGGTCGAGGGTGGTGTCGTCCTGGGGGCCACGCCGATCGGTCATGATGCTGGACTCCTTCGGTCCGGGCCGGCGGGCTGCCGCCGGCGGGTGGTCGGGTGAACGGCGGTGGGTCAGAGCAGGCTGCGGGTGGCGCCGCCGTCCACCGGCAGCACGGTGCCGGTGACGAAGGCGGCCCGGGTGGAGGCCAGGAAGGCGGCAGCCGCGCCGAGCTCCTCGGGCTCGGCCAGCCGGCCCGCCGGGATGTCGGCGGTCAGGCCGGGGATGCCGCCGGGCAGACCCTTCGCCCAGTGCTCCAGCTCCGGGGTCCTGGTCATCCCCGGGGCGAGCACGTTGACCGTGATGCCGTCCGGACTCAGCTCGTGCACCAGCGACTTGGCGTAGCCGAGCAGGCCGGGCCGGACGGTGTTGGAGAGCGCCATGCCGGAGATCGGCTGCTTGGCGGCCAGGGAGGTGATGAACAGCACCCTGCCCCAGCCGGCGCGGCGCATGTGCGGCACGGCGGCCGAGACCAGCGAGACCGCCGAGAGCAGGTTCAGCTCCACCGCGTCCCGGTACGTCTGCACGCTGTGCTCGGTGGCGTGTCCGGGGCCGGGGCCGCCCGCGTTGGTCACCACGATGTCGACCCCCGCCGTGCAGTTCGGCGGCCCGGGCCACCCAGTCGGCCACCGCCTCCTCGTCCCGGACATCGAGCGGGAAGCCGCTCACCGAGCCACCGGCGGACTCCTTCTCCAGCGCCGCGACCGCCCGGGCCAGCCGCTCGGGGTCGCGCCCGGCCACCGAGACGGTGGCCCCTTCCCGGGCGAAGGCGGTGGCCACCGCCAGGCCCAGTCCGCTGGTGCCTGCGGCGACCAGCGCCACCTTGCCGGCGAGTCCGAGATCCATCCGTGTCGCTCCTCATGTGTGCTGCGGGTGTGCTGTGGTCGGGTGAGATCTCCTGCCCTGCGGGCAGGTCGGCCGGTACGTCGGCCACGCGGGCCCAGGGGCCCGCTCAGTCGTGGGCGGCGGCCTCGGCGGCGGCCAGCACGGTCGGGAGGTCGAGGCCGAGTTCGGCCAGCACGTGGTCGTGGTCACCGCCGTGCGAGGGCCAGCCCTGGCCCGCGTTGACCCCGTGGACGGTGGCCTGCCGGAGCAGCAGGGCCAGCGCCGAGGCCACCCCGCCGGCCGCCCGGTGCTCCTCGACCACCACGAACCGCCGGTACCGTCCGGCCAGTTGGACGGCGGCCTCGGCGAGGTGCTCGTGGTCCAGGTAGCAGAGGTGGGCGTGCGCCAGCTCCGGCCGCTCCCGGCGGGCGGCCAGGCTGAGCTCGGTGCCGACCTCGCCGACCGAGACCAGGCAGACCTCGGCCGCCTCCGGTGCGGCG